>LFST01000035.1 GCA_001513185.1 Candidatus Fermentithermobacillaceae bacterium DTU015
CGACGTAGTATTCTATGTGATATGGAAAATTCCTCCTTGGGATCTGCAACCTGTTTGAGTTTCTTTTCACGCACCTAGGCCGGTTAAATGCCCAGCATAACGGCGTTATCTACGACCCTGAGGGGGCTTTCCGCTCTACCAATACTTAATCCCTTTTTCGGCTTGGATTCGAAGTACGCTTTCGAGTGTACGGTAGGTCTCCGGAAGGCGTTCGGTGAGCGCCTAACGCTCGTTCAGTCACCGCCCTGGGCTCCATTATTTCGTCTTCCGTGGTATATTAGGAGTGCTTTGGTAATGTGCCACAGCTTATGCTGGCCGGCTTTTTGGCAGTTTTCCGGCAGCGATGAATAGCTGTTAAGGCAGGGAGGGCTGTATTAGTGAGCGCTGCATCAACCAAAGAAAACAAACTGGGGATCATGCCCATAAACAGACTGCTTATCGATGTGTCGCTGCCCATCATGATATCCATGTTCGTGCAAGCCCTTTACAACATTGTGGACAGCATATTTGTGGCCCGGATCAATGAAAACGCCCTCACCGCGGTCTCCCTGGCTTATCCTGTTCAAAGCCTTATGATTTCGATTGCAGTGGGAACCGGGGTGGGGACCAACGCCCTTCTGTCCAGATCCCTCGGGGAGAAGGATTTTGATAAGGCCAACCGCGTCGCCACCAATAGCATATTTCTCGGGGTCCTGAGTTTCCTGACATTTATGACAATTGGCCTGCTGTTTTCACGGACATATTTTGTGTCTCAGACTACCGATGCGGAAATCGTTGGATATGGCGTGACCTATCTGAGCATTGTCTGCATAGGTTCCATTGGCAAGTTCATGCAGATTGTGTTTGAGCGGTTGCTTCAAGCTACGGGAAAGACTGTGTACTCAATGATTGCCCAGGCTACCGGAGCCCTGCTCAACATCATCCTCGATCCCATTTTGATTTTCGGGTACTTCGGCATGCCCAAAATGGGTGTGGCAGGCGCTGCCATAGCCACGGTCATCGGCCAGACGGTATCGGCCGTCTTGGCAATTATCTTTAACCTAAGAGTGAATAAGGAGCTTGACTTAAGCCTTACGGGTTTTAGGCCGGATGCAGGGATTATCAAAGGCATCTACGCAGTAGGTGTCCCGTCAATTGTCATGAGATCTGTTTCATCTGTCACTACGTATGGGCTGAACAACATCGTGCTCAAGTTCTCTTCCACAGCCGCTGCTGTCTTGGGTGTATACTACAAGCTGCAAAGTTTCGTGTTCATGCCGGTATTTGGGCTAAACAACGGGATGGTTCCCATCATCGCGTACAACTACGGCGCCAGAAAGCGGGGCCGGGTGCTTGAAACCATCAGGCTGAGCATCACCTACGCTATCGTCATCATGGTGGTGGGTTTGACTGTGCTCCAGGTATTTCCCGGAAAACTCCTGGGCCTGTTTAACGCGTCAGAAGATATGCTGAGCATCGGCATCCCCGCTTTACGTATCATCAGCCTGAGCTATATTTTTGCAGGGATTTGTGTGGTGGCAAGCTCGGTGTATCAAGCGTTCGGCAACGGGGTGCTGAGCCTTATCTCCTCAGTGGTAAGGCAGTTGGCGGTTTTGCTGCCTGCGGCCTACTGGCTGTCTTTGTTCGGCCACGTCAACCTGGTATGGTGGGCGTATCCTATTGCCGAAATAGCAGCCATATTGCTGAATATCGTGTTCCTTAAGAAGATCTACGAGAAAACCATGGCTTTGGAAGAGCCGGTGGGGGCTGCCGCCAACAACTGATTTGTTCCCTGGCTCGTGTTGGCATATTTGTACAGGATCGTACAGGCGGTTGTAACCCAGATCGCATTAATTAGAAAAGTCGTATAATTAAGAAGTACCAGTGGTCATCACACAGCTTGGAGATACCGGGATCCTGGTTGACCCTCCGGGGCTACGATATGTGGGGAAAGAAAGGGCCCGGGATGGCAATGATGGTCTTGGAAACAGGGACAACGGCAGTTGCATGGATGGGAGGACCGACTCACAATGGATCAGAAGCGTTGTTGCAAAGGAAATGGAAGCAGCGGGCACATGTGCGGACATGATGAATACCTCAAACAGATCAGAGGCCGGCCTATCAGCGAAATCGAAACCCCTGCGCTCATGGTCGACCTGGACATCATGGAAGCCAATATGGACAAGATGATGCAATTCCTCGAACACAGCGGTGCGGGCGTCGGTATCAGGCCTCACGCAAAGACCCACAAGACTCCTGAAATCGCCATGACTCAGATGGAGAGAGGCGCTTTGGGCATCTGCTGCGCCAAACTGGGTGAAGCAGAGGCACTGGCAGAAGGAGGGGTGCCGGATATCCTCATCGCCAACCAGATTGTAGGTGAGAGGAAAATCCGGAGGCTGGTTGCCTTATCCAAGAAGCCCGGCCTCGATCTCAAAGTTGCCGTGGATACCCGGGAGAACCTGGAGGATATCTCCAGCGAAGCTGCCAGGCAGGGCGGCAGGGTAGGTATCGTTGTAGAGGTAGAAGTGGGCCTCAGAAGAGGCGGGGTGAGGACCGTTGAGGAGGCAGTGGAGCTGGCTAAACTGGCGGCGACCCTGCCCGGAGTATGGTATGCAGGGATAATGGGCTATGAAGGCCATGCGGTGTTCATGCCCGATTATGAAGCCAGAGAAGCTGCTGCCAACAGGTCCTATGACATCCTGCTGGGCGTCCGGGACGCCATAAAAGAGCAGGCAGGGCTGGATTCGGGAATCGTGAGTGCCGCCGGCACCGGTACCTTTGCATTTGCAGCCAAGAGGCGGGGGCTTACCGATATCCAAGCAGGTTCATATATCTTCATGGATCTTAGGTACGGCCAGACCGCAGGTGTGGATTTTGCCAACTCACTGGCTGTGGTGGCTACTATAACAGGCCACCCTGAACCGGATCTATATATTTGTGATGCGGGACTTAAGTCCATGACCAAGGAATTCGGTACGGTGGCTCCCTTGCCGTCGTACGGCCTCAAGGTTATCGATATGTCAGAGGAACATATTACTCTGGGGCCAGATAAGGCTCCCCTCCAGTTGCCCAGCTTAACTGAACTCGACCAGAAGTACGCCAAGCCCGCCAAGAGGCCCTTGGGAGTTGGCGACAAGATCCTGCTTATTCCCAGCCATTGCTGCACCACCGTCAACCTCCATGACCTTCTGTATGCTGTGCGGGATGGCAAAGTGGAAGACGGCTGGGAAATTACAGGAAGAGGCAGGTTTGTGTAGTCCAGTGGTGGGCATAGCGATAAGCCGCAGTATGTGCGGAGAGGAGTCCTGAAGGCGATTCTCCCTGGTTGTAACTATGTCACCGACGGTTCCTTAGATGAAAGTGATTCGGTAGGTGACGGGCTTCTGCGGAATGGGTTTGTTCCAATCTTGCAGAAGCCTGTTTGAGCTTTGTACACCTTCTACGAAGGGCCGTCTGAAAAACAGGTAGAACCTGCCCGGAGATGTAGGTAATCCCTGCGGCCGTCTGAAAATCATACATCCTCCAGCTCGCTCTGCAGGAAATGCAGACAGCTTTCCGGAAACCTGTAGAAACATCAGACGGGCCATAAAAGACTCTGCTGTCTTTTCCCATGGACAACTGGCAGGCGGCCGGATGACTACTCCACAGTTCAACCCATTTTGTAAGAAAATCTTAAGAAATAGATCAATCCTTTCGAAAGAACTGCCCTTTAGATTATTTGCCAGGCTCATTGGGTTGTTTGTACGGTAGACCTGTAGGGTAGAGCTGCTATGGTGGAGTTGGTATGGCGGAGTTAGTATGACGAAGTTAGAATCGGGGCAGAGGAATCAAGGCCGGAGGGAGGTGACGAGGGCTGTGGAGAAACTCAAGGTGCTGGTGGTCGATGACGACAAGGAAATCGTCAACGCCATCGCCATAAATCTCAGAAACGAAGGCTACGAGCCGCTCAAGGCGTACGACGGCTTGCAGGCCTTGGATATCCTCAACACCCACGAAGTGCACCTGATTATCCTCGACGTGATGATGCCCAAGATGGATGGGCTTTCGGCCACCCTCAAAATCCGCGAAGAGAGGAATATCCCAATTATCATCCTGTCCGCCAAATCCGAAGACAGCGACAAGATCCTGGGGTTGTCCATGGGTGCAGACGATTACGTCACTAAACCCTTCAGCAGCCGGGAACTCATGGCCAGGGTGAAGTCCCAACTCAGGCGCTACCTCACGCTGGGAGATGTCAACACCAAGAAGCGGAACGTGCTTGAGACTGGTGGGCTGTGCTTCGATTTGGACAGCCGTACCTTGACGGTCGACGGCGAGCCCGTCAAACTCACACCTACAGAAACCAAGATAGTGGAGCTGCTCATGCGTCACCCAGGGCGGGTTTTTCCTGCTGAGGAGATCTACGAACGGGTTTGGGAGCAGCCTGCCTACAAGGTGGAAAATACCGTTATGGTCCACATACGCCGCATCCGCGAGAAAATCGAGATCAACCCGAGGGAGCCAAAATACCTAAAGGTGGTATGGGGCATTGGATACAAAATGGAGAAAATCTGAAGAGGCGAGACCGGAGGAAGAGATGGACACGTTGGGAATTTACAACGGCATCGCAGAAGACGGCCACACAGGCGAGCACACAAATGAGCACACCGACGAAGCTTTGCCCGAATCTGCGGCGGAACCCGGCACTGAGGCTCTGGAGACAGACCAAGGGCAGGAAAACACTCAGCTTGGATTAGCGGCTAAGCTGCATGATGACGTAACCCCTCCTTCTGAAGATACAGGCGAGACACAACGACTTGGTGAGCGGAAATACCTGCACGATGTGTCGGTAACGGCCTCTCCAAAACCCAGGAAATCCAGGCCTTTTGCGGCCTGGCTCTGCTTCGTCCTGGGAATGACTCTAATCAGCCTGTGCACTGTAGGCGCCTTTGTCGGACTTGTGTGGTCTCAAGGGAACTGGGAATCGATGAAATCGCTGGTTACTGACTACAAGAGCAGCCTGCCGTTCAAAGCACGGACCAGCAGGTATTTTAGCGCGCTGTTTTATTACATCACATCTCTGACATCAGATATCGAGCCGGGGTCTCAATCCGATCCCGCATCTGATGCCGAAAACCATGTGCTGAGGCATAGCCTGCTGGACAACGAAGGAGAGAACCTCAAGTATTTTGCCATTGAAATTGGAAGTGGCTTGACCATAGCCAACATAGACGGCAACCTGTCCTCTGTGATAGGCGAGGATAATATGCCAATTCTGCCTCCAGGCTACGACTACTGCTGGTATTTTGACGGCAAGGAAGTCTGGGTGTTTGACCATGGCAAGCCGGTTGACATCAGGCGGTTGGACAGCGGGTACAGGGGGCTTGTGCCTGACCCGGTGACAGACTGGGTCAGAAGATCGGGCAATCCTGATGATTTGGCAAGTATCAGAGTGTTGCTCGCCGTCAAGAATGTATTGGTGCCCAACCCTTACGGATACTCAGATTATTACTACGAACAGCGAACCCTTGCCATTGCCGGCCGGCTCTACTTCGGTGTCTTGGCTGCAGGGGTGCTCATGTTTGCCTACGGAGTGATCAAGCGCCGGGATAAACATATCTTTGACAGGAAACTTGCTGCTTGGTCAGGAAGGCTCTGGTTTGAGGTCAAGGTGTTCTTGTCGTTGTTGGTCGCATTGGTGGCTTATGGCGTACTTTATGCAAGCTGGGACTGGTATTCGTATGTGCATTGGTGGTCGTGGCTGCCGATTGCGGTGCTTATCAGTGCAGGAATCTTGTTGTTTGCGTTGTTCTGGTTCTACATGATGCTTGCAGACCTTATCATAAACCGCAAGCGGTTCTTCAGCCATAACTCGGTTAACTCGCTTCTGACCTTGTACCGCAATTACGAGAAGAAGTATCCGTGGCAGAAGATGATGCTAAGCAGGGTTTATGCACTGATTATCGCAGAAGCAGTGCTGTGTTTACTTGCCGTCATTTTTATACTCGGCTTTTTTGGAGGCAGTGCCCTCCTGGCCCTATTATCCTTGCTCCTAGTGGCGCTGGGTGTGTTCTTGCTCTACCGTTACCTGCGCAGGTACAGCGAGACCGTAAACGATCTGGGGCGGCTCGTGGATCACATCCGAAGAATCAAAGACGGCGACATGGAGACCAAACTGCTTGTGGCAGCAGACTCGGATATTCATGAAGCAGCACAGAATCTTAATACCATCCAGGAGGGCATGAGCCGTGCCGTAAGAGAGAAGCTCAAGTCGGAGCGGATGAAAGTAGATCTTATCACCAACGTGTCCCATGATCTAAAGACACCCCTTACTTCCATAGTGAGTTATGTGGAACTGCTTGCCAAAGAAGAAGGGCTGCCGCCTAACGCAAGGGATTATGTTGCCATCCTGGCCCAGAAGACAGAGCGGCTCAGGCACCTGATTCAAGACTTGTTTGACCTGGCCAAGGCAACCAGCGACAACATTGTGCTCGACTTGAACAAGCTTGACCTAGCCCGGCTGATAAACCAGGCTCTTGCGGATATGCAGGAATCTATAGAAGACTCAGGGCTGGCTTTTAGGGTCAAGCTGCCGGATGAGCCCGTGTACATCGTATCAGATGGCGCAAAACTATCGCGGGTGCTGCAGAACCTCATTTCCAATACCCTCAAGTACTCACTTTTGGGCTCAAGGGTATTCATCGACCTGGAGGTACAGGGTAAAGAAGCCCTGGTGACCATAAAGAACACCGCTAACTACGAAATGGACTTCGATGAGGAAGAGATACTCGAGCGTTTCGTGCGGGGCGACCGCTCCAGGAGTACCGAAGGCTCAGGACTTGGGCTTTCCATAGCCAAGAGCTTTACCGAGGCATGCGGAGGGCGGTTCGCTATCAAGATCGACGGAGACCAATTCAAGGTGGAGTTGCGTTTCCAGCTGGCCGGTTGAGCCGGCACTGCTTTTGGGGACATCATCTTGTGAGGCTGCCGTGATATTATTGTTAATAATACTCCAAGCTAAGCAGTGAAAGGGGTCGGACGGCAGATGGATGATACACCCCGTGTCATATCGTCGTTGTTTTGGCTCTTCTTCTTAGGTAGCACCATCTTTGCGCCGTTTTTCAGGCAAAAGCGGCTGGAAGCCATGAGGCTGGCTTTGATGAGAAAGATGCAGAAAGACAGGGGTTCCCGGGTAATTACCCTGATCCACAGGCAAGAGTCAGTGAGTTTCCTCGGGATCCCCTTAAGCAGGTATATCAATATAGAAGACTCGGAGCAGGTGCTGCGGGCGATCCGCCAGACCGATGAAAACGTGCCGATTGACCTTATCGTTCATACCCCGGGTGGGCTGGTACTGGCTGCCGAACAGATAGCCCTTGCCCTTATGCGCCACAAGGCCAAGGTGACCGTGTTCGTCCCCCACTACGCCATGTCGGGGGGCACTTTGCTGGCGCTGGCCGCCGACGAGATAGTAATGGATGAAAACGCGGTGCTGGGGCCGGTTGATCCTCAAATTGGCTCTTATCCCGCCGCGTCTATCCTCAGCGTGCTCAAGCGCAAACCCATTGAGCATATAGACGACAACACTTTGATCCTTGCCGATATAGCCCGGAAAGCAATGACCCAGGTGCGGGACACTGTATTGCATATACTCAAGCAAAACCTCCCGGACGACCGGGCAGAAGAATTAGCAGACGTGTTTACAAAGGGCTATTTCACCCATGACTATCCCCTGACCGCCACCAGGGTCAAGGCCTTGGGGCTCCCTGTGTCGTTCGATATGCCTGCCGAAGTCTACAAACTCATGGAGCTGTGTCCCCAGGCAGCGGCGCAGAGGCCGTCGGTCGGGTATGTGCCCATGCCTCACAGGACCGCTCCTGAGCGGGAAAAACCCTCAGGAGGTAACAGGAGATAAATCCCTCTTGTGTTCTGTATGAGGATTACGCCGGCCGAACGTGCGCCGGCGTTTTAGCTCCGAACCAATCCGGCAAATCCAGCAGTACTTCTGAA
>LFST01000024.1 GCA_001513185.1 Candidatus Fermentithermobacillaceae bacterium DTU015
TGGAAGAGCAACTGACTTGTAATCAGTAGGTCGCCGGTTCGAGTCCGGCCGCTGGCTCCACCCTTTTGTTTATTTGGCCAAATCTTCCCCAAGTACGCCCCAAGTACGTACTGATGATAAGGGCCGGGTGTATTGCCTGGCCCGAGGACATGATACTTGTGAACTTACAGAGACCCTCAGATGACTGTTTGGAGAGGCTGCCTATGGCGGCCTTCTGTCGTTTTAGGCACTTTGACCTAATCTCGTAAATTACAGCAAGCCCCTGGGAATATTTGCTTGACAACAAATGAGAGGCACAATATATTAACGATAGAAGTAGTCAATCACTACTGAAGTAGATACTATACTATTTGTTGATGCCGTAACTTGTATATGACTCAGGGGGGACGTCCTTTGGATGCCGTATCCATGCTTCAAGCACTGGGGTTTACCGAGTATGAAGCCAAAGTGTATTGCGCGCTGGTCAGGTTCCCGGGGAGTACCGGGTATGAGACCGGTGGCCATTCCAAGGTGCCAAGGGCGAGGGTATATGAAGTACTGGAAGGTTTGCAGGAAAAGGGCATAGTGTATTCCCAGACGGTGGACGGAAGACAGCTCTATTACCCCCAGCCTCACGGTATCATGCTGTCTCAGCTTAAGGAGCGGCTAAGCAAGACAGCGGATGCATTGCACGGCGCGCTTGACCGCATTGCATCAGATAGCCCGGAGCCGCAATTCTTGGTTTTCAGACAAAAGGATCAGGTATTTTCAAAGGTCAGGCGGATGTGCACGGAGGCAAGGTCCAAGTTGCTTGTGTCAGCCTGGCCCGAGGATCTCATCACCTTGGGGCCGGACCTGAAGGTTGCCCAGGATAAGGGCGTAGATGTGTACGTGCTATCTTATGGAGAGGTAGAGCTTCCTGTACACAGGGTGTTTCACCACTCAGTTACGCCCCTTCAGTATCTTCAGGTCGCGGTCATAGGCCGATGGCTCTTGGTTGTGGGGGATGTCAACGAATGCTTCATCGTCCAGATATCCGGTCCTGAGCGGACGGTGGGACTGCTCAGCAGGAGCCCCATTGTATCTTTTATAGTAGCCCAATGGATCTACCATGACATCACGGCCATGATATATGCCCAAGAATTTGGCAGTAGATCCGGGTTGGAACTGCCTCTCGAAAAATTAGCAATGTTACAGCGGATTTTAGAGTGGAAGCCGGGAGATCCAGGCGGGCTGGTGAAATTGCCTGACGGGGCACCTAGCGTCAGCCTGATCTTCAGGCAGATCGAACAGCGCTTAAATGCCAACCCCATGCTTGCCAGGGAGATAGGTGGGTTGTTTGAATTCAGGATACTGGGTGAAGGCGGCGGGGTCTTCCACATAGACCTCAGGGCAGGCCAGATCAAGCTAGAAGCAGGCCCGGCCGATTCTCCCCAACTTGTACTGGAGATGAGTTCAGATGATTTCCGCGCGATGGCCCTGGGACTGTTGCCTCTGCCTGCCCTGTACACCCCTGGACGGATCAAGATAAAGGGAGATATTGCCCTGGCAGGCAGGATCCAACATCTGCTCCGGGGCTAGCCGAGGGGGGATATCATGTACGCTTATGAGGTTTGCGGGCTTACCAAGGTGTACAAAGGCAACATAGTGGCCAATAACAACTTAAATTTTTCAATCAGGTGCGGGGAGATCTTTGGCCTTTTAGGGCCTAACGGGGCAGGCAAGACCACCCTGGTACGTCAGTTGGCAGGGCTCCTAAGGCCCAGTTCCGGCCAAATCAGCTTGTTCGGTGAGGTGCTCACCGGAAATGCGATACACCGGATTCCCTGGTATGTGAGCTACATTCCGCAGCGGCTCGGGGCGGTGGCTGACCTTACGGCTCATGAAGCCCTCTGTGTTACCGGCACTATGAGGGGGATGGATCGCCAAGAGGCTTTCCATCAGGCAGCAGACCTCATAGACGAATTTAGATTAGGTTATCTGGGCAAGCGGCGGATTGGGCAGATGTCCGGCGGAGAGCAGCGGTTGATAGCCTTGTGCATGGGGCTTATGGCTAACCGCCCAATCATGATTCTAGATGAGCCTACCAACGATCTGGATCCTTCGTACAGGAAACAGGTCTGGGACAAGTTGAAGGAGATTAACCAAACGCATAACACGACTATCATCCTGGTAACCCACAATGTGCTGGAAGCGGAAAAAGTGCTACAGCGGGTGGGCATCATGAGCGGAGGTGAAATACAGGCCATAGGGACGGTGGGTGCGCTAAAGTCCAGGATCGACCAAAGAGTACGTATAGAAGTGCGGCTCCAAGCTGAAACCGACCGTCACCTACACCCAGCCCTGCTTGAACCGCCTCAAGGTATAGAGGCCAAGTGGTTGTCCGGGAGAGAAGTTATCCTGTTGGCCCCCCGTGATAGCATCCAGCAGGTGGTGGACTGGGTGATGTCAGCTCTTGGTATTACCTATCTTGAGGACGTGAAAATCGTTACCCCTACTTTGGAAGATGTGTACCTTCGGCTGGGAGGGGTTGAGAAACTTGAAACCGAAATATGAGGACTTCTGTGGCGAGCGGGTGGAAAACCTGCAGCCATCAATTCCTTCAAGCATGCGGGACAAGATAAGGCATTGGTGGACGGCATACAAGAATCTCCTGTTCATAAGGTGGGCAAATATCCGCAACGAATGGTACTTTGGTGTGATAGTAGGGATGCTGTTCCCCCTTGCCATCATGACTTTTATGAAACTGAACGGAAGTGCCGAGGACTCCGCATCAGGGTTATATGTTGCCACCGGCAATGCAGTGATGTCACTGGTCATGGGGCCTATGCAGTCAATCTGCAATGACCTGGCTTGGGCGAGGCAACGAAACGACCTAGACTATTTTGCTGCGCTGCCTGTATCCAAGTTGCAGATAACTCTGGCCTTTGCCACGGTGTCAGGGCTTTTCATCATACCTGCCATGCTGTTTTCCATTGGGATGGGTGCATGGTGGTTTGGATTCCAGCTAGAGTGGACCCCCATGGTCCTGCCTGTTATGGTGGTGTGTTCGCTGTCCATGACGGGGCTGGGGGTTTTGGCAGGGGTGTTTGCCCGGGGGATCCATCAGGCAAACATGTTTAACTCGGCCATGATGCTGGTAGTAGTATTTCTGTCGCCGGTCTTGATTCCCTACGAGAACTTACCGGGCTTCCTCAAAGCTACATCCAGATTGCTGCCTACGAGCTATGCGGCTGCGGCTTTAAGGGGTAGCTTGACAGGCATGCCCGTGCCGGAAATGCTCAGACTCATCGGGATATTGCTGGGGTTTACTATCTGCTTCCTGTATCTTGGCACCAAGAAATTGGATTGGCGGGTAGACTAACCCGGGGCCGGAAGTTGGAGTTGAAATAATGCCCGTAGCAGTGTATAATCAGAATTGCTGCCGCCAGCAGGCGGCATTTCCCACGTAGCAACCAGGACATGCTGCAGAGGTTGCACAACTGTTGAAAACTTGGTAATATAAACACTGCGTGGAGAGGTACCCAAGCGGCCAAAGGGGGCAGACTGTAAATCTGCTGGCATAAGCCTTCGCTGGTTCGAATCCGGCCCTCTCCACCATCCAGTAACGTCGCGGGGTGGAGCAGTCAGGTAGCTCGTCGGGCTCATAACCCGGAGGTCGTAGGTTCGAATCCTACCCCCGCAACCAATTTCCCTTTTAATACAATACTGTCATTTGCAAACGTAATGGTGCTCACATAGCTCAGTCGGTAGAGCGCATCCTTGGTAAGGATGAGGTCACCGGTTCGATTCCGGTTGTGAGCTCCATTTTAATGTTTCTAGGCCATTTTTTTGCTCTAAGGCAGCTTCACGCAGCGCAAGAGGGGTAGTCCGCTTGCGTGAAGATCAACTTGCATAAAGACGTAAATACTGATAAAAAATCCATAGAAAGTCACCGGAATGTCACCGAAGGTGGGCCATAATGCAAGGAAAGGGGATTTTGTTGTGGCCAAGCAGAAATTTGAGAGAACTAAGCCTCACGTGAACGTAGGTACAATTGGGCATATTGACCA
>LFST01000034.1 GCA_001513185.1 Candidatus Fermentithermobacillaceae bacterium DTU015
GCAAACTCGAAGTACCGGATTAGCCCGACTGAGCCGTCCTCGTTGATTGTGAGCTGGTCTTGTTGTTTCGGAATGTGGTATCGGAAGGCGCCAAAGGCGGTGCCGGGGAATACGGACAGGGTAAGGATGATGACTGCCAGGGTGACTCCTGACATTGTGGCCAACAAGGATAGTCGTGATGCTCTGCCGGTCCCTGGGAATCCCTTTGTCGAGCTGTTTGTTAGTCTGTTTGCTGAGCTCGTGGTTGAGCCGAGCGGTCCATAGGACCTGATTTGGTCTTTGGAACCATGAGCATGGGAACTGTGATTCCGAGAACCGTGAGCCTGAGAACTACGAGCCTGAGAACCGCGAGCCTGGGAACCGGGTAGCTTTTGGAAGCGGGGTATGAGCCTGAGTTTCATGGGCGCCCCTCCTCTGACTGGCTGAGTCGCTATAATTCAAGGTTAGGCATATATCATACATAACTACGATATTCTTATCGTATTGTAACAGCTCAGGGCGGAGGTACAATCAGCCAGTCTACCAGAAAGCAACCAGTCTGCCAGAAAGCAACCACTCCACCGGAAGGGTCGGTGGCCCGAACGGTGATCGGTCAAACCTCGTGCTTGAAGAAGTTTGAGGTTACTACGTTTCCGGCACCTCTGACCAACCCATCTCCGTTAATCTCATGAAAGCCGGCTCAGCAGCATATGGCAGGAAAGTACAGGGAGAGTGATCAGGCTTGGGGAAGCAGGCTTTCCCCAAGCCCGTAGTTCATCCTTCGCAGTGCAGGCGGGCTCCCTTGGTCATGTGTCGCACACAACCGGATCTGTCCAGCACCTGCTGGCCACAGTCAGGCGGGTTCCCTTCGTCACCTGTCACCCGCCGCCTCTGTGGATGGCTTCGGCTTATCCCTATCTTACTTCCGTTGTTTCCTTTCAGGCAGGATCTCCAGCCAATACCCGTCGGGGTCCTCGATGAAATAGATGCCCATCTCAGGGTTTTCATAGCAGATGCAACCCATTTTCTTATGGTGCTCGTAGGCCGCCTGGAAGTCGTCCGTACTAAAGGCCAGGTGGAATTCGTTGTCCCCGAGGTTATAGGGCCTATCCCAGTCTCTGAGCCAGGTGAGCTCCAGGAGGAAGTCCGTGGCGTCGTTTCCGACGTAGACGATGATGAAAGAGCCGTCTTTGGCCTCGATCCGCTTCTTCTCCGTGAGTCCCAGCGCTTCTTCGTAGAACTTCAGTGACTTCTCGAGGTCGCGGACATTGTAGTTTTCATGGACCATCTTGAATTTCATAAGATCACTCCTTTCCATAGATGCCCCGCGGGCTACCTTGCGGTTCGGCCAAACGCCCGCTAATGAATGTCATGCCAACTTCACAGGTCGATTTCCCACTCCTGGCCGGCTTGCCTGATCTCCATCAGGACCGTCTCCCCGAGGCTTCCTGCCCTCTCCTCTCTGTATTGCCCGATAACCCAAAAATTCCTGCCGAAGTGCATGGGGAAGACCCTCTTGACTCTCGCCTTCTTTAGGAGGCCCTCGAGCCCCATGGAGTAGTATTCCTCCTGTCTGGGGTCGAGGGGCACGAAGGCGAGGTCGATGACGAGGCC
>LFST01000048.1 GCA_001513185.1 Candidatus Fermentithermobacillaceae bacterium DTU015
CCTTACGTTCAATCTCATTAATGTACCTGCCTAAAAAGATACTCCAAATACTCTTCAATATCCGCAGGGTTGAGCATCTGGTATTTTTCCCGCCCAAAGGTGATGCGACACATGGCGTATCCCCGGAGCCTCCGACTGTGAAAAGGATCTCCTCAATATGTGGTCCGGGAATACCCTTATCATTAGCGTTCATCTGTTGCCTCCCCACCCTCAACAAACCCCACCCACTCTTCAAAATAGCCCGCAGTTCCTCATCGAGATAAGAGAGGGCCTTCTGCTTGAGTTCTTCAGGAACTCCGTAGTACGCCTCTGCAATGCTCCGTGTGATCGCAGCCAGGGTGTCACTGTCGCCGCCTATAGATATCGCATTGCGGATTGCATCCTCAAAGCAGATGGGTTCAAGAAACGCCTGGATAGCTTGGGGGACGGTCTCTTGACAGGTCTCGTTAAACCTATACGTAAGACTCCCCGGCTCAAGACCATCTCCTAATATTGCGCCTTCTTGAGAAACAACCTGTAGGCTACCACGATCAAGATTACATTGTATGCCCCGCCGATGAGAAGATACAGCGGGTAGCTGAGATTAGCCTGGTTTTGGACCGGCATGAGTTCAAGAAGCATCCCCTTAACTGCCCAAAAGTTGGGGAATATGCCTAACACATATTGCAGGCCTCCCTGGAAGGTTTCCAGTATCATCAGAGCAGGAACCAATGCCACTATGCCTGTGCCTTTCACAAAAGCAAACGCTTCAACCTTATTTTTCGCGAAAGCTGCCTGCGTAAGCCCCAACGCAGGCGTGAAAAGCCCACTAACTACAGCAAACGAGACAATATGAGGCATACCTATATTATCCAACACCCGTGTTCCCAATATCGTGTATTTATCCCCGGCAAGCAGTTTCGTTCCTAGGAGCACCACTATGATCCCGGCAACTGAAGCCAGGTAGAGGTACGTCATCTTGAACTTGAGATAGCCTGAAGTGCCCACAGGAGTAACGGCAATGGTATTCAGGGTGCATTCATCCTTCTGCTCTACCAAGAGAAAAGTGGCCATGGCAGCGAGGAAAAACGTCCCGAACACCAATATCACCACAAGCACCAACAGCATTGTCATCTTGAGCCTGGCTTCTTGCATCGGGTCAATTGCCTCAAGCAGCATGGGGAACAAGAAGGACGACAGGAAAAGTATTATAACCGGAAACAAAAGCATATACAGGTTTACGGGATCACGGATGATGGTATTGGCTTCGTATTTGAGCAACGGCAGGTATTTGTTCATGCAAGACTACCCCCTTACCGCGTTGTCCTTAAACGAGGGATACACGGCAAACTTAAACAGCCCCGCGGCCAGAATTGCCAGATACGCGCACGCAGCTGCCGCCGTGGTTGTCTCGAAATCACCGCTTACTGCTGCCCTGATCAGGTAGTTGGCGCAATGGGACGGTGAAATCATAAGGAGCCAGTCATACTTGGCATCAATTACACCCAAGCTAAACAGGATTGAAGGTATGGTAAACACGAACATGTAGGCCATCAGCAAACCCAGCATGGAAGTAAAATCCCTGCTTCTGAGTGAAAGCACCAATCCGATTGCCGCATGGGCAACACCGGCTA
>LFST01000056.1:0-1907 GCA_001513185.1 Candidatus Fermentithermobacillaceae bacterium DTU015
AAACAATCCCCTCTTGTCACACTGGTGACATTAAGTTTGGTAAGTGCCCTGGTGTTGGTCGCAACCATGTTTCTTAAGATGCCCACTGCGACAGGCTACATCCATTTAGGAGACGGCATTATCTATTCCGTTTCAATGGCCCTTGGGACACTTGCAGGTGCCGTATCAGGAGCGCTGGGTTCCGTTTTGGCTGATATATTGGGCGGATACCCTGCATGGGCTCCGTGGACCTTTGTGATAAAAGGGGTTGCAGGCTATATTGCCGGGAAACTGGGCCACGAAAAACCCAGAAGCCGCCAGCTGGTGGCGATGGTGGTAGCATCTGTGTGGATTATCGCAGGATATGCCGCAGGCACGGCAGTCATGTACTCACCTAAAGCGGTCCCAGCAGAAATTCTCGGCAACATAGTCCAGACCGGCTCGGGCGTAATAGTCGGTTCCGTACTGACCCCGGTGTTCCAATCGGTTCTTGCCAATTGGCAGAGAAAAACCTAATCCGGGTCCGATAAGGCGGCCTGGGGGTCACCCCAGGCCTTGACATCTTAGACCTACTCCAGCCGCTCAAACCTCGCTGTGAAATGCCTCATTACGGGCGCCTCGTACACCAGTCTCAGCCCTTTAATCGACGATGCGCGTTGTTTGACTGCCTTCAAAGCCCTGGCCACTACCATCATGTGCCTGTCGGTATACACCCTCCGGGGGATGGCCAGCCTTACCAATTCCAGCTCAGGCCATACATCCTCCCCTGTCTCGGGATCTTTGTATCCGAAAGCACATCCGCCTAGCTCAACCCCGCGGATACCCCCTTCTACGTAAAGCTCCACAGTAAGCGCTTGTGCGGGGAACTGGTGCCGAGGGATATGCGGCAACATAGACTTGGCGTCAATATATACTCCATGGCCTCCCGGCGGCCTCACAATGGGAATGCCCGCTTCTACGAGCAGGTCCGCCAAGTATCTTACCTGGCCAATCCTATCCTCAAGGTAGTCTTCGTTGAGTACTTCCTTGAGGCCCCTTGCCATGGCTTCCAGATCTCGTCCGGCGAGCCCGCCGTAGGTCACGTAACCCTCAAAGGGAACTTGCCACTCTATCGCCTTCCGGTAATGCTCCTCGCTCCTAAATGCGACAAATCCCCCGATGTTGACCAGGGCGTCTTTCTTGGCGCTCATTGTGCATCCGTCGCCGTAGGAGAACATCTCTTTCACTATCTCCGCCACCGGTTTGTCTTTATACCCCGGTTCCAGGTGTTTTATGAAATAGGCGTTTTCGGCAAACCTGGCTGCATCGAAAAACACCGGGATGCCGTACTTGTCAGCGATTTTCCTGACACCTCTTATGTTTTCCATGGAAACAGGCTGACCGCCGTTGTTGTTGCAAGTGATGGTAATCAGTATTAAAGCGGCTTTGTCCACATCTTTGTTTATCTCAGCCTCAAGCAGGTCCAGGTCGAAGTTGCCTTTGAAATCGGCCTCTTCGCCCACCTTGTACCCTGCTTCGGCCAGGCAGTTCACGGGCTCTGCCCCCTTGAGCAGGATGTGCCCCTCGGTGGTGTCAAAGTGCATGTTGCCCAGCACCCGGTCACCGGGCTTTACAAACACGTTCATGAGGATGTGTTCGGCTCCCCTGCCCTGGTGCGCAGGCACCACATACCCGTAACCCATCACCTCTTTGATGGTGTCTCTCAGGTTATAGAAATTCCTGCTCCCGGCATACGCCTCATCCCCCATCATCATACCGGCCCACTGGTAGTCTGACATGGCAGTAGTGCCGCTGTCGGAAAGCAAGTCTATGTACACTGCATCAGACGGCAGACCAAACACGTTGTAACCGGCTTCTTTGATTAACCTCTCCCGGGTAGCCCGGTCGGTAGTCCTCAACATCTCGACCACTTTGATCCTGAAGGGCTC
>LFST01000056.1:1918-6248 GCA_001513185.1 Candidatus Fermentithermobacillaceae bacterium DTU015
CGGCCCTAGAAGGCTTAACACAGTCTTCCCCTCTTTAGAATTCGCTTGTTCGTATTCTTCTTGCCGGCCTTAAGTTCCTTGTTACTGGTTATGTTACCATCGCAAGCCATATCACATAGAATGGAACGTATGGCACAAGGAGGCGGGATCATGGACCTAGACTCGTTCTTGGGAATACCGTATAGGTTCAAAGGCAGGGACAAGAAAGGTATCGATTGCCTGGGGCTTGTATGGCTATATCTTCGGGAAAAGGGAGTATTTGTCCCGGATGGCGACGGCCTGCCTATGCACAGTGAAGCCCAAGAGGACTATATGGGCAGACTTCTAAAAGCTCTTGACGGGGTAGCTGAGCGGGTCGCGGTACCACAAGCCGATGACATCGTGGTGATGCGCCTGCCCGGAGGTTACACCCATCTGGGGGTCATGGTGGATGATCAAAATATGCTTCACGTCTTGATAGATAGGCCCAGTGATCTGGTCCCCTTAAGAAAATACAGACACCGCATCGTGGGCATTTTCAGGCCGCTGCGGCGGAGGGGCAGCTTGTTTGAATTCCTGCTGACCCTTTACCCTCCCAAAGGAAATGTGTAACTTCCAAGGCGCCTTAGCGCGTCAGATGCCGTTGCCATCACATGTCCGATTATCTCCTTGCACGACTCCTCCCTGCTTACCATAGCTGCCACCTGTCCCGCCATGAGACAACCATACTCTATATCTCCGTCAAAAACGGCGCGCCGCAAAGCATCTACGGCCATGTCACTAAACGCTGCCTTAGAGTCTTCTCCTGCTCCGCCCTGCAGGACCTCCCTGGCAAACCTGTTTTGGAGCACCCTTACAGGATGGCCGGTGCTTTGCCCGATGACCACCGTGCTCCTGTCCTTGGCTGCGATAATCGCCTGCTTGTAGCCGGGATGCACAGGGCATTCAGCTGCACACAGAAACCTGGTCCCCATCTGCACTCCCACCGCTCCTAGTGCTAAGGCTGCCACCAGCCCCCTGCCGTCGTAGATGCCCCCTGCAGCCACCACGGGAATATCCACCGCATCGGCTATCTGTGGCACAAGGGGCATCGAGGCTATTTGGCCTATATGGCCCCCGCACTCCATGCCTTCAGCGATGACCGCATCCACCCCGGCCCGCTCAAGCCGCCTGGCCATGTTCACGCTTGACACCACGGAAAGCACTTTCACCCCCGCGTCTTTCAATGATGGCACATACTTCCCGGGATTGCCTGCCCCTGTAGTCACCACGGGGACCTTCTCATCTATGACCACTCGCATTACTTCAGCCGCAAAGGGTGACAGCAGGTACACGTTGATCCCAAATGGCTTGGAGGTAAGCGCCCTGACCTTATGTATCTCCTTCCTGACACTCTCAGGGTCGGCATCGCCTGCGGCTATCACTCCCAAGGCACCTGCCTCGCTCACCGCTGCGGCGAGTTCAGCGGTAGCTACCAAAGCCATCCCGCCCTGTATAATGGGGTATTCGATACCTAACAAATCGCACAGAACCGTCTTGATACCCAATCAACATCACCCCTGTCAAATATACACCTTGCAAAACATGTAATCCACATGCGGTCCAGTGCGGCTCAGGTGTGCAGCTGACGCCGGCATGACATACCTACAAGCCGGTCAGATAAAATCAAGAACCCCGGTCTCGTGGGACCGGGGTTCTCAACTGCTTGTACCACCTGGTATTGTCCTGGGGCACACAGTAGTCTACACCCGTATATGCTTCCATCCTCCGGCTTTAAAGCGCAGATAAGAAAGGGTACACCTTCCTGCCATATCCATGGCCATGCCGATCCAGGCTCCGAAAAGCCCCAAGCCCAATTTGACCGCAAACAGGTAGGCCATTACCACACGCAGCCCCCAGAACCCAGCCATTGTAATGAAGAGGGTATACCTTGTGTCTCCTGCGCCCCTAAGCCCGCCTATAAGGATAAAGTTGGCCAGCATTAGCGGTTGGATCAGAGCGATTATCTTAAGGGCGCCTGCCGCAAGATCCATCACGGTCGGGTCATCTGTGTATAGGAATGCCAGATACTTGCCGAAGAAAAAGTAGATTCCAAACGTGAGAATGCCAGTAAGTGCTCCGATTCTGGCTGTTTCCCATCCCACCCGCTCGGCCCTGTCGGGATCTTTGGCACCCAAGGATTGCCCTACAAGAGTGGTAGCGGCAATCTGAAAGGCCATTCCCGGCGTAAACGAAAACCCTTCTATGTTGAGAGCGATCTGGTGAGCAGCGTAAGTAATCGTACCGAAGCTGGACACTATCCGGGCAAAGGTCATTTGGCCGCTCCGCATGACAGCCTGCTCAAGGGCAGCTGGAATTCCGATATTGAGAATCCGCTTGATGATCCCTAAGTCAAACCGGAAGCGCTCGCCCAAGAATATCTGGATATTTTTGTCACCTTTCTTTATGTGATACAGCATGTACAAGCACGCTACTATCCGGGAAAAGGTGGTTGCCACGGCAGCGCCCTTGACTTCAAGCCTGGGGAACCCGAAATGCCCGTAAATAAGCAGATAGTTGCCCACCACATTGACCAAGTTGGCCAAAGTGTTGACCGTCATAGGGGTCTTTGTGTCCCCTGTTCCCCTGAGAGCCGCAGTAAGGCTGATAGTCACTGCCCACACGGGCATACCCATACATATTACCCGGAAATAGTCTGTACCTGGGCCTATCACATCGTGTTCGGCACCCATAAACAGTAAAATCTCGGTGGCATAATAATATCCGATGAATCCCAGGATGATGCCCATGATCGACGCTATGACCAGCGCCTGACGGGCCACTTTCGATGCTTGGTGTTTTTCTCCTGCCCCTACAAACCGTGCCACAAGTGCGGTAGCACCCACATTAAGCGCAATGAACACAGACATTGCCACGAAGGTCGGCTGGTTGGACAGCCCCACGGAAGTAATGGCCCAAGGACCAAGCCGCCCGACCATTATCATGTCAGCCATGGAAACCAAGGTCATCAAGGTCTGTTCGACTAAGGCCGGCAACGCAAGGTTAAGTATACGCTTGCGCAAAGCCGGCAAGTCATCTGCCTCGGCCTTGGAAGCAGCCTTTGCCCCGTCATTGCAAACTGCTGGATCTTGAATTTGGTGATTATCTGCGGTTTTATCTGCAGTGTCTGGGAAAGGTTCCGACTCGGCTGGAGGGGGCTCCCCTTTGGGTTCGTAATCGTCTATCATCTTGTTTTCACTGGTATCTGGTAATGCTTGGATAAGCGTTTCATCCTGAGACGATCTGTCCATTTGTAAACACCGTCCGGTTTCTTTATTTGTGCTTGTCCGAAGCCAACCTATGGCAAACCTCGGACATCTTGATTTATTTCTGTATGCTAAATATACTACATCAAGTCTCATGGTAGTGCAACTTAATAGGCACGCATTACTATCGGCTCAGCGTTCCGGAACCCCGCCCGAAAATGACAACGCCCTCCCGGCCTTTGACAACCGGAAAGGGCGTTTTTCAAACTACCCAGACCCGATCGGAAATCAGAAGGCAAAATCGATCCTTACTGTGCCTACAATGCTCACTTCGCCAGGCTCGATGGGAGAGGACTCTGCCGCCAGGTCGGCCAGCTTGTACGCACCCCGGATGGTGGACACAGATACATGGCCGTCGGATATCTTCAGGATTCCGGTAATGTTGACACCTGCGGCCTTGGCGAGAATTTCCGCTTTGTGCTTAGCGTTGGCCACCGCTTTGGCCAGCACTTCATCTTCGTATTTCTTTGAATCCAGGACACCAAAAGTAATGTTGCTCACATTGGTAGCCCCTGCCTCAATAGCCACATCTATGATACCGCCTACATTCCCTATGTCTTTGATCCTCACATTAACTGTGTTGTTGCAGCGGTAGCCGCTCAGCACCTGCCTGCCGGGGAGCCTGTCGAGCACAGGCTGGGTTTCGTATACGGGGTACAAGCTGAAGTTGGAAGTCTGGATATCTTCTTTGGCTATCCCCTGCGCCGCTAGAGCGTCTATGACCTTGTTCATGGCTGCTGCATTAAGCTGCTGGGCTTCCCGGGCAGTGGCCCCGTTGGTTTCCACCCCAAAGCTTATCATTGCAACATCGGGTTTCACGTAAATCTCAGCCTGGCCTGTAACTGAAATCACCCTTTGGGACGCTTCCTGAGCCAGGGCGACCCGGGCATCTGCGGTCAAAAAGACTACGAGCCCGAGCACAAGAAAAGCAGACAACACATACTTACTGAACGTGTATCTCATCACCAGTAAACCTCCCTCATACTTGTTTCCAGCGGATTTAGCCCCATTTGTCCGTCCCAGCTGTTTGACGCACATCCATGAAG
>LFST01000056.1:6269-10371 GCA_001513185.1 Candidatus Fermentithermobacillaceae bacterium DTU015
AAACACACAATATTTGGCCCCGGGTTAGGTAATCTTGTCTATAATCTGATAGACTTGAGCTAGCGGTTGACCGATGGAATCAATAACAGGTACCGGGCGGGTGTATCTATGGAATTCATAGCTCCTTCAAAGCAGGCAAAAGCAGAACTCATAATCAAGAAATCCAGGTTCATCGGACATGTATTTCCAGCCTTTTCAGAGGAGGAAGCCATTAACCACATTGAGTCGGTGAAACAACAGCATCCCGATGCCACCCACAACGTTTACGCCTACTCGGTAGGTGTAGGCAGCTTTGCTGAAAAGGCTTCTGACGATGGTGAACCCAGGGGAACCGCGGGGTACCCTGTGTTAGAGGTAATCAAGAAGAGAAACCTCCAAAACGTGGTGTGTGTGGTAACCCGGTACTTCGGGGGGATTAAGCTTGGTGCAAGCGGCTTGGTCAGGGCTTACAGCAACGCAGCATCAAGCGCCCTGGATAAAGCCGGAGTGGCAGTTTACAGGTACCACGACCTTGTCAAGGCAACTGTAGACTACGACAGGTTCGGAAAAGTACAGCGCGAATTAGAGACAGCCATGGCGGTAATCCACGATACATCCTTTGCCGAAAAAGTCACCATTGAATGCTTCGTGCTACCTGAACTCACCCAGGCCATAAAATCCTTGATAGAAGACATCACAGCCGGCCAGGGTGTTGTAACCGTCTCCCAAGGCAAGTATCTCCCGGTGAGACAGTTGCAGGGCAATTAGCCCGTGTGGCGGCACAGATCCCTGTTACGCTCCAATGTGAACCGGTCGTTGTTATCTCCTGACGGTTTTACTCTTGAAGAAGGGATAAGCTACTGCCGTGCGGAAATTGAAACACATCCACGTTGGCCGCAAATCAGTTTGGTTTCAGGCAATTTAGTTCTTTTAAAGGAGGTTCTCTATCTTGTCCACCAAGAGGAGGCTTACACCGGAGGATTTGTATAAGCTGGTGTTTGTATCAGATCCACAAGTCTCCCCAGATGGTAAGCACATCGCATATGTGAGAACGACAATAGACGAAAAGACCAAAGAGTACCGGTCTCAGATCTGGATAACCTCCACCTGTGGCACTACCAAACCCAGACCGTTCACATCCGGCCCTAAAATGGACAACAGCCCTAGATGGTCGCCGGATGGCACCAAGCTCGCCTTTGTGTCTGATCGGGGCGGCGACCGCCAGATTTGGATCATGCCCACCACAGGCGGAGAAGCTTATCAATTGACCAAGATGCGGAGGGGTGCATCAAACCCTGTCTGGTCCCCCGACGGCACCAAAATCTGTTTTACGGCCTTGGTGGATCCTGACGATGACCCCGAAGACATCCAAAAACCCATGGACGACAAGGCCAGGGAAGAAGCCAGGAAAAAGAAGCAGGAAGAACCCACCCTGTTAAGCCGGATCAAGGTCAAGGCCGATGCCGCAAAAGGGCTCATAGGCAACGGCAGGACCCATTTGTTCGTCCAGGATGTAGACGGTAAGCAAGCTGCAAAGCAGATCACTTCAGGAGATTTCGACCACCATCATCCGGCTTGGTCTCCCGACGGGAAGTTTATCGCGTTTTCAGCAAACCGCCAGGAAGAGGCCGATTACGACCCATGGCTGGTGGATATTTTCGTGGTGCCCGCCGAAGGGGGCGAACCGCGTAAGCTTACCGACACTAAAGGGCCTTCCATGGCACCGGTGTGGACACCTGACGGAAAGCACATCATATATGCAGGGCACAAGCGGGAATTTGGCGCTGCAACCTTGTCCCGCATATGGAAGGTACCGGTTGAAGGCGGCGAAGCGGTCATGCTCACAACCGGCTTCGACAGGGCCGTGGGAGACAGCATGGCCGGGGATTGCCGTTTCGGCCCATCACCTTCAGGCCCTGTGGTGAGCCCAGACGGCAAAACCGTGTATTTCCTGGCAAACGACAGCGGTGAGACGGCGCTGTTTTCCGTGCCGTCCGAAGGGGGCAACGTAGAGAAAGTATTGGGGGGCAAGCGGCAGATTTTCGGCTTTACCCTGGACAAAGCAGGCAATACCTTTGCCATAGCCGTGTGCACTCCCTCAATACCAGGGGAAATCGGCGTGTTCCGGCTGGATTCAGGCAAGGAAACCCTCCTTACCTCGGAAAACAAGCAGCTGCTCGATGAAGTTTATCTGAGCCAACCGGAAGCGTTCACCTTCAAATCCAGCGACGGCAAAGACAGGCTCGGCTGGATTATGAAGCCTGTAGGCTTCAAGGAAGGCCACAAGTATCCGGCGATCCTGGAGATCCATGGCGGCCCGGCGGCAATGTTCGGGTGGAACTTTTTCTTTGAATTCCAGATCCTTGCCGCGGCCGGATACATAGTGATCTACACCAATCCCAGGGGCGGCCAGGGGTTTGGCCAGGAGTTCCTCCACGCGGTGATAGGCGACTACGGCGGGATGGATTACGATGACCTCATGACGTGGACCGACTTCGCAACTGCCATGGACTTCATCGACAAAGACAATTTGGGAGTAACCGGAGGCAGCTACGGTGGTTTCATGACCAACTGGATTATTGGCCATACCGACAGGTTCAAGGCGGCTGTAACCCAGAGAAGTATCTCAAACTGGATTTCCTTCTACGGAGTATCTGACATAGGCTATACCTTCACGGAAAACCAGCTCTTGGGCAATCCGTGGAAGGACTATGAGCTGCTGTGGAAACATTCGCCCCTTGCCTATGTAGAAAATATGAAAACTCCTCTGCTCATAATCCACGCCGAACAAGACATGAGATGTCCCATTGAGCAAGGAGAGCAGCTCTACGTAGCCCTAAAGAGGCTCAAGAAGGAAGTGGAGATGGTCAGATACCCTGATTCAAACCATGAGCTTTCACGGAGCGGAAAACCTGTGTTGCGGGTACACAGGCTCAAGCAGATCCTGAGGTGGTTCGACTCCCACCTTGAAAAGCAGCCTGAGCACTACGACCCGCCGCTTCCGATGCCTCAGGCAGACAAGAGCTAGCTGACGCGAACCAAGCACCGGGAGCGGGGTTCCGGTATCCCGGTTTGGGCATTAAATAGCAAGAGGAGGCAACGATATGTTGAGGACAAATAAAGACGATTTGGTAATGCTCTCAGTAATGGGAGAAGTATCCGCACCTTCTGTCCGGCCCAGGATGTGCTACGACGGAAAGATCCGTGTAATCCCTGGGACCGGGGGGATTGCTTACAACGTCAAAGTCGGAGACCCGGCTTTTGGCTGGGCCGGTGACCACATTGAACCAGGGGTAAGCACCAAGAACAAAGACGAGAACGCCAACAGGGGATACAACATCCTGTCCTGCGTGGGCAACACGGCTTACGTGGTGTCAGGAGATGCCAAAGGAGCCACGGGGATTGTAACCGGCAAGCACGGCGGCATTGAACATGTGCTCATCCACTTCGAACAAGATGTGCTCGAGAAACTCCAGGTTGGCGACAAGGTCCAGGTGAGGGCAATTGGCCAGGGGCTGGAGCTTCTCGACTACCCCGACGTAAAATGCATGAACATGGACCCAGACTTGGTGAACAAGATGGGCATCGTCGAAAAGGATGGCGTACTCGAAGTCCCGGTAACTGCAATGGTACCTCCGGAATTCATGGGAAGCGGACTTGGAGCTGCATCGGCTGAGTCAGGCGACTACGACATCACCACTATGGAAAAGGAGCGGCTCAAGGAGCTTGGACTTGACAAGATCAAGCTAGGTGACATCGTAGCCATCATGGATTCTTCATCATACTACGGCAGGAGCTACCAGCGCGGTGCGGTAATCATCGGAATTGTGGTCCACGGCGACTCGTTTGTATCGGGTCACGGCCCCGGCGTGACATCCCTTATGACCTCGCTAACCGGCAAGATAAGGCCGGTAAAGGTAGAGAGGGCCAACATAGCAGACTACCTCGGGCTAAAGTAAAACTCCTGATTAAGAGCAACAAAGGGGACACTTATACCGTGTCCCCTTTGTTTACGCCCGGAACCAGCGCCAAGACCTCGAGTAAACATGGAGTAAACATAATCAGATTCTGTAACCTCTTGCGGCCTGCAACATATTATGTAGCAACTCCTAAACCCCCGCGG
>LFST01000056.1:10422-25372 GCA_001513185.1 Candidatus Fermentithermobacillaceae bacterium DTU015
TCTCCAAAGGGTAAGCCAATCGCCGCCGGGCACCCAGTAGGCTCAGATTACAAGGGGATCAAACTTGCCGGCTAGGCGCCTTGTTTGGTCCCTTTGGTCTCTTGGCCTTGGTAGACCACCATCCTCGGATAAGGAACTTCGATTCCAGCAGCATCAAGCGCCTCTTTCACGCGCAGGCGCAGTTCTCTCTCAACTCCCCACTGCTTCATGGGCTCAGTACGCGCCCATACAGTAAGCACTACTCCCGACTCACTCAGCTGGGATACACCTAGCACCTTTGGGCCTTCACGGATTTCCGTGAGTTCTTGTGCTGCCTGCTCGCACACCTGTCCTAGTATTGCCATCACCTGGCGCAAGTCTGCTGTATATGGTACCGGCACTTCAATAAGGGCCCGGGCTTCCCTCCTGCTCTTGTTTGTAGTCTTTTCTATAAGCCCATTGGGAATCGTATGCACATCTCCTGAAAACTCCCTGATGACAGTGGTGCGCAGCCCGATTTGCTCCACAATCCCTGATACTCCGGCAATAGATACATAGTCACCCACGTCATACTGCCTCTCGTATATGAGAAAGAAGCCTGTGATCACGTCGCGCACCAGGTTCTGGGCACCGAAACCAACTGCAAGGCCCAATACGGCAGCGCCTCCCAGAAGCGCCTTGGTATCGATCCCCAGCAGATCCAGGATCATTAGGAACGCTACTATGCTTGTTACGTATCTAAGGGTGCTTTGCAACAGGCTTGTAAGGGTCTTTACCCTGGGCTCGTCGATTGCTAATCCCGGGACTTTGCCGTTTGATGCCATCAGCCTGTTGATCAAAGCAGTTCCGATTTTTACCACCACCAAAGCTATGACGATTACGGCGCCAATCTTGAGTATCGTAGTCCCAATGCTAAGCCGGATGTCTGCGTCAAGGATGCCGGCTGCATATGAAACATTTCCCATGGTTTACACACCTCCTAAACCAGAATAGCATCAAATCCGCCCGAAGGTAACAAAGAGACAAGTGCCCTCACATCCACTTGAATATAGAACACCCAAATGTGTCATTACTAGCCATAAGCTGGTTTTAGTGTCTGTTGCAGAGAGCTGAGGTAACAAATGTTGAGAAATCTTGTAAGAAAGATAAAGCGATTCTCGCAGTCTGAAAGGAACAAAGCACCAGGCGAAACCCGGGGCACCTATAAGCACACGCCCCTTTCTCACGTGCTTGAAGTAAACGAAGCCCGCATCAGGCAGGCCTTCGGGGATAGCTTCGATTTGGTGTGCAGGCGGGTAGCCATAGGAAAGCATGGCTCCATTGCCGCCCTGGTGGTTCACCTCAACGAAATGGTCAACCCTCAGTTTGTAAGCACCGCCATCATTGAAAGAATCGTGGACAAGACCGAGCACTTAACCGACCCCAACACTGTGTATACACAAATCAGGGACAGCTACTTGGACCTTACTGATGTAGCAGAAACGCATGATCTCCATAAGGTGGCTTACGAGATCGCCAACGGGAACACGTGCATCCTCGTACAGGGCGTTGCCAAAGCAATCGTATGCCAGACCCAGGGATACAGCCAACGGGAAGTTTCCCAGCCAACTACCGAGTCGACCATCCGGGGTTCAAAAGAAGGTTTGGTTGAATCTTTAGCTGTCAACCTGAGCCTCATAAGGCGGAGGATCAGAAATCCCAATCTGAGGGTAGAACAATTCACTATCGGAGAAGTGTCCCAGACGCCTGTAGCGCTGGTATATATCGAAGGGATAGCCAATCCGGGCATTGTCGCCGAGGCGAGGCAACGCTTGTCGCGGATCAAAGTCGATTCAATCCAGGAAAGCGGCCAGCTAGAGGAGTTCATTGAAGATGCGCCCCTGTCCCCCTTCCCTACCCTTTTGCGTACAGAGCGGCCTGACAGGGTCACAGGCAACTTGCTTGAAGGCAGGTTCGCCATAATCACAGACGGGAGCCCTTTCGCCCTAATCGCGCCTGCCACCTTTTCCATGTTTCTCACCGCCCCCGAAGATTACTTCGAACGGTTTTTTGCAGGCAGCGTCATAAGGCTACTAAGATACCTGGCGTTTCTCTTATCCCTTACCTTGCCTTCCTTATACGTAGCCATCACCACATTTCACCAGGAACTGCTACCTACGCCTTTGATCTTGAGCATCGCAGCGCAAAGGAACCAGATTCCCTTCCCTGCGGTAGTTGAGGCAATCCTTATGGAAATCGTGTTTGAACTCCTAAGAGAAGCCGGAATCCGGCTGCCGGTGATCTTAGGACAGGCGGTAAGCATTATCGGGGCTTTGGTCATAGGAGAAGCAGCCCTCAGGGCAGGGCTTGTGTCCGCGGCAATGGTAGTAGTGGTGGCGCTCACAGGAATCTCCTCCTTTGTTACGCCTATCTTCAGCCTTGCCATTTCAGTCCGCCTGCTCAGGTTTCCCTTGATGATCTTGGCATCAGCACTGGGGCTTTTCGGGATTTTGGCTGGGCTTGCATCCATGCTAACCCACCTGCTGACCCTCAGATCCTTTGGGGTGCCCTATCTAGAACCTATTGCGCCATTTGTCGCAGGGGAACAGCGGGATGTAGTGTTCCGCGCACCTTGGTGGGCAATGAACCGACGCCCCAGATTCGTAGAGGAACAGACTGATAAAAGGGTAGCACCCGGACAAATTCCTAGACCACCTGAGCCTGAACAAACAAAGGATCCCGGCAGATAAGCTGAGGCTACTCCAAAACCTTGGCTCAGAAAGTGACGTGACATTTGCGTGCTAAAACGAGGCCACGAAGGAGGAAGATGTAAGCCGTGAAGCAGCTTGAGAAAGGCCGGATATCGTCGTTTCAGTACATGTGCATGCTGCTGGTAGTACGCATAACCGCCACCACCGTGACATTTCCGTTCATGACAGACCACGAATCTCCCACTGATGCGTGGATTGGTGCGGCAATCGGCATTGTTGTCTCGCTTGTACTGCTCGAGCTTATAGTAAGATTTTCCCTCAATTTCCCCAACATGACCGTGATCCAGTACAGCCAATCCGTGCTTGGCAAGTTCTTAGGCAGTATTGCAGCACTGCTTCTCATAGGATTTTGGGTTTTTGATGCCGCGGTGGCCGGCAGAGCCATGGGCAGCGCCATGGTTAATGCGTTTATGCCTGAAACTCCCGTATTGGTATTTATCATTGTGACTGCTTTCCTAAGTGCGAACGGCGCCAGGCAGGGGCTGGAAATCACCGCCCGGTGGAGCGAACTGGTAGCGGTAGGTGTGGTTATGTCTGCGCTCTTGTTGGCATTGCCTTTCCAGGCGATGAACTTCCAAAACCTCCTCCCCATATTACCGTACGGTATTGGCCCCCACCTCAAGCGTGCAGCCATCATCGTGGCCATCTTTCTCAGATACAGTGTCGTGGGGATGATAGTGCCCTACGTTCACAACAGAAAAGAGATCTTGCGCTACACCAGAATTGCAGTGCTAATAAGCGGGGCTGTGCTCATTGCCCAATCCATCGTCCTTGTAGCAGTATTCGGGGCCAGAGCCACTTCTTCTGCAGTGCCGACCCTTCAGCTGGTGAGGCAGATAACCATAGGAGAGTTCTTCGAAAGAATCGAAATCTTCCCTGTAACCCTATGGCTACTCAACAACGGTGTGAATATGGGATTGTTCATCTGGGCTTCGTCTCTGGGCCTCGCCCAGCTGTTTGGACTCAACCGGTTTGAGCCCCTCACCTACCCCATTGGAGGCCTGGTCACACTGTTGAGCATGCTGCTTTTCAAGAACTACGTTGAGCAAATCCACTACTTAATACGTGTTCAACCCATATTTGTGCCTGTACTGGTGCTAGGGGTTTATGCATTACTCTATGCCGGTTTCAGTATCAGGAAACTGGTACTTCCTAAACAAGGGAACCTTGAAGCACCTATGATCCTGGAGGCTGGTCCGGATGAAATCGAATAAGGCGCTTCGGCTAACCGTATACCTTATAGCTATCATGTCGCTTATGTGGGCTGCGTCAGGCTGCTGGAGCCGGAGGGAAATCGAAGACTTGGCCTTCGTTATGGCCATAGGGGTGGACAGATCGCCATCTGGCAACATACAAATGACCGCACAATTCGCCAAGCCGGAAGCCATGGGTTCGGCTGAAGGACCGAAATCGCAGGAAAAACCGTTTTGGGTTGCCACCACCGAAGGCCATACTATGTTCGAAGCTTTCCGGAACTTGGGCTACATTTCGCCCAAACGGCCATACTTGCCTCACAATAATTTCTATATCTTCGGGGAGGACTTGTTCCGGGAAATGGGCATCAAGCCCTTCTTGGACCTAATCAACAGGGATCCTGAGCCCCGGCTCACAGCACGCATCAGCGTGGTCAAAGGTGCCACAGCCAAGGATTTGCTTCAGGCTGAATTTGAGGGAATGCCCATGTCCGCTGTAGCGCTGCGGGGAATAATGAACCACCTGACCAAAGCCTGGGGCACAATCCACGAAACCACCATCAGAGACTTCCTGGACAGGATGGAAAGCGAAGGGATAGAGCCTATTGCCATGGGAGCTGAGGTGATCCCCTTCGAGCCGGATATCGAAATAGAGGGCGAAGTATCCCGGGAGCAGATAAAAGCCAGGGCAACCCTGGGCGGTACCGCAGTGTTCAAAGGCGATTACCTGGTAGGCTGGCTGGACAATTTCGAAACCAGGGGCCTCAACTGGATATTGGGCAAGGTCAATAACACGGTGGTTGAATTCCCTCACCCTGGCGCCGAAGACAAGCGGGTCAGTGTAGAGATCCTGAGGGCAACCGGCAGTTTTGAGGTCCAAGTGGAAGACGAGGATGTACGGGCATTTATCGAGGTAAACGCCGTGGGCAACCTGGGTTGCATTCAAGAGCCTGTGGATTTCATAAAACAGCCGGAGGTTTGGACACAGTTCGAAAAAGGGGCGGAAAAGGCAATCGAAGATGAAATTGCACGAGCGGTTGCTGCCCTGCAGCGTCTGGGTTCTGATGCGGTCGGCTTCGGTCAGTACATTTTCAGGCGGAAACCCAAAGAGTGGGAAAGTCTCAAACACCGATGGGACGAAATCTTCCCTGCAATTGGGGTGGACATAGATGTCACGGTACACCTGAGAGGGATGGGCGTGGTTCTCAAGAGCGCCGAGACCAAGTAAGTTTGGCAGACGTACCGGTTGGTCTGTCGGTGGACGGCTTCCATGGCCGCTCTTCCATGGCCGGAATGGGCGATCTATACATCAGTCTGTTGAGGAGAGTTTGATTTGAACCTGTTATATTTTTCACTCTTGGTAGCGGCACTGATAGTCTTGGCCCTCTATGAAATACCTGCCATGGTCAAACGAAAGCACTGGCGGGACCTGGCGGTGTTTTCGGCCTTGTCCCTTATGGTTTTCACTGTGACTTTACTCTTGCTGATGAATGTAGACGTGCCGAGCCCTCTGAGATTGGTAGAAGCATTAGCAGATGCAATCAGGAGTCTATGGGCCCGGCCTTAGACCTTCCATCAAACCTTCTAGTCTGACACAGCCATCCGCTCCCGGGCAGCAGGCTGTTTCTTTCCTGGAGCAAGTTCGGATACCAGCATACCTGCGAGAATCAGCGCTGCCCCTAAGGTCTCCCGGGGAGTGAGCGTCTCCCCGATTAGGAGCCATGCAAACAGCGCTGCAAATACCGGTTCTCCCGACAAGATAAGGGCAGTGTGGGTAGCAGAAGTATACCTTTGCACAGTAGACTGTATGGTCATGGTAAGCGCCGTAGCCAGCACACCGATGTATGCCATGGCCCCCCAGCTCTCTCTTGGAATGAATAGCGGTTGTTCAAACAAGAGTGCTGCAACCAAACAACCCACACCTACAATCAGCACTTGGACCGTAGCCAAAGCCACCGGCTCATAATGCTTTGAGTACTCGCCCAAGAGCAGGATGTGGACAGCATAGCCAATGGCGCTCAGGAACACCAGGGTATCCCCAATCTCAATCTTAAACGGCAAGGTGAGGGACATGAGCCCCAATCCCACGGTAGCGAGCGCCACACCCACACTGGTACTTGTAGCAGGAGCCACTTTAAACACCAGTGCCGAACCAACAGGAACCATGACCACTGACATCCCAACAATAAAACCGGCTTTACCTGCAGGCACTGTGAGCATCCCGAAAGTCTGTGCTGAATAGGCAAACAGGAGGATGCTGCCTGCAATCAAAGCACTCTTGATGAGCCCGCGAGGCAACCGGACACCTTCGTGGTCATGGCCGGCTTGATGTCCCGCATCTCTGGATCTTTTCAAACGTACCAGTCTTCTTACCGCCAGGACCAAGAGCAAAGTAGCACCTGCAACAAGAAACCTGGCCGCCAAGAAGGTAAAAGGCTTAATAGACGATATGGCTGTTTTTACTATGGGAAAAGTACTGCCCCAGATTGCCGTTGCCAGGAGCAGCATCAGGTCAGCGACAATTTGTGGCATATGCATTACTCCATTCTTAGCTTCGTCCAGATCTCCGGCAAAAAGTCAGGCCCCGTAAGGCCTGTTGTAGCTGATATTTGCGTCAGGGTACTCTATATGAAGCTACATAATGCGCCCATTCTTGTCAACCTATCCAGGTTTCGCTTGTCAACAGTGTCATGGGCCACCTGATGTTGCAGGATCTTTAGGGACTAGTCTCGTGTTCCGCTGAAATGGTGCACTGCATGCACCAAGATGTCCACCGTTGCGTGTCCTACCGGGCAAAATGGTGCACTACGTGCACCAAGTTTCCTGCGTTCCGGCATCCTACTAGCCGAAATGGTGTATTACGTACACCATTCTTCCGGATTTTCGGCATCAGAATAGCGGAAATGGTGCANNAATGGTGCATCAGGTGCACCATGTTGGCCGTTTCCGCTGGTCTCCTAATCAGAATGGCCGTGTTTGCTCTTCCTCTGGCTGTCCCGCTTTACGGGGGCCTATTTCTGAAACGAGCATACCTGCTAAGATCAGCACTGCCCCTACTGTCTCGCGGGGGCTTAGCACTTCGCCGAGCATGAGCCATCCGAAAAACGCAGCAAACACCGGCTCAGCCGAATATATGAGCGCGGCATGAGTAGCAGAAGTATATTGCTGTACGGTGGACTGTATCAGCACCGTCAACGCTGTGGCCATTATGCCTGTGTAGACAATTGCTCCCCAGGTGTTCTCCGGGACCACAAGGGGCCGCTCCAAGAATAACGCTGCCACCAAGGAGCCTAGAGCTACGATTATGAGTTGAATCACTGCAAACACTGCCGGGTCCCCGTTTTTCGAATGTATGCCAACCAGGAGGATGTGAGCAGCAAACCCGATTGCGCACAAAAAAATCAGCACATCACCTGTTTCCACGTTGAAAGGAAGGGTAAGAGACATAAGCCCCAACCCTATGGTAGCCAAGATCACCCCCAAGGTTGTGTTGGTCTCAGGGACTACCCTAAGCAGCAGGGCTGACCCCAGAGGAACCAGGACCACCGACAGGCCCGTAATAAATGCGGCTTTGCCCGCAGCTACAGTCATCAGTCCGATGGTCTGGGTAGCATACGCCAGGAACAAGGTTATTCCTGTAATCACAGCTCCTCTCAAGAGGTCCGCACCCCGGAACCCAGCCCGGGCACCTGTAACACCCTCGGTTGCATCGGCAGCTAAACCGCTGCCCCTGTTGGCAGCCCTATCTCCGCTTCTACTGATGGCCGCTCTACTGGATGTGGCGGCACCTTCGGGGGCATGTTCGGAAGCGTGTGAACAGAAGCTGGCCTGGCGGGCCTTAAGATCATCTTCTCCGCCGCCGGGGACCATAGACCGTGCCCGGCTACGCCAAACCCTCCTAAGAACTAACCATAACAACAAGGTTGCGCTGCCGATGGCAAACCTCACTGCCAAGAAAGTGAAAGGCTTTATGGATTCAGTTGCTTCTTTTACTATGACGAACGTGGTGCCCCAAATAACCGTTATGAGGAGCAACAGCAAGTCTGCGACCAGTTGCTGCATACACCCTACTCCATTCCAAACATATTCAAACAGCAGGCCTGTTTGTGACCTAAGCACACATAAGCCCCTATAACCTCAGTCCCACTACAAGAGACCGAAACCTTTCCGAGCGGCTAAAGGTTACAGGTAGTACTCTCCCTTGAACACCATGGTTGCCGGCCCTGTCTGCCAAACGTGGCCGTCGTGCTTCCACTCGACAATGAGGGTACCGCCTTGCAAATTCACCTTTACGGGTACACCCCTGTCGACCTTTCCGTTGAGGATTGACGCAACCACCGAGGCAGAAGAGCCTGTGCCCGAAGCTAGGGTGATACCTGAGCCTCTCTCCCAAATGCGCATATCTATTTCGTTCCTCGATTTCACCGCTACGAACTCGATGTTGGCGCGCTGAGGAAACATAGGATGGAACTCGAGTTTGGGCCCGATCTTGTCCAATTCCACTTCCCACACGTCGTCAACAAAAAACACCATATGGGGGTTGCCCATGGATACCGCCGTTCCATAGAACACCTGCCCTTCAAGCTCAATAGGCTCGTTGATGGCAGGCTCAGGTCCATCCAGCTTTGCCAGGGGAATCTCAGCCCTTTTCAGGCGGGGGTTCCCCATGTCCACTGAAACAGTCTCTACTATCCCGTCTTTTACGGTCAGATGAGGCTTTATGAGGCCTGCCTTGGTTTCTACTACCAGGGAGGTCTTCTCAGTAAGTCCATGCTCATACACGTACTTGGCAAAACAACGCATCCCATTACCGCACATCTCACCTTCCAAGCCGTCTGCGTTAAAGAACACCATCCTGAAATCGGCTATTTCCGAGGGCTCGATAAGGATCAAGCCGTCAGACCCTACTCCGAAGTGCCGGTCTGACATCCGCCGTGCCAGTTCCGGCCAATCGTGTTCTCCGGGGTACGAAAACCGGTCGATGTATATGTAGTCGTTGCCTAATCCGTGCATTTTTGTGAAGGGGATTGTCTTCATTGTATCATCCTCCCTGATATGTTTGTGGTCACCGGCTGTTCAGACTTCCGGGGCCACTACCCCAATTCTAGCCTATGTAAACCGTGCTGCACATGACCCAGGCGGCATTTAGTACCATGGCTGTATCGCGATTTGCCCACCCCTGGGCCGGCCGGTGCGCTAGGTTTGCACCATCATGGTTGTATTGTCCGGCCTGAGCACGATTTCCTGCTTTAGTGCCTGCTTCTTTCACCTAAACTCCAAGCCTGTTTCTTGGCATCCATGGCAGAAAGTTGTCGTAACCCCATTATGTAACGCCCAAAGAAATGGCCCTCTAGCAGGAGTTTTCTTACCGCTATCGAATTTATTACGAGAGAGGCCCCATTGATCGGTGGCTTATCTGCCCTTTGGTTACTGGAGATTTCGGAGGAGAGCCGGTGGTAAGATTCTTGCTTCAGGGAAGACCGTTGTTGGCAGCCGTGCTTACTTTGACCGTGCTGGTTGCAATAGTATTTATCGGCCGGCACATAGGTCACCGGTGTCTCGGCACATCCCTCAACTTCCAGGATGACCAGGACAATCAGGCCGGTGAAGCCGGCACATCCACGGTCGCAGGGGTGGCTTCCGTGCCTGATTGCCTGACCCCCCAGCAGATAGCCTTCCTCATTGAAGACGAGTTAGCCTGGCTTATGGACTGCCGGCTGCCAAACGGTGCATTTATCCAGTCACCGGAGGGCAACACAGTAATCCCTTATTTTGCAAACCTGGCGGCGAGAACCCTTGTCGCTAGGTACCCCGGAGCAGTACGAGACTACATCTTGTGGTATCTGGCCAGCCTCAACAAGCCTGACCGGTGGGGTCTCTCAGGAACCATATATGACTACAGGGTGATGTACGCATCCGGCAGTTCCCCAGCAAATCACGGTCAATACATGGAAATCATGATGATACCTACGGCCAACTACGATTCAGCCGACAGCTACGCTGCCACCTTCCTGTCCCTTGTAGCAGACTACTATTTCATCACCGGCGACAAAGAACTCATACGTTCTCACCTCGACGACCTAAGTCTGGTGGCAAACGTGGTCCTGGAGCTCCAGGACGAAGACGGGCTCGTGTTCGTAAAGCCAGGCTCTTGGACCAAGTACCTCATGGATAACGCTGAAAACTACCGGGGCCTGTTGGATTGGTCCCAGGTACTGCTTGAAGAAGGTTACATACAGGAAGCAAATCACTTGAAGCATGCAGCAGCCAGGATAAAAGAGGGTATTTTTGACGTGCTCTACGACCCTGAAACAGGAGCTTTTGCCTGGTCGGTATCGCCTATTTGGAAGCGGTTTCCCAGGGAAGGCAGGTGGTACCCCGACGGGGTGTCACAGCTGTACCTGCTTACCTGCGGCCTGATAGCTCCCGACGACCCTGTGGCTCATACCATATGGCACGCTTTTGTGAAAACCTTCCCTGAGTGGCAGGCAGGCGTAAACAAAGACAAATTCCCTTGGACCAGCGTGGCGGTTGCCTCCTTTATGATGGGAGACCGGGACAAGGCTCTGGAATTTGTAGGCTGGGCCGATCGAGAATACTTGCTCAATGGCCGGCCCTATCCGTGGTATATCCTCGAGTCCGCGAATCTGGTTACTTTGCTTGAGCTAGTAGCTTCAAGCGCGCCAACCAAATGAACCCGAAGGTGTGCGCCAGGATCTCATCAGGCTATCGGCTGCCAGCACTCAGCAACTACCGGCACAACTACCCGAAGCTACTACTCGATGAATCCCAGATGTTGGAGAATCCGAAGGATCCCTTCGGCGTCACGGTAACCTGCAAGGCTGGCTTTGGCATTGCCCGATTCGTCCAAGAATATAAGCGTGGGGACCCCGCGGATGCCGTACTTAGAAGCCTCATCAGGATAGCGTTCGGCGTTTATCTTGACGATGAAAATCTGCTCCCCGTATTCAGCCTTGAGCGCTTGAAGCTCAGGCTCAATCATCACGCAGTACGGGCACGATTTTGTGTAAAACTCCAGAATACCGCGTTTATTCCCGGTGAAGTAGGAACTAAGATCCTCCGGCGCGATGTCTTCGATGGTTATCTCAACTTGCTGCTCCGGTTCGGGAACCCGTGACATATTCCAATACCACCCCACTGCCACCAGCAGCACCAGGAACAAAGCCACGATTCTGAAGTACCGGTTGCTTGTCAAAACAGCCAAAGGACATGTGTTCATGAGTGATTCCTCCTCCCCGGGTGTGATAAGCTGCAGTCACAAGTAAGGTCTTACCATCACATAAACTCCGAACCCCGCAATTATCACTCCGCCGGCTTTTCGGAGTATGTCAAGCAGCCGGACATTCCGTTCGCTTTCGAGAAACTCAGTGAATTGGGTGGCAAAAAGCCCTGCGAAAAGCACCAACACAGATTGGCCCAAAGAATATGCCAAAAGCAGCAAACCACCTCTTATCACCGAACCGGTTGACGCGACTATGGTAAGAATAGCTATCAGCGCAGGGGTTGAGCACGGAGATGCCGACAGCCCGTAAAGCATCCCAAGGCCGATGGATTTCAGGGCCGCCCCGGCACGGCCTTCCCGGCGGATGTCCTCTGATGCGGCGTCTTGAGATACATCATCTTCGTCAACCAAAGCCTCCAAAGGGATGTTGGCATCGCAAGTTCTCGAGGAACCGAGTACTTCTAGGTACGACAGTCCCGCGATTATAAAGGCAATTCCGGCAATCCACCTAATCCAAGGAGCTGCAAACAGCAGAGATTTCCCAAGAAGTCCGGCGACCATCCCTGTTACCGAAAGGGCCATTGCCATCCCCAGTACAAACAGGGCAGTTTGGCGCTTACGCGCCTCAGGACGGGCACCGGCGACATGCGCCACCATCAGGGGGACGGCGGACATGGCACATGGGCTTGCTGAAGCCAGGATTCCTGCCACAGCAGCAAACACCGGCCCAAGGAAAGGATTACTCAAACCCTGGAGAATCAAGTCCACTGTGCTCCCTCCCCGCTAATCAATGATCCGGTCTGCACGAAAGGCGCAAGCTTAGCCTATCGCCTCGGGCATTCCTAAAGGTTTATTAGAGTTTACCAGCTTCACGCAGCAGGTTATAGCTGCCCGGCCCACTTTACAGGGGTAGACACAACAGGCACAGCGGGACAAATACCTGGTAGGTGACTGAGAGTCTCTAGAATGTAGCAAAAAACGGTTCCCCAGAAAGCTTGGCTTCAGGGAACCGTGATTGTCCGAACCTGGCTCCGGACCGTGGCAAGTGACAGCTTCAACCTACCCGATCCTGCGATTCACAAAATCTTGCTCAGAAAAGTCTTGGTCCTCTCATGCTTTGGATTGGTGAAAAACTCGGAAGGTTCTCCTTCCTCGATGATAAGTCCTGCGTCCATAAATACAATTCTGTCAGCCACTTCTCTGGCAAATCCCATCTCATGGCTTACGACAAGCATGGTCATGCCATCAAGTGCAAGTTCTTTCATTACCATGAGGACCTCGCCAATCATCTCAGGGTCCAGCGCTGATGTAGGCTCGTCAAACAACATCAGTTTGGGCTTCATGGCCAGTGCCCGTGCAATCGCCACCCTTTGCTGCTGCCCGCCTGAAAGCTGGTGGGGATACGCGGGCTCTTTGTCGGCAAGGCCGACCTTCCTCAGCAGTTGTCTGGCCAGTTCCTCGGCCTGTGCTTCAGGCATCTTCAACACTTTGACCGGTGCAAGGCATATGTTCTGAAGCACCGTAAGGTGAGGAAACAGGTTGAACTGCTGGAACACCATCCCTACACTCTGCCGTATCAGGTTTATGTCAACGCTTCCGTCGTCCAGGTTCACGCCGTCGATGTGGATCTCCCCTGAGCTGGGCTGCTCCAGGTGGTTAATGCAGCGCAAGAAGGTACTCTTGCCCGATCCGCTGGGCCCGATTATCACCACCACCTCGCCTTTCTTTACCTCAAGATCTATGCCCCGGAGCACGTGGAGGTCGCCGAAACGCTTGTGGAGCTGCTTAACTTTGACCACTGGCCTTGAGCCTCCCTTCTACCCGCCCTAAGAGCCTGCTGAAAGTAAAGGTCATCGCAAGATATATAAGCGCTGAGGTGAAGTAAGCCTCAAACGGCCTGAAACTCCGGCCTGCCATAATCTTTGCCCGCATCATCAGGTCTTCCATACCGATTACAGACACGAGGGATGATTCTTTGAGCAGTGTGATAAATTCGTTGCCCATGGGAGGTATCACCCGCCTGATAGCCTGAGGCAAGATCACATACCGCATGGCCTGGCCATAAGTCATCCCTAAAGACCTTGCAGCCTCCATCTGTCCGGCTTCGATGGACTCAATTCCGCCCCTGTAAATCTCGGCCATGTAGGCTGAAGAATTCAGCGTAAGGGCGATGAGGGCGTCGATGAAACCCACAGGTTTGTAGCCAAGTATCTGGGGCAGGCCAAAGTGCACTAGGTAAATCTGGGCAAGCAGGGGTGTGCCCCTTATGAAGTCTATATATACCTGACATGGAATCCGGATGAACTTGTTCTTGCTAATACGGCCAAGGGCAATCACCAGGCCGAGCACAATCGCGAGCAAGAACGATATCAAAGTGAACTCAATGGTAATCCCAACCCCTCTCACCAAGAAGGGCAAGTACCTTGCCACTACACTTAAGTCAAACAGAGCTGCTCCCTCCCTTGCTAATCTCCTGCCCTTAAGGGCCCCTAGAGTTCACAGGCGTGTCCGCCTGTGCCGGCCTGGTGTGTCCGGTTCTGCTCTTGCTCCATGCCTGACTTTGGCCGTTGTTCCGACTGTGGCGGCTATCACCGGCTGTTATAGTCCTGGATTTTCCCGGCCCGGCACCTACTTGGTTCCGAAATATTTCTCGTACAGTTCGTCGTACTTGCCGCTTGCCTTGATCGTAGCCAGGCCTTTGTTGATCAGCTCGTGTATCTCTTTGTCCTGCTTGCGCATGGCTATACCGTAGTACTCAACCGTAAAGGCAGGTTCAGGAATGATGATGTTCGAGTCAGGGTGGTTCTTGAGATACTCCTGGATAACCGGCAGGTCAGAGATGACTGCGTCAGCACCGCCTACTTTAAGCTCATTGAACACGTCTGCGGCCTGTTCCAGCCTCTTAATGTTCAATCCTGGCTTGCCTTCTTCCTTGAACTTCTCATCAAGTTTTTGCGCGGCATAGTCCGCAGTGGTGTTGATTTGGACTGCCACTGTCTTCCCAGCCAGGTCGTCCAAGGCCTTGATAGGCGAACCTTCCTCTACGCACCATGCCTGGCCCGACTCAAAATACGGGTCGGAGAACTTGACTTCGAGAGCCCTTTCATCGGTAATGGTCATTCCGGATACCACAAGATCCGCCTCTCCGGTTTGAAGAGCTGCAATGAGGCTGTTCCAGTCCATGTTCCTGTACTCAACTTCAAACCCGGCTGCTTCGGCTATGGCATGGATAAGATCCACATCGAACCCTGCCGGTTGGCCGGTGGTTTCATCTATATACTCAAACGGGGCAAAAGTGCATTCGCCAACTGCGATGAGTTTCATGGCAGGAGTTTTCGGTTCTCCATTACCGTCGGTGGCCTCTGGCCCAGCTTCTTGAGTGCACCCGGCCATAAGGGCCACCATCATGATGAGCATTAATGGCACAATCAAAAAATGTTTTTTCATCCCGGTCTCTCCTTCTCGTAATTTGAAATGGAACTCAGGAAATCCACGAAACCGCAACGGTCTCAGACTGCAATAGGATGAATCAAACACCGGTAACAACGAACCTAACCAACTCCGCAGCAGGCTGAGATACACAGCCTGCTGCGGACAGACAGGCCGTGCTACATATCACCTCCTCTTCATACGCTTGCACATGGCTAGCTTGCATGAATTTGAGATTGGTGCATCACCGGTGCGAGCTATGATGCATCATCTTGAAACTTGATGCATTTTTATGCATTGCAATGAGGGTATTATAACATGTGGTCCGGGATCATGATAACACTTTAGCCGTTCTC
>LFST01000058.1 GCA_001513185.1 Candidatus Fermentithermobacillaceae bacterium DTU015
AGCCCCAGTTCGCGGACGGTGACCGAACCTCCGATGCCAACCGTGGAGCCTTCGGAGACGGCATCGAGTACAGTTTTTACTGCTTCCTCTCTGGTTGCTGCGTAGACTGCAGTAAAGCCCACCTTGTTAAGGGCCTCAACGCAAGCCAGCGCTCTTTTCGTGTGAAACCACGCTTCAGGAGAAAGCGCCTTGTTGTCTATCATGGCTGTGTCTAACTCCCCTTTCTTGTTTCATATGATATCTGACCGCCTAAAGGGTAATGCCGTGGCATACTGGTTGTAATCTATGACATGCAACGGAATCTGCTTCATACATGTTTTCCAGCAACTGCGCTTCGGTTCCTTCATCTCACAGTGAACCAAGGTGCTGTTGGATCGCTCTCTCCGCTGATCCTGTTTGTCAGTTCGGGCAGTTTCCATATGTAATGTACCCCTTGCTCTACATGACGTGGAGCAACCGATTAAGACTACCTGCTCCTGGAAAACCCTAGACAGGAGAAATCAACCGGAGGTCGAATATTCAGCGATAGATTACCTCCCGGGGGGACAAGTCCGTGACCATCTTCAGAAGCAACATCCTGTGCAAGACGTTGCTTGTTGCATCGCGCCTGCCCGAGGCCGACTATCGTGTGAAAAAGCGACGTCAGGTTGTTCAACTCTTTGGCAGGGGTGTGAGGCTTCGGTAAGAGAGAAGGCGAAAAATAACGGAGGTGTTGTTATGGCTTACAGGGTTGACCTCAACAGCGATATTGGGGAGAGCTTCGGGGTGTACAAATTAGGGATGGATGAGGAAATAGTTAAGTACATATCTTCTGCCAACATAGCCTGCGGTTTTCATGCAGGGGATCCGTTGGTGATGGATAAAACTGTGCGCTCTTGCAAGGAAAACGGTGTAGCAGTTGGTGCCCACCCGGGTTTCCCCGACCTGTTGGGTTTCGGAAGGAGAAACTTGGATGCATCTTTCGGTGAGATAAAAGCTTACGTCATCTATCAAATAGGGGCGATGAAAGCCTATGCAGAGTCCTATGGCCTACGACTCCAGCACGTGAAAGCCCATGGAGCTCTCTATAATATGGCGGCGGTGGACGAAAAAGTGGCCCTTGCGATTGCGGAGGCTATAAAAGCGGTTGACAGCAATCTGATTTGCGTGGGGATGGCGGGAACCGCTATGGAAAAAGCTGCAAGAGAAGTGGGACTTAGATTCGCATGGGAGGTTTTCGCAGACAGGAATATAAACCCCGATGGTACGCTGGTTTCAAGAAAACGCCCAAACGCTATGATTCACGATGAGGAGCTAGCGTGCAAAAGGGTGCTAAGAATGATAAGGGAAGGGTGTGTGGAAGCGGTAGACGGCACTTTAGTGCAGGTCAAGGTAGACACCATATGCGTGCACGGGGACAATCCTAAGGCGGTGGAATTTGCGAGAAGACTAAGAACCGTTTTGGAGGAAAATGGAGTGCAAATCGTACCCATGGCAGGTTTTCTATGAGGGGATGAGCCATTATGTACGATAGACCGAAGATTTTGCCTACTGGCGATAGGGCTATTGTAGTTGAATTTGGTGATGAGATCTCGGAAGAATGTAACGCCAGGGTGTTGAACCTGTACAATTTGCTGAAAAATGCCAAGGTAGATGGGATAATCTCCATGATTCCCACATACAGGTCCCTGCTTATTAAGTACGACCCCTTAGAGATAGACTTCAAAAAAGTCTCGGATTTTGTAGAGACTGCTTCAAACGCAAAGAGGGGAGAATATGCACTTAAACCTAAAATCATAGAAATTCCCGTGGCTTATGGCGGAGAGTTCGGGCCGGATTTGGATTTCGTGGCTGAATACCGCAAGATAACTCCCGAGGAAGTAATACAAATTCACGTGGAACCTCTCTACCGCATATACATGCTGGGCTTTACAATGGGGTTCGCTTACCTTGGTGGGATGTCTGAAAAAATAGCGACACCGAGGCTTGAAACCCCACGAGAGAAGATTGAGGCGGGTTCGGTGGGAATAGCGGGCAGCCAGACCGGCATATATCCTTTGGATAGCCCGGGAGGGTGGAGGCTAATAGGGAAGACGCCGGTAAGACTCTATGATCCCAAAAGGGAAAATCCAATCTTGTTACAAGCCGGTAATTACATAAGATTCGTCAGAATAGAGCCCGATGAGTTCTTTAGTATAAACGAAGAAGTTGAGAAAGGAACTTATCAAATCAAGACTTATGAATATGCTGGAAGGCAATAGAAATCCTTGATGGAGGAGAATCAAAATGGCTGCTTTCAGGGTGTTGCAGCCGGGCCTTTTTACTACAATTCAAGATCTGGGAAGATACGGTTATGAAAGTCAGGGAGTACCCACTTCAGGGGCCATGGATGAGTTTGCGTTTAGAGTTGCCAATATCTTGCTCGGCAACGAGGAAAATGCGCCTGCCCTAGAGATTACAATGCTTGGCCCAACGCTGGAAGTCTTGGAAGATGTGGCCGTTGCGATAACCGGTGCACAGCTCCCTGTTGAAGTCAACGGCAAAAAGAGAACAGTGTGGACGTCTTTCCCCTTAAAGAAGGGTGATGTGCTTTCATTAGGGGCTGTAAGCTCTGGATGTAGGGCATATCTTGCCGTTAACGGGGGATTTAAGGCCGATGTGGCAATGGGAAGCGCTTCTACCTATACTAGGGGAAAGTTGGGGGGATTAGAAGGAAGGCCGTTGAAAAAGGAAGACTTGCTTTTCAGAGAACTGGGAAATAAGCCGGCCAGATTTTACAGGGTTGATGAAAGATACGTTCCTACTTATAAGAACGTTGCCGAGATAGGGGTTATTTTAGGTCCTCAAGATGATTACTTCGATGAGGAAAATATCAGACTCTTCTTGAACTCTACTTATGCTATAACGAAGGACTCTGACAGAATGGGGTACAGGTTGGAAGGGCCTCAAATCCGGGCAAAGCAAAAACACGACATTATAACCGATGGCATAGTGCCGGGAGTTATCCAAGTTCCGGCAAGCGGTAATCCCATTATAATGCTAAAAGATGCTCAGACAACGGGTGGATATGCGAAAATTGCGACCTGCATCTGGAGCGATTTGCCGAAACTTGCCCAGCTTAAGCCAGGGGATAAGGTCAAGTTTATAGCGATAAGTGTAGAAGAAGCGCAAAAGCTTCTAGGGGACATGGAAAACAGTATCGAACAGATTAAAGCCACTTTGAGAGGTGTACGCTATTTCGATGTTAGCGTGAATGGAAAGCATTACGATGTCGTCTTGGAAAGCATTGATTGAAGCCTGAGACCACACTACACGGACCGGCGGTCGGGGGAAACTTTAGGGAGCCTGTGCCTTATGTCTGTACACGAAGCAGGCCGGGGGGCAGAAAGGGTCTGGATTGATTCATCAGTAGAAAAGCAAGAAAGGAAGCGAGGTATCAGACATGCAAAACTTCGTGTGCCATATACCCACCAGGATATTCTTTGGCAAGAACCAGATTGAAGTGCTGGGGCAAGAGGTAAAGAAATACGGTTCCAGGGTGCTCTTGGTGTACGGGGGAGGAAGCATTAAGCGCCACGGCATCTACGATGCGGTTACCAGGGTTTTGAAGGAAAACGGCGTAGAGTTCTGGGAGTTGGCCGGGGTCGAACCCAATCCGAGGATCTCCACCGTGCGCAGAGGCATCCAGATTGCCAGGGAGCATAACATCGACTTCATACTGCCTGTAGGCGGTGGCAGCACCATCGATTGCGCCAAGGTGATTGCGGCGGGCTTTTTCTACAATGGCGACCCGTGGGACCTGGTAGTCCGCAAGGCCAAGATCGAGAAAGTGCTGCCCATCGGTGCGGTGCTTACCCTGGCAGCCACCGGCTCCGAGATGAACTCAGTGGCTGTGATTACGAACAAGGAAACCAACGAGAAGCTCGGGATAGGCCATCCTGATATGGTGCCCAAGTTCTCGATACTCGACCCTACGTACACCTTTACTGTGCCGGCCTACCAGACGGCGGCCGGAGTGGCGGACATCATGAGCCATATTTTTGAAGCCTACTTCAACCACGAGAAAGGGGCCTTTGTGCAGGCTAGACTGGCTGAGGCACTGCTTAAGACCTGCATCAAGTACGGCCCGATAGCCCTGGAACGACCCGATGATTACGAGGCCAGGGCTAACTTGATGTGGGCCTCGTCCCTGGCTTTGAACGGGCTGCTCCAGTTCGGCACGGGACCGAACAAGTGGAGCGTTCATCCTATGCAGCATGAACTCGGGGCGTATTATGACATCACCCATGGGGTGGGCCTAGCAATCTTGACGCCGCACTGGATGAGGCACATACTTGACGACGACAACCTCTACAAGTTCGTCCAGTACGGCGTGAACGTGTGGGGCATAGATCCAGGTAAAGCTCCTCATGAGATCGCCGGCGAGGCGATTGACAGGACCGCGGAGTTTTTCAAAGCTCTGGGTATTCCGGCCACGCTTAGGGAAATCGGAATAGGCGAGGATAAACTCGAAGAGATGGCACGGGCTGCAGTGGAGCACGGCGGCGGTTCTGTGGGAACGTTCAAGCCGCTGTCCTATGAAGATGTGCTTAGCATCTACAAGGCGGCTTTGTAAGCAGGTGCGGCTATAATAGGTAACGTCATATCCCGGCCCGTCTTATGCGGGATGGGCCGGAGACTCATCCAAATTTGCGACAAGCAAAGCCGGATGACCGTGTACCAGGATACCGGTGCTTTGGTTGTGACTTATGAATTATCTAAGAGGCAGCGATAGGCTATTCTATCACTGGCCTTGCT
>LFST01000051.1:0-67768 GCA_001513185.1 Candidatus Fermentithermobacillaceae bacterium DTU015
GGGGAGATGGCAGGCACTACACCAAAAAAGGCAGGCTGATCCAGTATTGTTCACAGTTTCAACTACAGTAGTCTAGGAGGAATAGATATTGAGGAGAGCAACCAGACTTATCTTAATCATTCTCGCCACTATGCTTTTGCTAATCGGCTGCGGTTCCGGAAACCAGCAGCCTCAGCCCGGCGGTTCCACTGAACCCAAAGAAGGCGGCACCCTAGTCTTGGGCGACTCTTGGAGCGTGGTTACCATGGACCCCGCCATGTACAACGATGATGGGTCATGGCACGTGATCAACAACGTGTTTGACGCCTTGGTAGCCCACAACTCCAAACGGGAAATCATCCCGCGTTTGGCAGAATCCTGGGAAAACCCCGATAACAACACGTGGATCTTCCACCTGAGGAAAGATGCCAGGTGGCAAGACGGCAACGAGGTTTTTCCCGAAGGCGAAGGCCCGGAAGTGACTGCTGAAGACGTGAAGTACAGCATTGAAAGGATCCTAGACCCGGCAACCAGGTCTGCACGGGTGACCCTGGTCAACTCGGTGGATAAGGTAGAAGTGATAGACAAGTACACCGTGAAGATCACCACCAAAGAACCTGACGCCTTCCTTTTGGACAACCTGGCAAGTGTGTACATAGTCAACAAGCAAATAATCGAAACCCTAGGTCCGGAAAAGTTTGCACGCAACCCGATTGGAAGCGGCCCGTTTAAGTTTGAAGAAATGAAACCTGACGACTACGTCTCATTGGTCCGCAACGAAGATTATTACATCAAGCCCAACCTGGAAAGGATTATCATCAAGCCCATACCTGATCCCAATGCGCTCCTCATAGCTTTGGAATCGGGAGACGTGGATGTTGTAGCACAAGTCCCGCAAAAAGACGTTGAGAGAATCGAGGCAGATCCGAACCTGGAGGTAATGAGGCAAGCTACCGCTGCCTACAGGTACATGGCGTTCCATTGCGAAAACGAGCCTACGAAGGATCCCAAGTTCAGAGAAGCTATAGCTTTGGCTATCGACATGGACGCCGCGGTCAACGCGATCTTCCCGCCAGGAATGGCTGAGAGGGCTTACGGCCCTGTGTGCCCGAATATCCTGGGATACGATCCGTCTCTGTCAAGATACTGGGAGTACAATCCTGAGAAGGCCCTGGATATCCTGGCCGAACTTGGCTATCAGGATACCGACGGAGACGGATACCTTGACAAGGACGGTAAGCCTCTAACTCTGAGGATCATTGCACCTCAGGACACCAACCGTACCAAGCTGTCGGTCATAGTTGCCACCAGCCTCGATGAGCTGGGCATTAAGACCGAAGTGCAGAACCTGGAATGGGGCACTCTTCTAAGCGAAGTTGAGAAGGGCAACTTCGACATCCATATACTTGGCGGCTACAGCGGACCCAACGGCATGCTGTTTATGTTCCACAGCCGCAACAGGGGGCCTAATGGAAACAGCTCTTTGTACTCAAACCCTGAAGTCGACGAGTTGCTGGACCGTGCAATTACCCTTGTTAATCCTGCAGAGCGGGAACCTGTATGGAAGCAGGCCCAGGAGCTCATTGTGCAGGATAAACCGCATATCCCGGCATACCACGAATACTTCTTCTTCGCCTACAACAAGAAGGTCCAGGATTACTACGGCAGCTTCCAGTTTGTAACCCTGGAGAACAACGTGTGGCTGAGTGAGTAATAAGCTTCCTTGAAGCAATCGGGGAGGCGTCTGGAACCAGCGCCTCCCTTTCTAATAGAGGTGAGTCCGATGCTTAAGTTCATTATCCGTCGCTTGCTTCAAGCCATTCCCACCTTGCTGGGAATATCCATAGTGGTGTTTCTTATGGTTCACTTGGCGCCGGGGGATCCTGTGCTCATCATGCTGGGATCCCAGGAGCAAGCGATAACCCCGGAAAGGATTGAGGAACTGAGAGAAGAATGGGGTTTTAACGATCCCTTGTACGTTCAGTACTGGAGATGGCTGAAGAATGCCCTGCGGGGGGACCTAGGCAAGTCAATATACACAGGCCAGGATGTGTTCAAAACCATTGTAGAAAGGATACCCGCCACCTTGCTCTTGACCATATCGTCGATGATTGTGGCTATAGCCATATCCCTGCCTGTGGGTATCATATCCGCCGTAAGGCAGTATTCTGCATGGGACTACATTGGAATGGTAGGGGCCCTGCTAGGGGTATCAATGCCTGCGTTCTGGCTTGCCCTGCTTTCCATGTACGTGTTCTCCCTCAAACTGGGCTGGCTTCCGGCCACAGGGATGGGCCACTTTTCCCAGGGGCTTGGCACTGTGATAAAGCACCTGATCCTGCCTTCATTTACCCTGGGCTTCGGGATGGCAGCCATGACCACCCGGCTGACCCGGTCCAGCATGCTGGAAGTGTTCCGCCAGGACTATATACGCACTGCTAAGGCTAAGGGGCTGTCAGAAAAGGTGGTAATCTACAGGCATGCCCTGAAAAACGCGCTTATTCCCATAGTAACCGTGATAGGCACCCAGTTTGGCTCGCTCTTGGGCGGTGCCGTGGTCACAGAGACGATCTTTGCGTGGCCTGGGATGGGCCGTCAGGCAATTGCGTCAATCCAACGCCGGGATTTGCCCATGATCCAGGGCAATGTGCTGCTCATGTGCCTGATATTCGTGTTGGTCAATCTCATAGTCGACATAAGTTACACCTGGCTCGATCCCAGGATCAGGTACGACTGAACCCGCACACGCATGAAGGGAGGTCTCTAGGTTGGATAACGTATCGCAGCAAAAGAAGCGTTCTTTGTGGATAGACGTGTGGGCCCGTTTCAAGAAAAACCGCCTGGCGATGGTGGGGTTATTCATAATTATCGTCCTGTACCTTATAGCGATTTTCGCGGACGTGTTGGCGCCCTATCCTTATGACAAGATGAACCTTTCTAATCTGTATGCCCCCCCGGGCACACCCGGGCATCCCTTGGGGACTGACGAATACGGCAGGGATTTGCTAAGCAGGCTCATCTACGGCACCCGGATATCTCTTACGGTAGGGCTTGTGGTAGTAGCTATGTCCAGTGCAATCGGGGTTACCCTTGGCGCTATAGCCGGATACTACGGAGGCTGGGTAGATTCCATCATCATGCGCATTGTGGATTTCCTGTACGCCTTTCCGTTTTTCATCCTCGCCATAACCATCGTAGCCATTCTGGGCCCAAGTCTTTATAACGCCATGCTTGCCTTGGCTTTGGTCAACTGGGTTGGCTACGCCAGGATGGTTAGGGGACAGTTCTTGGCGCTAAAGCAAAGAGAATTTGTAGAAGCCGCCAGAGCTGTCGGGGCTAGCGGATTTAGGATCATGTTTGTACATCTTCTGCCCAATGCACTAGGGCCTGTGATAGTACAAATGTCGCTTGGTGTTGCCGGAGCGATCTTGTCGGCTTCAGGCTTGAGTTTCCTAGGGCTGGGGGCTGATCTGCGCAGTGCCGAATGGGGCGCCATGCTCAATGCAGGCAAAGATTATCTCCGGAGCGCACCCCACCTAGCTACCTACCCGGGATTAGCCATCATGATTACAGTGCTTGCATTCAACTTCGTAGGCGATGGGCTCAGAGACGCCCTGGACCCAAGGCTAAAACAGTAAACTTTGCATAGAAAGCGGTGGCAAGATGTCGAAACGGATTTTGGAAGTTAAGAATCTCACCACCTCGTTTTTTACCGGGGAAGGCGTGTTCAATGCCGTAGACGGTGTAAGTTTCGCTATCCACCAAGGCGAAACATTGGCCATAGTCGGAGAAAGCGGATGCGGCAAGTCTGTAACCAGCCTTTCGCTGATGAGGCTCATCCCCTGGCCGCCTGGCAAGATTACCGGAGGGGAAGTACTGCTCGAAGGGGAAGACCTTCTGTCGCTACCAGAAGAAGAAATGCAGAAGGTGCGAGGCAACAGGATTTCAATGATATTCCAAGAACCTATGACGTCGCTCAACCCGGTGCTGAAAGTCGGGTTTCAGATAATGGAAGCTCTCCAGCTCCACCAAGGCTTATCAAAGACAGACGCACGGGAACGGGCAGTCGAAATGCTGAAGCTGGTGGGCATACCTGAACCTCAGCGCCGGGCCGATGAATACCCCCACCAGATGTCAGGTGGCATGCGGCAGCGTGTGATGATTGCAATGGCCCTGGCTTGCAATCCCAAGTTGCTGATAGCCGACGAACCTACCACGGCTCTGGATGTTACCATACAAGCCCAGATACTGGATCTAATGCGCAAGCTGCAGCAGGAAATAGGCATGGCCATCCTTCTGATCACTCACGACATGGGCGTGGTTGCCGAGATGGCCGAGCGGGTAATCGTGATGTATGCAGGACGCTTTGTAGAAGAAGGCGGGGTAGAGGAGATATTCGATAACCCGTTACATCCGTATACCGCGGGGTTGCTCAATTCAATCCCCAGGCTGGATGGATCTGCACAAAGGCTCAACGTGATCCCAGGCACCGTACCAAATCCTTGGGCCCTGCCTGTCGGCTGCAAGTTCCATCCCCGTTGCTCCCAGTGCATGCAGCGCTGCAGAGAAGAAGAACCACCCCTATTTGACCTAGGGCCGGAGCGGAAAGTACGCTGCTGGCTGTACGCATCACGAGCCAACGCAAAGGAGTGTGTATCATGAGCGCTGATGTTCTGCTTGAAGTCCGTAACCTAAAGACATATTTCCCGCTAAAGCGCGGGCTGCTGGGACGCCCACGGGGCTTTGTCAAAGCCGTGGACGATGTGTCATTCTTTATCAGACGTGGAGAAACCCTGGGGCTTGTGGGCGAGTCAGGCTGCGGCAAGACTACCACCGGGAAAAGCATTTTGAGGCTGATCGAGCCTACTTCCGGGGAAATAATCTTTGAAGGGCAGGACCTTATGGGCCTAAACCAGAACCAAATGCGCAAAATGCGCCGGGAAATGCAGCTTATCTACCAAGATCCTTACTCTTCGCTTAACCCCAGGCTCACTGTGGGAGAAATCATAGCCGAACCCCTGGTGGTACATGACCTGCTTGACCGGCAGGGCAGGGAAGAGCGGGTACGGGAACTACTTGAAGTGGTCGGCTTATCCCCGGATCACATGTACAGGTATCCTCACGAGTTCTCCGGCGGGCAAAGACAGAGGGTCGGGATTGCCAGAGCGCTTGCGCTTAACCCGAAGTTTATCGTATGTGACGAACCGGTATCAGCCTTGGACGTGTCCATCCAGTCCCAGATACTTAACTTGTTGGTTGACCTGCAGAAGGAGTTCGGCCTTACCTATTTGTTCATCGCGCACGGACTGGCGGCGGTGAAGCATATTTCTGACAGGGTTGCAGTAATGTACCTCGGCAAGATAGTTGAAATCGCCGACAGCCAAGTAATTTACGACCGGCCCCTTCATCCGTATACCCAGGCACTAATCTCTGCGATCCCGGTACCTAACCCTAAGATACAGAAAGAACGCATTTTGCTGGAAGGGGATGTGCCTTCACCCGTGAACCCGCCTTCTGGGTGCAGGTTCCATACCCGCTGCAGGCATTGCTTTGAGCGTTGCCGGGAAGAAGAGCCGCCGCTTGTGGACAAGGGAAACGGCCATCTGGTGGCGTGTCACCTGTACGACAACTAGAGGGTGCCTGAAATTCTTAGTTTCGGTAAATTATATGCATACCGTAGGCGCACAGCTTGATTCCCCTTGCAACGTTTGCCGCCCCTGTGCGCAGGCCCCTTAGCTATGGCTGGAATTTCCCTGAATCGGCCCAAGACATACTAAACTGGGAGGTGGCTCTGCTGAACACGTTCTCAGTTGCATCTATCCGGGCGCTCAGCTCCATCAGGGATTTCGTCGACCGGGAGATACACAAGTGGGAAAAGCAAGGGGTCAGGGTTAATGTGAGCGAGTCTTCTCAAAGCAAGACCCTGACCCTTCATTGCCAACCATCGGGTCAAGACTACAACAGTTCCAGCCGTAACCTGCAAAGGATCAAAAGTTCGATAGCCAACGGCCTGTCTGACATCATTATCGATGAGTACGAGAAGTTTCTCGTAACCAAGCTCATCGACGTCAATTACGCCTACTTGTCTGAAAGAGATAGGGCGCTGCTTAAGGCAAAGGCGCTCAAGCTACTTAGCAATGGCAGGAGCAACGGGTATTCAGTCCGGCGGAGTCAGCGAAAGAGCAGGGTTTGGGCCAAACTCTCAGAGTATCTTGAGATGGAAGACCAGATAATGGTGGAAGGTTTCATAACGTTTAGGCTCAAAGACTATCTTGAAGACCTTTTTGACTTCGTGGACCAGATGGTGAAAGAACATTTGATCAACCGGGAATACAGGGAGTTCCTGAGACTCCTGCGCCATTTCATGAGCAGGCAGCCGCGTCCCCTGCCGGTCATCAACATCCACAGGGATTCTGAAGGCAGGTACAGACTGCTCAACGGCAAGATGAAACCCTTGAGCGGAGACAGGGGAGGGCTCCTGAGCAACAACGGGGATATGTTCGGGCCTGACGGCGATGACTTGGTGGTAAGCGCTGTGGTGACCCTGGCACCCCACCGGATTGTGTGGCACGGGACCGTTGACAATTCTTCATGCTTCGATTTGCTAAGCGACCTGTTTAGCGACAACCTCCGGGTATGCGATGGATGCAGCCTGGACTGCACTGACTCTTGATGCCTGCTTCCGCTTCTTCCCTTGATTTGCCCCTGGCAGTAAGATATAATTCCCCCAAACAATATCATGCGGGCTATGAAAAGGACAGTACGCAGGCTATGTGGACCCCAGAGAATGACGGCCTCAGGCTGGAAGCCGTCTGGTCCCGGCTTGTCGGAACACCACCTTGGAGCCCCTAGTGGAAGCGCCGCCGGTGGCGATAACACTAGCGTGTGGACACGTTAACGTCCTAAGAGGGCTAAGTGTGCTTGCACTTAGCTAAAGAAGGGTGGAACCGCGAACTCAGACCTCGCCCCTTTAAGGCGAGGTTTTTGCTTTAGAGAACTTAGAATAGGAGAGTGATCACCATGGGCCAGGACAAGAGGCCTGAGGGTTTCGTTGTCAAATGGAACGAAGAATCCAAACACTTCCCGCAAGGTAGCACTTTTCTGGATGTAAAGAAAGCGTTTGGTTGGAAGAACGACGTACTCATGGTCCGGGTGCTTGACCAGGCTCAGCCTCAGGTACTGGAGCTAAGAGAGCCGGTAGAAAGGGATTGTGAGGTTGAGCCGCTTGGGTTCGCGGATGAGCAAGCCAGGGAGGCCCTGAGGCATACGGCTTCCCACGTGCTGGCTCAGGCGGTAAAGCGTCTGTTCCCAGATGTGCGCCTGGGGATCGGCCCGGCAATAGAGGATGGTTTCTACTATGATTTTGATACAGAGCACAGGTTTACCCCGGAGGACCTTAACGACATTGAAAAGGAAATGAGGCGGATTGTGAAACAGAATCTGCCCGTTACCCGTGAAATCGTGTCCAGGGAAGAAGCCAGAAAACTGTTTGAGGAAGCCGGTGAGACCTACAAGCTGGAGCTTATCGACGAACTGCCAGAAAGCGAAGCTATATCAATCTACAGGCAAGGAGAGTTTTTCGACCTGTGTGCAGGGCCTCACGTGCCACATACAGGATACCTTAAGGCATTCAAACTACTGAGCATTGCCGGGGCTTACTGGAGAGGAGACGAAAACCGGCCCATGCTCCAGCGCATCTATGGCACTGCCTTTATGGACCAGGAAGCACTCGACGCCCACCTAGCCAAGCTGGAAGAAATCAAGCGCAGGGATCACCGGAGACTCGGCCGGGAACTTGAGTTTTTCAGCATCGAAGAGGAAGGCGGCCCGGGACTCATATATTGGCATCCCAAGGGAGCCCTGGTGCGGGAACTTATCGAGCATTTCTGGAAAGCGGAACACCGGAAGAGGGGCTATGAAATCGTGTACACCCCCCACATTGCCAAACTCGACTTGTGGAAGGTTTCCGGACACTGGGATTGGTACAGTGAGAACATGTACACCCCCATGGATGTCGATGATACCAAGTACTTGCTCAAACCCATGAATTGTCCTTTCCACATATTGATCTACAAAGGCAAGACCAGAAGTTACCGCGACTTGCCCATAAAATACGCAGAGCTTGGTACAGTGTATAGATATGAGCGCTCAGGAGTGCTCCATGGGATGCTGAGGGTAAGAGGGTTCACCCAGGACGATGCTCACTTGTTTTGCAGGCCCGATCAGCTTGAGGAACAACTCATAGAGGTTCTCGATCTAGCCGAGTTCATGCTCAAGACTTTCGGCTACGACGAATACTACTGCATGCTTTCAGTGCGGGACCCTGAAGATAAGCAGAGATACATCGGGAACGACGATGTGTGGGAGCAGGCCGAAGCTGCCCTGGAAAACGCGCTCAAAGCCAAGAATCTAAACTACCAGGTGGACGTAGGCGAAGCTAAGTTCTACGGGCCGGCAATAGACATAAAGATCAAAGACGCCATGGGGCGCCTGTGGCAGGGACCGACCATCCAGGCCGACTTCAACCTACCCGAGAGGTTTGACATAGCCTACATCGGAGAAGACGGGCAGAAGCACAGGCCGGTGATGATCCACCGCACCGTGCTGGGCGCCATGGAAAGGTTTATCGGCGGGCTGATCGAACACTACGCAGGCGCGTTCCCGTTGTGGCTGTCACCTGTGCAAGTCCGGGTCATGCCTGTGTCAGACAAGCAGGCAGATTACGCAAAACAAATTGCAGAGGAACTTGAAAAGCACGGATTCAGGACACAATGTGACTTAGGGCCTGACAAGATAGGGTATAAGATACGGCAGGCCCAGCTTGAAAAGGTGCCTTACATGATAATCGTAGGGGACAAGGAAAAGCAAGCGGGCAACATTTCGGTACGCCACAGGGCTTTAGGCGACCTTGGAGCCATGCAATTGGACGAATTTGCGGCCAAGGCAAAGCACGAGTCCGAATCCAAGAGCCTGGATTCGGTGTTTGGAAACAGCTGACAACTTTTTGGCCCGTGACGCGTGACACAACAGCCTGCAATATGATATACTCAATTGCGCTAAGAAGAAGCCATCCGCTTCTCACCTTACGGCAATAGGCTTGTAAGGTTACAGACTGAATGAGGCGGTTTTGCAGCTGTACGTAAGAAGCCTCAATAGGTGAGCGAGATACGGGCGGGTGGAGTTCTCTACCCGCCCATATTAGTTTTGGCCAAAAGGGGGTGAAACTCTATCAGGCACATGAGTCAGAGTCAAAGTCAGAGGGTAAACGACCAGATCCGGGCACGGGAAGTAAGGCTGATAGCTTCTGATGGGGCACAGTTGGGTATCTTTCCCGTTCAGGAAGCTTTGAACATAGCTCGTGAGCAAGGGCTGGATTTAGTGGAAGTAGCTCCTCACGCCAAGCCCCCTGTTTGCCGGATCATGGACTATAGCAAATGGAAGTACGAGCAATCTAAGCGCCAGAAAGAAGCCAGGAAAAAGCAGAAGGCTCAGGACATGAAAGAAGTCAAGATGCGTCCTGCAATTGACCAGCATGACTTCGACGTGAAGGCAAGGGCTTGCAGGCGTTTCCTGGAACAGGGCGACAAGGTCAAAGCCACAATCATGTTCAGGGGCAGGGAGCTAGCCCATGTCGGCTTGGGTCAAAAGGTTTTGGAAAGGCTTTTGGATTCAGTCAAAGAGATATGTCAAGTCGAAAGGGCTCCCAGGATGGAAGGCAGGAACATGACCATGATCCTGGTGCCCAAGCCCCAGGACAGGGGCAACAAGAAAACCGCTGCTGACAACTGAAATGCAGCAGAAGACATAAGATTAGCAGTATTACGGATACAGGAAAGGGAGTTTGCAAGTGGCTAAGAAGGCTAAGAAGGCCAAGAAGATCAAGATGAAAACCCATAGCGGTGCTAAGAAGCGCCTGTTTGTAACAGGCACAGGCAAGATCCGCCATTTCCGTTCAGGCCATGGGCACAAGCTTGAACACAAAGGCCATGCACGGCGGAGAAGATTGAGACAAGACACAATTCTCAACAAAGTTTACGCCAAAGAGATCAAGACTTTGATTCCGTACAAGTAACTAGCAACATGTTCAACAAAATCAAGAGCGTAGTGTTGTAGAAAGAGGGTTGTAAGCGATGCCTCGTGTTAAGTCGTCAGTTGTCAAGAGAAAGCGGCACAAGAAAGTCCTAAAGCTGGCAAAAGGGTATTACGGCAAACGTTCCAAGTCGTTCAGGGTTGCCAACGAAGCCGTAATGAAAGCCTTAAATTACGCCTATATCCACAGGCGCCAGAAAAAACGGGAATTCAGGAGATTGTGGATAGCGCGGATTAACGCGGCTGCCCGCCAGAACGGCATGACGTACAACAGGTTCATCAACGGGCTTAAGAAAGCCGGAGTTGAAATTAACCGCAAAATGCTTGCCGAGCTGGCAGTATCAGATGCAAAAGCTTTTTCACAGCTTGTAGATCTTGCCCGGAGCCAGGTGGAAGCAGCAGGTTCCGCCCAATAGGCCAACCGGGCTGAAAGAGGATTAAGGTGTACTCTGATGTTCCGTGGCGCCTAATACGGAGCCTTTCACGCAAGAAACACAGGGACAAAACCGGCCTTACCGTGGCCGAAGGCCCGTCGGTCGTGCTCGCTGCCTTAGAAGCAGGGGTCGAACTTCGGGCCGTAGTCTTTACTGAAGAGTTTGCCGGTTCCGAAAAAGCCGGTGTCCTCCGGCAGGCTATGGAAGACCACGGCCGCTTTGGCCGGCTCTTTGTAGTGCCCAAAGAGCTTTATAGCAAGATGTCCGATACCAAGACTCCCCAAGGAGTCCTGGCTTTGTTGAGGTTTCCTTTCCGTTTCACCAGAGGGGAACCCAAGCCCACCTGGGCACAAGACTTGGACATTGTGGCCGTGGATATCCAGGATCCTGGCAATGTGGGCACGCTGATAAGAACCGGCGGGTTCGCAGGGGCAACCAGGGTGATATTGTGCGGCCAAAGCGCCGATCCCTTTTCGCCAAAAGCTATAAGGGCGTCAGCCGGTGCAATTTTCAGCATCCCCGTGACCTACCAGGAGGACTGCACCGGCTTGCTCAGCCAAATGCACGCCTCCGGGCAACGCATATACAAGGCAACCCCCAGGGATGGCATAATGCCCTGGGAAGCGGATTTGGGCGCCCCTTGTGCCCTGGTGCTAGGCAATGAAGCCCGGGGGTTGAAAGAAGAAATCCTCCAAGGGCCCGGAGATTGCGTGAGTATCCCCATGCCTGGCGGGATCGAGTCTCTAAATGTTGCCATGGCTTGCACCGCCCTGCTGTACGAGGCTGTGCGCCAGAGGATGAAGTGCGGTGTTTGAGCTCCCCTGCACTCGTGGTATAATACACGAAAGTGTCGAGGAAGCGGGGGATGGGCCACGGATATCGCACAAATGTATTGGTCAGTATTTGAAATGACCGGTTCAGTGTTGGCTTACCTGCTTTACCGGCATTACACCAACCTCAGCAACACAAGTAAACGGCCACCCGAACAGTTGAATACCAACACTGGGCAATGAAGGAGAACGTGGATCAGCGGTGGTGTATACAGAGAAGGAAAGCCGTGGCTGAGAGCTTTCCCATACACAATAGCTGGTCGAATTCGCTCTGGAGCCTCTGGGCTGAACAAACGGAGTAGGCCCGGCGTGCCTTCGCGTTACGAAGGACAAGAGTGGGTCCGGAAACGGGCCAACCCCGGTGGTACCGCGGAAGCATAAGCTTTCGTCCGAGAGGATGAAGGCTTTTTTATTTAGATGCGAAAGGAGGAAACACACCCGGTGAACCATAATTTGGCTGAGATGGAAGCACAGGTGCTTAGAGAGATCAATGAAGCTTCCACTGACGACGAGCTCCAGCGTGTCCGGATCAAGTACCTGGGCAGGAAGGGAGAAATCTCCGCGCTGCTCAAACAGATTGGCAACCTGCCCCCTGAGGAACGGCCCGAATTTGGTGCGGCCGTAAATGCATTACGGGCCAAGGTCACACAAAGAATTGCCGAAAGAAAAGCCGAACTTGAAACACAAGCCCTGGAGGAGAGCCTCCGCCGGGATACCATAGATGTAAGCTTGCCAGGGGAACTCTTCGAAATAGGCGGGCTTCATCCCCTCACAAAATCCCTGAGGGAAATCACATCGATACTTTCAAGCATGGGCTTTACAGTCTACGAAAGCCGCGAAGCTGAAACTGACGAAATGAATTTCGTAAAACTCAATATCCCCCAAGGACACCCTGCAAGGGATATGCAAGAGACCTTTTACCTTAGCGATACCACCCTGCTTAGGACACATACTTCACCCGGCCAGATACGGGGGATGTTGGCTTTGGAGGGCAAGCTGCCCGTGCGGTTTATAGTGCCAGGCAGGGTATACCGGAGGGATCAGACCGATGCATCCCATCATCCTGTATTCTTCCAGGTCGAGGGCTTGGCCATCGACGTAGATATCACTTTCAAACACCTAAGAGGCGTTATTTCAACCCTCATGAGCAGGTTTTTTGGCCAGGACGTGACCGTCCGGCTCAGGCCCAGCTATTTCCCGTTTACCGAACCTTCCTGCGAGGTTGACATATCGTGCGTGTTCTGCAAGGGACAAGGCTGTTCTGTGTGCAGCAACTCAGGCTTTTTGGAAGTAGCAGGCGCAGGCATGGTCCATCCCCAGGTGCTCATAAACGGCGGCTATGATCCTGAACAAGTGAGCGGGTTTGCGTTTGGTTTTGGATTGGATAGGCTGGCCATGCTCAAGTACGGAATTGACGATATACGCCTTCTCTACGGCAACGACAAGAGGTTCTTGTCCCAGTTCCGTGGGCTTTAATCAGATGGATGTCAGGAGGCATGGGTTGAAATGAAAGTACCGTGGAAATGGCTTAACGAATATGTAGACCTGCCGTGGGATCCCCAAGAAACCGCCCACAGGCTTACCATGGCAGGGGTGTGCGTAGAAGAGCTGATTTACGAACAACTCGGGGTTACTTCTGTGGTTTCGGCAAGAATAACTGAGGTTAAGCCCCATCCCACAAGGCCCGGGCAAAAGGTGGGGCTCCTAGATACCGGTAGCAACACGCTCCAGATAGTAAGCGGCGCCCCTGGCTTTGAAGCAGGCAATATTACCCTGGTGGCCACTCCCGGAGCCACTCTTCCCGGAGGGATTAAGATTGACGCCAAAGAGGTGGACGGCGTACTGTCCCAGGGAATGGCGCTTTGCTCCAACGAGTTGCTCACAGGCCAACCACCCAGGCCTTTTGAGGATATTATCCTTTTGCCGGAAGACACACCGCTTGGGGTTCCCGCCGGCGAACTCTTCGAACTGGATGACTGGGTGATGGTGCTTGACCTCACTATCAATTATTCCCACTGCCTTGGCATTCTAGGAGTAGCCATGGAAGCTGCGGCACTGGCGGGCAAGCCTCTTAAACTACCTGAGGTGCTCCACGCGTGGAACTGGGCAGGTGTGCATGGCAGCATGAAACCTAAGTCATGTGAGGAAAGCGCACATGACTTCAGGATCCACCTGCCTCAGCCCGACCTGTGCCCAAGATATGTGGGCAAGCTTGTGGAAGACATAAGGTTTACCTATTCGCCTGTAAATATGGAGAGGCGCCTTATGCTGGCCGGGCAAAGGCCGCTAAACCTGGTGGTGGATGTAACCAACTATGTAATGCTGGAGACAGGGCAGCCGCTCCATGCGTTCGATGCAGACAAAATAGCGGACAACACCATCATCGTAAGAGCTTCTGAACCTGGAGAGACCATCGTTACCCTTGATGAGATTGAGAGGGAAGTACCGGAGAACACCATCCTGATCACTGATCCGTCAGGCCCTATAGGCATTGCAGGGATCATGGGGGGCCGAGACACAGAGGTAACCCAAACCACCAGGCGGGTACTGATTGAATCTGCGTATTTTGATCCCCTTACCATCAGACTCGCATCCCAGAGACTCAGGCTCAGAACAGAAGCTGCCCTAAGGTTTGAAAAAGGCCTTGATCCGACTGCCCAGGCTGCAGTGGCAGAGAGAGCGGCAGCGCTCATAGCATGGCTATCAGGCGCAAGGCCTGTGCCAGGATATGCTGAAACCAATCACCTGAAACACGAACCCAAGCAGATCGTCCTGCGCATGAAGACCCTGGAAAGGCTGCTCGGAACCAGGTTTTCGCCTGAAACATGCCGTGAGATCCTCGAAAAGATAAACTTCCAAGTTGAAGTAAACCATGGCGATGCGGAAGCAGATGCTTCTATCTTAGTAACGATACCTCCTAGGCGCGTGGATATACACGGGGAAGTCGACCTTGTCGAAGAAGTTGCGAGGCATTACGGATATGACGAATTTGGTACGGATGACTTGACCAAGGCTGTCCCCGGAGGCATAACAGAGCCCCACCTGGCTCACGTGGAAAAAATACGGGACCTCCTGGTGGCCCACGGCGGCCTGGAATGCATAACAAACTCCCTTGTAAATCCTGAGGTCTTGGCAGGTCTGGGATGGGATTCTGACGATCCCAGGGGAAACCCGGTACGGCTTAAGCATCCGCTTTCATCTGAAGAATCAGTACTGCGACCCAGCCTGATACCGGGGCTTGTAACTGTTGCTTCGTCAAACATAAGGTCAGGCATACAAGGGCTTTTTGTCTGGGAGATAGGAAGGGTGTTCTTCCCAAGCAAGGATCCGCTGCCTGTGGAGACCAGGCAACTGGCCCTGGTTTCCTACGGACAGCTCAAGCCCAAGACGTGGCTGGGAGAACCCCAACAAGCGAGTTTCTACCACATGAAGGGGGTCATAGACAGCCTGCTGGGATTGCTGGGTATATCTGGCGTGAAATACTTGCCTAAGGCAGGCATGCCGTTCCACCCGGGAAGATCGGCCAGGATCGTAGCCAACATGTCAACCGTTGGCGAGATAGGCGACATGCATCCTAAGTGTCTCAAACAGCTGGACATTCCGGTAGCTGTCACCGCATGCTGGCTGTCCCTTGAAGCCTTGTTGTCTATGGTGAAACCCAAGGAATACGAAACCCTCTCCAAGTTTATGCCCGTGGAAAGGGACTTGGCCGTGATTGTAGCTGAAAATGTCCCGGCTGGTGAGGTAATCGATTCAATCCTCAACACAGGCACGCACCTGGTTTCAGTAACCTTGTTTGACGTGTATCGGAAGCCACCTGTCCCGCCGGGACACAAGAGCCTCGCTTTCAGGCTGGTGTACCAGCCGAAGCACAGGACCTTGACAGAAGCCGAACTGGCAGAGGACAGAGAACGAATTATGGAGCAGTTGAAACAACAGTTCAATGCCGTACTGAGGTCATGATCAGTGGATAAGCCTGAGCTTGCCCATGTGGTTAGGATGAGCTCCGGCCTCTTGGCGCTCAAAGGCTAACCGGTGTTCAGTGTGCGGGCTTATGAAGACGCAGCCCGCACATTAAGCTCAGGTGCCCACAATGTGTGAGAATAAGCTACGTGCCTGGCAAGTTGGGAACTACACAGCTTGTGTTCATAAATTCTTAAGCCTCCTCATACTCTGACTTTAGAATTTATGTGAAGGAGTGTCCCACCTTGCCAGGCAAAGCGCAATCAAGGCTGCCCCAGTCTGGCTTCTTGCTTATGATATTGGTGATTGCCCTGGCCGTGGGGCCTACAGTCAAGCACCAGGTCCCGGCTGCACTCAGCGTACACGAAACTGATGAGCCTTTGCTCCCCTCTGATCCGCCTGTCATCCGTCACGATGTATATGACCTCAAGGTACGCCTTACGCAACTGGGGTTTTACTCAGGGCCCCTTGATGAAACCTACGATGTCGAAGCCGTAAAGGCAGTAAGAGCCTTCCAAGAAAGCTACTGGTTGGAACCTAACGGAATAGTTGATCAGACCACATGGAAGGCGCTGGCTGTGGGGGTCTCACGCCCGGCCCACACCTCATCAAAGCCTTTGCCTGAAGAAGGGGAACTCTACCTTGAGGTAGACACAGAATTAGCCGAACTCAGGGTCTGGGTAGGCGATACCTTATGGAAGACCTACCCTGTAGCAGTGGGGAAGTGGTCGACTTTGACCCCGGTTGGGGAGTGGAAAATCGTCGACAAGGGATACGAATCGGGCGGCGCTTTCGGGACCAGGTGGATGGCCTTGGACGTCCCGTGGGGAGGATACGGGATTCACGGAACCAACAGGCCTTGGTCAATCGGCACCTATGCAAGCTTAGGCTGCGTCAGGATGTTCAACGAGGATATCGAGGAACTGTACGAACTTGTGCCCATAGGAACCAGGGTAATAATTACCGGATACCGGCCTCCCCTTGATTTTGGGAAACCTTTTGGCCCGGGCACTATTGGGCCTGAAGTTGTGAGGCTCCAGGAAGCCCTGCGGGAATTCGGGTTTGACGCAGGCCCGGCTGACGGAAGGTACGGCCCCCTCACCGAGCAAGCCGTCCAAGAGGTTAGGGAAGTGTTCGGTTTGGGAAGGGATGGATGGGCCTCCAGGGACCTCTTTGTGTTGTTGCAAGTTGAGGGACAGTAGGGGGAGGAAGCATGAGAAGCGAAGTTGCTGCAGCCATGGTCTTGGTTGTTGCAGTCTTGTTATGCGGGTGCAAAACACAGACTCCCTTGCCATATGAAGTACCGCCAGGTGACATAAAGATAGTTGCATGGGATGCAAAGGAACCGCATCTTCCCGGGGCACCTCCGTACTCAGAACTCGCCACCCTTGTGGCGGAAGACTATGCCAAGACCCTGGGGATCACGGTAGACCTTGAATTTAAACCGAGGCAACAAATCGAAGACCTGCTCTTGGGGGATTATCAAGGGGAGATTCCGTCGGTGGTATTTTCCACAGAATGGCCTTTTGTAGGGATAGGTACCCAAGACCTCACTGAAATGGTGGAGGCCGATGATTACCTGGAAGCCGCCGCAGGTTTCTGGATGTATGACGGCAGACTCATGGGCATCCCGGCGTATGTCCATTGGCTGTGCCTGGCCAAGCGGGCGGACTTAGGTAATTCGTCTCCCAACGCAGGCTATTTCATTTATTCTCCAGGGTTTTTGCACTCGGCATTGGATTACGGAAACCTAGATTGGGTTCCGGAAGACATATGCACTTACGTAGAATGGGTAAAACAAACTTACGGGCTTTGCCAGGAACCTGTGCTTGATCTGTGGGAGCAGGGGCGGATCGGCATGATGTATCCTGTGACCCCCCACCTTTTCAAATGGATAAGGCTGAGTGAAAAGGACCTGGATACTGAGATGCTGCCTATAGACAATCCTGAGGGGACACCCAGGTTTTACTTCTCAGTGCCAGGTTATGTGGTCATGGACGGCAATGAACAAACCATGAAATATGCCGTGGAGCTGGCCAAACTACTGGCCGCCAACAGGGGAAGGTGGGCCGCCAGAGCAATCGGATGTATACCCGCCTATGTATCTGACACCCCTTTATTTGACTTAGAGAGCGGGTTTGACCGGGACGAGCGCCTGAAACTCATGTCGAGTTTCCTACAATCCCAAGCCCGCATAACTGACTGGGTTACATACAGCAGGAAAACCCATGTCAGGCTGGGCGTTAACCGGGCAATTGAGGAATACCTGTCGGGTTCGGTAAGCCGGGAGCAGTTTGAGCAGAGGATTTACGATGCACTCAAGAGCCATACTAATCAATAGATCCCATGACGCAGCACTGGAGGTAGATAAGTTGCCCGATCTTGCCGGCTTGAAGATTGTGATCTTCCGGACCTTGGCTATGTTTTGGATCACCTTGATCGCAGTGCGGACAATGGGCAAGCGTTCCATAGCCCAACTTGCCCCGTTCGATCTGACGGTGATCATCATCATAGGCTCAGCAGCTGCCCTGCCCTTAGAAGACGAGAGCATCAGCCTATGGAACGGGATCGTGCCCATACTCATCCTGTCGTTCCTTCAATATTTGCTGAGCGTCATTAACCTCCACTGGAGGGCCGCTGAAAAGGTGACCCAGGGAACATCAACCCCCTTGGTCGTAAACGGCAAGATACTTCACGACAACCGCAAAATGGAAAGGGTATCTCTGTCAGACCTTCACATAGTGCTCAGACAAAAGGGAGTAGACAGGATAGAAGACGTGGCCTTGGCGGTGCTTGAGCCTACCGGCGAAGTGTCGGTGATACTAAAGGAAGAAACCAGGCCGCTGACTGCTAAAGATATCGATATCTTAAACCTTTCGCGGCTTGACGATATAATGACCCTGTCGTCTCAACGGCTTAGAAAACGGTATAATGAAATCAGCAAACCTCAGAGGAGGAGAAACTTTCCCGGTTGGCCTTAAACCGGCCACAGGGAGCTTGAGGGGAGGGCCCGGAATGTCATTTGACGCGAGTTGGCTGCAAAGAGCCAGCTCCTTTGAAAAGTATCTCGAAAAGGCCGACATGAACGTGCCCACCATGAGACAGAATTTTGCCGAAGTCACAGTAAAAGATGAAGATGACACCTACTTTTCCTGGTTGTGCTCTCAAGTACCACCTGGTTCCATAAAGATCTTGGCTATTTCCGAATCATGGTGCGGCGACTGTGTTGAAAACTTGCCCGTCGTGGCCAAACTGGCTTCCCTTTATCCTTGCTTTCACCTGCTGGTGTTCTCAAGAGACGACAATCTGGATATCATGGACAAGTACATGACTGACGGCAGGCGGACGATTCCGGTGTTTGTGTTGTTCGATGAATCAGGGCAGGAGATCGGGCGTTTCATAGAAAGGCCAAAACCTGCCACAGAATTCCTGGAACAGGAAAGGGCTAAACTCAGCCAGCTGCCTGAGGAAGAAAGGAAGAAGGCATCTTACGGGATCCGCACCAAGCTCCGAAGGCTATACCGGTCAGGATTCAGGGATGAAACAATAAAAGAGATTCGGAGGATTCTGGAAACCAGATATGGACCAAAAGACCCTTGAACTTCTGGAATACGAAAAGATCCAGGAAATGCTTGCTGCCCAGGCTGATACGCCTATGGGGAGGCGTCTAGCCAAAAGGGCATTTCCTGTTGATGTACACACTGCAAGACACCGCCAAAAGGTAGGCCGGGAGATTGCCCAGGCCCTGGGCAAGACATCCCTGCCGGTCATCCCTCAGGTCAGGGATGTTACCAATCTAATATCAGGGGCCATGCAAGGAGCTCAGCTTGCGCCCCACGACTTGAGGGATGTGCTCAATCTCCTGGTAGCATGCGATACGGTCTCATCATGGATCGGGCGGCTTAATGAGGATTTCCGGCAACTTCACGCCTTAAGGCGCAAGCTGCCCCAGCAACCGCTGCTTAGGGACAAGCTGGCCGGTACAGTTGATGAGCAAGGAGAGATCAAAGATACCGCCAGCCCCAAACTTCAGTCTATCAGGAAATCATACAGGGATGCCCAAGAAAGGCTGAGAAAACGGGCTGAAGCCATGACACGCCAACCCGGCATTGCCCAGTACCTTCAGGAACCGATAGTCACTTTCCGCAACGGGCGATACGTGCTTCCGGTAAAACAGGAATACGCGTCTAAGATCCAAGGAATCGTACACGACCATTCTGCATCAGGGCAGACCGTGTTTCTCGAGCCTTCTGAGCTGCTCGAAATGGCAAACCAAGTAAGACGGCTGGAACTCTTGGAACGGGACGAAATTGAAAGGATCCTTTCCGAAGTATCAGCGTGGATCGGCCAAGTCGGGCCAGAACTCATTGCCGGCATTGAAGCTTTGGGAGAGTTTGACCTAGGCGTCGCCAAGGCCAGGCTCGCCTCCAAGTGGAACGGATGTTTTCCCACATTGACCGATGATTTTGCCGTCTCCCTGGTGAGAGCGTGGCATCCCCTTCTGAAAGGAGATCCTGTACCCCTTGACATCCATCTGGACGAAACAGGGGTAAGAACCGTTGTTGTGACCGGGCCAAACATGGGCGGGAAGACGGTGTCCCTTAAGACCTGCGGGCTGCTTGTGGCAATGGCCCTGGCAGGGATGCCGTGCCCTTGCGATCCAAAGACTCAAATAGGCGACATCAAAGCGATCTTGTGCGACATAGGTGACGAGCAATCCATCGAAGCCAACTTGAGCACCTTTTCGGCACACATCACCAACATAAAACACATCCTAGCCGAATCTGGCAGGGGTAAGCTGGTGCTTATTGATGAGCTGGGCGCGGGTACGGACCCAAAAGAAGGAGCTGCCTTGGCCCAGGCTATCCTAGAGAAAATCCACAATTCAGGGGCGCTATGCGTTGTCACCAGCCACTATGGTGAGCTCAAAATCCTGGCCGAAAAAACCCAGGGGATGGCCAATGCTAGCATGGAATGGGACAGCCTCAACTTGGTGCCCACTTTCAGGCTGGTAGTGGGTAGGCCGGGCAGATCCCATGCGTTCTTGGTGGCAAAGAGGCTAGGTCTGGACGAGGACGTGTTAGACCGCGCCAAGGAGCTAATCCCTGAAGACGTAATCAGACTGGAAGATATTATCGCCGACATGGAGGCCCAATCCCAGAGGGCTAGGGAAGAAGCTGAAAGGGCTGCAGCTGAGAGGGCTGTTTATCAAGAGCTGCGAAGCGAATATGAGCACAAGCTAAGCTCCTTGGAAGCCCAGCGGAAAAAGGTATTGAGAGATGCCAGGCGAGAGGCACAATCCATCATCGCCAGGGCAAAGGTTGAATTCGAAAAAGCGCTGCAGGAGATCAAAGACAGCCGGCGTCAGACTTCCGGGGATTTCCACGACACTGCATCCAAAATCCGCTCAAGGCTCGCCCGAATCCAGGCAGACCTGACAGATCCAGAGGACGAATTGCCCGCAGGCGAACCTCTGTCCATCGAGAGCCTGGAAGCAGGCATGCAGGTAATGGTGTCCGGGTTTTCTGAACCTGGGACTGTATTGGAAGTATCCGGCTCAGATGATGTGGTGGTACAAATCGGAAACTTCAAGCTTAGGACGGAGATCAGCCGTCTAACCGGAGCACCACAAAAGACCGGCAGGCGGGAGCCGCTTTCAGGGGTTTTGAGCGCAGCTCAAGACAAGGCCCTGAACGTTTCCCCCCGGGTGGACCTGCGCGGGATGACCAAGGAAGAGGCGCTCATGACCTTGGACAAATATATCGACGACGCTCTCCTGGCTGCTATACCCGAAATCACCATTATCCACGGAAAGGGCACGGGCACCTTGCGCCAAGCCGTAGAAGAGTATCTCAAGTCAAACCAGAAATATATCGCCGGCTACCGCCTCGGCGAGCCATCGGAAGGCGGTACCGGCGTGACGATTGCAAGACTTAAGACTTAACTTCTAAGCTCCTGAGCCTGGGTGGGTTGCCCCAGGGTCAACTACAGGCCCCTCTTGGGAGCTGTCATCAGGCTGAGGTGAATCAGGCCTGGATGCCTGGCCCGGTTCGGGAGCGTGTTCATTACCATGCCCGTCTCCAGGTGCCCCGGGTGCATCATCTTCCGGGAAGGGCCAACCAGGTGCCCCATGTGAATGATAATCGCAGACGGAAGTAGGCGTTTTGCCCCTGACTCCCAGTTCGGTTATTATGTCCTCTGCAGGGCAGTATGGGCTCGGCAAGAGCCCTGACTTCTGGCACACTTGGATTTCTACTATAGTATCTGGGCGGGTGAAGTCTTCAACGGGCATCTCAGCGGTGATCGCACTCATCATCTTGTTCCAGATCCTGGCCGGATAGCTCCCACCGGTGATCTTCCACTGGGACATGGTCTTTTCTTGGTCATAGCCCATCCATACCACACCCACGGTGCTGGGAGTGTAGCCCACAAACCAGGCGTCCTTCCAGTCGCTTGTGGTACCCGTCTTGCCTGCCGCAGGCCTGCCGAAATAGGCTGCTTGCCCTGTGCCTCCTGGCTTTGTGAGTACATCCTGCAGCATGCTTGTCATAAGGTACGCCGATTCTTCAGAAATCACGATCTGCCTGTTTATGCTGTGTTCCTCAAGCACGTTGCCGTTCTTGTCTTCCACTCTGAGGATGGATAGGGGTTCAACCTGGATCCCCCGGTTGGCTATTGTGCCAAAAGCCACGGCCATGTCCAGAGGCTTCACCCCGTAGGTAAGCCCGCCAAGGGCCAGGGAGCGGGTGAGGTCGGAAACGCCGCCTGACTTGACAAGGGTGGTTATCCCGAGTTTCTCAGACCACTCGAGGCTGGTCCTAAGGCCTATCATGTCCTGGACCCTGCACGCCACCACGTTCAAAGACTCTCTTACGGCGGTCCTCATTGTGACCAAACCTTTAAAGGTACCGCTGTAGTTTCTGGGCGAGAACTGTTCGCCTGTGGTGGGATCTACCCAGGTCACCGGGGAATCGTCTATTACCGTATAAGGTCCCAGCCCTTGTTCTAATGCCGGTATATAAACTGAGATAGGTTTAAAGGCAGAACCAGGCTGGCGCTGGGCATCGATGGCACGGTTCCACCCCAGCATACTTTCGTGCCGACGGCCTCCCACAATGGCGAGAAGATGTCCAGTCTTCACATCCATGACTACTACGGCAGCTTCTACGTTGTCTTCACCGGACTTATACGGGAACACCGGATCCAGCACTTCTTTCACTGCGGCCTCTGCTGCCCTTTGGGCGGCTGGGCTATAGGTGGTATACACCCGCAAGCCTCCGCCGTACACCAAGTCTGCAGGATAACGGGAAAGGAGCTGCTGTAGCACGTAATCCAGGAAGTATCCGCCTTCTGTCACCATCTTAGGCTCGTAGTCTATGATGTTGAGGGGTTTGCTCTTGTAAAACTCTGCCTCGTCCCGGGTAATAAACCCATATTCCGCCATTTGATTCAACACTGTATTGCGCCTGTTTACCGATTGCTCAATATTATCCTTGTTGCCGTAATAAGACGGAGCCCGTATCGCCCCTGCCAGAAACGCAGCCTCGTCCACAGTGATTTCAGATACAGGCTTGCCGAAGTAAGCCCTCGCGGCAGCTTCAACCCCATGGGCCCCGCGGCCGAAGTGAATCTGGTTGAGGTACATCTCCAGGATTTCCTTCTTGGTGTACTTGCGCTCCATAAGTACCGCAACTATTACGTCTTGGACTTTCCGCTTAAGCGTCCTGTCCTGCTCCAGAAAAGCGATCTTGGCAAGCTGCTGGGTGATGGTGCTGCCGCCCTGCAGGGTCTCGTCATCTCTTATGTTTTGATATAAAGCCCTTAGGATTGCCCTGATATCGAACCCCGGATGGCTGTAAAACCTATGGTCCTCGGCTGCCAAAACAGCATCTATCAGGTGTTGAGGTATCTCGTTTATGGAAACGGGGATCCGGTATTCACTTGACCTCAGCTCGGTCCATACGTCTCCGTTGCGGTCATACACTATTGAAATCTCGTCGGCCTGTGGCTCAAGACCTGCAAGCGCCGGTAGGTCCTGTATTGCCGATATTACCACCGCCGCTGCAAAACCTAATCCAACAAGCACCAGTCCCAGAAAGACGTATATTGCTATATCCAGAGCCCGGATGCCCTTCCTGACCCGTCGTCTCCTCTTAGCCATAAATTACTACCTCCAGCGGTTGTCTATGTTGAGTTGCTCCGTTGTCATCGCCGCAAGTATTTTATTTTATTCGTTCAGCTACTTTCCTCCCTGATATCAGACGAAGGAAGCAGTAATAAGGTGTCACCATTATACCATTTTCGCTGAACGGCTTCTTGAGGCCTGTCAGGAATGGTATAATCAAACGAAAAACCCAAGGAGGGTCAGTGCGTTGGGAAAATTGGAAGCTGAAGTTAACCATCAGGTGGAATTACTCAGCCAACGGGCGGCAATGCTGGTAACCGAGGAAGAACTTAGGGCCAAGATAAGGCGTTCTTTGGAAAAGCAACAGCCGCTCAAAGTAAAATTGGGGGTAGATCCCAGTGCCCCTGACATACACCTTGGCCACATAGTGGTCATGCGGAAACTCAGGGAATTTCAGGAACTGGGTCATGAGATATACTTCGTAATCGGTGACTTCACCGGGATGATCGGAGACCCCAGCGGCAGGTCAAAGACCAGGCGTCAGCTGTCAAGGGAAGAAGTTGAAGCCAACGCCCGTACATATCATGAACAGGCAACCCTTATCCTGGATCCCGATAAGACACATGTGGTGTTCAATTCATCCTGGCTGTCACCCCTGACCTTTGCGGATCTTGTCACTCTGGCTTCCAAGTTTACCGTTGCCCGGATGCTCGAGAGGGACGATTTCCACAAACGCTATACAGCCGGCCAGGCCATCGGCATTCATGAATTCTTATACCCCCTGGCCCAAGCGTACGATTCAATCGCCATAGGCGCTGACGTGGAGCTTGGAGGCACCGACCAAACTTTCAACCTTTTGGTAGGCAGGGACCTGCAGCCCCATTACGGGCAAGAGCCGCAGATTGCGCTGACCATGCCGCTTCTTGTAGGCACCGACGGAAAAGAGAAGATGTCCAAGAGCTTGGGCAACTACATCGGTGTCACAGACAACCCCAATGACATGTATGGAAAAGTGATGTCCATCCCCGATGAGGTAATGGGCGACTACTTCGAACTCATCTTGGCAGAGCCTAAACAATCCGTCAAAACCATGATGCGGGACATAGAGACGGGTAAACGCCATCCCATGGATGTAAAGATGGAATTGGCCAGAAGAATCGTGGCGGAATTCCACGGCCTGAGCGCGGCAAACACCGCCCAAGACAATTTCTTGCGGGTATTTCGGGAAGATGCCTTGCCCGATGACATTGAGACGGTAGAGCTGGAAAATGTAAGAGCAGGGGAAGAAGTCGGCCTCGCACGGCTTATTGCAACCTGCGGGCTGGCGCCGTCTTCGTCTGAAGCCAGGCGGCTCATCCAGAGCGGCGCAGTGAGGGTCAACCGCGAACGGCTCACTGATCCCTTTGGTTCAGTGAGAGTTACAGACGGGATGCTGATTCAAGTAGGCAAACGCCGGATCTGCAGGGTCAGTGTGAAATAGCTCGTTTTTTGGCCTGTTGCGAACTTTATGGCGAATATTTGCATAACAATGAGAGGCTACTTTTTGAGAAAGGAGCTTCTCATTATTTTCGGCAGAAGGTTCTTAGGGAAAAAGAGGCGCTTGCATGCGCCCTCTCTGGCCTTAATAGGGGTTTGCGTGGCGCTTGTTTGTTTGTTTATTGCAGTCGAAAGAGGCATGATCCCCACTTTGATAGCTATCTCAGAGTCAAGGGCAACGGCCATAGCTAACGAAGCTATCCGCCAAGCCATAAGCTTGCACGTAGACTCACTGCTCCAAGACAAGAAGCTCTTGGACTTCCACGCAGGACCCGGAGGAGAGCTTATGTATGTGCAAACCAACACCTCTGACCTCAACCAGATACAGGCAGAAGCACTGGCCATATTGCAAGAAACCATAAAGCACCTGGAAGGATTTGAAGTCCGGATCCCCCTTGGGCAGGCTCTAGGCTCAAAAATCCTTGCGTCAAAGGGTCCCCGCATTAAGGTTACCATGTTTCCCTACGGGTCTGTGAATGTACAGGTCATGGACAGCTTTGAAGTTACAGGCATTAACCAGATAAAATACAGCCTATACCTCAGGGCGATCTACACCTTGCAGGTGGTAATCCCCCTCATCTCTTCCAAGACCCATGTTTCCATGGATGTGCCCCTGGCAACAGTACTCATCCCGGGTAAGGTACCCGACACCTACCTCATGTTTCCATACGAGATACGGTGATTTTGCCGGCGGCCCTTCACAAGCTGAACCATCTGGAGGATAATGTTCTTAAAGCACTGCTCCGAGGTGATTGTGTTGCAAGATGTCCGCCAGCTTGCTGCCTCAATTTCAGGCTGGATGCGGAAACTAAGTGATTCGGCGGGTGCAGCCGGGGGAATTTTCGGGGTTTCAGGCGGGCTGGATTCAGCGCTCCTGGTCGCCCTGGCCAAACAGGCATGGCAGCAAAACTGCATGGGCCTTGTGCTCCCGTGCCATTCGGCAAAGCAGGATGTAGATGACGCCATTTACGTGCTGAGGCACTTTGACTGCAGATACAAGCTGCTGGATCTGACCCCGGTATTTGACGCGTTCATTTCAATTCTGGGGCAAGCAGACGGGCAAGCGGGGTTCATGGCCCGGGCCAACCTAAAGCCACGCCTCAGGATGGCCGCGCTTTATTATTACGCAAATATGATGAACTACATGGTAGTGGGCACGACCAACAGGAGCGAGTATTTTGTAGGCTATTTCACCAAGTATGGTGACGGGGGAGTAGACATGCTGCCCCTGGCAAACCTCACCAAGAGTGAAGTGAGGCAGCTGTCCAAGGCACTCGGAGTCCCTGACAGGATCCTGGCGAAGACACCTTCAGGGGGGCTTTGGGAAGGACAGACTGATGAGGCGGAAATGGGGTTCTCATACACACTGTTGGATGCATACCTGAGAGGTGAACCCATCCCCCAAGACGTCCAAGCAAGGATTATGGAAATGCATAGGAAAAGCGATCATAAGCGAAACCTTCCGCCGATTCCTGCTCCCGGCATTGATTTTCTCAAGGAGGAATGAGTTTTGGCAGGACACTCAAAATGGTCCAACATCAAACGTAAGAAGGCCAGAATGGACGCTCAGCGTGCGAACATGATTTCCAAAGCGGTAAGAGAGGTGATGCTTGCCGCCAAAGCAGGGGGAGGTAATCCCGACACCAACGTCAGGTTGCGGATGGCCATAGAAAAGGCTAAATCGTATAACGTAAGTGCCGACAACATTGAGCGGGCCATCAAACGTGGCACCGGCGAACTTGACAGCGGCCACGTGGAGGAGATCACCTATGAAGGGTACGGTCCGGGAGGGACCGCAGTGCTCGTAGAGGTTGCCACCGACAACCGGAATCGAACTGCATCCGAAATCAGGCACTTGTTTTCAAAACACGGGGGCAAACTGGCTGAATTGGGGTCCGTCGCATGGATGTTCGACCCGCGGGGCTTCATCGCCCTGGACAAAGAGGGGCTTACTGAAGAAGAAGCTCTGGAGATGTGCATTGAAGCCGGAGCCCTTGATATGCAGGTTGAAGATGACTGCTATGAAGTCTACACCGAGGTAGCCGACCTTGAACAAGTAAGGGCCAAGCTGGAAAGCGCCGGTGCGCGGATCCAAACTGCCGAATTGACCAAGGTACCTAAGACATACGTCAACCTCGGCAGGGATGACGCCGAAAAGCTTCTGGCTCTCTTGGACGTATTGGAATCCCACGACGACGTCTCCAAAGTGTATGCCAACTTCGACGTGCCTGACGAGCTCCTCAGCGCCGAAACCTAGGTTCTAGACTTGTGCCAACTGCCAATGTATACTACCTTCCTTCCTGGGAAACCTAAGTTTGCCTGGAGGGAGGGAATATGGAATCTAAGCGCTTAGGCGTAAAGCATTGGTTGTTTTTACTGGTACTGGGCAGCGGACTGCTCTTAGCCGGGTATTGGTTTTCAGCCCGCAGAGTGCCAGACCCTGACTTTGGTAGCCAAGCTTCTGTGGTACAGCTCATATACATCACCAAGTACAGCAAGTGTGGCGACACTGCTACTGTAACTACCGACATAAGCCGGGACGGCCTCGAGGGGTTGTTTGCGTCCTTGTCTGAAGACTGGAGCACCATGGAAGAGCGGGACGGGAAAATAGAATTGACGAAGACCGTGGACGATTGGTGCCCCAATCACAACTATTACCGGCTGATCAAACTTTACCGGGGACATGTGGTTGTGTTCCGTGGCCAAGACCCCGACGAGAAGTTCATTATCCGGGGCTACAAAAACCTAGAAGAATCCGCCATCATACACCCGCAGACCCTTGACCAGCTAAGGCGGGGCATACTCCTGTACGATGAGGACCCCGGCCAGCTTGACATACTTGTACGGTCATACCTGGAAGGAATCACTGACTAGCTTGTCGAACCCCCTAACCTGGGGGTATTAACATGCGGATCTTAGGGATCGACCCTGGCATTGCGCGGGTGGGCTGGGGCATAGTTGACGCCAGGAAACAAGACTTTGCTGCAATAGACTACGGGTGCATCACCACTCCTAAGGACCAAGGCCTCCCTGAGAGGCTGCTCTTCATTTTTGACACCTTGAACGCCCTGGTGGAAAAGTACTCCCCGGACCTTATGGCCGTTGAGGAGTTGTTCTTTGCGAAGAACGCCAAGACAGCCATTACCGTAGGCCATGGCCGCGGGGTATGCCTGTTAGTGGCAGGGAAGTGCGGCCTACCACTGGAAGAAGTGACTCCGTTGCAGGTAAAATCATCTATAGTAGGGTATGGAAATGCAACCAAAGAACAAGTAGGGGCAATGATAAAAAGCATTCTGGGCTTGTCAAGGATGCCCAGGCCCGATGACGTATGCGATGCCCTGGCAGTTGCAGTAGCTGCAGGCATCAAAAGGTCTTTCCGCGCCAGGGTTGTGCGTAGCCAGAAGACTGAGATGGGGTAAACCGTAAATGATATCGCTGCTAAACGGGAAGTTGGTTTCAAAAGGCAAAGACTCCATCACCGTCCTGGTGGGCGGTGTGGGGCTTGAGGTAACTGTACCATCAGGTGTGCTGACCGCTTTTGAGACAGGCCAGGAGATCCAGCTATATACCAGGCTCATCGTGAGAGACGACAGCCTGCAACTGTACGGATTCAAGAACCTTGAGGAACGGGCGCTGTTTGATATGCTCATGACAGTACAAGGCATAGGGCCCAGGATCGCAGTTGGCATATTATCGTCCCTGCCCGTCATGGAGTTTTACAAGGCGGTGCTTTCTCAGGACGAAAAAACCTTGACCAAGCTGCCTGGAATAGGGAAGAAAACCGCAGGCCGGATAATCGTTGAACTAAGAGACAAGATTGGGCTTCCAAAACACAGGCACACCACCGACACACGAGCGGATATGATGAGTGAAGCAACTGAAGCACTCATGGCCTTGGGGTATTCAAGGCAAGAAGCGCACGATGCCTTATCCCGCGCGATCAGGAGTTTTGACGGGTCGGATTTGGAAGCACTACTTCGGGAGGCTTTGAAATATCTTGCCAGATTCTGATTCCAGAGCACTGATTTCCAATAAAGCATTACCGGAAGACGAACTCACCGAGGTTTCGCTAAGGCCCCTTACCCTGGACGACTATATCGGGCAGGAAAGGGTAAAGCGTAACCTGAAAGTGTATATTGAAGCCGCGAAACAGCGGCAGGAAGCCATAGACCACATTTTGCTTTCGGGGCCCCCGGGGCTGGGCAAAACCACTTTGGCCCACGTGATTGCCAACGAGTTAAGCGTGGGCATCCGGATTACATCAGGCCCTGCCATCGAACGTTCAGGGGACCTGGTAGCCATCCTCACCAACCTTGAAGATCGGGACGTGCTGTTCATCGACGAAATCCACAGGCTTAACCATCAGGCTGAGGAAGCCTTGTATCCTGCCATGGAGGATTTCACCTTCGACTGGATTGCAGGAAAGGGGCCTGCCGCAAGGACCTACCGGCTTAAGCTGCCCCGGTTCACCTTGGTAGCGGCTACCACCAGGAGCGGGCTGCTCACTTCGCCCCTGCGTGACCGGTTCGGCATCTCGTTCCGTTTGGACTATTACACAGTGGACGAGCTGTTTCTGGTGGTGAAGCGGTCTGCCAAGATCTTGGGGATAGAAATCGCCGATGAGGGAGCCATGGAGATTGCCAGGCGGGCCCGGGGTACGCCGAGGATAGCCAACCGGTTGCTACGGAGAGTAAGGGACTACGCGCAAGTAAAAGGGGACGGTATCATTACCCGGGAAATAGCTTATGAATCCCTGGCAGCCATGGGTATAGACCCCCAGGGTTTGGATGCCCTGGATAGAATGATTCTTTCAGCTATAATAAATAACTATGACGGAGGTCCTGTAGGGTTATCCACCTTGGCTGCGAGCATTAGTGAAGACCCTGGGACTATCGAAGACGTTTATGAACCGTACCTTATGCAAATGGGGTTCTTGGAGCGGACACCCAGAGGGCGTGTGGCGACACAAAAAGCCTTTGAATACATCCTGGGCAGCGCTTACAGAAGAAAGGGGCTTTTTGATAATCCTTGAGACTGCTTCTCCATTCTTGTTGCGGGCCGTGTACTACTTTCCCTCTTCACTTTTTCAGGGCGCAAGGGTTCTTGGTAGACGGGTTGTTCTTTAACCCCAATATCTACCCTGATGAAGAAGGGGAGAAGCGGTGGCTGACATATCAGCAGTGGGCAAATCAGGCCGGCCTTCGCACGCGGCGCATAGAAATGCCCTATGAGCAGTGGGTTAAGGCCGTCTCGAAACCAGGGCAATGCAGGCAGTGTTATTACGTGAGACTTGAGCGTACTGCCCAAATTGCCAAAGCAGAAGGGTATGACGGTTTCTCAACCACCTTGCTGGTAAGCCCCTACCAGGATCACCAGGGAATCCTGATTGCCATGGAAAGAGCTTCCCGGGAACACAATATACCTTACGTATACCGGGATCTCAGGCCCGGATACCGGCGTTCCAGGCAGATGGCAAGGGGAAACCACATGTACATGCAGAAATACTGTGGCTGTGAATTTAGTATGGGAGGTGAATGAGAAGGTGCCAGGCTCGTTCGATTTTGGCCGCATGCTGATAATAATAGGTGCAGTGCTGGTGGTGCTCGGAGTGCTGTTTTCCTTTGGTGGGAGATTTCTGGGCCTTGGGCGCTTACCAGGTGACATTATTATCAGGCGCGGAAATTTCACATTTTACTTTCCTTTGATGACATCAATCCTATTGAGCTTGGGCCTTACCATATTGCTATGGCTTTTGCGAAGACGTTAAGACAAGTGACGGTCATTTTGCTTGCAGCCGGCCTTGCACTATCAATGGGTTCCGGGGGCTTGTTGTCTACAGCCGCTGCAGGATCCAGAGACAATGAGCCCCATGTGCTGGTTGGACTGGCCAAGACCAAGTCTGTGAGTTTGGGATTTTCCCAAGACTACCGGCTGGCCGCAGGCCAAACCACTCATCAGATTCCGCCACAATCCAGCGTGAGATTGGAAAGCCGGCGGGGAAAGATCAGCGTAACCGTGTCGTCAGCTGCCTCGGTCACTTTTGAGGCCCAATTGGACTCACCGGTACTTATCTCACCTTCCTATGAATCATCCACTGCTTATTTCACAATCCGGGACCAGGGTAACACCAGCACAGGGTTTCCTGGGCAGGAGTTTAGGGGCAGCGCCGTCATCTTTGAAGACCAAGGTACCCTGACTGTTGCCAACCTGGTGGGCTTAGAGGAGTACCTATGGTCGGTGGTGTCCAGCGAGATGCCGTGCAGCTGGCCAAAACAAGCGCTTAAAGCCCAAGCCGTGGTCTCCCGTACTTATGCAGTCTACACTGGGGCCATAACCGACACAGCCGACGCAACCAACATCGATGCCATAAGGATCTGGGCCAACGAGTCACACCAGGTGTACCGGGGAAAAACCAACGAAGATCCCCGGGCAGTAGAAGCATGCATGGAAACCAAAGGCCAGATCCTCACGTACCAGGGCATGCCTGTGGCAGCGTATTTCCACGCAGACTCTGCAGGTATGACCGAAAGCGTCCGGTTTGTATGGGGAGGAGACATCCCGTACCTTGCCGCCGTAGAAGAAATACCCCATGAATCCCACCACAGCCAATGGGAAGTTGCGTTTGACCTTGAAATCTTAAATCAGAAGCTCAGCGGAGTATTGCCCGGCTCCCGTATTGACATGATCAGCGGTTGCCAGCCGGGGGATTCAGGCAGGTGGTTTTGTGTAGACATAAAGGCAGGCAATAGAACCGCCAATGTCAGGGCAACCCAGTTCCGGTACCTCCTTGAACTCAAAAGTACCTGGTTTTCCATATTCAGAAAGGGTGGCGGCCGGGACACGATAGGGCAGCTTAATCCCGGGCATGAGATATATGTGGATAACGGCACAAGTGTGCAGCCTGTACCGCTCAAACAGTGTATAATGTTGAACTCAGGAGGTAAACGGAATACCCTAGGAGGAGCTTGGGTAATCGCCCCCGGCCAGCCCGGTCCGGCCACATTTGTGTTTCAGGGACGGGGGTATGGACACGGTGTCGGGCTCTCTCAATGGGGAGCCAAAGCAATGGCCGAACGGGGTGACGATTACAAGCAGATCCTTACGCACTACTATCCATTAACACACATTGAAGCATGGTGGTAACATGAAGACAGAAGAATTTGACTATCACCTGCCTGAGGAGCTCATTGCCCAGACTCCTGCAGAACGCAGGGACAGTTCAAGGCTGCTCATACTGGACAGAGCGCACAAGACGATTACCCATGGCCTGTTTTCAGATATCGTAAACTACATCCACCCTGGCGACGCTTTGGTGATCAACAACACCAGGGTGATAAAGGCAAGGCTCTTGGGCCGCCGGCGCACCGGCGGGCGGGTTGAAGTGCTGTTGCTCAACCCAGTGGGACGAGATACCTGGGAATGCCTGGTGCGCCCGGGCAATAAGATGCCCCCCGGGGAGCAAGTGTTTGTAGGCGATATGGTGGGCCGGATAGAAGCCAAGACTTCTTACGGGGGCAGGCTCATCAAGTGGCAATACCAGGGCAGATGGGAAGATGTGTTGGAACGCTACGGAGAAATCCCTTTGCCGCCGTATATAAAGACGCCCCTTAAGGACCCGGAAAGGTATCAGACGGTGTATGCCGAGGTACCAGGATCAGCAGCAGCACCCACTGCAGGCCTCCATTTTACTCCTAGCCTCCTGGAAACCCTCAAATCCAAAGGGGTTGAAATAGTCCCGGTGACCCTCAATGTGGGCCTTGGGACCTTTAGGCCTGTTAAGGCAAAGTACGTTGAGGAACATAAGATGCACAGCGAGCATTACGAAGTAAGCGAAGAGGCAGCGGAAACCATAAATAGGTGCCGGGAATCAGGCCACAGGGTATTTGCAGTGGGGACCACAGTGGTGAGGGTGCTGGAAACAGTTGGCAAGGGCGGCAAAATCGTGGCGGGCAAAGGCAGTACCGACCTGTTCATATACCCAGGCTATCAGTTCAAGGCAGTAGACTGCTTGATAACCAATTTCCACCTGCCAAAATCTACGTTGCTCATGCTGGTATCAGCGTTTGCAGGCAAACAATTTGTGATGGAAGCTTATCAAGAAGCCATCAAGCACCGGTACAGATTCTTTTCTTTCGGTGATGCAATGCTTATCTTGTAGGGCTAGAAAGAGGGTTTAGTGTGTCGCAACTGGAGTTCAGGATACTTCACCGGTCTGGAAACGCAAGGGTTGGCAAGCTTAAGACCGCCCACGGAGAGATAAGCACGCCTGTGTTTATGCCTGTAGGCACCCAGGCAACCGTGAAAGCCCTGTTGCCTGAAGATGTATGGGACACGGGCTCCCAGATCATCTTGTGCAATGCTTACCACCTGTTTCTGAGGCCGGGGCCTGACATAGTAAAAGCAGCCGGCGGGCTTCACCAGTTCATGAACTGGCCTGGAGCGATTTTGACCGACAGCGGGGGTTTCCAAATAATGAGCCTCGCCCACCTGGTATCCATCACAGACCAAGAGGCCGTGTTCAGATCCCACATCGACGGAAGTCTGGTGAGGTTCAGCCCCGAGGACTCTATCCGGGTTCAGGCTGCGCTTGGCGCCGATATAATCATGTGCCTGGACCACCTCACCGGCTGGCCTGTGTCCCGGGGCGACGCCAGGGAAGCCATGGAGAGGACACTCTTGTGGGCCCGCCGGGCTAAGAAGGTTGAAATAGGAACTCACCAGTCCCTGTTCGGGATCGTCCAGGGTTCGGTTTACCCGGAACTCAGGAGACATTGTGCCTTGGAGCTCGGAGCAATGGACTTCCCTGGCTACGCTGTAGGAGGGCTATCGGTAGGCGAGAGCAAGCAGCAATTTTACGATATTCTTCACTATACGTGCGAGTTTCTCCCTGCCTCAAAACCCAGGTATCTCATGGGGGTCGGGCACCCTGTAGACCTGATTGAAGGGGTTATGGCCGGCATCGACATGTTCGACTGCGTGCTGCCTACTCGAAACGCCAGGCACGGTAGGGCGTTTACCTTTGCCGGCCCGCTCAATCTCAAGAATTCCAAATTTGCCACAGATTTTGCCCCCATTGAGGAAGGGTGCGATTGCAGGACATGTAACAGCTTTTCCAGGGCATATGTCAGGCATTTGTTCTCTGCCAAAGAGAGCCTGGCGTGGACCCTAGTATCGATTCACAACATCCGGTTTTTCCATAGGCTGATGGAACGGACAAGGCAAGCCGTAGTCGACGGCTCACTAGCAAACCTGCGGCAGCAAATACAGATGCTGTATCCTATCTGAACCGATAATGGCGGTCAAACAAGGTGTTCCAGGATGTCCGTCGAACAAAGAAGAAAGCCGGTCTCAAACGGTTGGAAAGGAGGGTTTAGACTTGATGTTGGTTTTGGCAGCAGAGGGAGGGGCTAACCCGCTGGTTGGCAACCTCATATGGATAGCTGTGATGTTTGCAATGCTGTACTTCCTGCTGATACGCCCACAACAGAAAGAACAGAGGGAACGGGCTGAAATGATACGCTCCCTCAAACCAGGCGACAAGGTGCTTACCAACGGCGGATTGATAGGCGTCATAACCAAAGTTGATGATCTATCCATCAAGATCAGGGTAGCCGAAAGGGTAGAAGTTGAGGTAATCAAGACCGGAGTGGCAAGAAAGCTCAAAGACTAGGCAGCATGGAGACTCATCCAGCATTGGACTTAAGAGGTGATCCAATCCGGGCCTGCTGGCCCGGATTGCTTTTTTGGCGAGTGTGAAGGATTTCACAGTTGCGTTGGCGAATAGTTGAGTTTGGTATATAATCAAAAAGGAACAAGAAAGAGATCCATTGAGCCGTATTGGCATTACCAAGCCACAACAATGCTGGAGGGGAGACCATGGTTGATATTCCGTTTGAGATCGACCGGACAAGCGGACTCCCCATTTACCTCCAGATAAAGCAAAATATAGCCCACCTTATAGCATGCAACTACTGGAAGCCAGGCCAAAAACTCCCCACCGAAAGGCAAATGGCTGCCAAGCTTGGAGTGAGCCGCAACACTGTAAGCCTCGCTTACCGTCAGCTGGAAAACGAAGGGCTAATCACATCCAGGCAGGGGCGGGGAACTTTTGTTGCAGACACTGCCGGCGCCCTTGGAGGGTCAAGGCGGGAGAGGGCTGAAAAAATCATAGATTCCGCCCTTGACAAGGTGCTATCCTTAGGGCTTAGCCCCGATGACTTTCTTGCACTCACCCAACAGTGCGTTGAGCAAAAGTATCAGGCACTTAGGGAAGTCACCATTGCATTTCTTGAGTGCAACAGGGAACAGCTTGATTACTTTGCCCGGGAGATCGAATTGGGCACGGGAGTGAAGGTAGTACCTGTGCTGCTTGACGATCTCGACAAATATCCGGAAATGTCTTCAGTTGTGGGCAAGGCGGATCTGATAGTCACCACCTTCTTCCACCTGGACGAAGTGTGCAACAAGTTTCCTGACAGGCAAGAGGAGATCCTGGGGATCGCCCTTGACCCGGTTATCGAATCCGTGGTCAAGATAGCCAGATTGCCCCATGGCGCCAAAGTGCTGTTGGTGTGCATCTCTGAAGCTTTTGCAGAGCGGGTGCTCAAATCCATGGACCTTGCCGGGATACGGGAACTCGAGGTGGAGGTGTACACCGGAAGGGACCCACAGCGCCTGAAGGAGCTCCTGGAGGATAAACAAGCCGTGATTGTGTCCCCTGGAAGGCTCAAGGAAGTAACTTCAATGGTAGGTGAAGGCATCCAGCTTATAGAGTTCATCTACAAACCTGACGCAGGTTCCGTTAACTTGCTCAGGTCCTCCGTACTGGAGCACAAAAAAAGCAATTCTAAGCAGGAGGCGATTGACCGTGGCCCAGACGCCGCAATGGGAGATATCGGTTAACTCCAGATGGTGCAAAAGGTGCGGGTTGTGCGTAGAGTTCTGTCCCCGCAACGTATTGGAGATGGACGATACTCCCACCGTAAAAGACGCAGCCCTCTGTATCGGATGTCTACAGTGTGAGATGCACTGCCCCGACTTTGCAATCACCGTGAAAAGGAGGGAGAGCAATGACTAAGAAAGGCCCAAGGCTTCTTCAAGGTAACGAAGCAGTCGTAGAAGGAGCAATTGCAGCAGGGCTCAGGTTTTTCGCAGGCTACCCGATTACCCCCTCTACAGAAATAGCTGAACAGTGCGCAGCCAAGCTCCCTAAAGTAGGCGGCAAATTCATACAGATGGAAGACGAAATTGCCAGCATGGCAGCAATCTGTGGTGCTTCCCTGGCCGGCGTAAAATCCATGACTGCAACCAGCGGCCCAGGGTTCTCCCTTAAACAGGAAAACCTAGGTTTTGCAGTCAAGGGTGAAATCCCCTGCGTGGTGGTGAACGTTCAGAGAGTGGGGCCGTCCACAGGAATGCCCACGTCGCCGGCGCAAGGCGATGTAATGCAAGCCCGTTGGGGAGCCCATGGGGATCACGAAATCGTGGCCTTGTGCCCGTCATCAGTCAAAGAAGCTTTCACTCTCACGGTAGAAGCTTTCAACATCGCCGAAGAATACCGTACACCCGTGATCTTGCTTCTGGACGAAGTTGTAGGCCACTTGAGGGAAAAAGTGGAGTTACCCTCTAAGGAAGAGTTGGTAGTCAAGGATAGGGAAAAGCCCACTCTCCCGCCTGGGGAATATAAGCCATTTGCCATGGACCAGGGCAAGATTCCAGGAGTGCCTCCCCTTGCTGCTTACGGTGAAGGGTACAGGTTCCACGTTACCGGACTTACCCACGGCGAAGACGGTTTCCCCACAAACAATCCGGCCATTGCCGAAAAGCAGCTTAAGAGGCTTAATGAAAAGATAAGTGCCAACAGGGATGATCTGGTCAAGGTAGAGAAACTCCATCTGGACGATGCCGAGGTAGTGGTAGTTGCCTACGGCGCCACTGCACGTTCCGCCAGGAAGGCGGTAAACGATGCACGGGCCCAGGGTATCAAAGCAGGGATGCTTAGGCCGATTACCATCTGGCCCTTTGCCGAAAACGAGATGTTGGAAGTGAAAGCCAAGTCGCCCAAGGCGGTAATTGTGGCCGAGATGAACCTGGGGCAATTGGTGCTGCCCATCAAGAGGGTTATGGGAGACAGTGTCCCTGTAATCCAGGTCAACAAACTAGCAGGACAACTCATTGAACCCGAAGAGATTCTGTCTGCAATTAAGGAGGCGATCTAAGGTGGCACTTCCTGTTGAAAACTACCTCAGGGTGGCCAAAATGCCCCACATTTGGTGTCCGGGATGCGGCCACGGCATTGTGCTCCAAGCTATTGTCAGAGCCATCCACGAACTCGAACTTGACACCGAAAAAACCGTGATTGTGTCCGGGATTGGATGCTCAGCCAGGGCACCCGGTTACCTCCACTTTGACACTTTGCACACTACCCACGGCAGGGCAATAGCGTTTGCCACAGGGATTAAACTTGCCAAGCCGGAACTCAACGTAATCGTGATCACCGGAGACGGCGATGCTGCTGCTATCGGTGGCAACCACCTCATCCATGCAGCCAGAAGGAATCTTGACCTCACGGTAATCTGCTTTAACAACAACATCTACGGCATGACATCGGGGCAGTATTCTCCGCTTACGCCTCAGGGAAGCTATGCTACCACTTCGCCTTACGGTATGCTGGAAAAACCCTTCGACCTGTGTGAACTGGTCATGGGCGCAGGCGGCACTTTCGCAGCACGCAGCACCACATATCACGCACGGCAGCTTACCAACATCATCAAAGAAGCAATTTCACACAAGGGGTTTGCTTTTGTAGATGCACTGTCTCAGTGCCCAACCTACTTTGGCAGACGCAACAAGATGAGAAGCGCTTTAGAAATGATGAATTGGTTCAAAGATCGGGCAGTCCCGGTCAAGACCTGGGAGAAGATGAGTGCCGAAGAGCGGGAAGGTAAGTTCCCCATTGGAGTGCTGACCAAGACTCAGGCTCCTGAACTTACAGAGGTTTACAATCAGCTCATCGAACAGTTACAGCAAAGAGGTGGGGAATAATGCGGTTGGAGCTTCGCCTGGCAGGAGAAGGCGGCCAAGGACTGATTACTGCAGGTATAATCTTGGCCGAAGCTTGTGCCGAATACACTGACCTGAACGTGGTACAAACCCAGTCATACGGTCCCGAGTCCAGAGGTGGCGCGTCCAGGGCCGACGTGATAATTTCATCCGGTGAGATTGACTATCCTCAGGTAAAGAATCCTGATGTGTTAGTGGTATTGGCTCAAGAAGCTTGTGACAAGTATGTTCCTACGGTCAAAGACGGGGGAACGGTGATTGTCGACACAACATATGTAAAATCGGTTCCGGAATCAGAAGCTAAGCGCCTTAGGATCATCGAGTTCCCTATTAGCGAGAAAGCTAGGGAGCTGGGGCGCGAAATCGTCGCCAACATAGTAGCTCTTGGGCTGTTGGTTGAAACCACCGGCATAGTGCCCAAAGATGCAGTGATCGCAGCAATATTGGACAGGGTCCCCAAAGGGACTGAAGAACTCAACAAGAAGGCATTTGCTGCAGGAGTAGAAGCTGCCAAGGCGTTATGAGCCCCGGCGTTTCTCGTCGGAAACAACCAGGTGATAGGGGGGTTTGGGAAGATGATCAAGGAAGCCAGGGAAAAGTGGGAACAGGGTACTCTGGCCAAGACCCTGAATAGGTTCCCTGAAAGACAAGCAGAGTTTACCACCGATTCGGGGATTCCTATAAAGCGGCTTTACACACCCGAGGATCTAGAAGGATGGGACTACCTGAATGAGCTCGGATTTCCCGGTGAGTATCCATACACCCGGGGAGTCCAGCCAACTATGTACCGGGGACGCCTGTGGACCATGCGCCAGTATGCCGGTTTCGGTACCGCCCAAGAGACCAACGAACGGTTCCGGTTCCTGCTGGAACAAGGTCAGACAGGTTTGAGCGTTGCGTTTGACCTGCCCACCCAGATCGGATACGACTCTGACCACCAGTTGGCCGAAGGTGAAGTGGGCCGGGTAGGCGTGGCCATCGACTCGCTTGAAGATATGGAAGTTGTGTTTGACGGCATTCCCCTGGACAAAGTTTCCACGTCCATGACTATTAACGCTCCGGCAGCCATCTTGTTGGCCATGTACCAGGCTGTGGGCGAGAAGCAAGGGGTTGAACCCTCCAAACTCAAGGGTACGGTACAGAACGACATCCTCAAAGAGTACGTGGCCAGAGGCACGTACATATTCCCGCCGGAGCCGTCCATGCGTTTGGTCACAGACATCTTTGAATACTGTTCCAAGACCATTCCGTCGTGGAACACGATTTCCATCAGCGGTTATCACATAAGGGAAGCAGGGAGTACAGCCGTACAGGAAGTGGCGTTCACCTTGGCCAACGGCATTGCCTACGTACAAGCAGCCATTGACAAGGGGCTGGACGTGGATGAGTTTGCAGGTAGGCTGTCGTTCTTCTTCAACAGCCATGTGAACTTCTTTGAAGAAATCGCCAAGTTCAGGGCAGCCAGGAGACTCTGGGCACGGATCATGAAAGAACGTTTCAAGGCCAAGAATCCCAGGTCACACAGGTTGCGGTTCCATACCCAGACTGCCGGCTCCTCCCTTACGGCACAGCAGCCTGATAACAACATAATCCGTACTACCCTGCAAGCACTGGCCGCCGTACTAGGAGGCACCCAGTCCTTGCACACCAACTCCAGGGACGAAGCACTGGCTCTGCCGACCGAGGAATCGGTGAGGATCGCCCTGAGGACACAGCAGATTATCGCTTATGAGTCGGGAGTAGCAGATACCATCGATCCGTTGGCAGGAAGCTACTTCATAGAAAAGCTCACAGATGAGATCGAAGCCAGGGCCATGGAGTACATTGAGAAGATTGACGACATGGGCGGCGCTGTAAAGGCCATTGAAAACGGCTTTATGCAGCGCGAAATCCAGGAGAGCGCTTACCGGTACCAAAAGGCAGTGGAATCCAAGCAGAAGATGGTGGTTGGCGTCAACTGCTTCCAAGTGGAAGAAGAACAGCCCAAGAACCTGCTCCGGGTCAACCCTGCCATCGCAGAAGCTCAGAAGGAACGTCTCCGCAGCTTGAGGGCGCGGCGTGACGAAAGGGCTGTGGCTTCAGCACTCAAGGGTATCGAAGCCGCCGCCAAGGGTGAGGATAACCTGATACCTCCCATACTCGAAGCAGTCAAGGCATACGCCACAATCGGAGAGATTTGCGACGTGCTTAGGGATGTATTCGGCGTGTACCGCCCTGCCCAGGACATATAACTGCTTGGGACACTCCAAGAGGGGGTAGTGTAAATGTATAAGAAGATCCACCATCTGGGGATTGCAGTCAACGACCTGGAAAAAGCAGCAAGTGTACTAAAGGACGCGTTCAACCTCGAAGTCTCAGGGGTTGAAGAGGTTCCTTCTCAGCAAGTTAAGGTGGCATTTGTGCCCATAGGTGAGACCAGGCTGGAACTGCTCGAGCCAACTTCTGAAGACAGTGCGGTAGCTAAGTTCCTGGCCAAGAGGGGAGAAGGGTTCCACCATGTGGCATTTGAAACCGATGCCATCGAAGACGCCCTAAAGCTTGCCGAAAACCAAGGGCTCAGGCTTATCGACAAGGAACCCAGGCCCGGTGCCCACGGCACAAAGGTGGCCTTCATTCACCCTAAGAGCACCTTCGGGGTACTCATAGAGCTAGTGCAGGAAGGAGATAAGACAGAGTAACAAACCCGGCACAATTGCCTTAGCGCAAACCTACTCTGCGAAGTGAGGAGCTTGGCTCAAACCCCAAGCTCCTTCCTATTTGAGGGAAAACACCGATTATACTGCTTCCAAATGGACAAGATACTCACGAAGGTTTTCATTTTGGAACTGAGTTCCGAATATATAAAGGGGATGGCAGCTTGCCATGAAAGGGGTCTGAAGTTTTCTGCCAGGCAGGAGCTTTGCGGCCGGGGAAGAATACACTTCTTAAGAGATCCTCACCGGCTGTGCATAACACCCAAAATAAGGGGGCTTGAAACAGAGTGGAAAGGCCACCCAGGATCGTAGAGTACATCTGTCTCGCTTGTGGGGCCCAGGGACTAGTTGAGATGCGACCTTCCAAACCTGAAACTCAGGACATAAGAAGCGGCCAAATCTTGAGATGTCCGAAATGCCAACAGGATGCATTCATGCTCAAGAGAAAGGCCGCTTCAGATATTTTGGTCCACGCTCACGTGCAAATCACCTAAGCTGATAAGGTTCCATTGAAAAGGTCCGCGCGTTGCCGCCACTTTGTGTGGCGGTCTCTTGTTTAATCCCACCATTTTCAAGAAAGTTTCTCACAAACCTGAAGGAAATCCCGATACATATGGCGAAGAGAGTACTCAAGTGGGGAAAAGTGGGGAGAAGTGGCCCAGAAGTGAGCAGTGCAAATTTTGTGGGAGAATACCTTCATACCCTGGACTCCAAGGGTAGGCTAGCCTTACCTGCCAAGTTTAGGGAAACCCTAGGTCCTAGGTTTATCATCGCCAGGGGCCTGGACAAGTGTCTTTTTGTTTATCCTAATGATGAATGGGACCAAGTAATGGAAAAACTCAAGACTCTCCCGATTAGCAGGAAAGATGCACGCCACTTCACCAGGTACTTTCTTTCAGGGGCCACTGAAGCCGAACCTGACAAGCAAGGACGGGTAGTGATCCCCCAGAATCTCCGCGAATATGCCGGCCTTAACAAAGACGTGTTTATCCTGGGCGTAGGCAGTAGAATTGAGATCTGGGATAAAGACGCGTGGGAACAGACCAAGATAGGGCTTGAGGCTGAATTCTCTGTCTTGGCTGAAAGTGTAGCTGGAATATGATGGACAGACTTGACGAACGCATATACCACAAGCCGGTAATGGTCCGTGAAGTGCTTGAGTTTGTAACTGAATGCACGCGGAGCGTAGTTGTAGACTGCACTTTGGGCGATGGAGGACATTCATACGCGATTCTGGACAACACTCAGGACACTTTCGTTTTGGGTATTGATATCGATGATGAAGCAGTGGCAGTCGCCGGCAAACGTCTTAACCCTGTGTTCGGAGGCAGGTTTCACCCAAGCAAAGGGGATTACAGAGAACTAAACCTGCACCTTGCCAGGGTTGGAATTCCAAGAGTGAGCGGGATACTCATTGACCTGGGAGTCTCGTCGAGACAACTGGACCAGGCACACCGGGGGTTTTCGTATTGGGCAGAAGCTCCCCTGGATATGAGGATGAATCCCCAAAGCACCACGACAGCCAAGGATATTGTAGCTTATTCGTCTGAGGAAGAGCTGGAACGAATCCTCAGGGAGTACGGGGAAGAACGATACTCCAGGCAAATTGCAAAGGCAATTGTGGAGCACAGGGACAAGCACCCAATCGAAACCACCACCGAACTTGTACAGATAATACAGAACGCTATACCTAGCAGGGTAAGGTACAGAAGGCTTCACCCTGCCAGAAAGACGTTCCAGGCTCTGAGAATTGCGGTCAACGATGAACTGTCGCGGTTGGATGCAGCCCTACGCCGGTGTTTCAGCTTGCTGGAAGCCGGGGGTGTGCTCATGGTGATTACATACCATTCATTAGAAGACCGTATTGCCAAGAGAGTGTTTAGAGAGCTGGAAGCCATGGGGCCTGGCTTGGTCAGGACAAAGAAGGTGATACGGCCTAGCGAAGCCGAGGTTGCCGATAACCCGCGTGCTCGCAGTGGGAAACTACGGGTAATACAACGCAGGGATGTTGGGGGAAAGGGAAACCATGATCAAGAACGTGGAGTGGAGCTCTAAAAGAACCTTTTCAATAGAGATACTAGGGCTGATATATTTCCTAACCATAGTCCTCGCCGGAGTAATGCTGGTATACCAGCCTGCAAGGGTAGCTCATCTCAACCAAGAAGTGAGGCATTTGGAAAAACAGCTCCACGATTTGAAACTGCGCAATGAAGATCTCAAAAAGATGGTCGCGTCAATGGAATCGCTTACATACATAGAAGCTCAAGCCCGCACCAAGCTTGGTATGGTTGAACCCGAGCAGGTCAAATCAGTAATCGTAGCAACCGGCCCTCAAGAGCACCAACCTGCCAGGGGAGAAAGTTATGCCGCTGCTGAACCGACCCGAGGCATATTAGCATGGCTTAGCCGCATAGCTGAGTTTATGAAAGACAGCGTGGCTGTTGCCAAAGGCAAGCAATAGCCAACGACAACAAAGGAGAAAGGCTATGGGGGTTCTGGCCCGCAAACGGGTAGGAACGGTATTGGGCCTGGTTGGTGCGTGTTTCCTGCTCTTGATGGCAAGATTGATCTACGTACAATTTGTATGGGCGGAAGAACTTGGGCAACAAGCTCTGGATATGCGGATGCAGGATATCCCAATCCAGCCCAGGCGTGGGGTTATCTATGACCGGAACGGGCACGAGCTTGCCTTTAGTATTGATGTGGAATCATTGTACGCCATCCCCGCCCAGATCAAAGACCCTTCAGAAACCGCCAGGGCTCTGTCGGATATCTTGGGCATGAGTTACGACAGGCTCATGTCGATCCTGACAAGAAACACCGCTTTTGAATGGGTCAAGCGTAAAGTGCCCGACGACATAGCCAGAAAAATCAAGCAGCTTAAACTCCCCGGTATAGGCTTCACCCAAGAAGCGATGCGGGTGTGGCCCAAAGGCAGCATGCTTTCCCAAGTGCTGGGTATTGTGGGGATCGACAACGACGGCCTTGAGGGGCTGGAATATGAGTATGATCAAGTGCTGAAGGGTGTTGAAGGTAAGTTCACCGTAGAAGTAGATGCCATAGGAGAGGAACTGCCCCATTCCCAAAAGGGCTACGTGCCTCCCGTACAGGGTAAGAACCTGGTACTTACAATAGATGAAGTGGTTCAGTTCATTGCAGAACGAGAGCTTGAAGCCAAGATCAAAGAAACCAATGCAGAAGGCGGCCTGATTATCGCCATGAACCCTTCAAACGGCGAAATACTGGCCCTCGCAATACACCCTGGTTATGATCCTAATAAGTACGACGAGTATCCGGCTGAAAACCGGAGGATCAAGGCAATCACCGACTCGTTCCCCCCTGGCTCCACTTTCAAGCCCATCACTGCGGCTGCAGCCCTGGAAAGTGGCGCTGTAAGCCCGTCGGATACTTTCTACTGCGGCGGCTCTATAAAAGTGGGGCCGGATACCCTGTACTGCCACAGAACTGAAGGCCACGGCAGCCAGACATTCTACGAAGTGATTCAAAACTCATGCAACGTAGGGTTTGTGCAAATAGCACAGAGGACCGGAATTGAAGCTTTCTACAAGTATGTAGAACTGTTTGGGCTCACCTCGCCTACAGGAATTGACCTACCAGGGGAATCTAGGGGGATTATAGTCCCTCAAGAAAGCGCCAAACCCATCGACCTGGCGGTAATGTCTTACGGACAGACACTGCAACTTACCCCTATCCAGATCGTTACGTCCCTCGCAGCCATAGCAAACGGGGGTCACATGGTAGTACCCCACTTGGTGAAGGAAGTGACAGACAATAGCGGCAATGTAGTGGAAGTCAAAAACTACCAGCCTGTGAGGCAGGTTATTTCGTCCAGGACCGCGGAAGAATTGAGGAACGCGCTTGAAAAGGTAATCTCAGACGGAACCGGTAAAGCTGCATATGTGCCCGGTTACCGGCTGGCAGGCAAGACCGGAACATCCAACAAAGTGATAGACGGAAAGATCGCTGAGGGCAGATATATCGCATCGTTTGCCGGATTTGCCCCTGCCAACGACCCCAAATTGGTATTGCTTGTAATGATCGATGAACCAAAAGGTGAATACTACGGGGGCGTAGTGGCCGCACCGGTTTTTGCTTCTGTGATGAGGGACGTGTTGCGCTACCTGGAAATCCCGCCTCAGGAGGAGCCGGTGGATGAAACAGAGCAGGAAACGGTAACCGTGCCTGACCTTGTGGGCAAAGACGTGGTGGCAGCCCAAGCCGAGCTCCACGAAATGGGCTTGTCGGGCAAACCTGATGGCACCGGGACTACAGTAGTATCCCAATTCCCGGTTGCCGGAGCCAGGGTATTGAAACACACAAATGTGATATTATACACGGAAGATGAAGCAGAACCGGAAGAGGGGATGGTGAGGGTTCCCACAATCATAGGCCTAGGGTTAACCCAGGCCAGGGACAAACTGGTGGAATCCGGATTATCCCTAAGCGCTCAGGGAAATGGTTTTTGTGTATCCCAGGAACCCCAGGGCGGGAGCTTTGTCCCCAAGGGATCTACCGTGAAGGCTGTGTTTAGGATGGATGTGGGTGAAGATCCCGCAGACAGATGAGCTCCTTTGCCCCTGAGATCAGAGGTGGATGATATGCTGCTGTCAAACTTGCTGGCAGGATTGGAAGGCGCCGAATTGCGGCATGACTGCCGCGTGACAGGGATCGCCTATGATTCGCGCAAGGTTAAAGAAGGCTATATATTTGTGGCTATCAAAGGGTTTAAGTTGGACGGACATGCCTTTGTAGACGACGCTCTTGCCAGGGGCGCAAGCGGCGTTGTAGCACAAGCAGATGTTTCAGTTCCGGCCGGCAAAGGCCTGGCAGTTGTCAAGGATTCCCGGTTTGCCTTGTCTCACCTTGCCTGCAGGTTCTACCGTGACCCCAGCAGCAACCTCTTGGTAGCCGGTATAACCGGAACCAAAGGCAAAACCACCGTGTGCCACATGATAAAACGGATCTTTGAAGCAATGGGGCACAAAACGGGGCTGGTGGGCACCCTGTACAACATTGTAGGTGACGATGTACGGCCGGTAGAACGCACCACTCCCGAAGCTTCAGACCTCCTAGGCCTGCAACGGGAGATGGTGGATAAGGGCTGTACTGCCGTTGCCATGGAAGTATCATCCCACGCTTTGGCCCTTCACCGGGTGGCTCACGTCAAGTTCGACGTAGCCGTGTTTACAAATATTGGCTTGGACCATCTTGATTTCCACAAGACCATGGAAGACTACGTCGAAACCAAGAGCAGGCTGTTTAGGATGTTGTCCCACAGCATCCATCCCAATGGGCCCCTTGCAGTAATCAACAGGGACGACCCTCACGGGCAGCAGTTTAAACCCCATGACAGCGTCAAGATGATAACATACGGTTTGTCACAAGATGCAGATGTAAGGGCACAAAACCTTGAAACAGGCCCCAGGGGTAGCCGCTTCACCTTGTGCTTTAGGGGCCGGCAGCAAGATGTGTACATAAACCTTCCAGGCAGATTCAACATTGAAAACTGCCTCGCAGCCGGCGCAGTGGGGCTGGGCATGGGCATGACCCTGGAATCTGTGGCAGAAGCTTTGTCTAAGATGGAAGTGGTGCGCGGCCGTGCACAACCTGTTCCCGGTGCCCGTGATTATACCGTGTGGGTAGATTACGCCCATACACCTGAAAGCCTTAGAAACATCCTTGCAACTGCAAGGGACGTAGCCAGCAACCGGGTGATCGTGGTGTTCGGATGCGGCGGGGACCGGGATAAACACAAGCGTCCCGTAATGGGGCGCATAGCCGGGGAGATAGCAGATCTAGTTGTAATAACCAACGACAACCCGCGTACTGAGGACCCAGACCATATCCTAGACCAAGTAGAAGCAGGGCTTCTCGAGGCCAAGGCCTGCAAACCCGGCATATCCTATATACGCATAAAAGATCGGGAAGAAGCTATTCACAAGGCCATAGCTCTGGCACAAGCAGGAGACGTGGTGGTGATAGCAGGCAAAGGCCACGAAACTTACCAGGTTTTCGCGGACACAACGGTTCATTTTGATGATTTTGAGGTAGCCGCCCAAGCAATCGCCAAGCGGAACACACCTTTGAAGTGGGGGAGTTGAGCATTGAACTACACCTTGGGTGAAATTGCCCGCATCACGCGCGGACAGCTATTGCAAGGCAATCCCGGCTCCCAGGTTTCGGGGTTTGCAATTGACTCCCGGGAAGAGGTTGCGGGGAAGATGTTTTGCGCCATATCCGGGCAGAAGGCAGATGGCCACGATTTCGTGAGCGATGTAGCCTCAAAGGGCGCCGCAGGTGCGTTAATCCAACGGCGGGTAGAAGTCGATAATCCTGCCTTCGGCCTTGTGTTGGTCGAGTCCACGGTAACAGCCTTAGGCGACATGGCCGAGTTTCACCTTGGCCGCCTTCCTGTCACCGTGATAGGCATCACAGGAAGCGTTGGCAAGACAAGCACCAAGGACCTTGTTGGCGCTGTACTCAATGAGAAATTCAGGACTTACAAGAATCCAGGCAACCTCAATTCCCACATAGGCCTTCCCCTGGCGGTATTGGGGATGGAGCCGGACTATGAGTATGCAGTGCTTGAAATGGCCATGCGGGCCATAGGCGAAATCAAGCAGCTTTGCGACATTGCAAAGCCCAAGATCGGCGTGCTCACAGACATCTCAGCTTCCCATATCGGAGTATTGGGCACCCTGGAGGCAATAGCCCGGGCCAAGGCAGAACTCCTTGAAGCCTTACCCCCTGACGGCCTGGCGGTGTTATGCTGGGATAATGAGAAAATCCGGGAAGTCTCCAGCTTCGCCAGGTGTAAGAAGATAACTTACGGGTTTGCCGGCGATGCAGATGTGCGGGGCTACGATATTAGGCCGTCTGATGAGGGTTATACCGATTTCAAAGTAAGCTACAAACAGAGAGAGTTCAGCTTCAGGTTTAAGCTGCCCGGCACCCACCAGGTCCAAAACGCGCTGGCAGCAATTGCTATAGGTTTTGAACTGGGGCTTTCGTCAGACCAAATTGCCCGGGGCCTCGTGGAGGTCTCCCTCAGCCCAATGAGGCTTGAAGTGATGAGGCAGAATCACATCACGATCATAAACGACGCCTACAACGCCAGCGTCAAGTCTATGGAAGCAGCCCTGGATCTTCTGGCGGCGGTAGCTAAGGGCAGGAAGATAGCCATCCTCGGTGACATGCTGGAGATGGGCGACTATGGTCCCGAAGCCCATATCCAGGTAGGCAGGTACGCCCGGAACAAGGCAGACGTACTTGTGGCAATCGGCCCGCTGAGCACCTACACCAAACAGGGATGGGATGAAGGTGCAACCGGGGAGGATCTTTTGTCGTCATGGTTCCCTGACAAGCAAAGTGCCGGGGATTTCCTAGGACAGTTGATTAGACCCGGAGACACTTGCTTGGTCAAAGCTTCCAGGGGATTTGAATTTGAACGGCTGGTTGACTTGCTTGTCACCTTGGATGCCCATTTGACAGGAGATGACCAACGTTGAACCTAATGCTACCCTTAATATCAGGTTTCGTGCTGTCGGTACTATTGGGATATGTACTCATCCCCAAACTCAGGGAACTCAGGATCGGACAGCACATCAGGGAGGAAGTACAAGCCCACAAGAAAAAGGCGGGAACACCCACAATGGGGGGTATCTTCTTTATCTTGGCTATTATTATTGCCCGCGGCGCAGTCTCGCTCGTTGAAGGAGGCAGGCCGGCCAAAGAGGAGTTTCTCATCCTGGGGCTTACCCTTGCCTATGGATTCATCGGCTTCATAGATGATTTCAGGCAAATCCGCCTGGGCCGGTCCCTAGGCCTGAGGGCCAGGGAGAAGATGGCACTCCAGTTGCTGTTCGCGGCAGTGTTCATGTATTTCTTCGCAGATAGGGGTTCTTATGTGATATTTCCGTTTTCAGGCAGGGCTCTCCACCTGGGCATATTGTATCCTGTTCTGGGTATATTGCTCATTGTAGGCACAGCCAACGGCATGAATTTCACCGACGGGCTGGACGGTTTGGCCGCAGGGGTAGCTACAGCCGGCCTGGGAGCCTATGCCTTCATCGCTAGTGGGTACGCGAGAGTTACAAACAGGCCGGAGCTCTTGGGCCTTACCGCGCTTGCCCTGGTTTCAGCCGGTGCGCTCCTCGGGTTTCTTGTGTACAATTACAATCCCGCCAAGGTGTTTATGGGAGATACCGGCTCGCTAGCGTTGGGCGGGCTCTTGGCAGGATACGCCATTGTAACCAGGACTGAACTGATACTTCCCTTCATAGCCATAGTGCAGCTTATTGAAGTGGTCTCAGTAATACTGCAGGTGTTTGCTTTTCAGGTGTTTGGAAAGCGGATTTTCAGGATGACCCCCATCCACCATCATTTTGAACTGCTTGGATGGAACGAAAAGAAAATCGTGCATCTTTTCTGGTGGGTTGCGCTGGCCGGTGCCATCTTGGGAATAGCCGCAATGGCATATGTATAGATCAGGGGTGGTTCCTAGTGAGAAGGAGAAGGGCACAGGGTATTGTGCGGAGGGGGGAGCCCGATTATATCCTGTTTTTCACCGTGCTTACGCTGGTTGCCCTAGGAATTATCATGGTGTTTTCAGCCAGTATGGTTAAGTCCCTCAGGTTTTACGGAAACCCGTACCACTATTTGATCAGGCAAAGCATGTGGGCAGCCTTGGGGCTTAGCGGCATGTTTTTCTTGATGAATTATGACTGCTGGAGGTACAGGAATCTCATCCCTTACGTCTATGCATTGTCATTGGTGCTCTTAGTCCTGGTACTCATCCCCGGTGTGGGGCAGATGAGGGATGGGGCGAGACGCTGGCTGGGAATTGGAAGTCTCGGGTTTCAACCTGCAGAAGTAGCCAAATTCACAACCATTTTATTCTTAGCCGATATGCTCGCCCGCACTAAAGACAAGATCCGGCACTTTTTCAAAGGGCTTGGCCCCTATCTCTTGGCGCTTGGCATCACCTTCGGCCTGATATTGAAAGAACCTGACCTTGGCACCGCAGTCACCCTTGCCGGAGCAGCGGTGGTAGTGCTTTACATTTCAGGTGCTAACTTTTTTCATCTTGCATTTTTAGGCCTGGCGTCGCTTCCAGTGCTTTATCACGTTATCATATCTGAAGACTACCGGAGAAAACGGTTCTTGGCTTTCCTCGATCCCTGGAAAGATCCTACCGGATCCGGCTGGCAGATAATACAAGCGCTTTACGCGTTAGGCACCGGCGGGCTGTTTGGCACTGGGGTAGGCTATTCACGCCAGAAATGGTCCTACCTGCCACAGCCGGATACAGATTTCATCTTTGCCGTGATCGGCGAAGAGCTTGGCTTTTTCGGTACCGCACTGGTGCTGTTGTTGTTCTTTACCTTTGCATGGAGGGGATACAGGACTGCCATGGCTGCGCCTGACAGATACTCATGTCTGTTGGCCGCCGGGTTTACTACCATTATTTCGCTCCAAGCCGTAGTCAATATCGGCGTGGCCACCGGGTCACTGCCCATCACGGGTATAACACTGCCATTTGTGAGTTACGGAGGTTCATCCCTTCTCATGAGCCTCTTGTCTGCAGGGGTATTGCTGAATATTTCCCGGTACGCTAACCGGTAGGGGGGCTGAACATGAGATGTTTGCTGACCGGAGGTGGGACAGGCGGTCATATATACCCAGCCATCGCAGTGGCCGAAGCCCTGGTCAAACTCCTGCCAAGGACAAAAGTGCTGTATGTGGGCACTGCCCAAGGCATGGAAAGTTCTCTGGTACCCAGAGAAGGGCTGGAGTTTAAAGCAGTCAGGTCCTCTGGAATCAGGGGCAAATCCCTGGCTTCAGCCCTTAGAGGCATGTGGGCAGCTGCTCTGGGAGTGGGAGACGCTTGCCGCATCATCAAGCAGTTCAAACCGGATGTGGTATTCGGCACCGGGGGGTACGTCTCAGGACCGGTACTCCTGGCGGCACGCCTGCTAGGTGTCCCCTGCGCTATACAGGAGCAAAATGCAGTGCCGGGTAAAACCAACCTGGTACTGTCCAGGTTTGCCGACAAGACTTTCACTGCGTGGGAAGAGTCAGCGGAATTCTTCCCGCGGAAAGCTGATGTCAAAGTTACAGGTAACCCTATAAGGGCGAGGGTCTTACAAGCCACCGGAACAACCGCCGAAGCCAGAGCCGCCTTTGGGCTCAGGGACGACAAATTTACCCTGCTAGTCTTAGGAGGGTCCCGGGGCGCTCGCTTCTTGGTTGACCTTGCAGTGGATATGGCGCTGTCAGCCGACCTTGATATCCAGATGCTGCTTATAACCGGAAAGGAGTACTATGACAATGCAGTGGCTGCCTTGGGCGCCACAGAGCATACAGGCATAGCCGGAGCAAAATATGGAAATATTATCATACAGCCTTATGTTTACAACATGGAACAGGCATACAGAGCATGTGACCTGGTGTTGGCTAGGGCGGGCGGTATGACCCTTGCAGAGATAACGGCGCTGGGACTACCTTCCATAATCGTGCCCTCTCCCAACGTGGTGGGCAACCATCAAGAATACAATGCCAGGGTATTGGAGACCGCAGGAGCTGCAATAGTGGTGAGGGAAGGTCCGGATACACGCAATCAAGTAGAACATGGCATAAGAACCATACTTGGGGACCCGGCGCTCCACAAGCGCATGGCTCAGGCCGCTTCGGAGATAGGCCGGCCGGATGCTGCTTTCGAGATAGCCAGGGAACTCATCGCCCTTGCCAGGCGCGCTTGATGCCATAACCAAGGCGTCCATCAGGTACATAGAATTACACAAGAAATATGTTAGAGCAAAAGAAGGTGCACAATGAGGAGAGTTCACTTCGTCGCAATAGGCGGCCAGGGTATGTCTGGCATCGCCACCATACTGCTTAGCAAAGGAATTGAAGTCTCGGGTTCAGACCTCAAGTCAAGTGATGTTACCAGGCGTCTCCGGGATATGGGAGCCCGGGTGTTCATCGGGCACAGCAGCGCCCATATAACCGATCCAGATCTAGTGGTGGTGTCATCTGCCATATCCGAGGACAATCCTGAAGTGTTGGAGGCCCGGAAACGGGGGATCCCGGTGATCCACCGCATGGACATGCTGCTTAAGGCAATCGAAGGCAAGCAGATCATTGGCATTGCCGGGGCTCATGGCAAAACCACAACTTCTGCCATGACCGCTTGGGTCCTGAAACAGGCAGGCAAGGATCCAACTTTTCTGATCGGTGGCGAACTGGGGAACAACGGCAACGCCCGGGCAGGCAATGGGCCTGTGGCTGTAGTTGAAACTGACGAAAGCGACGGGTCTTTCCTGAAATGCCATCCTGAGGTGAGCGTGGTCACCAACATAGATAACGATCACCTTGACTACTGGGGCAGTTTCGACGCTTTGAAAAAAGCATTCTATTCGTATCTTTCGGGGACAAAGCCCGGCGGCGCCAAGATTGTATGCAGCGACGATCCTTTGTTGAGGGAATGGATATCGCGCAACCCCGATGCAGTTTCCTATGGCGTGCGCACTGACTCAGTCTGGCAGGCAAGACACATAACGCAAGATGGATGGTCCACCAAATGCCAGGTATACAGGCGGGGGCAACCTGTAGCTTCCTTGGATTTGAAAATGCCGGGGATACACAACTTGCAGAACGCCCTAGGGGCCATAGCGGCAGCGGCGTGGATGGGAGTAGATCCGGAAACTGCGTGCGAAGCCTTATCAACCTTCCCGGGGGTAAGACGCAGGCTTCAGCGTATCGGACAATTTGGAAATGTGCTCTTGTTGGACGATTTTGCCCATCATCCCAAAGAGATCGCGGCTGTGCTTGAAACCATACGGGTATCAGTGCCTGATGCGAAGCTTGTTGTGCTTTTCCAACCTCATAGATATTCCCGCACCAAGCTGCTGCGCGCTGAGTTCGGCAAGGCGTTCTCAAAGGCCGACGCAGTGGTTGTAACCGGCATTTACAGCGGCCCGGGCGAGAAGCAAGACCCTGAAGTAAGCCCCGGTTTTATCACCCAAGCCGTGGAGGAGGCAGGCCACGGGTGTGCGTTCAAGATCGAAGACATGGAAGAAGCGGCAACTTTGGCAGCCCGGCTATGCAAAGGCGACACGGTGCTCATCACCCTGGGAGCCGGAGACATATGGCGGACCCATGACGTGCTTATCAAGCAGCTAGCGACTTGAGTAACCAGTTTTCAGGCAGTTTCGTACAATGGATCAGAAAATATCGAGGCATGGCCAGCTTGCTGTTGCCGGGGGTGTAACGTAGACAATGTCAGAATTCATAATTACCGGAGGTTCCAGGCTCGAGGGAGATATCACAGTCAGCGGCGGAAAGAACGCAGTGCTTCCCATTATGGCGGCTTCGGTGATGGCACGCACGCCATGTGTGTTGCACAATGCTCCAGACCTGGTTGATGTAAGGGTAATGTCAGAGATCTTGCGCGGCCTGGGAGCTGTGGTGGAAAGGGTAAACTCAGGCCGGTCTTTGTACATCGATCCGTCCGATTTAAGCAACACCGTGGTGGACGAAGCGCTTATGCGGCAAGTGAGATCGTCCATATTCCTTATAGGCCCCCTGGTGGCCAGGATGGGGAAAGCCACTGTGTCATACCCTGGAGGCTGTGACATTGGCCAGAGGCCCATCGATCAGCACCTGAAGGGCCTGGCTGCGCTGGGGGTGGCTTTCGAGGAGGCCCACGGCAACATCGTGGCCCAGGCACCCAAACTGCAGGGTGCCGACATCCACCTGGATATACCGTCAGTTGGTGCCACTGAGAACATAATGATGTGCGCAAGCTTGGCCCCAGGGGTCACGGTAATTAGGAACGCAGCCAAAGAACCCGAAATCGTTGATTTGCAGGGCTTCTTGAATTCCATGGGCGCAAGGATACGGGGAGCGGGCACAGACGTAATACGTGTAGAAGGCGTGGAATCATTACAAGGTTGTGAACACACGGTGATGCCCGACAGGATAGAGGTTGGCACACTTATGGTGGCAGCAGCCATAACTGCCGGGGATATATACATCCCCAACGCGGTAGCAGAGCATGTTCAGGCGGTAACGTCTAAACTCAGGGAAGTAGGGACCAGCGTAACCGTCCTGCACAGGGGCATCCGGGTGATAGGTTCCCACAGACGGAGGCCAACCGACGTCAAGACTTTGCCTTACCCGGGGTTTCCCACTGATATGCAACCCCAAATGATGGCTTTGCTGTCCATTGCCGAAGGTACCTCTGTCATCAGCGAGACCGTATTTGAGTCCAGGTTTAAGCAGGCAGAAGAATTGGGGAGGATGGGAGCCCAGATCCGAACCGAAGGCAGAACTGCTATAATAAAAGGCGTGCCGCGCCTGTCCGGCGCCCGCGTGGTATCCACAGACCTCCGTTCTGGCGCTTCACTGGTACTGGCAGGATTGGCCGCCGAAGGAGAAACCATTGTTTCAGGCATACACCATGTGGACCGGGGATACGAACGGCTTGAGCGCAAGCTGGCTGCTTTGGGAGCCAAGATAATCAGGCAAGAATGAGGGCTTGTAAGGATCTATGGAACGCAAAAGGAGAAACACCAGGAGGAGAGCAACTGAACCAGAAGAAACACGGATTGAAGGGACAAGCGGGAGTTCACCTTGGGCCTTGGTAATCGTGTTTTTCTTTCTGGCCAGTGTATTCCTGTTCCTGAGATCCCCGTTTTTTTCAGTCAAGAACTACGTCATCAACGGAGCGGACAGGGTATCTCATGACGAGATCATTGCCAGGTGCAGCCAAAAATCCTCTAATATTTTCGATTTTGATTTGGACAAGGCTGAAAAGACAATCCTGTCGTCACCGTGGGTCAAAGAGGTCCGTTGTACCAGGAAACTCCCTGACACAATCGTTATACACATTGTGGAGCGCAAACCAATTGCGTTTGCCCCTGTGGGCAGCAAGATCTGGCTTATCGATGCTGAGGGGCGGGTGCTCCAAGAAGATGACGGGGTGTTCAGCGACCTGGTCGCGTTTACGGGAATCCAGGGCATGCTAGCCCCTGGCCAGTTCCTAGGGCCGGAATACGAGTGGGGCCTTAAGATAATATCAGGCCTGGGTCCTGTGTCCCGGGACAAAGTAATCGAACTCAATGTTGAGGGAGACGAGTGTACTCTGGTACTCGATGACGGCTGCGTGGTTTTCATGGGGGAGTACGAAACCAACGCCGAGTTCAGACTGGACCTGTTAGAATCAATTATCATTGAATTGGAAGAACAAGGCCAGCTTGCCGAGTATATTGATTTGCGCTTCGATAAACATGCAGTTAAACTCAGATTATAGGAGGAAGGGGGGATGACCACTGTGAGCCGTCGTGGTTCTCAGGTAGCACTCACCATCATCTTCGTTTTATTCGGTTTTATGCTAGCCACTCAGCTCAGAGTGCGGCCATCTTCACCTGCAAATGTTCCCTACCAGCGGGCGGAAGAGCTATCTATGTTGCTCCATACTACTGAAGAAGAAAGGGACCGTTTACGGGACGAAGTGAGGATGTTAAGGGATCAGATAGCTGAAGCGATGGTGGCCAGTGAAAGCCAAGTTAAGGTCCTGCAAGAAGAGCTGCTTAAAGCCAGGATCCTGGCAGGGCTAACCGAAGTCAAGGGCCCGGGGATCACGGTTGAAATGAACGATGCCAAGAGAGAAGCGGGAGCAGGCCAGGATCCAAACCTTTTCATCATCCACGATGACGATGTCCTGGCAGTGGTAAATGAACTTCTGGCCGCAGGAGCAGAAGCCATCGCCATCAACAACCAGCGGGTAGTGGCTACCACAGAAATCCGCTGCGCCGGTGCAGTGTTCATGATAAACGGCGTAAGGCTGGCCCCGCCACTTAAGATCCAGGCTATAGGCGATCCCGAAACACTGTACAATGCATTGAAAATGCGCGGGGGAGTTGTGGACAACCTGTCTTTCTGGGGGATTGACATCAAGATCAAGATGGAACCGGAAATCATCTTGCCCGCCTACACCGGATCGCTCAATTTCAGGTTCGCGAAACCGCATCAAAGAGAGGGATCGTAATGTGGTATCTCCTGGCTGCCTTGTTTATCGGCATCATAGTTGGGCTTAATGTTCCGTGGACAATTCCAGCAGTGCTTGCACGTTATCTGGCAGTGGCGCTCCTGGCCGGGATAGACACCTCTTTGGGTGGCTTAAGGGCAAGCCTTGAAGGCGACTTCGATATTGTCATATTCGTCACAGGCTTCCTGGGCAACACTGTCCTGGCCGCAGCGTTTGTTTACCTTGGTGATGTGTTAGGCATCGAGCTATACCTTGCGGCAGTGGTAGCACTAGGTGTGAGGATATTTAACAACCTAGGCGTAATCAGACGACATTACCTTAGAGAATGGATGGGGGAAAAAGACACAACCCCGGCCAATGGCGAAGGTAAATAGAGAGTACGTGTGGAAAGTATAGCTGACCGGGAGGGGAGTCGTGTGGCCATGATCGAAGAGCAACCCAGATACGCAAATCTCAAAGTAGTCGGTGTGGGAGGAGGCGGGACCAACGCAGTTAACCGCATGATTGACGCAGGGGTCAAGGGAGTTGAGTTCATCTGCATCAACACCGATGCTCAATCACTCAATCTGTCGAAAGCCCCGACCAAGATCCAGATAGGCCAGACTCTTACCAGGGGGCTGGGTGCAGGCGCCAACCCTGAAGTAGGACAAAAGGCCGCGGAAGAATCCAGAGATGACATCTTAGAGCACCTCAAGGGCGCCGACATGGTGTTTGTGACCGCAGGCATGGGTGGGGGGACAGGAACAGGAGGAGCCCCGATTGTTGCCCAAGCCGCTAAAGAAGTAGGTGCATTGACCGTTGGCGTTGTGACAAAACCGTTCTCTTTTGAGGGACGCCGGCGAATGGCCGTGGCCCTCGAAGGCATTGAGAGATTACAGGAATCAGTAGATACCCTTATAGTCATACCCAACGACAGGCTGTTGCAAGTGGTGGACCAAACCGCGTCAATTCTAGATGCGTTTAAGGTTGCCGACGACGTCCTGCGCCACGGGGTGCAGGGGATCTCGGACCTGGTGTGCGTGCCTGGCCTTATAAACCTTGATTTTGCGGACGTGAGGACCGTCATGATGGACACAGGTTCGGCGCTTATGGGTATCGGTATTGCCCATGGCGAGAATAAAGCAAAGGAAGCTGCCATGCAAGCCATAGCCAGCCCCCTCTTGGAGGCAACCATTGAAGGGGCAAAAGGCGTCCTGATGAACGTTACCGGCGGGCCTGACCTCGGCATTTTCGAAGTAAACGAGGCTGCAGAGATCGTGATGCAATCTGCAGATGAAGATGCCACCATTATCTTCGGTGCGGTGATAAATGAAGATTTTGAAGACACCATACAAATAACCGTCATCGCCACAGGTTTCGACAACAGCCCTGGAAGGAGGCCTCTTGGAAAGAAGGAACCATTACTTAACAAGATGGACACCAGAGATTTGCTGGAGGTTCCCACCTTCTTAAGAAGGGCAAGAACCCATGAAAAATCTCGGTAAATAGGGTTCTGAGCAGAAAACACATAGTTACATATTTTGCAGCTCCACCCCTGTATGATTTGAGTTGGGTAATAAAGCCGGACAGACATGAATATCCATGTCCATACGGGGTGTTGGAGCATGAAGAGCTATATCTATGTGGACGTGCTATTTTTTGTTAATCTTGTAGTAAACTATGTGATACTTCTGGCTGCAGGAAAAATGACAGACACACCGGCCCATGGCAAGCGGGTTGCCTTGGTATCTTGCCTGGGTGCGCTGTATTCAGTCTCTTCACTGGTCTTACCTTACCAGCCCCTTTTTAGTTTCCCGGCTCGTATACTTGCCGGCCTCCTCATGGTCACCCTGTCATATCCTGAAGCCAAGGGAATCAGTTTCGTCCACCTGGCAGCAGCCTTCTACACATGCTCCATCCTGGTTGCTGGATGTGCTTTAGCGCTAAACATGTGGGGCAAACCCTTTCTGACCAGGCTCAGCTTGTACTATCCAAGTGCCCGGTGGTGGACCTTGGCGGTGGCCCTGGGTCTCGTGAGCGCCGGTTGCGTCATATGGAAAGCGCTGAATCTGTCACCGGTCAGGCAATTTCCCCTTATGCAGGTTGAAATAGCCCTGGACGGCCAGAGCATCTGCCTTAAAGGAATGGTTGACACTGGAAACCAGCTAAGGGATCCGCTTTCGGGGCTACCTGTAATCATAGTTGATTGGGACTCACTGAAACCTATAATTCCCCAAGAAATGTCTTATTTCTTCCAGGCTGCGTGGGATAAGGCAGCATCCAAACTTGCGAGTCCCCCTGCCGGGACGCGCCTAAGGCTCATCCCGTTTACCGGCGTGTCAGGCAACAGCGGGATTTTACCCGGCTTTAAGCCAGATGCGCTCTACCTTACGGGCAAACAAGGCAGGTTCAAGAAAGCAGCCGTAGTGGGAGTATCAGGCAAGCCTCTAAGCCGCCGGGGGCTGTATCAGGCTTTGTTACATCCGGAACTTGTGAGTTTTCAGGGAGGTGTTTTGATTTGAGCCCAATATCATGGACAAATATCAAACTGACGCTTTCCTTGAAATGGGCGCGCCTGATTGCCAGATTAGGCTTGTTAGGCAGGGTAGACTACATTGGAGGCAGTGAAGCCTTACCTCCGCCTTTGACGCCGGAAGAAGAAAGCCATTTGCTGGCGCAGCTCACAGAAGGGAGCCCCGATGTACGGTCCACCCTGATCGAAAGAAATCTGCGGCTTGTGGTGTATATCGCCAAGAAATTTGAAAGCACAGGGATTCCCCTGGATGATTTGGTGTCTATCGGTTCAATTGGCCTCATAAAAGCAGTGTCAACGTTCGATGTAAGCAAGAACATAAGGCTGGCGACATACGCTTCCAAATGCATCGAAAATGAAATCCTCATGTATTTGCGGCGGATACAAAAAACAAAATCTGAGATTTCTTTCGACGAACCTCTGAATGTTGACGGCGAAGGCAATGAGCTTTGCCTGGCTGATGTTAAAGGTACTCCTCCCGACGTGATCTACTGCGATCTTGAAAAAGAAGACGATAAGGAAATCCTCAGGCTGGTGCTAAACAGGCTGCCCTGGCGTGAAAGGACCATTGTGGATCTACGGTACGGCCTCAGAGACGGCGTCGAACGCACCCAAAAACAGGTGGCAGACATGTTGGGTATCTCCCAGTCGTACATCTCCCGCCTGGAGAAAAAAATCATGCAAAAACTGCACAGGGACATCGTAAGTTTGCAATAACACCGCAACATATGCCAGGCTACTTTGTATAACCCCTGGTAATCAAGGCAATACTTTTTATGAGCGAGTTCAACAAAAACTGGCAATTGTAGACCGGGGGGGAAAGTGGCCTTGTACAAAGTTGAAATTTGCGGAGTAAACACCAGCAAGCTTCCTGTCCTCACCTCAGCACAAATGCGGGAACTGTTTATCGCCAAACAGAACGGCGATCCCACAGCCAGGGAAAAACTGGTCAACGGCAACCTAAGGCTTGTCCTAAGCGTGATCCAGCGGTTTGCCAACCGTGGAGAATACGTGGACGACTTGTTCCAGGTTGGTTGCATCGGACTTATCAAGGCCATCGACAACTTCGACTTAAGCCAGAACGTGAAATTTTCCACCTACGCCGTACCCATGATAATCGGTGAAATAAAGAGGTACCTGAGGGACAACAACCCGATCCGCGTTTCCAGATCCCTCCGGGATACCGCCTACCGGGCACTTCAAACCCGGGATGCCCTCGTCGCCAAACTCGGCAGGGAACCTTCACTGAAGGAAATCTCTGAACAGCTAAATGTCCCCGAGGATGAAATTGTGTACGCCCTTGACGCAATCCAGGAACCCATCAGTTTATTTGAGCCCGTATACCATGACGGCGGCGATCCCATATACGTAATGGACCAGGTAAAGGACGAAAAGGGAGAAGACTCTTCCTGGGTTCAGGAAATATCCATCAATGAATCAATCCAGAAATTATCCCAGCGGGAACAGGCAATAATAAGAATGAGATTTTTTGAAGGAAAAACTCAAATGGAGGTTGCGCAGGAAATAGGGATTTCCCAGGCGCAAGTTTCCAGGCTGGAAAAGGCGGCGCTAATTCAGATGAGGGAACATATGTCTCTATAGGATAGGGGGGAATAACATGAAACGCAGGTTCAAGAAGGGTTTTCTCGACGCAATAGTACTTGCAACAGTGGCAGGAATCATCCTAGGCGTAGGTTGGGCCATGGCCCGGGCTTACGATACACGCAAGGCTTATACTCCTACCAACCTGATTAGGCTGCATATAATCGGCAATTCAGATTCGGCCGAAGACCAAGAGGTAAAGCTCAGGGTCCGTGACTCCATTGTGGACACCTTCGGGGGATACCTGATGCAGGCGGAAGACTCGGTGCATGCCGAAAGCATTATCGAGGAGCTTTTGCCCCAAATCGAACGTACTGCAACCAAATGCTTGGCTGAGTCGGGTATGGACTATGGGGCCGAGGCCAAACTGGGGCTTGAGTTTTACCCCGACAGGTACTACGAGGACGCGTCAGGAGAACCAGTGCTCGTACCCGCAGGTGTTTACAAGTCGCTACAAATAACCCTGGGTTCGGGCAAGGGGGATAACTGGTGGTGCATCATGTATCCTCCCATGTGTTTCGTTGATATCGTGAGAAAGACCGAACCCACCCAGGATATTTCAGGCGCCTTATCGGTGATTGTCACTGAGGAAGACGGGTACATCCTTGTGGATGAACAGGCACTTAAAGCAGTGGAACCTGAGATAAGATTTCTCATCCTCGACTGGCTGGAAAAAGGCAAACGTGCCCTCACTGCGCTATTTTCCTCACTGAGCGGCTCCCTTAGCGGCACCCAACCATAAAAAAGCGGCCTTCAATACAACTCAAGCAGCCCGGAGCAATATACTATTTAGGGGTGTTTCCCATGATCCGGGCATCTGACCTGTCCATGCGCGAAGTGATTAACACTACCGACGGGCGGCGGTTGGGCAATATCGTCGATGTGGAACTGGACCTTTCTACAGGTAAGATAACCGCTGTGATTGTACCTGGCCAATCGAAAGCCTTCGGGCTTTTTGGCTACGGCGATGACTATGTCATTCCCTGGGACAGCATCAAGAAGATCGGCGAAGACGTGATCCTTGTAGAACTCTCAGATAGGTACCTCAGGCGTTCCAACAGGTAGAACGCCAAAGCCCTCCTTGACTTGAAACTTTGGGTGCAATACTCTCTTAGTTAGTATGGCTAAGAGAAAAAGAAGCAGGAGAAAAAAACTGAGTAACCGCATGAAAAACGTGGCCATTGCACTGGTGTTTGTGTTGTTTGGCCTGGTACTGCTTTGGCCTTATATCCGTTTGGCTTTTCTCCGGGCCGTGGTGCCTATAGGCAGGGGAGTCCCGGGAGTGCTCGATGAACGCGTCTCAGGAGACGCGGTGTTTTACAGCGGCCAGGCCGTGCTTACGGCGCCTGCTGCAGGCACCATCAGCTTCCGGGTCAAACATGGCGATTCAGTGCGGGTTGGGGATGTGATCGCCGAAATCGGCGACACAGACGCACTGGCATCGGTGGCCGATAACCTGGCTGCTGCCCAGGCTCAACTGACTGAGTACGAAGCACAAACTGCCGGTAGTTTCAGGGAACTTACCCGCAAAATACAGGCGTGCTACGAAAACGCAGTAAGCGCTTTCTATGAAATGCAGATAGCTTTTGCTTCGGGAAACCCGTCAAACTACCTTGAAAAGCAGGAAGCATTTGACCGCTACGTGGACGATCTGTCCCAAAACAGGGCAGAACTTATGGCTCTCGAAGACCAACGGTCCAGATTGGTGGGCCAGGTGGAAATGATGCAGCAGGTGGCATCGTCGTCCTCTGTGAAAATCCTGGCTCCTGTGTCAGGCATATTTTGCGCCGATGTTACAGCCATGGATCCTGAGCTGACCCCAGCCAACCTTTCGGGCATGGATGCTTCCCAACTGGCTGTGCTGGCCCGCGAACTAAGGGATGCCACTGAATACAGGGTTCAGGATGGCCAGAAGGTGCAGTACGGGGAAGTGGTCGGGCGGATTGTGTCCGGGGAGGACGTCAAGTTTTGTTTAACCGTCAAGACCGAGCAGCGGCCTGACCTGAAGCCAGGAAACAGGGTCATGCTTGAAATAAACGGCAGTACGCCGGTGTACTGTACCATATCCGGCGTAACCGACGGAAAACCCCCGGGATACTCCGTTATCGCGGGAGAAATCGATTATCTAGCCCCTGACAAGTACGTAAGGGCCTCCCAAGCTTCGCTGATTACCCGGAGGGAGCAAGGGATTATCATTCCCGTCAAGAGCCTGGTAGAGAAGAACGGGCAGACAGGCGTGCTTCTGGTTCAGAAGACTTTTGCTGTGTTCCACCCGGTGGATGTGCGCATGATACGGGGCGATCAGGCTGTGGTACAAGGGCTCAGCGAAACCAGCGAGATAGTGCTTAACGGGATGAAATTCTTCGAAGGAAGGAGAGTCAGGTGATTACACACCGGCTTATAGCCATCCAACGCAATATCGAACAAGCGTGCAACAAAGTAGGGCGGGATCCAGCCTCGGTGAGGCTGTTAGCAGTCTCAAAGACCTTCGATGCTAAGGCAATCAGTGAAGCAAAATCCCTGGGGATCTGCTACTTCGGTGAAAACCGCGTCCAAGAAGCCAGGGACAAGGTCCGGGCGGGGGTATTTGAAGGTGCAACCCTATGCCTTATTGGGCACCTTCAATCCAACAAAGCTTCTATGGCTGCGAGAATTTTCGATGAAGTCCACTCAGTTGATTCACCAAAGATAGCACAAGCTTTGTCCAAGTTCTCTTTGAAGTACCGCCGCGATCCGCTGTCTGTCTACTTGCAGGTGAACATTGCCGGAGACCGAAACAAGCATGGGTGTACACCCAAGGAGGCATATGACCTGGCCAAACACATCCTTGATCTAGAAGGCCTGAGACTGGCCGGACTTATGACCATAGTGCCGTACTCCCAATCGCCCGAAGACTCCAGGCCCCATTTCCGTAACCTGAGGCTCCTGCGTGACGATATGTTAAATGCGGGCATCCCGGCAGATAGCCTGAAAGAGCTATCAATGGGCATGTCTTCAGACTACCAGGTGGCCATTGAAGAAGGAGCTACGGTAATAAGGCTGGGGACGGCATTATTCGCACCCAGGCAAGGCACAGGGCAGGATCTTAAAGCCGGTCCGTGGAACTCCTAACACAAACAAAACTCAAGACTGGGGGGCTATCTATGGGCGATGAGGAGACCAGGATAACATCACCGCGAATTCCCAGACTGACGCCTCTGGATATCCATAACAAGGAGTTTACAAGGTCCTTTCGCGGCTACAACGAAGACGAGGTAGACGAATTCCTCGATCTTATAGTTGCAGAGTTCGAATGGATATTGCGGGAAAACGAAGAACTCCACGCAAATATCGCCGGATTGGAGTCGAGGATCAACCACTACAAGGGATTGGAAGAGACCCTCAAGAATGCGATTGTGCTGGCTCAAAAAGCGGCCGATCAGATCAAAGAGGCTGCCAGAAGAGAAGCAGATGCCATATTGGAAGAAGCCCGCAGACAGGCTGATATCATAAAGGGGCAAGCAGAGGAAGTCCGCCGCAGGGCTTATGAGGACGTTGAAACGCAGCGCCAGAAAGCCATGAGGTTTAAAGCTGAAATGCGCACCCTGCTCCAGTCCACGTTGGAGATGCTGGACAACAACATAGACAATATAACCCGGGTATTAGACGGGGAAAATAGTCTAAAGGATAGGGGATAGGGACATGAAAACCATTGGAATAGTGGGTGGCATGGGCCCAGAAGCAACATGCGATCTATACCTGAAGATCATAAGGAACACACCTGCGGACAAAGATCAAGATCACATACGCACTATTATAGATTCGAACCCGAAAATCCCTGACAGAACTGCATTTATCCTTGGACAGGGACCGGATCCCAGGCCCCTGCTGATTGAAACCGCCAGGAACGTTGAAAGGGCAGGGGCATCTTTTTTGGTGCTCCCGTGCAATACTGCCCATTATTTCCACAAGGACGTTCAGGACGCAGTTGGAATACCTGTGCTCCATATGATGGAAGAAGTAGCCCGCTATCTCAAGGGCAAAGTTGAGCTAGTTGGGATCTTGGCTACTTCAGGAACGTTGAAAACAGGCCTGTATGAAAAGGCTTTGTCGGAGGCGGGAATAAGATCCCTCGTGCCTTCCGGGGAAGACCAGGAAAAGGTGATGGAAGCCATTTATTCGGTCAAAGCCGGAAAGCTCCAGCATGGCAGGGAGTTGATTCTGGAACAGGGCAGGAAGCTCGCCCATCGCGGTGCCCAGGCGGTTATCGCAGGCTGTACTGAGATTCCGCTCATTCTCAAGCAAGGCGATCTGGACGTGGAAGTGGTAGATGCCACTGAGATTTTGGCCAAGGCGTGTGTACGTCTTGCGCTTGAAGGCATGTAGGACGCTAATAGCTAGGGGGATGTCGCTTGAAAGCCAGGATATTCACTAACGGCGATTTCTGGATGCTGGGCCGCAATTTGCGGCGGAACAGCTGCATGGCCGCCTTGGATGGCAGGATCATACATATCGGGGACTACAAAGAATGCCTAAGTGCCTTCCCCAGGAGAGCAAAGCCTGAAGAGTTTGACCTTGGCGGCAGGACGGTATTGCCAGGGTTTATCGACAGCCACATGCACCTTTTGAGCTTCGGGCTGACATTGCGCGATATTCCATTGGCCGGTGTTACGTCAATTGAGCAAATCAAGGCCAAGGTGAGGGAAAAAGCAGGCACTACCCCTGAAGGCGGGTGGATCCTGGGCCGAGGATGGGATCAAGAGGCGTTTGCTGAGAAACGATATCCCACCCGTAAAGACCTTGATGAGGCATCTGGAGGCAGGCCGGTGATATTGACCAGGACATGCGGGCATATAGCAGTAGCGTCCACCAAGGCCCTCGAGCTTTCAGGGATAACCCGTGACACCCAAGATCCTCCTGGAGGCGCTATCGATCGGGATGCGTACGGCGATCCCACCGGGATCTTGCGAGAAAGCGCTATGGAACTGGTACGGCGACATGTGCCCCCTGTAACTCAAGAAGTTATGGAAGACTTGCTCAACCAGGCGATGGACCATGCCCTTTCAAAAGGGATTACCTCGGTTCATACCAACGACGGCCAGGCAGGTTTCTCCGGAACCATGGACCTATATCGTAAGGTCCAGGCTCAGAGGGTCCCTGTGAGGGTGTACTGGGACATCCCCGTAGAATTCATGGATGAGCTCCTCAAGACGCCCCTCCGTACAGGTGACGGGGACGATTATTTCAGGATAGGCGCGGTTAAGATGTTTACCGACGGCTCCCTAGGCGGCAGAACTGCTGCATTGGAAGAGCCATATTCGGACGATCCTGATAACCGGGGTATGCTGGTGCTCCCCGAAGACGAACTAAAAGAGCAGGTCTACCTGGCCCATGCTCAAGGGATGCAGGTGGCGGTACACGCCATAGGGGACAGAGCTGCCAGGGTTAGCCTGGAGGCAATAGGTTCGGCTCAGTCCAGGCTCCCGGTACACCACATACGGCACCGCATCGTCCATGCCCAGATACTATCGCCCCATATTATTACCGAGATGAGGCGGGTCAAGGTAGTTGCTGACATCCAGCCCAAGTTCATTTCAACTGATATGAGGTGGGCTGTAGAGAGGGTCGGAACCGCAAGGATGCGGTCATCATATTCCTGGCGCACCATGCTCAGGGCTGGCATACCGCTCGCCGGAGGCTCAGACTGCCCTGTAGAACCCCTGGACCCCTTGTTGGGAATCTACTGTGCAGTGACCAGGAAGGACATGGAGGGCAATCCGCCTGGAGGCTTTTTCCCCAACGAAAAACTTACACTGGAAGAAGCCGTAAGACTGTTTACACTAGGTGGCGCTTTCGGTTCTCATCAGGAACACAAAAAGGGCAGCTTAACCCCCGGCAAACTGTGCGATTTTGTGGCACTGTCCGAAGACATCACCAGAGTAAGCCTAGATGACATCAAAGATCTAGAGGTTGTACTTACTGTAGTGGGAGGAGAGTTGGCTTACAGCAAAATTTAGGATAACCCCCAGGACGATGCAAGCAGCAGTAGCCGCTAAGGAATACAGACCTATGCGCTTTACTGCGGCAAAGAAAAACTCTTCGGGAAATATCCTGATGAGCCAGTCTGTGGCCGGATCCAGGCGCCACAGATCGTTGTCAAAGGTTACCAAGTGAAAGGCCGTCCACCAGCGGGTAAAATCCCGGGCTGCCGGCAATGCAAGGATTATCGTGGCTGCAAGCACCGGCACTCCTCCGATTATAAGCGACTTTGACACAAGCCACCCAGTCCTCAGGCCTGGGGAAGCTGTTTTGTCCCCACCAGGCTGCCACGCTGCAAGCAGGATTCCCAAGACGATCAACCCGTAGCACACCTTCTTTGCCGCAAAGCCCAGTTGGAAGAGGTCCCGCACGTCATGGAGGTGTTGGATCTCGTGCTCTCTGAAAACCGGCCTCAGCGTGCCGTCCACAACCGCCATAAGCTGGGGATCGGCTTCGCTGCCCGTGAAGTAGCCCAGGAGTTTTGTGCCGGCCAACCGGAGATCTTCCATGGACATCTTGGCAGAAGCAGGTATATCAAGTTCAGCCCACTTGGCTACGTAGAAGTCCAAGTCCAGGGCTACCGCCTGGACTGAGAGCAGCATATTGAGGCCTGCCAGTCCCAGTGCAAGCAGGATTACCGATGCGACCCCTACAAACCCCGTAGTCCTGTGTGATTTGCGTTCCAAGTTCAATCCTCCTCGTATAGGCGGGCTGCCAATGGCCAATGCTGCCTAGGAGAACCGCCGGTGCAGCCGGGCACCAGTTCCGACAGTTTTACATAGTATGCCAAGGAGGCTTAGGGCTTAAGGCTTGACGCTTAAGATTCAGAAGACTCCGCCCTATAGTTTACAACATCAATAAGGTTTTGGCAGCTACGAGGGGAGGACAGGGTCTTGCAGACCAAGGGCTTTATTAAGCGGGTGTTTCCGGGAAACAACACCCCCGACGGATTCTTCTCTTATTACGACTACATCATCCCTAAGAACGCCAACAGGGTTTTTGTGATCAAAGGCGGCCCGGGAGTGGGAAAGTCTACGTTCATGAGAGCCATAGCAAAAGATATGGTCGAACGGGGATACAACGTTGAAATGCACCACTGCTCATCAGACAACGGCTCCATAGACGGGGTGGTATTCCCTGAGATCGGTATTGGGATCCTCGACGGCACCTGGCCCCATGTGGTAGATCCCAAGGTACCTGGGGCTGTCGATGAAATAGTGTGGCTGGGTGAATTCTGGGATGAGAAATCAGTTAGGGCGCACAAGCAGGAAATCCTGCAAGCACAAAAAGGGGCTGAGTCCGTTTTCAGGAGGGCTTACCGCTTCCTAAAAGCAGCCCAAATAATCTACGAAGACTGGGAATCTGTCTACATGGAAGCCATGGATTTTGGGAAGGCCAATGTGATAGCCCAGGAGATAATCGACGAGAACTTCGGACACATACCCGTGGCCCCAAGACCCGGGTTCCAGCGCAAACTGTTCGCCAGCGCCATCACTCCCGATGGCATGGTAAACTACCTCAATACAATAGTGGCAGGCTGTAAGCGACGCTATGTGATATCCGGCCATCCTGGAACAGGCAAATCCGTGTTGCTCCACAAAGTAACTCAAGCTGCCCTGGAGCGTGGATTTTACGTAGAAACCTACTTCTGCCCGCTGCATCCCAACAAGGTAGAACATGTGGTAGTGCCTGAACTAGGGCTTGCCCTGACCAAGTCAATCGAGCCTCACACTTACGTACCCTGCCAGGAAGACCGGCTAGTTGACATGAACAGCTGCCTTGATGATGACATCGTAGAGAAACATTATCCCTACATCGTCCGCGCACAGGATGAATTCCAGAGGCTTTTTAA
>LFST01000051.1:67832-71965 GCA_001513185.1 Candidatus Fermentithermobacillaceae bacterium DTU015
CTGTCTGGCTTTGGATACGGATACGGCCCTGGCTCATAGAACCCTTACCCCCGGGGAACACTAACTCTGACATACATTATCCAGGCCAAATGGAGTACTGCACGTGGAAGCTGAGGGCAGGCATACCGGGGAAGCTCCTAGAGCACGCAGATTGAGGGATCTGGAAGATACACTGCAGCGTATTTCAGATTCCCTGGAAAGATCTAAGATCGCAGAATATGTAGATCTCTTAAACCATCCGTGGCGCCTGATATACCTGAACCTGATAGCAGGGCTTGCCAGGGGGGTAGGCCTGGCTGTCGGGTTCACGCTGCTGGGCGCCATGCTTATTTATGTGCTAACCAGGAGCTTTCTGCTCAACCTTCCCCTTGTAGGCAATTTCCTCGGGGAATTGGTCTGGATTATCCAGGAATATCTCAAGGCAAAACCTTAACAACGCGACTGACAGGGTGAGGCTGTTGCGAAAGTACACTGACGAGCTTGATGACCTTGACGCAACCTTCCAAGACCCCGGGTTTGACGTCAGGGAATTCCAAAACCGGCTGGTGGCTGAGATGGAACGACTCCAACAAGGATTGGATAACATCAAACAAAAGACCTTTTCCATGAGCCAAAAGCAATCAGTTGGGGAAGACTCGGCCTACGACCAGCATCCTGGTGACCTGGGCACCGAGACCTTCGAGCGGGGCAAAGACCTGGGGCTAAAGGACGGGCTTGAAATCAGCATGGCAAGGGTCCGCGGAGCTCTGGAGCGGATTCGCAAGGGGACATACGGGTTTTGCCTCAGTTGCCGGCAACCTATCCCCGTGGAAAGGTTGAGGGCAGTACCCGAAGCCGAACTATGCGTCACCTGCAAAGAAAAACAGGAGGTACCACCGCCTAGCACCCGGCCCATGGAAGAACAGGTAATGAGGCAAGACTTCCCGGGCTCTGGCCAGGACGACGAGCCAGGCAACGAACCTCCTTTGAGTTAGGGCTTGCGGTTTACCATGGCAACCGGATTGGGTAAGTCAGTTGGCTGATCAGGCCTGCGAAAAAAGGAGACAACCCTTGCCTCGCCGGTTTTCCATTCTGTATGCTGTAATAGGTTAGGGCCGTCGAGGACGGCTGCAATTACAAAACTACGAAAGCAGGCGGATGAGTTGGGGTTCTGGATTCCTTTTGTCGCAGTTGTGTTGGCCGACCAGTGGAGCAAGGCATACATCAGGTCCAATTTCGCCGTAGGGGAGAGCATGCAGATCATTGGAGAATGGCTGCAGCTTGTGTACAGGGAAAACCCAGGCGCAGCGTTTGGCATGCTTGCCGGGGCAAGATGGTTGTTTATATCCATTAGCACCGTAAGCATCGCCCTGGCAATGTTGCTTTACTCCCGGCTAAGCTCATTTGGCACACCTAGCCGGGTCATGGTGCCGGCCTTGGGGCTGGTGGCCGGAGGCGCCCTGGGCAACCTCGTAGACAGGGTAAGACAGGCAACGGTTACTGACTTCATCTATGTAAAGCATTTCCCTGCAGTGTTCAACATTGCAGATTCGGCAATAGTGATAGGAAGTATTATCCTAGGAATCATGTTGGTTACATATACTTACAGGTCGGGGCAGTCAGGTGGAATTTAGCAAGCAAGCTCAACCGGAAATACACAAGACTCAAACCTTTGTTGTGGGAGATGAGTGTTCGGGCCAAAGGCTAGACGTTTGCATCGGACGGGCCCTCCAGCCCGAACTGTCCCGTTCAAAGGCCCAATCCCTCATACGCCAAGGGATGGTACTGGTAAACGGGCTGGAGGTATCCAAACCCTCACTTAAGGTAAGATCCGGCGACAACATAGAAGTGAGGATCCCGCCCCCTGAGACATGGGATCTGGAGCCTGAGGATATCCCCTTGGACATTATCTTCGAAGACAAGCATGTGCTCGTAATCAACAAACCCAGGGGCATGGTGGTTCACCCAGGGGCGGGGCACAGGCGCGGCACCCTTGCCAACGCGCTGCTCAGCTATTTCCCCCAGCTTTCGGGAGTAGGAGATGAAATACGCCCGGGAATCGTCCACAGGCTTGATAAGGACACCACCGGAATCCTGGTGGTTGCCAAGAACGAAAAAGCGTTGAGAAACCTTCAAGCTCAGCTCAAGGCCAGAAAAGCCAAGCGGGAATATATCGCCTTGTGCAAAGGCCGGGTGGGGGAAGATCAAGGAACAATAGATGCGCCGATTGGGAGGCATCCGGTCCATCGAAAACGGATGGCAGTCATAGAAGACGCCGAAAATAGCAGGCTCCGGGCCAGGGAGGCAGTCACCGATTGGAAGGTCATAACCAGGTTCGGCTCTGACTACACACTGTTGCTCCTGAGGCTGCATACAGGCAGGACCCATCAAATCCGGGTCCACCTGTCATACCTTGGACATCCTGTGGTAGGGGATCCGGTGTACGGCAGGGCAAAACGGCACTTAGGCTTGCCAGGACAGGCCCTCCACGCGTTCCGGCTGGGTTTGTTCCTGGGGGACAATTTTGATGAGTACCAGGAATTTACAGCACCTTTACCTGCTGATTTTGCCGAGGTTTTAGTACGGCTCAAAAACAAATATAGGGAGGAGCTTCCGTCATGGTTAATCAGACAGATAGAAAATACATAGCAGAGAGGACAGCGCAGATTTTAATCGATATAGAGGCACTGGGAGCCAGGCCTGAAGAACCGTTTACTCTTACTTCAGGCACAAAGAGCCCGGTGTACATCGACTGCCGCAGGCTTATCTCGTTTGTACCCGAAAGGGAGGAGGTAATAGGGTTTTTGCAGCAATTAGTCGAGGATTCCGTGGACAGCCCCATAGACGCGATTGCCGGTGGAGAAACCGCGGGAATCCCATACGCTGCATTTCTCAGCTGGAAGATGGGGCTACCCATGCTTTATGTGAGAAAAAAGCCCAAAGGTTTCGGCAAGAACGCTATGGTAGAAGGAAACGTCACAGATGGTGCCCGTGTAGTGCTGGTGGAAGACCTGATTTTCAACGGTGGCAGTAAGGTGAACTTCATAAACGGCCTGAGAATGGCCGGTTTGACGGTAAACCATGTGTTTACCATTGCCTCTTACGGATTCTCTGAAGAATACGAAAACACCTTGGGCTCCATTGGGGTGAAGGTATCCTGGCTTACAGACTGGCCTACTATAGTTCAGGTTGCAGAAAGCACCGGATACTTCAGTCCTGACACAGCAAACTTGGTAAGAGAGTTCCTGGCTGACCCCGGCACCTGGTCCAGGGCCAGGGGCGGAAAGTAGGTTTCAGCTCTGACTCCAGCACGCCTCCCAGGGCAATACTAGCCTTGGGTGGGCATACCGCCTCACGCGCGGATAATTCCCGGCCTTAAGCAACAACGCTGTAGCCGGCTCAATCCGGCTCTATAGTATACCAGCGTCATTGTAATGTAATTGGAACTTTCCAGCTCACCCAGGGGTCATACATACGTGACAAGTTTGGAGGTGATTTAGCTGAAAACCAAGCACTTGTTTCTGCTCACCGGCTTTCTAGCACTTGCACTAATGCTTTCCGGATGCACACCGGAAGCTCCTCAAACTAAGGAGCCTATTGCCATGGAACCTTCTATTGAAGAAGAGCTCCAGCCGGTTCATCCTGATGAAGATGTAAGCTACACTTTCAATACCAGATTCTCCCTGGATAACGCTTTGGACAGGATTGATATGCTCAAGCAAGTCTCACTGCCGCCAGGTGAGCAATCAATGGCTTACAACAATTCCATAGGCGCCATCCACGGTACCTTGATGAAGCAACACTATCAGATAACCAAGCTTGAGTATGAACTGGCAAAGGTGCTTCACAGAGACGGCGAGATAACTGATGAGGAGCTTGCTGAAAAACAAGCGGCTTACAATCAAGCCGTGGAAGCGTTCAAGACCTTCTGGGAGTCGTTTGGAATTTCAGACTGACAAAACACACTTGCTGTCACAAACACACAAAACCTGATATTGAGAAAAACTGCCCCGGAGTCCCGGAGTTTCGTTCCGGGGCTTTTTGTATGCCAAATAGGCCCTCAATCTGGAACATGATCCTAGTTTACATAATGTATATTATCGGACGTTGCATTTGCTGAAGCCTATGTGGGCTTGGGATATGCTTATACCCCG
>LFST01000051.1:72000-120609 GCA_001513185.1 Candidatus Fermentithermobacillaceae bacterium DTU015
TCTGAGGTCCATATCCGGATTTCCGTATTGCTGTTTCAGATTGCCTGTTTCCGACTAGCCCCGGGCGGAAACCTGGCTTAGACCTCCGGAAAACGCCTACTTTACCCTCAAACTGCCCAGAATGCCTTCATCCCTTACGAGGGCCGTTTTTTCCTCTTTACTACCCAGAACATTCAACATCCAACAAGAACGGCTCTAAATTGATTTAAAACGCCTTTTTTGGAGAGGTAGTTGCATAAGCCATCGCGGATGTGGCCGCCTTGGAACAAATCTGGACAGAGTTCGGCCGAGAAGGGATGCTATTCCGGCAAGCGCAATAGTTTTTATTGGAATGTCAAAGAGAAGGTCTTTTTGCGTTGGCGGCAGAACTAAAAGGGTACATTGACGCTAGATCGCCATGATGATAGCCGTCAACATGATAGACCGTCCTCTGCTTCTCGGTTTCCGGGAAAACACCTTGGCGATATGCGACACAGGTAGATGGAGAGCTCAGGTAGGCCATTGCCCGGAGGGAGCACACTGTGGATTCAAAAGGGGGAGCTGTTTGTGAAAGATCCCACAAATAGGGCCGATACCGCCAAAGCCTTAAACAAGAGCCGCTTCAAAATCAGCCACTTAAACAAAGTGCGTTTGAACGGCAGCAACTCGATGAGAAAACATTACGGTTTACTCTACTTAATGCTGCTCGTAGTCTTGGGCGCACTAACACTTACTGCAGGCTGTAAACAGCAGATCCAATCTACAGTCCCTCCCCCTTCTGAACCTGCCTCCTCCCTCTCCGATGATGAGATACCTGCTGATGATGAGATAATGGCAAGCGTGACTTCGATAATAGAAGGCGTTCTAGAAAGAGCCAACCTGTGCTCCCGGGAGACAGTGTTCCACCTGGATACAGACGTTGAAGGCGGCACGGTAATCCTTGCGGGCAAGACATCTGACAACCGGCTCAAGCAAGCCATAGTTGATTCGATTTCCCAGATTCCAGGGGTAACCATAGACGACCAGTTCACGGTAATGCCCCCTCCTGAATTGGGTGACAAGACATGGGGCGTTGTGAAACTGCCGGTAATAAACCTTGGCGAGGCCCCCGGCCGGGCTGAGGGAAGCAGCACAGTCACCCAGGCACGGATGGGAGATATAGTGCGCATCCTGGATACCCAGGATGGCTGGTACCTGGTGCAAATGCACGACAAATACCTGGGCTGGGTAAGCCCCTCCACCATAGCCCTTTATGACTCAGACTTGCTAGATGCCTTCTGGTCCGGAGAAATTGCCCTTATAACTGCGAAAATGACCCAGGCCTTAGACGCCCCGGGCGGCGGGATGCTGTTTGCCAAGTGGCTGGTGCAAGGGTCGGTACTGCCTGTAGTTTCCGTGAGCGATGAATGGGCTGAACTCAGCTTACCGGGCGGGGGCAGCACCTTTGTAAAAGCAGAAAGCATAGAGGTGTTTCCCGACCTAGACAGCGTGTTCCAGGAACAAAAGACTGCGGCCGATATCATCGAAACCGCCAAGCAATATCTCGGCCTTCCCTACCTTTGGGGTGGGTGCACTTCCTACGGGTTTGACTGTTCCGGCTTCACGCAGTTTTGCTTCAAGATGAACGGCTATCAATTGAGGAGAGATGCTGACCTCCAATATGAACAGGGCACTCCGGTGCAATCAGTAGAAAACTTGGAACCCGGAGACCTTGTGTTTTTTGAAACTTACAGGCCTGGCCCGTCCCACGTAGGGATCTACATCGGCGATCACCGGTACATCCATTCAGGCAGCTCCTCTGGAGTGGCGATTAACAGTTTTGAGCCTTCCCATCCAGATTATTCGGCGTCTCTTGCACAGAAGTTCCTAGGTGGCCGCCGGATAATCAAATAACCTACAAAACCCGAAGATTTGCTAATGGCAAATGATGCAAAAGGCGGTATCTCCCTGCGCCAGGTCAATACCGCCCCTTGTGCCCTATGCCGCTTAGTACTAGCCGAGTGCACCCCCTTGCTTGGGGATGAACACAATCTGCCCTGGTACCAGTACATTGGGGTCTTCGATTTGCGGGTTGAACGCGATAAGCTCCGACAGGCCGATCCCGAACCTCTGGGCTATAAGGAACATGGTGTCTCCGGATCTTACTACGTATCTCCTGCCATGGTGATGACCATGATGGTGATCATGATCATGGTGATGGCCCGGATGATGCCGGTCATGGTGTCCCCTTGGGATGATGATTATTTCTCCCACTATGATCATGTCGGGGTTCCTGATCTGCGGATTGGCCCTTATAAGCACTTCAAGGGGCACTCCGAACTTCCTGGCGATGCTGAACATTGTGTCCCCCGGCTGAACTACGTACTCTGTGCTTTCTCTGGGGCGTTCAGGCATATCATCGTCAGGCTCCCTGTCTGGACGCCTGTCTGGCCGCCTAGATGGACGATCATCGTCGCCCGACAGGCTTATTCCGCATTTCTCAGCTATCCTCCGCAGGATCCGCATTTGTTCCGCCTTGCGCCCCGTGATCCTCTCAAGCACTGTTTTCTGGCCGGGCTTTGATGCATGTGGGTCGATGATGATGTATCCGTCGTCGATTACCCTTACAAAGTGCCTGTGAATTACAATGATGCACGTCACAAAATCATCGGGAACGCTTATGTCAACTACCGCAGGTGTACTTTCTACCCCCATTACGGCCAAGAGCTCATCACAATCGTGGAGCACATGCCTGTGAATGGACACCAGTTCATCTACTTCTTCAAGGCAGTCGTGCTTGCCTGCGAGCTCGAAGCATTTTTCCAGTACCGGGACCATCTTTCTTTCAGTTGAAAAGATAAAGTGACATGTTTCATGAAGGGTGCTTTCAATCATTTTCCCTATCCTCTCCCCCCGGATCAATAGGAATAAGGCGTACAGCAGTCTCTCTTTCAACCTATGTCCCTGAAGGGGTTTTGGTTACATGGCCCCGCTATTTCTGGACCAAACTGACGTTTGCTTTTGCAAGGTGGTTAATGGTAAACTCATACCCGGAAGCAATATTTCTCTCATGAAATGTTTCGAAGGAGAGATTATCATGGAAAAACTCACCTACCAGCAGTCCAGGGTGCTTGAAGCCATAAAGGAGTACCTCCAGGAAACCGGGTATCCTCCTTCAGTAAGAGAGCTGGGCAAGAAACTTGGCCTGAAATCTACAGCTACTGTACATAGCCACCTTAGGACTTTGGAGCGCAAAGGATATCTCCTGAGGACAGCACAAAAATCACGCGCCTATACCATTGTAGGTGATATCGTCCACGAGCAGCCTTTACCTGCTGTAATGGTCCCGGTGGTCGGAATGGTCCGGGCGGGCGTGCCTGTACTTGCCGTTGAAAACATAGAGGAGTATGTTCCGCTTCCCCGCTCCTTTGTAAGAAGTGAAAATGTGTTCATGCTTCAAGTTGAAGGGGACAGCATGATAGGCGCAGGTATCCACGAAGGGGATTATGTTATAGTAAGACAGCAAGACACTGCGGAAAACGGCGATATTGTGGTGGCGCTCATCGATGATGAAGCCACGGTGAAAACCTTCTACAAGGAAAAGGGCGCCATAAGGCTTCAACCTGAAAACCCTGAAATGAGCCCAATTATTTCAAAAGATGTGAGGATACTTGGCAAAGTAATAGGGCTGTACCGTTCCCTCCACTGACACACACTTGCCTGCATCAACCCTAAGTCCGCCCCGCAGGAGCGATCCCAAGCTCATCCAGAGCATCTTTTGCCTTCATGCATGCATATACCACATGTTCTTTGGTGAGCCCTCCCTGAAGATATGCAGAATACGGAGGTATGAAAGGCCCGTCGCAAGAGAGTTCAATCGATGACCCCTGCACAAACGTACCTGCAGCCATGATGACCTTATGGGCATAACCAGGCATATCCCAGGGTTCAGGAGATACAAACGAATCCACAGGCGAGGCTGCTTGCACTGCCTTGGCAAGGGCAATCAGCGCCTCAGGGGTTTCCATGTCGATCTGCTGGACGATGTCCCCCCGGCTTTCAAACGGTCCAGGGTCAGTCTTGTATCCCAGTCTACTAAAAAATAACGATGCAAAACATGCACCCTTAAGCGCTTCCCCCACCACCTTTGGCGCAAGGAACACACCCTGATACACGTCTCTGTATCCGTAGGGATTGCTGCCCGCTTCTTTGCCTAATCCGGGAGCGTACAAGGATTCTGCAACCAGGTCAACGTACTTCTCAGGGCCAACCACATACCCCCCTGTGGAAGCCAACCCACCACCGGGATTCTTGATGAGCGACCCAGCGGTGATTGATACGCCAAGGGACGGAGGTTCATACACATGGGTAAATTCGCAGTAGCAATTGTCCACCAAAGTCAAGACATTAGGCCACCGCCGGTTAAGGATTTCCATGAAGGTCCTCATGGACTCCATGGATATGGTTTTTCTGCTTGAATAGCCGCGTGAACGCTGAATGAATATCACCGTGTTATCCTCGACAATGTGTTCAGCCAGCACATTTTCCATTTCACTGCTGTCAATCAATCCTGACTCAAAATCAACCAGACATGAGCACTCGCGGTATCTGACGCCTAACCCAGCCAAACTGTTGCTAGAAGGCCCGTTTTCACCTGGCTCAATGCCTATTACAGGGCGAAGGGTTTCGTAGGGCGTGCCTGTGACAGATAACAGAACATCTCCGGGACGCAAGAGGCCAAACAAAGCTGTCTTAAGTACATGGGTGCCCGAAGTCCAGGCAAGCCGCACAAGCGCCGACTCGCCCCCAAATACCTTTGCGAATAACCGTTCCAGGCCGTCTCGGCCTGTATCCCCGTATCCGTAGCCGGTAGAAGGCCACATGTGGGAAAGCGAGATCCTTGTGTCACCGAACGCTTCCAGCACCCTGACTTGGTTGCAGAACACGAGTTCGTCTATGCGGTTCCAAACATCCTCAAGTTCCGCAATGCACTCTAATGCTAGTTCCAACGTGCCTTTCGATACATCAAACCGACTCTGGTGTAATCTCAACTGCGATCACCCTGAAAGCTTCTTGTTAATCCTGTTTGCATCCACTGGGTTTAACCTGCATATAATCAGTGCTCCTGATTCTCCGTGTACCTCATCGAGTATTGACCCGCATGTCCGTATCTCCGAAACAATGTCCCACATGGAATACGGCACCAGCAGCGAAACCACCTGTGTGTCCCTGAGGAGCTCGTCTTCAACCATTGCGGCCAATTCATCGATACCATCGCCATGCAGGGCTGAAATCCCCAAGGCCCTGCCCTTGGTGCCCGCCATTATATTATCCACTTCTTTGTCTGGAAGCATGTCTATCTTGTTAAACACCGTAATCATCGGGATTTGAGAAGCACCCAGATCTCGCAGGACGTTTTCCACAGTTTCGGCCTGGTGTTCCCATGTAGGCGAAGATGCATCCACCACGTGGATGAGCAAGTCCGCTTCAAGCGATTCTTCCAAAGTAGCCCTGAATGCGTATACCAGCTCATGGGGTAGCTTTTGTATAAAGCCAACCGTGTCTGACAGCAGCACCACCATTCCCGAGGGCAGAATCCATCGTCTGGTCCACGGGTCGAGGGTTGCAAACAGCATATCGTCACACAGCACTTCTTCGCCTGTAAGCGCCCGAAACAGCGTGGATTTGCCGGCGTTGGTGTAACCTACAAGAGACACCTGTGGAATGCGTGACTCACGCCTGCGCTTGCGCTGCATCTCCCTGACTTTACGCACCTTCTCGAGGCTATCGGTTAGCTGTGATATCCTTCTTCTTAAGACCCTCCGGTCAACCTCAAGTTTCTGCTCTCCCGGACCGCGGGTGCCGATACCGCCGCCCAAGCTTGACATGGCCGCGCCGTGGCCTGTGAGTCGAGTGAGTTCATGCCGCTTGGTGGCAAGTTCCACCTGCAGCTTACCTTCCTTGGTCCTGGCGCGCTGGGCGAAAATCCTAAGGATTACCTCTGTGCGGTCAAGCACCTGAACCCCCAGAATTTCTTCCAGATTGTACGCCTGGGACGGGGAAAGCTGGCCGTCGACCAGCACATAAGAAGCGCCGTAATCCGTAACGAGCCCGGCTATCTCCTGTACCTTGCCCCTTCCCAAGTAAGTAGCGGGGTCAGGAGCCGGCCTTTCCTGGATGACTGTAGCCGCCACTTCCAAACCAAGGGTTTCCGCCAGGCGGGCCAATTCCTGTACAGACTCCTCCGCAGTAAGAGAAAACTCATCTGTGTCCCTGGCCTTACCTTTCACGTCGAGGGCGCAGATGACAGCTTTGGGCTTGGTTTCGTGAGCCGTCTTGTTCAATGGCTTCCCTCCCGGAATCCGCAGAAACATCTAAGTCCATTCTAAACCATCTGCATGGAAGTTTCACAGGATCCCGCCACTCCATTCAAGTACATCATCTGGCTTGCCGGTATATGGTCTGTAGTCCAATCTCTGGTGTAATGTTACCTGAGAATCACAACGAAGCCTCTAACAGGTCTCTCGAGGTTATGGTCATAAGGTCCTGCTTGTTGAAGCAATTAGACTGCATGAGTCTCACAGCTTGCCGCCGGATGGCCTTTTCAATCAGGTTCCTCACCATCCGCGCATTAGACGACACCGGCTCTTGCTGGAGCTTTTCCCTGATGATGTTTTCGAACACCGGCAAAAGGCCATCGGCAAGCCGGTAATCCCTGTTCTTGAGCATCAGGCAGCCTATTTGAACCAGCTCGTCAACTGTATAATCGGGAAAAGTCAGGTGGATGGGAAACCGGGATCGCAAACCCGGGTTTGTGTCAAGAAAGCGCTCCATTTCCTTGGGGTAACCTGCCAGGATGACTACCAGCTCTTTTGCGTGGTCTTCCATCCCTTTGACCAGACAATCGATACACTCTTTGCCGAAATCCTTCTCGCCGCCTCTAGCCAGAGAATAGGCTTCGTCTATAAAGAGGATGCCCCCCAGGGCTTTGCGGATGTGATCCCTGGTCTTCTGGGCGGTATGGCCGATGTACTCCCCCACAAGATCAGCCCGTTCGACTTCAACTACATGCCCCTTGGCCAGAAGCCCTGCTTCAAACAACAGTTTGCCGAGTATCCTTGCGATGGTGGTCTTCCCGGTGCCTGGATTACCCTTGAAAACCATATGGAGTATTGTGTTTTCCTGCAAGAGTCCGGCTTTGCTCCGGTGCTTTTGGACTTCAGCAAAAGCGTAGATTTCAAAGATGAGCTCCTTTATGTGGGCCATCCCCACCAAAGAGTTAAGTTCTTCTAAGGCACTCTTGCCCCGCATGAGTCCCTTGAATACATGCTCCTGTATCCGGGGCTTTTCGTGTGGCGCGGCGTCCCTGGTTGATACAACCCTCAGAGTTGGTCTGTTGGCGTAAGCTGCGATTTTGATCCTCCCCCACATCCCAGAACTTCTTCCTCGGCCTGGCTGGATCATTATACGCAGCAAAGTGCAGGGATGATAGTGGACGCAAAACACAAGAGCCCCGGCCTGCTTCTGCAGGCTGAGGCTGCTTCATTGCCGGTTTGTTTCTTTACTCTATGCGTTCAAACCGTGGGGCTTGCTTTCTGCCTTTTCTCTGCTTCTGGGATCTTTCGTCTTCAACAAGCTGTACGAATGTATCCGGGTCTTGCTCAAAGGTGGCCAGGCACCTATCTGAGCAAAAATGGTAAGTCTGTCCTCTGAACTCTGACCGTAAAGACTTGTCGCGGTCACGTACATTCATTCCACATACAGGGTCCCTTGGCATGTTATCACCTCCCTGAAAAGACCGCTTTCAGAGAGGAGTATACCCAAACGGCTTCAATTCATGCCGGAACTCTGTCTGGTTTGGGAGATCAGCCCAGCCGCTTAATCCTCAGCAATGTCATCGTCTAGCGTATCAGCGTCAGCTCCCCTGTCCCGCTGAACTGAGAAGTTTACCGATCTTAAAGGACTTACTGTTGAAATGGCATGTTTGTAGATGAGCATCTGCTTGCCTTCTGATTCGAGCAGTACCGTGTAGCTGTCAAAGGCTTTGACATGGCCTTTGAGCTGGAATCCGTTCACCAGGTATACCGTAGCAAGTACATTGTCCTTTCTGATCTGGTTCAGGAAACTGTCTTGAAGGTTGATGGCACTCTTAGAACCCATGTCTGTTCCCTCCAGTTATCCTCCGGTGCACCAGTCAAGTCTTAAGCCAATCATCGATCAAGCGCCGGGCTTCTTCTATAAGCTGACTTCGAGTTTTATGCTTGCCAAAGGGCAGCCAAATTATGCCTTCTTCTTTGGCAAACCATGTAAACTGTCTCTTTGCAAACCTCCTGGTATTTCTCTTCAAGATATCCTTGGTTTCCGCCTCCGTCGCCAATCCTTTGAGCATCCAGATTATCTCCTTGTAGCCCAGTCCTTGCATGCTGTTAAGCTCTTCTGAGTATCCCATCTTCAACAGGTTTAGCACTTCCTCCACCAGGCCCCGCTCAAATTGCTCGTCCACTCTATCATCGATTTTTTCGTACAATTCTTTACGATCCCATTGGATAGCCAGCATCAACGAATCATATATACGTTTCTTCTTGAGATATTTACGTTCAGAAATCGGCCGGTTTGTAGCCCGGTAGTACTCGATTGCCCGTATAACCCGCTTCAGGTCATTAGGATGTAGGGTCTGGTACGACTCAGGATCGATATCCTTGAGCATCTCGTGGACTACAGCCGGCCCACGGCGTTCTGCCAGCACCTTAAGTTCCTGCCTCAGCTTTTGGTCGGGAGGAGCATCCCTAAGGGGAAAATCGTAAAGCAGCGCCCTTATGTAAAACCCGGTGCCCCCGACTATGCACGGCAGCCGGCCCCTGCTTGTGATATCGGCCACGGCTTCTCTGGCAAGCATCTGGAACTCGCTCACGCTCCACGGCTCATCTGGATACTTTATGTCTACCAGGTGGTGGGGCACCTGTTTCATCTGTTCCGGTGTGGCCTTGTCGGTACCGATATCCATGTAACGATATACCTGCATTGAATCGGCAGATATTATCTCAATCGGATAGATTTCAGCCAAATCCAACGCCAACCGGGATTTTCCCGAGGCAGTGGGGCCGGTGATAACGAGAACCTTAGTCAAGCTTACCCGTACTCCCTCTCAAATGTCTCAATATCCTTGGCAAGTCCATTATATAGTATGGACACCTGCTCCACCTAACGGCCGAAGAAGCCATTTAGCTCTGCTACCGGGATCTCATGCACCGTGGGCCTGCCATGAGGGCAAGTCCGGGCTTGGGGGTTGGCCCAGAGGGATCGTATTAGCGCCTGAGCTTCCTGTTTGGTCAGAGGCTGTTTGGCTTTGATAGATGCGTGACAAGCAGCGGTAGCTATCTGTGCCTGTGCTACCGCCCTGTCGGCGGACATTCCGCTTGTCCCTTGATACGCGGTACGCAATACCTCTTGGATGGCTGCTGCAGGAAGAGCTTGCCCTAAGATCAGCGGCACTTTGGTGACCATTACAGTCCTGGTGCCTATCGGCCTGCTTGAGAACCCTACCTGCTCCAGCTCATCCCTATATTCCTCATAAAGGGCGGCTTCAGTTGGTTCAAGCTGGATTATCTCAGGGAGCAGCAGTTCCTGGCTGCCACTTGCCCCCTGGCACAGTGAGTGGTACGCAAGGCTTTCCGCAAGCGCATGCTGGTCGATTATAAGCAGGGATGTAGGCGTCTTTGCCACAAGATACATGTCTTGAAGCGAGCCCATATATTGCCACTCACATTCATCTGCACTGTCACTTAGCAGCTGAGGGCTTTTCTCATGCAACTTAAGCGGCTGTGTCTGCATCTTCTGGATGGTTTGGATGATCTCTTTCGGGGCTTCCGTCTTTGTCGGTAAAACATCAGCAGACCGATGCAAGCTAGCCCCTGTACCTGGTGGGCTTGCGCCTGGTTCACTTAAGTAGCCGGCCCGGGACAAGGCTTGTCTCACGCTTTGGCTGATCCTGCGCCTTATCTCAGTCTCGTTTCCGAATTTTATTTCCGCCTTGGTGGGGTGGACGTTAACGTCTACGGAATCCGGCTTCAAGGTAAGTTCCAGCACCGCCACAGGATATGTCTTAGGAGGCAACAGGCCTGCATAAGCATGGTCCAGCGCCCACCCAAGGGAAGTATTCTTCACCGGCCTGCGATTCACAGAAAAAACCTGCCTGTCCCTGCTCCGCCTGTACAGCCTGGGCAACCCGGCAAAACCACTAATCCTTATGCCGCCGAAATCATTGGAGACTTCAACCATCGACTGGACCGTTTCCGGGCCAAAAATGTTTGCCAGTGCGTCTTGGAGCCCGTTGCCGGTGGTATGGAGCACCACCCTTCCTTGGGAAGTGAGGGTAAAACTTATGTTGTGCCACGCAAGGGCGAGCCGCTCCACGGTATCAATAACTGCATTCCTCTCAGTGGCCTGAGATTTCAGGAATTTGAACCGGGCTGGGGTGTTAAAAAACAGGTCCGTGACTGTAATCGTGGTACCTTGGGGCAGCCCCTTTTGTGTGACTTCAGTAACCTCTCCGCCCTCCACATGTATGCTTGTACCTATTTCGCTTTCTCCCGCCTTAGTTTCTAGGGTCAATTTGGAGCATGACGCAATAGAGGGCAAGGCTTCTCCTCTAAAGCCAAGTGTCGCTATATTATCCAGGTCCTCTATTGAACTGATCTTTGATGTAGCAAACCGTTCCAGCGACAAGAGTGCATCTTCCCTGGTCATCCCCCTGCCATTGTCGCTTACCCTGATTAGTGTTATTCCCCCGTCAACTATCTCTATTGAAATCCTGTCAGCACCGGCATCGATGGAGTTTTCAACCAACTCCTTTACGACAGAAGCAGGGCGCTCTATCACTTCCCCTGCAGCTATCTGGCTTGAAAGCAAAGGATCCAGTTTCTTTATAATAGGAGTCATCAAGAATCACCCTGTTCGCCGCGTAGTTCCCGGGTAAGCATATATAACAACTCCAAAGCTTGGAAAGGAGTCACGTGGTTGATATCCAGGGACTCAAGCTTGGATATCACGGCACGGTGGCTTTCTGGCACAACTTCCTCAGCTTGAGGGCCCGGGGCACCGAAAAGCACGTGTTGGCCTTCTGGCACGTACATAGACCCGAGGTTCCTGGAAGCCACGTTACCTAGAATGCCCTTGGCTGACCCGCCTTTGCGGGCCTCAGTTTCAAGGGCGTGGAGGATCTCCCTGGCACGGGCAATCACACTGTCAGGCAGCCCTGCCATACGGGCCACGTCGATCCCGAAACTACCTTCTGCTACCCCTTTCTTGACTTTCCTGAGGAACACGATATCGTCGCCGGACCGCTTTACCGTTACGTGGTAATTGGCTATCCCCGGCTTTAGGTCGGAAAGCAGGGTGAGTTCTCGGTAGTGGGTAGCCACCAGCCCCCTTGCCCCTAAACTGCTTTGGTCCGCCAAGAACTCCACTACAGCCCACGCAACGGACAGCCCATCGAAGGTGCTGGTCCCCCTACCGATTTCGTCAAGGATCACAAGGCTCCGGGAGGTGGCATTGCGCAAAATCCTCGCCACTTCGTTCATCTCGACCATGAAAGTAGACTGGCCCATGACCAGATCATCATACGCACCCACCCTGGCAAAAATCCTGTCCACGACTGAAACGGTGCACGATTTACACGGGACAAACGACCCCATTTGAGCCATGAGCACTATAAGCGCGGCTTGCCGACAGTAGGTTGACTTGCCACCCATATTAGGCCCGGTGACAATCAGAACCCTCTGGGCTTCGTCAAGCACCAAATCGTTGGGCACAAACCTTCCAGGGGGAAGCACCCTTTCTAATACCGGATGCCGCCCTTCTTTGATGATGATCGGCCCATCGCCGGTAACCTCAGGCCTCACATAGCCGTACAGGGACGCCGCTTCAGCCAAGCTGCAGAGTACATCCAGCTGGGCAATGGCAGCAGCCGTGTACTGCAGCCTCCTTATGTGGGATTCCACAAAATCACGCAGTTCGCAGAACAGCCTGTACTCTTCCTTAAACAACCTTTCTTCGGCGCCTAGAATCGCGGCTTCTTTATCTTTAAGTTCAGGGGTGATAAACCTTTCCGCGGAAACCAGGGTCTGCTTGCGTATGTAATCGTCGGGCACCAGACTCAGGTTGGGCTTGGTAACCTCTATGTAGTACCCGAAGACCTTGTTGTATCCCACCTTGAGTGATTTTATGCCCGTCCTCTCCCGCTCTTTGGCTTCAAACTGGATGAGCCAGTGTTTGCCCCCGGTAGCCAGCTCCCTCAACTCATCCACTTGAGGGCTGTATCCTGACCTGATTATTCCGCCCTCAGTCACGGATATAGGGGGATCGTCGACGATGGCTGCACGTATTGCCCCGGCTACTTCGGGCACTTCGTCGAGGCTGCTGTGGATGCGCTGGAGCAAACGAGATGAAGCCCCTGCAATCTGTTGCTTCAGGCGAGGCACCTGTTCCAGAGAAGCCGCAATGGCATTGAGGTCCCGGGCGTTGCATGACTTGTACGAAATCCTCGCCACCAGCCGCTCCAAGTCCTTAATGCCTGAAAGGGAGGCCCGCAAGGTATTCCTCAAGGAAGCATTCCCGTAGATTTCATCTACTGCATCTACCCTCTCCTCTATCGCAGCAGGATCTTTCAGCGGGCGCTCTATCCATTTCTTGAGCAACCTAGACCCCATGGTGGTACAGCACTTGTCCAACACCCAAGCAAGGGAACCGTACGTCTCACCCTGGAGACGCCTGGTAAGTTCGAGGTTTCTCCTGGTGGCATGATCAAGTTCCACAAAAGCTTCATCTAAATACAGGTTAGGCTTTCTTAAATGGCTAAGCTCAGTCATCTGGGTGGCGTCCACGTACGCCATAAGACCTGAAAGCGCCATGTATGCCGGACCGGGCAAGCCGCTAAGTTCCCACTCATCCTCAAACAACCCCCTGTATTTGCCGGGGTTGAACTCATCATCGGGCAGGAAGCTCACAAGAACCCCAGGCAGGTTCTTACGTGCAGCTTGAACCACGCTTGTCCCCTCAAGGCTTAAAGGAAACACGCATTCTTTGGGAAGCAGACGGGTAAGCTCGTCTGCCACGCTGTTTAACTGGAGATTTGAGCCATCCGGCGATGTTTCAGGGTCAAACCATGCCAGGAGCACTTCCCCCGTGGACAAATCAGCCGAACACAGCCCTACGGCTCCCACAAGCTCTCGGCCACGGTATTGGGCATAGACCACAGATAAGTAGTTGGGCGCGGCATCCTCTGCCCCCTCCCAGTAGGTCCCGGGGGTTATGACCCTGACCACATCGCGTCTGACAAGGCCTTTTGCCTCGGATGGGTCTTCTACCTGCTCGCATATGGCAACCTTGTAGCCCTTGGACACCAGGGTTTTTATATATTCATCCACCGAGTGGTGAGGCACGCCGCACATAGGTATCGGCTGGCCTTTGAGGGTTCCCCGGCTGGTAAGCGCAATTCCCAGTTCCTTGGAACCTATCTTGGCATCATCGAAGAAAAGCTCATAGAAGTCGCCTAGCCTAAAGAAGAGCAAACAATCCTGGTACTGTGCCTTCAATGATTCATACTGGCGTATCATTGGAGTTTTACCCGACAATAACCCTACCTCCGGTTATAAGCTCTTGTGCTGGCCGGCTTGGGCTAGGGGGCCTTTGAGGTGCCACGTGCCGGCTTCCTCTATCATCACATTCACCAGGTCCCCTGGCTTGGGGCCCTTGGTGGTACATACCACAAGCTTGTTGGTCCGGGTGCGTCCCCGGAAATACTCTGGATTCCTAAGATCAGGCTCTTCAATCAGCACCTCTTGCACGGTGCCGACAAGGGCATTGTTGATTTCCTGGGTGATTTCATTCTGAACCTTCACAAGTTCCTGGAGCCTATCTGATTTGACTTTCCGAGGAAGCTGATTAGCCATCCTGGCGGCAGCCGTACCTGCCCTGGGAGAATATATGAACGTAAACGCCCCGTCCAATCTGACTTGCTCGAGCAAATCCAGGGTATCTTGAAAATCTTGGTCAGTCTCTCCTGGGAATCCCACGATAATGTCGGTGGTCACGGAAGCGCCGGGGATTTGCTCTTTGATGTAATAGACCAGCTCCATGTACTGTTCCCTAGTATACCCCCGGTGCATGAGCTTGAGGATGCGATTGCTGCCCGATTGGAGGGGCAGATGGAAATGCTCGCAAATATGCTTTGATTGCTTTATCGTATCCACCATTTCCTTGGTGAAATCCCTGGGATGGGACGTGGCATAGCGTATCCTTTGGATTCCAGGGATCTGGTCGATGCTTTCCAGCAGCTGGACGAACCCTATGCCGTTATCCAGGTCCAAGCCATAGGCATTTACGTTTTGCCCCAAAAGGTGTATCTCGATGTATCCCTGCCGCACAAGCGCTTCTACTTCTTCCATGATGAACCTGGGCTCTCGGGATACCTGTGGCCCTCTCACAAAAGGCACGATGCAATACGAACAGAAGTTATCGCAGCCGTACATTATGGTAACATAGGCACTTACACCGGGCACTTTGACCCTGGGAAGTTCTTCTGGAAGCATCTGCGTGGACTCGGTCCTACGGGCTTCAGTCCTGCTGGGCGAAACCGCAGTGAGCAGTTTTACAGATGGCCTATTGAGTGCCTCGAGCACCAGTTCCGGGATCTTGTGGATGTGGCCTGGGCCGACCGCTACATTCACGTAAGGAGCCTTCGCCCTTATCCGTTCTACGGTCTGGGGTAGCTGGGCCATGCACCCGGCCAACACTAGCACCGGCGCCTTGCCGTCTCTGCGTTCAAACGCCAGTTGGCCTAACCTGCTCCATACCTTGTCTTCGGCAGACTGCCTCACCGCGCAGGTATTCACCACTACCACGTCTGCGTCCAGGGCATCTTGAGCCTGGGAAAATCCGGCTTGTTCCAGCAAGCCGCCTATGGTCTCAGAGTCCCTGACGTTCATCTGGCATCCGAAAGTTTCTATAAAGTAAGTAAGGTTATGGTTGCTCATATCAGGTACATACACTCCCCAAGGTTTCTACCCTCATATTATAGTTGTGTCTAAGCCACCGTACAAATGTCCGGGGCAGCAGCTACCCCAGATCAACCACTTGGGTGCTCATGGCGCACTCCTGGGCAAGTCCTTCGACGTCGAGGAGCTCTTCGGCCTTCTCAGCAGCATCCAGCCGTGGTCTGGTCACAGGGTGCTTTGGCACAAACACCGAACAGCAGTCTTCATAAGGTAATATGGATATGTCGTAAGTGCCGATCTGTTGTGCCAGGCGTACCGTCTCAACCTTGTCGAAACACAAAAGCGGCCTCAGCACGGGATAGTCAGAAACCTTTTCGATTACACGCAGGCTCTCAAGCGTTTGGCTTGCAACTTGTCCAAGGTTATCCCCGGTAAAGATAGCCAGCCCTCCCTGCTTGTGGCATATTATAGAAGCCACCCTCATCATCATCCGCCTCATGATTATAACCCGGTACTTCTCGGGACACTTGTCCATGATCTCAGTCTGGATCTTGGTAAACGGCGCCACAAGCAGCCTCATGTCCGGGCTGTACCGCCTTAAAGCTTTGCAGATGTCTACTACCTTGTCTCTGGACCTGATGCCCGTGATAGGATAACTCCAGAAGTGCAGGGCATCTACGGCAACTCCCCGCTTCAGGGCAAGGTAGCCGGCCACAGGACTGTCGATTCCCCCTGAAAGGAGCAGGATTCCTTTGCCCGAAGTACCTACAGGCAAGCCCCCGGGGCCTTCTACCTGGCCCCTGTAGATATACGTGCGCTCCGACCTGATTTCGATGATGAGGTGGACAGCCGGCTTGTGTACATCTACAGTGAGCCCGGACACGTTCCGGAGGACCGCTGCCCCAACTGCCTGATTCACCTCAGGCGACGTAAGAGGGAAACTCTTATCCGCCCGCCTTGTGTCTACTTTGAAGCTCACGGGAGGAGTGAATTCTGCCTTAGCCAGCTCCATCCCGTAGACGGCCGCTTGCTTGATTGCATCTAGATCGCTGTCTACCGCCAACCCCGGACTGATTGCTACAATACCGGGCACGCGGGACAGTACATCGAGATACTGTTTCTCCAGCTCTTCGCTTTCCAGGCCTGTAACGTAGAACCTGCCGTGGGACGTGGACACCTTCTCCCGCGCATCCTCATCCAAGACAGACAGGGCCTTTACTACGTTCTGCTTGAGTTTGTCCTCAAATTGCCGCCTGTTCCGCCCTTTGAGGCCTATTTCACCGTACCGGATAAGCAACACTCTTTCCATGTTCCATGCTCCTTTAACCTAAGTTGACCTCCTGCGCCATGGCGCAAGCTGCTTAAGCGCGTCTGCCAAGGCTGATACGGTAGTGTCCACATCCTCAACAGTAGTGAACACAGACATGGAAAACCTGATGGCAGACAGCGCCTCATCTTGCCCCATGCCTAGCGCCAGGATCACCGGGCTTGGTTTGCTCTTCCGGGAAGAACACGCAGAACCTGTAGACACGAACACGTTGCGCTGTTCCAAAGCATTGACAATGGTCTCACCCCGAAATCCCGGAAACGAGAAATTGACGATGTGGGGCGCGGCTTTGTCTGGCTCAGGGCTATTAAGCACGGCATCAGGTACTGCCTCCAAAATCCCGCTGACAAGCCGTTGTCTCAACTCGTATAGCTTCCGTCTTGCCTCACGCCCGAACTGAGCCCACATGTCACACGCCAGCCCAAACCCTACGATACCCGGCACATTTTCAGTGCCGGAACGTAACCCCTGTTCCTGGCCTCCGCCGAAAAGCAAGGGATACATGGGCACGCCCTTCTTGATGTAAAGCGCGCCTACGCCCTTGGGGCCGTGTATCTTATGGGCACTGATGCTCAACAGATCTACACCCCATTTGTCTACATCGATATCCATCCGGGCAAACCCCTGGACGGCATCTACGTGAAATCTGGGGCGCCTTGGGCCCAGCTTTGCAAGGCCGGCCCCTATCTCCGCGCATGGCTCGATGGAACCGATTTCATTTTGGACCAGGATAACCGATACCAGGCAGGTATCATCTTCTACCAATGACAGCACCTCATCGGGATCTACCCTTCCATCCCTGCCGACAGGAACCACTGACACTCTGTAACCTAGCTGCTCTAAGTACTCGGTCGTAGCCAAGACCGACGGGTGCTCTACAGCCGAAGTAATCACGTGCTTGTACCTTGGCCCCGCTGACCTTATGCTCCCGAAGATAGCCCAGTTGTTGGATTCAGTTCCCCCTGAGGTGAAATATATCTCGTCTTCTGCGGCTCCTATTAGCGCCGCCACAGACCTCCTGGCTTTGCTAACCAGTTTCTCAGCTTCATAACCCATCCTGTGAAGGGACGACGGATTGCCAAACTGTTCTGCATAAACGGTTTTCATGGCGTCTATAACTTCAGGAAAAGGCCTGGTAGTGGCCGAATTATCCATGTAGACCGGTGCCGCGCTCGTGCTCAAGACCATACCTCCATCAATCAACGGGTTTTGTGCCTTCACTTCATATTATCTTCTTTTGGCTCCGCCCTCACACCATATATTACGATACATTCTAACCGCCCCCTCTTCTACTGTCGCAGGGCTGTATGTACAATAATATAGCTAACGGCACAACGTATGGCGGAGTGGGAGACGTGAACAAACGATTCCGGAGGCAGCTTTTTAGCAGCATAGGGGATGCAATTGCAGACCATGAAATGATACAGGCAGGAGACAGGATACTGGTTGCCGTGTCAGGTGGTAAAGACAGCCTGTTTATGGCTTGGGCCCTGGCAGACATACGCAAGCGTTCACCGATCAAGTTCCACCTTGAAGCCGTGACCATTGATCCCGGAGAGCCATGGCAGCTTAGTAGCGCCCAGCTGTCAGCTATCAGCAGCTTTCTCTCAGGCCTGGGTATCCCCCATCACGTGGTACCGTCACAGATTGCCCAGATAGTCATGAATTACCCAGGCAACAAGACACCTTGCTCTTTGTGCGCGAACCTCAGGCGCGGCTGTCTCCACCAAACTGCCAGCGAGCTGGGGTTTAACAAGGTGGCGTTAGGCCACACCCTTGACGACGCCATAGAAACCTTATTTCTCAACATGTTCTTCACCGGGAGTTTACGGTGCTTTAGACCTAAGACCTACCTTTCAAGGCGCAGGGTCGAAGTTATCCGGCCCATAGTATACGTAGAGGAACCCTGGATAGTGCAGGCAGCAAAGGAGCTGGCCCTCCCTGTGGCACCCGCCCAATGCAGCTATTCAGGCAATACCAACCGGCACTCCATGAAAACCTTGGTGGCTGAGCTCAGCGAAAACATACCCGGACTTAGGCGCAAAATGACAAATGTGCTCAAAGCCGTGTGGCGGCAGATGCCGGCTATTGATTGAGCAACCTCGAAAGGCCGGTAAGCCCTTTTTTCCTGTCCTTTCTAGAAGCTGCCATTACAAGGGTATACCTGAGATACCTTACCTCGGCAACCAGGCGCTCAACCACCTGGGTGAGCCGTTGGATTTGCTCTTTCTCTGAGATTGAGCTAGTGCAGATCTCACGCCTTAGGTCCAAAATCATATCCTGCACCGACGGCCCTCGGCTCATATCTTCTGCTATTCCGTCAAGACAGCCTAGCCACGAGCCGGAGGAGCCGTGGGCCACTTCCCAGCTTTTGATCTCAGGTGCAACTTGGCTTGTGGCAGCAGATGCCACTTGCTCGGTGATCCTGCCTAAGACCACATCAGGCCAAGCAGAATCACCTTTGGCTTCAACCAGGGCTTTACTGATTTCGGCATCTGAAAATCCTTGCTCCCGCATGGTCACGATCAGCGAAATCGCACCCAAAGATTTCCTCGGCACTTTGTTGGAGGGAGTAATCCCTAGTATTTTCCCGAACTTGGCGTTTATCTCTTTCATTACCGGCTTGGACAAACCAAGCCACTCGCCTACATCGGACCAATATACTTCATCCATTGTTCTTCCCCCAGGTAGTTTTCCATAAGTTGTCATACGTATAATACCATACATTCCAGAAGTTGGCACGCTAAGCACCAGGCAGATTTGACTTTGCCTCTCTTTATTTACTGCTGAAGACAAGTTATGTTAGACTTAGGCTTGGTGGTCTCTCTTTGTGCAATAAATGCTAGAGGTAGGTGCAGTAACAACATGAGTGAGCTTATGTCTCTTATGCGTCCCCAATCAGTGGCCATCATTGGTGCCTCAAACACACCGGGCAAGATTGGTAACGCAGTTGTGGAAAACATGAAGTCCTCAGGATTTACCGGCGAGATTTACCCCATTAACCCCAAAGATCCCGAAGTCTGCGGGCTCAAAGCGTACCCGTCAATTCTCGATGTGGGAAAGCCTGTAGACGTAGCAGTGTTGTGCGTCCCGGCCAAGGTATCTGTTCCCGTTGCTGAAGAATGCGGGAAGGCCGGCGTAAAGCACATGATTGTGATCACCGCCGGGTTTAAGGAAGTTGGCCCGGAAGGCCGCGAGCTGGAGAACAAACTCGTGGAAATCGCCAGGAAGTACGATATGAGGATTGTCGGGCCGAACTGTCTGGGTGTCATGGATACCCACACACCCTTTAACGCCACTTTCGCCAAGAACATGGCGCTTGAGGGCAGCATTGCTTTTATCTCTCAAAGCGGCGCGTTGTGCTTGGCCATTTTGGACTGGAGCCTTAAGACCGGCCTGGGCTTTAGCCAGTTTGTAAGCTTCGGTAACAAGTCTGACCTCAACGAAGCTGATTTCATCGAAATCGCAGCCAACGACCCCAACACCAAAGTAATTTGCTTGTATCTGGAAGACATTGTGGATGGGCCTAGGTTCATCGAAGTGGCAAAGGAAGCCACCAAGAAGAAGCCTGTGATCATCCTCAAGTCTGGGGTCAGCGCTGCCGGCGCCAAGGCAGCTTCGTCACACACAGGCGCGCTTGCAGGCTCCGATACTGCCTATGAGACCGCATTCAGGCGTGCAGGCGTACTCAGGGCGTCAACCATGACCGAACTGTTCGATCTGGCCAGCGCATTCACAACCCAGCCCATTCCCAAGGGCAAGCGTGTGGCTGTGATCACCAACTCAGGCGGGCCGGGAATCGTCGCCAGCGACGCCATCGAGCTGGGCGGATTGGAAATGGCGCAGTTTAGCCAAAATACTCTGGAATTCCTCAAGGAGACCATGCCGTCGATGGCAAACATCCAAAACCCCATCGACGTTATCGGAGATGCACATTACGACAGGTACGAAAACGCTCTCAATGCAGCGTTGGCCGATCCCAATGTAGATGCTGCAACCGTGCTGCTGTCACCCACTGCTGTTATTGAAGTAGACAAAGTGGCAGAAGCAATCGTCGAGGCAAGGAAGAAGTATCCGGACAAGCCGATAACTGCTGCTTTCACAGGCGGGTTTGCGGTAGAGAAAGGTGTCAACTACCTGCAGGAGCACGGTGTACCCACATACGCATTCCCTGAACCGGGCGTACATACCCTTATCGGTATGGCCAAGTACGCAGAATTGAGAGAAGCCGTCCAAGACCAAGAAGAATGGGTATTTGATGACGTAGACAGCGACAAAGTCCAGGAAATCTTCGATAAAGTGCTGGCAGACGGAAGAGACTTGTTGCTCAGCCCGGAAGCTGCCCAGGTGGCAGAAGCCTACAAGATCCCTGCAGCTCCTTCCCGTCTGGCCACAACTGCAGAAGAAGCGCAAAAGTTCGCCGAAGAGATGGGCTTCCCTGTGGTCATGAAGATCTCTTCGCCTGACATCATGCACAAGACCGACATCGGCGGAGTCAAGGTCGGACTTGAGTCTGCAGAAGAAGTAAAAGCCGCCTTTGAGTCCATCATGGAAAACTCCAAGAAGGCCGCCCCTCAGGCCAAGATTTACGGCATAGAAATCCAGAAGATGATGCCCAAGGGCGACGAGATCATCATAGGGATGATCAAGGACCCAACCTTTGGCCCGATGGTTGCTTTCGGTTCAGGCGGAATCCTGGTTAACCTGCTTCAGGACGCTTCGTTCAGGTTGGCCGCAGGGATCACCAAGCGGGAGATCGAAGAAATGATCACCGAGACCAAAGCATATACCATCCTTAAGGGCTTCAGAGGCGCCGAACCCGATGACATCCCTGCAATTGTGGAAACAGTCGCCAGGGTGGCCCAGCTGTGCCGCGACTTCCCGCAGATATCCGAGCTGGATATTAACCCGGTTTTTGCATATCCTAAGGGACTGAGCGCCATCGATATCAAGATTAAGCTATCTAAGTAGGCAGCTTCAGGACATAACTTGCAGGTAACCGGGCTTAGCCCCGGTTACCTGCAACCATCGTTCAAGGAGGTTCGTGCTTAGTCCAAATGTCACACGACGCCGGCATGCCTAAACACCAACAAAGCAGAACTCAGGAACAGCAAACAAGAAGGCCTCAAGCAGGCCTAAAGCGGAGAAGAAGGAGACGCCGTCCCACCCTTAGCCTTGAGCCAAGGCCATACCACGACGAAATACCCGATCCCGAACGGCAGTATATCCCGGAATAAGCTAGCGTACCGCCGATGCCATGCGCTTTAAGGCTTGCACACCGTCGTAGGATATGCCGTAACTGCCTATCATTGCACCTTCGGATGATGTTGCGCTGTGAAAATCCGATCCTCCTGTAACCACTAAGCGGTTTTCCCTGGCCATATGCAAGTACTTCTGCTGGGAGCCGATGTCGTGCTCAGGATGGAACACTTCTATCCCTTGGAGGCCGTACTCCATGAGTTCAGTAAGCAGCCAGTCGGCATTGGTTATGCCGGGGTGAGCCCAAACGGCGATGCCCTTGGCCTCACGTATAGCTCTTATTGATTGAGCCGGGCTAAGATGCCGCCTGTCCACATACGCAGGCTTCCCTATTCCGAGGTAAAGCTCAAAAGCTTCCCTTACGGTTGATACATAGCCCTTCTCTACCATCGCCTGAGCTATGTGAGGCCTGCCTACAGAATCCCCTTGCGAAAGCTCAAGTACCCTGGAGAGTTCAACTGGCTTCCCCAGTGAGGCGAGTTTCTCTACCGTAACCTGAACCCTCTCGACGCGGGATCTCCGGAGTTGCGAAAGCAGGTTCAGGAATGAACCGTCTCCAGGGTCAATAAAATACCCAAGAATGTGCAGTTCACTTTGCTCCCATCGGCTGTTTATCTCTATCCCGGGAATCAGCTCGAGGCCGTTGACGTTGACTACACCTAACTTGTCTTGTGAAAACTCTTCGGTAAGTTCGAGATAACCTGCCATTGTGTCATGGTCACAAATGGAAATCGCTCTTAGGCCTAACTCAAGCGAATGTTGAACCACCTCTTTGGGTGTAAGATGGCCATCAGATGCAGTAGTATGGACATGGAGATCACAAAAATCACAATAATTACCTTGGCGGCTGAAGCTGCCTTCAGCCGGTACAGAAGTCCCCCGATATTCTTGGTTAAGCTGCGACTGAGTCTGACTCGAGTTCAATTAATTCCTGGAAGTTACCTGGAAGTTACTATAAGTTTGATAGCTGTCCGTTCCTGACCGTCGATGATGATATCAGTAAACGCCGGAACACACACGAGATCCACCCCGCTAGGCGCCACAAATCCCCGGGCAATCGCCACCGCTTTAATAGCCTGGTTGATTGCCCCCGCGCCTATACCTTGAATCTCTGCGTAGCCCCGCTCCCTGATAACTCCGGCCAGTGCGCCGGCTACTGCGTTAGGACTTGATTTTGAGGACACTTTGAGAACTTCAACAGGCGTGGTGTCTCTTCGATCTACGTTGCTTACTCCCACTCTTATCCCTCCAGACTGCTAAACTGATGCAACCGTCAACAGCCTACATTTGGCAACTGAACTGCCGATTCTTGGTATATTTCCATTCTAATGGCAATCCCTTGGTTTGACAAGTAGAATTTTCCGATTATGGAAGTGATCCCTTGGTCCAGTTTCGGTAGAACGGAGTGTTTCATTCCCTGATCAGAATGCGTTGTACCGTTTCTGCTTTGCCTGATGACGGATCTATGCTGCAGTGTACCGCACACAGCTGTCTCTTGCCTTTAGCCGGCTCATGCCGGACAGGCAACTGCGTCAAAAAATTCTTTAATATTAATTCTCGCTTCACCCCGATAACTCCTTCATAGCTGCCTGTCATTCCTACATCGGTTATGTAAGCTGTGCCGTCTGGAAGGATAATTTCATCAGCAGTCTGTACATGGGTGTGGGTCCCAAATAAGGCACTGGCCCTACCGTCAACATACCAGCCTGCTGCAATTTTCTCTGAGGACGCTTCCCCGTGGAAGTCTATAACCACAACGGAGGTAAGCTCTCTTAACCTTGAAAGCTGGTCGTCAAGGGTCCTGAAGGGGCAATCAAGACTCTGAGGTGAAAACACCCGGCCGCATACGTTGACCACACCTACCAGGGTCCCATCCTTGGCAGTGTAAATCCCTGAACCTTTGCCGGGCACATCCGGAGGGTAATTTGCGGGCCGCAATATCCTGTGCTCGGCCTCAATCACCTCGAAAATCTCTTTCTTGTCCCAAATGTGATTCCCTGAGGTGATCACATCTACGCCAATGGAAAACAGCTCCTCGGCCACAGCCCCGGTGAGCCCTGCCCCGCCTGCAGCGTTCTCACCATTAGCTATTGTGAAATCAACTTGATATTTTTCTATAAGCTCCGGAAGCAAGGCTTTTAGGAATCCCCTGCCGGGCCGGCCAAACACATCACCGATAAAGAGTAAGTTCATCTGCATACCTCACTTATGGAAAACGATCACTTTCTCGCCTTCGCGCAAAGCTACCAATTTGCTTTGACACTTAAGTTCCCGGATCCTCTCCAGCATCTCCTGCAGAAGCATCCTTGCAGACCATGAAAACTCTCCATCTGTGACAAAGGGCTCAGCAGTCTCTGCGACCAGCGGGACCTGATCAGCAATCAGGGAAACGGTCAGGTTCAGTTCACCGGTGGACAGGGAGGCTACGTCCCTTTCCACGTGAAAACAATGAAATTGGTCGATAGTCTCCCAGTAGCACCGGACCAAACTCATGTTCTTATCGGTGAGCTGCCGGTACACTTCTATGGCATCCAGGTACAAAGACTTAAGCCGGTGCCGTTTTGTCTTGCTCACAGGGCCTTCACACAAAAAGGAAATGCTCAACCCACGTTTTTCAGGATCATAAGTTACTTTCGATATCTGGGGAAAAGCCACAAGTAATGCTGCCAGCACCTCGATATCCTTGTGGGATACCTGTTTGTGGTTCTTGGTGTGTGCGGTCATATCCTGTTTGTACTCTCTGTTTTCAGCCATTGCTGTATACCCCGTGTGTAGCCTCTGGGGCGCCGGCTAGGGCGCCCCTGTATTCCTACTTGGCGTAACCTACCGCCCTTGTTTCTCTGATAACAGTGACCTTAATCTGGCCTGGATATTCCAGTTCCTTCTCGATCTTGTTGACGATATCTCTTACCAGGGTAACTGCGCCCAAATCGTCTATCCTCTCAGGCTTGACCATGATCCTGATCTCCCGGCCTGCCTGGATAGCATATGCTTTCTCTACGCCTTCAAATGAATTGGCGATCTCCTCGAGTTTCTCAAGACGCTTGAGATACATCTCGAGAGTCTCTCTTCTTGCACCCGGTCTCGCAGCAGATATGGCATCAGCTGCAGCCACAAGGAATGCTTCGACGGTCTGGGGTTCTACATCCCCGTGATGGGCCTCAACCGCCTTGATAACACCTTGCGACTCCCTGTACCGCTTGAGCAAGTTGACCCCGATGGCTACATGAGAACCTTCCACTTCATGGTCGACTGCCTTCCCAATATCATGCAGTAGTCCTGCACGTTTTGCAAGATTGACATCGGCACCGATTTCAGACGCCATAATCGCAGCCAATTGGGCTACCTCCATTGAATGCTTGAGCACGTTTTGTCCGTAACTGGTCCTAAATCTGAGCCTACCCAGAAGCTTTATGAGCTCAGGATGGAGGCCGTGGACGCTGAGACGGAGTGCCGCTTGCTCACCTTCCTGCTTAATTATGGATTCTACATCTTTCTGTGCTTTTTCCACCATTTCTTCTATCCGCGCAGGATGGATTCGCCCGTCAGCCACAAGCCTTTCTAAGGCCAGCCTCGCCACTTCCCGTCTGATGGGGTCAAATCCAGACAGGATAACTGCTTCGGGGGTATCATCAATTATGAGTTCAATACCTGTAAGGGTCTCGAGGGTACGGATGTTTCTTCCTTCCCTGCCGATAATCCTGCCCTTCATCTCATCGTTGGGCAGTTCAACTACAGACACAGTATTCTCTGCTACATGGTCTGCTGCACACCGCTGAATGGCCAGAGCAATTATGCTCCGTGCCTTTTGTTCTGCCTCAGCCCTTGCCCGGTCCTCAGCATCCCTGATCATCCTGGCAGTTTCTGCTTTGAGGGTCTCCTGCACTTCCTGGAGGATCATCTCTCGGGCGCTTTCCCTTGACAAGCCTGAGATCCGTTCCAGTTCCTTGATAGCTGCTTCCCGCAACTCTTCAAGTTCACGCTCTTTTTGGGAAATGGCCCTCTCCTGGCGTGCCAGCGCATCTTCTTTCCTGCTCAGGGATTCCTGCCTCCGGTCCAGCGCTTCTTCTTTGTTAATCAGCCTGCGCTCAAACCGCTGCAGCTCAAGACGCCTTTCCCGGGATTCTCTTTCAACTTCGGCCCTGAGTTTCTGTGCATTGTCCCTGGCTTCAAGCACAATCTCCCTATGTTTGGTCTCAGCGGTTTTCTTGGCCTGGTCCAGTATGCGTTGGGCTTCTGCTTCAGCCGACCCTATCTTAGCTTCACCGATAACCCTGCGAAGCAAGTATCCTATCAGAGTACCCACAACAAGCACGAGAGCATACCACATATACTGCATATACTGCATTTCCTGTCACCTCCTCTGTAAGCGGAAAAAGCCGAGCAGCACGCTCGGCTTACTGGTCAAAACCCGGTCTACCTGGTAAGATCCTATTTATGGCAACAGCAAGTTATGATGTACATTATTGCAATATATCCACACGATTGCTATGCGCAATCATAACCCGTCATAACACCAATTACCGGATCATTACCGCAACATACGTACCCAGGTATCAACTTAGGCAAAGCCAGCACTCGTTCGGCTACTCACAGTCGTCTGCCTGGCCGAATGTCCTTATCACCGATAAAATGGTTGGCTCCGTGAATCCTCGCCGGTACAGCCACTGGGCCAGGCGCTGTTTATCTCTCATAGTCCATTGGGCTTTGTGCTTCGCGTACTGCTTAGCTGCAGCATGTGCCAGATCCAGTTCATCATACTCAGCATACACTTGGTCTATCAGTGCTTTCGCCATTTCCCTGTCGAACCGTCGCTTCTCTAGTTCGTATAAACAGCGTCGCTTGCCGCATGGAGTATTCCGGATCATTGCTTCTACGATGTTTCTCGCAAGCTCTTCATCGTTAAGATAGCCCCATTCCTCAAGCTTCCCAATACATTCCCGTATATCGTCAGCCGCAAACCCTTTTGTCGAGAGCATGAATTGCATCTGGCCTCTGCTTACTTGTCGCCTTGACAAAATCTTCAGGGCCGCATGCATAGGCGTCCTATTTCTCGCTGGGCTTGCCGGAGTCCTCATCAGCATCCACATCTCCTGCATCAGCCTGCCCAGGGTTCAAGAGCGCCCTGACCTTAGCCTCTATCTCTTGGCTGATTTCAGGATTTTCTCTAAGGAACTGTCTGGAATTTTCTTTCCCCTGGCCAAGGCGTACGTCACCGTAGGAGTACCAGGTACCTGTCCTGGTAACGATGCCGGTCTCAACGCCTACGTCCAACAGGGAACCTTCTTTAGAAATACCTTCTCCGAAGATTATGTCTACTTCTGCTTCCTTAAAAGGCGGGGCCAACTTATTCTTGACCACCCTGATTCTGGTCCTTGCACCTATGGTCTGGGTGCCTTGCTTTATGTTTTCGATCCTTCTTACATCAAGCCTTACGGAAGAATAGAACTTGAGGGCTCTTCCTCCGGGGGTAACTTCGGGATTTCCGAACATCACCCCAATTTTCTCCCGTACCTGGTTTATAAAAATGGCAGTTGACTTCGACTTAGAGACCACAGCAGTGAGTTTTCTCAGGGCTTGGGACATAAGCCGAGCTTGCAGCCCTACATGAGCATCGCCCATCTCCCCTTCGATTTCAGCCCGGGGAGCCAAGGCTGCTACTGAGTCCACCACGATGCAATCCACAGCGCCGCTTCTGACCAAGGCTTCTACAATCTCAAGGGCTTGCTCTCCAGTATCAGGTTGAGAGATGAGTAAGTTTTCAATATCAACGCCGAGATTGCTGGCATATACCGGATCCAAAGCGTGCTCTGCATCAATAAACGCGGCAATCCCGCCGAGTTTTTGTGCTTCTGCAACGATATGTAAAGCTACGGTAGTCTTGCCTGAACCTTCAGGACCGAAGATCTCGACAATCCGCCCCCGGGGGATTCCCCCTATTCCAAGGGCGACATCAAGTGCCAGGGCACCGGTTGGAATAACCTCCACCGCCATCCTCTGAGGAACGTCTCCATATCTCATTATTGACCCTTTGCCGAATTGCTTCTCTATCTGAGCAACGGCCAACTCAAGAGCCTTTTGTTTTTCCATTATAGTTTCACTCCTTAGAGTCGCCTCAAGCCCCTGGCAGTCTGTTCCCAAACAAGTATAACATTAGGAAGAACAAGGGGCAATCCAGCTATTGCCCTCCCGGCAGCGCAACCCGCCCCAGCTGGGTATACACGGCACCTGTGGGATAGAGGGTGCTTTCCATCAATAACACTTCCGACACCTGCCAACACAATCCTGGCTTTTCTCGCCCGGCAAACGCTTCTTGCCAAGCGTTTCGTTCATCAAGTGCTCCGAAAGAGCCCGCACCCCTCTTTCTCCTGGCCAGGGTAATGTGGGGCTTAAATGGCTTGTCCTCCTTAAACCCCATAGCGCTTAAGGCCCTTCTTACGCTACGGGCAAGCTGTGCCAATCGGCGGCTGCCCTCACCCGTCCCTATGTATAACACTCGAGGCCGTCCACTGGCGGGAAACGCCGAAGCGCTGCCTAAGCACAGTTCAAACGGTGATATATGGGCTATCGACTGCTCTATCTCTTGAAGCAACCTGGGGACCATGGCCCGCTCAACATCTCCCAGGAACTGAAGGGTAATGTGCAGGTTTTCACTGGGCACGAAGCGGAAGTCCGTGTGAAAACTCGGTCCCGCATCAGCCATGAATCTCCCCAGAAAGGCCTTAATATCCGGCGGGAGGGCTACACACACAAAACCTCTGAAAGTAGCTGTCGCCATCTCGACTATCTCCTATTCTTGCTATCCTCTGTCAGGAAACGGTAAAGCAGGTACAGGGCGCGCTGTGCCGCAAGTAGCTTGATCCTGTGCCTTGAGCCGGAAAACACCACTCTTTCCGTCATGTTCCCGGCCTTCTTGTGGCTGAGCCCTATGTATACTGTACCCACGGGCTCACTTTCGGTACCCCCGTCAGGGCCCGCAAAACCTGTGGTGGCCAGCCCCAAGGTGGCGCCGGCAAGCAGCCTCACGCTCTCAGCCATGCCAGAGGCTAGCTCTGGGTTCACTGCCTGCTCTCTGTACACCACCTCAGGCGGAATTCCCAGGCTAGCTATCTTGACTTCAGGATGGTACGCCACCATCCCCATCTTGAAATACCTGGAACTGCCGGGCACCCCGGTTATCCGGTGGCAGATAAGACCGCCTGTCACCGACTCAGCCACCGCTAAGCTCAGCCCCCGGGTGGAAAGCAGTTTGCCTATGGCCATTTCCAGTGTTTCATCATCTTTGCCGTATACATGGTGGCCAAGTCTCCGGCGCACCTCCCGCTCCACCTGTGAGATCATGGCAAGCGCCCGGGATTTGTCGGCACTCTGGGCCGCTATTCTCAGCCTTACCTGGCCGCTGCCTGCATACGGTGCTACGGTGGGATTAGAGCTTCTCAGCAGATCAGCCAAGGCTTCACCCACCTGAGACTCTCCGAGCCCGGCAATATTGAGGTTCACGCAGTAGATGGGCGTAAGCCCGGAAAACGACTTGGTGATTAGCGGGACAACATGGTTTTCAAACATGGCTTGCATTTCAGAAGGAGGCCCGGGGAGCAACAACACAAGTTTGCCGTCAACCTTAACCCCTTGCCCGGGGGCGGTGCCCACGGGATTCGGAATGAAAAACCCGCCGTCTATAACCTGCGCCTGCTTCCTGGCAGCTTGGTTGTTTTCATCTACGGTGCGTCCGCGGCGGATGTACGATTGCCGGATGCTGTCCCAAGCATCCTGATCAAAACGCAAACAACGCCCTAGCGCCTTAGCTAGGCACTGGGCGGTTACATCATCATCAGTGGGGCCCAACCCTCCCGTTGCTATGACGAGGTCCGCCCGCCCGAGGGAATCCTCGAAAGCGGCCAACAGCCTCTCAGGGTTGTCCCCCACCGTTATCCTCCTGTATACGTTCACCCCAATATCTCTCAATCTTGAAGAAATATATTGGGCGTTGGTGTCTACGATTTCACCCAACAAAAGCTCAGTACCTATCGAGAGGATTTCCGCTTGCACAGCACCACCTCCGAAATCCGGCACGCGCTCGTCCTCACATCCTTCTCTTTATTCTACTCCTTCGCACAGATGGTTTCCTCCATTTCCACGTGAGCTTGCCGGGTGCTGCAAGGTAACTCCTAAGTTCTTCCGCTGAAACCGTCTCCTTCTCAAATAGTTCCTCAGACAGCTTCTCAAGCACTGCCCGGTACCTGGTAAGGATGCTCACCGCACATCTGTCTGCATTTTGGATGATTTCATTTGTGACCCTTGCAAGCATGTCCATAGGTGCTGTGTCCTTGTCCACCACGCCCAAGGGTGACATCCCGTAAAGCACGATCCGCTTGGCGATATCCAGGGCCCGCCTGAAATCATTGGCTGCCCCTGTGCTCTTTGAGCCAAACATCAATTGTTCGGCGGCAGCACCTGCAAGCAGGATCTGGATTTCTTCCTCAAGCACTTCCCTGGGATAAAGGTACCTGTCTTCAGCAGGTGAGTGCCTCACAAATCCCAAGGCGTTGCCCCTGGGCGATACAGTTATGTGGGCCACCGAACCGGGCCTTATAGTCTCCGCAACTATAGCATGGCCTGCCTCGTGGGCACATACACGCCACATTTCCTCATCAGAAGGACGCCGGTCAAGTCTTTCCCCAAGGAGCACCTTGTTAAGCGCTTCAGCAAGGTCTTGGGAACTTATGGCTGCCCCTCCCCTGCGCAAGGTGCTTATAGCAGCTTCATTGCATAAGCTTTCTATATGGGCGCCCGACAGGCCGAAGGTTTCCCTGGCCAGATCTTCCAGATCAACATCGTCCGCCAACGGTTTGTTCCGGAGGTGGATCTTGAGGATCTCCAACCTGCCCTTCCTGTCAGGAAGGCCTACAGCCACCGTCCGGTCGAACCTGCCCGGGCGCATAATTGCAGGATCCAGCAAGTCAGGGCGGTTTGTGGCGGCTATCACCAGGATCCTCACGCCCGAATCAAGTTTGAGCCCATCCATCTCCACAAGCAGTTGATTCAAGGTCTGGTCGTATTCCAGGTGGCCGGCTTGGGCCCCCCGCCTGCTAGCCAGCACTTCGATTTCATCTATGAATATCACTGCCCCTGGCTTCTTGTGCTCTTTGGCAAGTTTCCTGGCGCTCGAAAACAGTTCCCGGATCCTCTGCGCACCCAGCCCTGCATAGACCTCAATGAACTCGGAGCCTGAGGCTGAGATAAACACAGAATCAGTGTAGCTTGCTGCGGCTTTGGCCAGCAGGGTCTTGCCCGTCCCGGGAGGCCCTGACAGGAGTACCCCCTTCAAAGGGCGGATCCCCAGCGCCTTAGCCCTCTCGTAATCCCGCAAGAACTCAAGGGCCTCGATTAGCTCCCTCTTGGCAGCTTCTTGTCCTCCGATGTCATCGAAGGTGACCTGGGTAGTATGGGCTATCACCGCGCCAACCCTGCCTTTTCCGACGCCCCTGAGCTGCCCGCCGGAAGTATACAGCAAGTATCCAAGCCCACAAAGGAGCAGTACCGGCCATACGTTGACCTCTAGTATAATCAGGAAACCAAGAATCCCAAGGGCTGTTCCCATGAGCAGTTCCTTGTGCTTCAAAACCCTGTGCCCCCTTCAGCATAAAGATCCTTCACCCGGTAAAGGTATTTGTCGCCCAAGCGCATCTGAACGAATATGTTGTCGCCGTCTACCGTGAGCCTGAAATCGTCGATGCCTGTATGTTCCAGGGCCGCCCTGGATCTGTGGGCCATTTCACCGAAGTTCCCCCGGATCCTGGCTTCCTCAATGTAATAGTGGATGGACCCATATGCCCCTTCCAACGCCTCGTCGGGGTTGTCCCGGACTACTATCTCATAACCACGCGTACCTAAGGCTTTCCGGACCTCATGCTCAAGTCGTGAATAGGTCTGGGCAAGGTTGTCCACATATTTGAGATGAACCACCACGGTTGTGGTGCCGCCTGCCTTCTCAACCTGCGCCATAAGTACGTCAGCGTCCTCCAGCAGCCTCTTTTCCAGTGGACGCTCCAGCCCGTATACCTTATAACAGTAACTGCCGAGGGTCAGCACACACAGAACCAGGCTAGCCCATAGCAGCACGTATTTCCAACGGATGTTTCCCATGGCCATGTTTCCGGCCTGCCTCCTCAACCACGTATAGTTGACATAATATAGTTGACATAAGTATATCAATCGGTGCCTGGGGGCTCCTAAGGTAATAGATGGGTCAGAGGTTGAGGTTTGCCAGCGCCGCCTGAATTACTCTAAGATTGAGAAAAAAACCGGTACCCGGAGGTCATGGGTACCGGTTTACCGGTTTAAGGGTTCCCAGGGTCAAGGAGCCAGATATTCGCTCACTCCTCTGGCAAGGCCCCTTGCCACAGCATCCTGGAACCAATCTTGCCTCAAGAGATTCACGTCGTGCCAGTTTGTCATAAACCCTATTTCCATAAGTGCTGCCGGCATGTAGGTGTTATTCAACACGTAGTACGGCCCCACCTGGGTGTCAATGTACCTGAGGCCTGTGGTGGCAGCCACAGAATTGGCAAGGGTCCTGGCAAGCCGCTGGGATTCCCACGAGCCTGCCCTGTAAAATCCCATTACTCCAGAAACGCTCGGATCTTTGGGATATGCATTGATATGTATGCTCAGGAACAAATCGGCCCCTCTGGAGTTGGCTATAGACACCCTGGCCAAAAGCTCGTCGGGACGGGGGGACCAATCATGGCCGGGGGAATAATCCCCATACCTGGTCATGAGCACAACCGCGCCCTGAGCTTCAAGATAACCCCTGAGCTTGCTGGCGATACCTAGAGTGAAATCCTTTTCCTTATCGCCCCAGTAGGATATCGCGCCTGGTTCCGGGCCACCGTGCCCCGGATCTATCACTATGATCCTTCCCCTCAAGGGGCCTGTCCCCCGGGATACTCCGGACAGCCGCTCGAGCGCGCCCCAGGTTTGGGGGCCTACAATGCCGTCTACAAGCAAACCCGCACTGCGCTGAAATTCGATTGTGGCCGCCTGGGTCCTGGGTCCGAATATCCCGTCGATGGGACCCGGATCATACCCTGCACTTAGCAGCATATTCTGCAGCCGAATTACGTTGTCACCATAGTCGCCCAGCCGAAGGAGAGGAGCGGCTTCACCTCGAACAGGAATAAGGAGAATAATGATAAGAGCTGCGGCAAGTGCTATAGATCTGGTAAGAGAAGCGGTCACTGGTCTAGGTTTTCCCATTACTGGTGTCCTCCTTCTTCCTTGACATAAGGTGGTTACATGTAGATACTACCTCATATAAAACCTAGATTCATCAGGTAAAACGTGGAAGGGTACCTAGAGTGAGGGGGCTGTGGCATGAAGCAAGCAATACTAGAACAGGTCTTGGCAGAACTGCGCCGGGATCCACGGTTTCTGGCCTGCGTAACCGCGTGGCATCATTTTCCCGCCACTCCCGGTTCATACCTGGACATCCCAGATGATTTGCATCCGGCGCTAAAACAGGCACTCACCCGCAAAGGGGTAAAAGCGCTTTATTCCCATCAAAGGCAAGCCTATGACTTGGTAAGACAGGGACAACACATATGCGTGGTTACTCCTACCGCCTCGGGCAAGACCATGTGCTACAACCTGCCTGTGCTGGATGCCATCCTCAAGCACGAGGGTATCCGGGCCTTGTACATATTTCCTACAAAGGCGCTTGCCCAGGACCAATTGGCTGAAATCGAAGATACAGCCAAACAGGGCGGCTTTAAGATAAGAGGTTTTACCTTTGACGGGGATACCCCTGCGAGCAAAAGGCGGCTTGCCAGGGAAACAGGACAGATAATCATCACCAATCCCGATATGCTCCACCAAGCCATACTCCCCCATCATCCCCGGTGGGCCAAGCTATTCGCTTCCCTCAAGTACGTTGTGGTAGACGAGATGCACAACTACAGGGGCGTATTTGGGAGCCACGTGGCAAACGTGTTCAGGCGGCTTAGGCGGATTTGCAGCTTTTACGGCGCAAATCCCCAGTTCATCCTCGCGTCGGCCACTATCGCCAACCCTAAAGAACTTGCCCTAAACCTCACAGGCGAGGAGGTCACCTTGATTGACCAGAGCGGTGCTCCTACATCAGAAAAAGACTTCATTTTTTACGATCCTGCCGGCCCCCACGCCGACAACGCAATGAAACACGGGGCGATTACCGCCGCTGCACGGATCGCCACCCGGTTCATAAACAAGAACATCCAGACTTTGATTTTCTCCAGGTCCAGGATGGCTTGTGAACTGCTGGTCCAATACCTGCGGGACGGTTACCCCGACCAGTTTGAAAAACACAAGATCCAGGGATACCGAGGGGGTTACCTGCCCAGCGAAAGAAGGGCCATCGAAAAGGGGATCCGTGAAGGGGACATAGTGGGTATTGCAGCCACAAATGCCTTAGAGCTTGGGATCGACATAGGCGGGCTCGATGCGGTAATCATGGCCGGATATCCCGGAACCATAGCCAGTACCTGGCAGCAAGCAGGCCGGGCAGGCAGAAAACAAGGCAAATCCGTGGCCATCCTGATATCAGGGGGCTCTCCCCTTGACCGGTTCATCGTGAACAATCCTGATTATTTCTTCGCCCAAACCCCTGAATATGCCCTAATTAACCCGGACAACCCCTACATCCTGGGACAACACGTAAAATGCGCCGCTTACGAACTGCCCTTTAGCCACAGTAACGGTGAGGCGCCCAAACTGGGCCCGGCGGATGTAGAGCATATCCTGGAGCACCTGACAGAGCAGAAGATCTTGCATAAAGGGCCGGCCAAGTGGAATTGGTCATCGGACTCATTCCCTGCCGCCGGCATCAGCCTGCGTTCCGCCACAAACGAGAACTTTGTGATAATAGACACCACTCACGGCGCTGAGGTCATCGGCGAGGTAGATTGGGCTTCTGCCCCTATGCTAATCCACGATCAGGCGATTTACATGCACGGAGGACAACAGTATCATGTAATCAAACTGGACTACCATGACAGAAAAGCTTACGTGAAGCAGGTGGATGTAGATTACTACACAGACGCCAACCTTGCCGTAGGAGTCAGGATAATGACGGTAGATGATTCATCCCAGTGGGATAGGTTGACGGTCAACTTCGGCGAGCTCATAGTCACCGCCCTGGCTACGATTTACAAGAAAATCAAGCTTTACACCAATGAGAACATCGGCTCAGGAGAGATCAGCATCCCTGAGATGAACTTGCACACCCAAGGCATGTGGTTCAGCCTCTCGGGAGACCTTACAGCGGGGATAGACCCCCATGCCCTGGGCGGCGTGCTGTCAGGCATAGCCAATGTATTGCTCAATGTGGCCCCCTTGTTCCTGATGAGCGACAAACAGGACCTGGGGGTGGTAGTTGAGGTGCGTTCAGTATACGACGGAAAGCCCAGTATCTACCTGTATGATTCCTATCCGGGCGGCGTGGGTTTGGCGGAAAAAGCCTTTAGGATGCTGCCTGAAATCCTGCGCGCTTGCCTTGACCTGATTTCATCTTGCCCGTGCACCCGCGGGTGTCCAGGATGCGTTGGCCCGGAACAACAAGTAGGAGAGGGCGTCAAGCCATTAGCCATCAAGTTGCTAGAAGCCATAATCCAGGAGGCTCACCTTGACCAACCGGGAAATAATCGAGAAGCTTAGAAAACGCATTGCAGATATAACGGAGCGATATAAAGCCCGAAGTGCCGAGCCTGACACGGCACCCTGGGCCTCGGATACTGCTGCTCCGGAGCGTTACAGTGCTTATCCTGACGTGGAACCCCAAGTGATCAAGAAGGATGGCTTCAGGATATATAAGGCGGCCTATAGTCCCGGAGCCAATGTGTGGCTACATCCCACGTCCGTTGAGGCTATCCTTCGCTTGGCAGGAGCTGATATAGAGCGCCTCCCTTCAGCTAACGGGCCGCTGTTCCTGGATATTGAGACCACAGGGCTTTCAGGGGCAGGTACCGTAGCCTTTCTCATTGGCCTAGGCAAGTGGGACGGCCAAACCTTCCGAATCACCCAGTTCTTCCTGGAAAGCCGCGACTCAGAACAAGCGATGCTGTCAGAAATGTGGCCACAGATCGCCGATGCCCAAGTGCTTGTAAGCTTTAACGGCAAGTGCTTTGATATACCTGTGCTCCAGGCCAGACTTACCATGAACGGGATGTTCCACTCCCTCCCCGAGCTTGAAAATAAGCTCCACCTGGACCTTTACTCTGTAGCCAGGAAGCTGGGGCGACATCCCTTCTACGGCATGAGCCTTCAGGAATGTACGCAAAGGTTCCTCGGAATCAAGCGGGCCGGTGATATTCCGGGCAGGATGATACCTGCCCTCTACTTCATGTACGAACGTGAGCGGGACATATCCGTGTTAGACCAGGTGTTTAGGCACAACCGCCTCGACATCCTGGACATGGTGGTATTCTTGAAGTATGCATCACACCTGTTCACCCAAGGTCATGAGTGTTGCAGCGACCCATATGCCCTGGCAGGCATAGGCAGATTCTACATGGCCCAAGGCGAATTGGAGCTTGCCAGGCGCTTTCTCCAGGCTGCGGCGGATGCAGCCCCTCTTCCCCACGCTGACGGCATCTATGCCCACAGCCGGCTGCTGGCAACTGTACTCAGAAAACAAGGCAAGTGGCAACAAGCTGCATCAATTTGGCAAGCCCTGATAAGAGGCGGACACGCCAGGTACGAAGATTACCTGTGGCTTGCCCGGTATTACGAAATCTGCCTCCACGATGTAGAGACTGCTTTCCGGATCGTCCTGGACTGCATCGAGGAGTGCAAACGTTTGGGGAAATCAATCCCGAAGCCTGTATCCTCCAGAAAGAACCGCCTCTCCAGAATCATCTCAAATCTGCATTCATAGTAATTAGGAGATATGTGGGGTCACCCCTTGCCCGGAGGAAGGAGGGGTTGGTTTGCTCATCCGTATAAAGCCCCGCCATGTTCAAAGGATAGCGTTGTTTGCTGCCTTCGCTCTGGTACTCCTCGGTGCCAGGCTGGGAGTTGCGGTCCGGGACCCGGTAGCCACTGCCAAGATATCTCCCCTGGTGAGGGTAACCACCCAAGAACCGCAGGCCGGGGTAATAGTCGAATTGTTCCAGGCAGAACCTGAAGCGGTGGAGCAACTGCTGGCGGTCCTGGTGGAAAATGGCTGGGGTGCCACCTGGTTCTGTTCTGCCACTTTTGCAGAAAGCCAGGCACAACTCTTGAGCAGGCTGGTGGAAGCCGGATACGAGCTGGGGCTGTCAGGCACCGACGACAGGCCCATGGACCGGTTAAGCTACGAAGAAGCCGAGGTAAACCTGAGCCGTGCCAGAGAAGCACTGATGAAAATATCAGAGCCTATGCCCTTTTTCTATCCCCCGTCAGGCCGGTTCAGCACTGATCTGATTAACGCTGCCTTTGAACAGGGCTTTTACTCGGTCAAAGGTTCCGTTGACGGAAAGATACTTAAGGGTAACCCTGAAAAAGCCGCCCAAAAGGTGGGAGACTCCCTAAAACCCGGGGATATACTTGTTATCCGGGTAACCAAGAAGGGCATAGTGCCAAAACCGGAATACATCAACGCCCTTGCCCGGTATGTGCAAAGCCGCGGGTTTTCAATGGTGAGTTTGTCTTCCCTCATCAGGGGAATGAGGTAAGTTCCCAGGCAGGGTTCATAAGAGCCCTAGATTTGAGAGGAAAACCACGGTCCTCCAGGCCAGGCACGCCACAACACGCAGGGGTGTCATGGAGCTGATCCAGGCCCCTGTCACAAGGTCCGAATAACCTACCACCCGATCGCCTAGACAAAGGGTTGCCTGGCCCACCACTGTCCCCGCAGGACACGGGCTGATCCTATCGGGCAAATCCACTTCGATCCTGAGGCCAAACGCATGCCTGGGTATACACGCGCTTAGGTCTGTAGCGCAGACGATGGGCACACGCTTTACCGTTGAACCTGCCACAGGCAGAGTGAGTAGCACCTCGCCTGCAGGCACAGCTCTTATGTACCTGAAACTGCCAAATCCGTATTCCAGGAGCGCCGCAGCATCGTGCCACCTGTCCAGGCTGTCCAGCACCACCACCAATAGCCGCATGCCGTCCCTTGTAGCCGAGGCCACCAGACACTGCCCCGCCGCCTGGGTTGTGCCCGTCTTCACCCCGTCAGCCCCAGGCACAACCCAAAGCAGCCTATTTGTATTTTCAAGCGACAAGCGCACGTGGGACTCTGCTTCGATCACATCTTTTTCTTTAGTGGCAACCAGCCGTTTGAAGTAGGGATGTCTCATACACGCCTTGGCGATCACTGCAAGATCAAAGGCCGTAGTGTAGTGGTTAGGATCGGTAAGCCCGTGGGGGTTTTCAAACCTGGTGTTAATGGCTCCCAATTCCTTGGCTCTCTGGTTCATCAGTTTGAAGAACTCATCTGCAGAACCATTGCCAATATGCTCTGCTATAGCCCAGGCAGCATCGTTTCCTGAAACCAGCATCAGCCCATAAAGCAGATCCTCTAGGGTAAATACGTCCCCTGCCCTTAAGTCCATGGACGAACCAGGCTGGGACGCAGCTTCTTCCGACACACGTACCAGATCTTCAAGCCGTCCCCGCTCCAGGGCTAACAAAGCGGTCATCATCTTGGTAAGGCTGGCAGGGTGCATCCTGGTAAACCCGCGTTTTTCCATAAGTATGGTTCCTGTTTGCCATTCCATAAGGATGGAAGCCCTTGTAGATATCTCAGGAGGAGAAACCGCTGCCACTGCCGGCCTGCCGGCACACAGACATGCCCCTATGGCGATCGCGGCCAACAGCCCCTTGAAACCATGTTTTGCCATACCATACCACCACTTTGACCCATGAGGAGATCAAGAAGATCATATGGAAAACATGGTGGCGGTATGATGCTGAGTTTCTACAAATCCTCGTCGTACCTGAATATCAGGTCTTTCACCGGGCCATAGGGTCCCCCTGCTCCCAGGTCCTCGCCGTTGAGGGTCAAACTCAGCACCCATGGCGCACCTGCCCTCACCTTGATCTCATCCCCGGCGGTAACCTCAAGTTCTTCTCCAGGACCCATGGTTTTCTCCACAACCGTCTGTCCGTCGGCTTGTACTTGAATCCAGCACCTGGTGCCTTCTTCCTCAGAAGTCTTAAGGGTGACCAGCAAAGGGGTCTCGTTGATTGTAAACACGGTGACTTCTTCGCTGGGGTCCTCACGCTGCACTCTGACTTCATGGACAGGCTCATCAGGCTCGGGATCAGGTTGTTCGACAATACCGTTTTCCGGCTCTTGGGGTGGTTCCGGATCTTCCTGGCGGGAAGAATAAAGAGCGTACAACCTGGTGCCGCCGAATATTATCGCCCCTAAGAGGAGCAATGCAACCAGGAGCTTTCCCACGGCACCCATGCCCTTTTTCCTGCGGGTCCGCCGCCTCGGCCTGGTCTTGCCGGCCTTCGGAGCCTCTTGGGCGGCAGCAGCCGGAGACCAATAGCGGTCATCCTCATCTGCGATTTCCCTGTACGCCCGGGAGAATTCAAGCCCGTCTAAGCCCAAAAACTCAGCATATGATTTAAGGAATACCCTAAAATACGCTTTACCCGGCGCGATCCTATCGTCTCCTGCTTCGATGGCCCTAAGATACTTGGAACGTATCTTGGTTTTCTCCTGCACTTCCTCGATGGACAACCCCAGGTTCTCCCTGCGCGCCCGGATCATTTCACCAAGCTCTACCAGCTTTTCCTGCCTACCATTCCTTACCTCCTCAGCCACTATATTACCTCCTAACCTTACGGCCTTAGCCTGTTTATCAACCTGGGAAACGGGATTGTCTCTCTCACATGTTCAAGGCCGCATATCCAGGCCACCACACGTTCTATTCCCATTCCGAAGCCCGAGTGAGGTACGGATCCAAATCTTCTCAAATCAAGGTACCATTGGTAGTCTTCCACAGGCAGGTTATGTTGTCTAATCCGTTCAAGCAACAGATGGTAATCGTGTATCCTCTGGCCGCCGCCGATTATCTCGCCGTAACCTTCGGGAGCCAGAAGGTCGGCCCCTAAGACAGTATCGGGATTATCTGGATCTGGTTGCATATAGAAAGCTTTTATTTTAGTCGGAAAATGGGTGACGAATACAGGCTTGGCAAACTCAGATGCTATTGCCGTCTCGTGGGGAGCCCCAAAATCATCTCCCCAAGTTATGTCAAGCCCTTTTTGGTTTAGCAGTTCAACAGCTTCTGTATATGTAAGCCTTGGGAACGGAGGCTTGACTTGCTCAAGTTTCTGAGTATCCCTGCCTAGCTCCTCGAGCAGATGTCCGTACCTAGTGAGCACCCGCTCTACAATGTAGCTTACCATCCTTTCTTCGAGTCTGAGCATCTCTTCAAAAGTCATAAAAGCTGCTTCAGGCTCAACCATCCAAAACTCGGTCAGGTGACGGCGGGTCTTGGATTTCTCCGCCCTGAAAGTAGGTCCGAAGCAGTAAACCTTTCTTAGAGCCATGATAGCTGCCTCATTGTACAGCTGTCCGCTCTGGCTGAGGTAAGCCTGCTCCCCAAAGTACTCTACGGGAAACAGGGTGGTGGTGCCTTCACAGGCAGAAGGTGTCATGATGGGCGCGTCTACATTGACAAACCCTTCGCCATCGAGGAAATCCCTGCAAGCCTTGATTATCTCTGCGCGGATAAGTAAGATGTTTTTTTGCCTAGGAGTCCGTATCCACAAATGCCTGTGGTCCAGCAGGAACTCAACCCCGTGTTCTTTAAGGGTTATCGGATAGTCGTCAAAAGCTTCCGACACGATGGTACAGCCTGTGACGCCTACCTCATACCCGCCCGGAGCCCTGGCATCCTTCCTGACTATACCCTGGATCACCAGGCTGGACTCCTGGTTTAGCTTATCGAGCCTGGCAAACAGATCTTGGCCCACATCCTTCTGGGACACCACACACTGGACTATCCCAGTGCCGTCCCGGAGGATCAAGAACATGATCTTGCCTGATGAACGTTTGTTGTACAACCAACCCTTAAGGGTAACCTTTTGGTTTTCGTATGTACCAATGTTGCTTATGGTAGTCTCAAACAGGGCTTCTTCACTCATGTGATTATTACACTTCCTTCACTATTCTTGGCCTAGCTTAAGTGTAGCACTCAGGAAGTAAATTGATAAGGGTCATTCTGTCAACCCTTCGCTCTCTGCCTCAAGTTGCTTCAGGATCCTGCCCAGTTCGTCCATGAGCTCGCCGTAGCCGGCCCAATCCCCGCTTCTAAGTCTTTCTTGGGCTTCAAACCATACCTGGTTGGCTCTGGCTATGAGATCGGGCAAACCGGCTGTTTGTCCAGGGTCCGGCTCGCCAGAAGGCACTTCCACCACGCGGCCTACCAATTTGTTTAGGGCATCTTCAACGCTGGTCCCCATGACCACCTTGCCGCCTGAGTACATTATCACCCGCTTAAGTTCGGGAATGCGCACTCTTTCTGCCTGGATGTACAAGGGCTCGAAGTACAAGAACGAACCATCCATGGGTATGGTTACAAGGTTGCCCCTGATCACCTGAGACCCGGCCTGGCCCCAAAGGGTCATGGCTTCTGCAATCTCGGGATTTTGGGAGATAAGCGACTCGACCTGCATGGGCCCGGGTATGTGTTTGTCCTTGGGCAACCTGTACAGGATCATTTGGCCGTACCTCTCAGGATCGCACCGTACCGCCAGCCATGCCACCATGTTGGGCTTGCCCCTGGGCGTAAAGGGTATCATGTGCAGGTATTCAGTGGCCGTCTCTCCGGGCAGCGACGCCAGGATATAATAGGGTTCAACCGGGATCTCCCGGTCCCCACCATAGATCTCAGTGGGGATCTCCCAGTAGTCTTCCTTGTTGTAAAACACCTTAGGATCCGTCATGTGATAGGTCTTTAGCATCCTGGCCTGCACCATGAAGAGGTCCTGGGGATAGCGGATATGGCGGAGCAGCGCCGGAGGCATCTCCTCCATGGGCTTTACCAGATCAGGGAAAATACTCTCGTACATTTTCAATATGGGGTCTTCATTGTGGGCCCGGTAAAAAGTGGTGGTGCCGTCATAGGCGTCGATCACCGCCTTTACCGCATTTCTCATGTAGTTGACCCGCATCACACTGTCAGGCTGGCTATAGGGATAACTGGAGGACACTGTGTAACCATCGATGATCCAGTAAAGCCTGCCATCGGCTATCACAAGATAAGGATCTTTATCGTAGAGGAAAAACGGGGCAATAGCCTGCACCCTGTCAACGATGTTCCGCCTCATAATAAGCCGGGATTCAGAGGTCAGGGCGCCCGAAACCAAAATCTGGTAATCCGTGAACCTGATAGTAAATGCAAGCCTCTTGAAAAAGCTATCAAGTTTGATGCCGGCTTTACCTTCGTAAAACGTAGGTTCCAGGGTTTCCGAGTCCAGCCTGGGGTAATCGAACTCAGGTTCTTTGGTATTGACGATAATGTAATGGTTTGTGAGTTCCCCAAAATACAGCTCAGGCCGCTCCAGGACCAAGTCTGTAGTAGTCTTGGGTGGTACGTCTCTGAAGTAGAACACAGGCATGCCATCTCCCGTCACCTCCCGAGAAGGGCTCATGACCACCCCATATCCATGGGTGTACTTAAGGTGGAGATTGATCCATGTCTTTGCCTCAGCAGGCAGAAGCTCTACATCCAGTTCCCTGGGCGAAAGCAACACCTGGCGGAGCTTGCCGTTTACCACATATCTGTCTATGTCCACGTCGTTGAACCGGTAATACATCCTGATTTCCTGCACCTGGCTGAAGGTATCCTTGAGCACCCTGTAATCCCACAACCTCAGATTGGCGATGGTCTCAGGATTGTTAAGGATGTCTTCCCGGGTAACCAAATCCTCAGCCGGGTACTCCACAATTTCTATGTTGTTTAGGTCAAACGCATCCCTGGTAAACTCGATGTTCTTTTCGATAAACGGCTCTTCGTAGGCAATCTCGTTAGGTGATACGGTAAACTGCTGGATAAACGCAGGATACGCATATCCTACCCCAAACGACATGATGATGAGCCCTGCCACCGCGTAGCCTATCCATCTAAAATTCCTGATGGTCAGGCCCATGAGGGAGAACGCAACGCCTACCAGGGCAGCCGCCATCAGCCCTTTGTACGCCGGCACCTGCGCATGGATATCGGTGTACGACGCTCCAAATGCCGCCCCTCTCGGGGAGTACATGAGGTTCCACATGTCTATCCTGTAACTCCAGGCTTTTAGGGCAAACAAGACAGCTGACAGGATGGAAATGTGCACCCGCGCCCTGCGGGATGCAAGCACCCTCCTATCGGTAAACCGCAAGTCGCCGAAGACAAAGTACATTACCACCGACAAAGCCAGGGCAACCAGGAAGGCAACCCACAGGTGCTGCTGGAGTAACCGTATGAAAGGGAGGTTGAAGATGTAAAAACCAACGTCTTTTCCGAAAAACGGGTCATCTATGCCAAAAGGAATAGCATTGAGGTGAGCCAGCACTACATGCCACTGGCTGTAGCCTGAAAGTCCTCCCAGCACTCCGATGACTAAAGCGGCAAGTAAGAGCCATAGCCACAGCCTGTCGGAGGATTGAATGGGAACAGGCATGACCAGCCCTCCCACTACATCCAGCCGGCGCCGTTTCCATATCACTGCCATGATATTTGCCAGAGCAATCAGGAAGAACAGCAGCCCTCCGGCCAGCGCCACCAACCATCGGGCCTTTAGCATGGTCCAAAACACCGAACTGTAACCTACGTCTTCAAACCACCACACTTCCGTGAAAAATGTGGCTATCCTGTTCGCACCGAGAGCTATGGCCACAGCCACGCCTATAAGGATCCACAACCACCTCTGAGCAGGCACTTGCTCAACCTCCTTTGGCCGCTAATCACCTTCCCCTACGAGTTCCTCCCACATACTTAAATACTTTTCCTTGGTCATAGGGGGCTCAAATTCCTCGATAATTTGGAGCCCCACGGAAGCGTCTCCCCACAGCACATCGATTGCAGTAAGCGCCATTATCTTGGCGGGCAAGATGTACGCCGTATCAGGATCTTCAACCACAAACTCCTCAGAATGGGCAATCCCCTTTGCCCCTCCACATGAGGGGTGGATCGCCGGAATCAGGTGCATAATATCACCCATGTCAGACGAACCCGTCCCGTGAGTGCCACTATCTACCATATGTTTTCCCACAAGCTGCTCTGCATTCTTCCTGAACACCTCATCAAGCATAGGGTTGCTGATACGCGGCAGGTAGCCTGGGATGTCTTCTATCTGTACTTGAGCGCCGATAGCTGCTGCACCCGCCTTAAGCGCCCTTGTCACCTTCTTGTTGGCGTCTTTGATAGCTTTTAAGGTTTTGCCCCGGACGTAGGTTTCTATCCTCACATCGGCAGGGATTACGTTAACAAGGTCGCCGCCTTTGGTTATTATGGGGTGAACCCTTATGTGGTCCTCATCTCTAAACGTCTCCCGTTGCATGTGAACCGCCATGAGCCCTAAGATCGCAGCGTTTAATGCATTTACCCCCAGGTGGGGGCTGCCGCCAGCATGGGCTTCTTTCCCCCTGTACCTTACAAGCTTGCCTATGAATCCGTTGGAAGTCCCCCCTACTACGACTTTGGTGTCCGGCTTTAGGGCAGCCATGTGGACCATCATGGCCATGTCTATATCATCGAAAAAGCCTCTCGCCACAAGTTCCTGCTTGCCCCCAAGGAAACGGATCTTCCCCTGTTTCCTGAGGTTCTGCCGGTATTCCACTTCCACGTATTCCTCTGCCGGCACCCCCAGGAAGGTGATCTTGCCCGACAGGTACTCAATCGCGCCTGAATGCACCAGCCCTATGGCCGACCCGACCATAGATGCAACTTGTCCGTTGTGGCCGCATGCGTGGGCTGCCCCGGTGACCGGGTCGGCAAAAGGATGGCCCGGACACACCACGGCGTCAAGCTCACCCATAATGCACAAATTTGGGCCTTGCTTACCTGAACATAACACCCCGGACACACCTGTTATCGCCAGCCCCTCGGTTATGTCCAGGCCCAGCTCTTCAAAGTGTTCCCGCACCAAAGCCGAAGTCTTAAATTCTTTGTACCCTAGCTCAGGGTTGGCCATTATGTGCTGGCCCAGATCTATGATTTTGTCCTTGTGCTTATCTATTTGCTCCAGCACTGCCCGCTTCAGCTCTTCTTTCGTCATACTCCCCTGCCTGCCTTACAGATAGTCAGATAGTTGGTTGGGTCCCGAGGGCTTGAATCCGCCCGCCGGTGAACTTCTCCACTATTTCCCGCACGCCTTCAGCATACGGCAGCTTAGACACATAAGATACACTGCGCTTGACTACTTCATGGGCGTTGGCAACCGCGGCCCTCATACCCGCCCACATAAGCATGTCGAGATCATTGAGCCCATCCCCTATTGCCAACACCTGTTCCCTGTCTATATTCATCGAACCGGCCAGAAACTCCACTGCCTTTGCCTTAGACACCCCCGCAGGCTGTATCTCGATAAGGTGGGGCAAGCTCTTTATCACCTTCACCTTGGGCAGCCACCTTGTATACAAGCTTTCCAAGATACTGTCACACTCGTGTGTAGGCACCCTCAACACTATCTGGGTGGGCTCCCCTTTGATTTCCCGGATAGAACCGACCACCTTTATGTCATACCCCAGGGCCTTGGAATACTCAGCCGCGTGGGCTCCTTTAACGTGGGTGTACATGTGCTTTTCGACCACAAAGAAAAAGGGGTAGCCCAATGCTTTCAGCTCCAAGGCAATTCCCATGGCCAGTTCTCTGTCGATGGTCCTTTCGTAAACGGGTGGTTGGCCTATCCTGGCGATAAGCGCGCCCCCGTTAGTTATTATTGGCTCGTCTATGCCCAAATACACAAGGAGGGTTTCTGCGGCTGCAAAAGCCCTGCCGGTTGCAACGGTAACTCTAATCCCCTTCTGCCGGCACAGATTCAGGGTTTCCTTGGCAGTCTCCAGCCCGCAACCTCCCGGGCCGGCCAATGTGCCGTCAAGGTCGCACACTAACAATCTTACGTCACACTTAGCCCTACCCATTATTTCCTCTCCAAACCTGGATCAAGTAGTCTACTGTTGGGCCACATTAAGTACCTTGGGGCCCAACTTCTCGACTGTTTGCTGCATCTTAAGGGCAAGCTTCTCGAGGCCCTCAAGCCCTCCGGCAAACGCCCGGTAATATATGCAATCGTCCCTGAACCCGAAAAAACCTGGCCCGTCCATGGTGCCGTTTCTCTCAAGCAGGTAGCTCATCAGGGCCTCGCTAGCGCCTTTCTGTCCGGGGAACTTCATGACGGGTATTTCCAACACTGCGCCATCCTTTACTATTCGGATATGGACTTCGCAGCGCCCTCTTACTACTTTCATGCTATCAGGTTCTTGCCTCACCACACAGAATCCTTGCTCACGGAAAGGGTGTGCGTCCAACTGTCCGGCCATGGGTGTCACCTCTCTTCTCGTATTGAACCCAGCCTGCATTTGCAGATATACTCAGACTCGTGAGGTGGAGTACACTTGGATGGAATATCCCTTTATGCTATACGCCACGAAATTGCAGTACACCTTCCCTTAAAGGTGCAAAAAATATATCACCCTTCTGATAAGGAACTGTTGTTTGCCCTGTGGGGCCACAGGATCAAGTTGTTGTTAGTACTGTCCCTTGAGCAACAACAGCCCTTTGTGGGAATTGCAGGCGCCAAACCAGATACCCCACGGGTTCCCTCAGGTATATGCCTTGGGTTGAGAAAGCGCCTTGAAGGCGGGACCCTCAGGCAGGTCCGCCAGGAAGGGCTTGACAGGATCCTGTATTTCGATTTCTCAGGCCACGATGAACTTGGCAATGTGAGGGACTATACCCTGGTTTTCGATGCTGCGGGAGGGCAAGGTGGCATAGGGCTCGTACAGGACGGAATAGTAGAACTCAGCGTCACCCCCGAAAGGGAGAGGCTAAAGGCGGGAAGCAAGTACATCCCCCCAGCATCGGCAAAACACAACTTGCTGGCAGACCTTGACGTTATTCATCTTGCCCAGGAGATTTGCCGGTCAAACCTACCTGCAGTTACAAGCTTAACCTCCCACCTAGAAGGCATGGGGAAAGAGCATGCCATGGGTTTGCTTTCCCAAGCAAGCCTGCCTGCCCGTAAGGCACTCGCGCCTCATCAGGCAGAACAAGTGGCCCAGATGCTTAGTGAAGCAAGACAGCGCTTGCTGAACACCCAGTTCTGTCCGGCTCTATACCTGCGCCGCACGGGAGAACCGCTTTTGGGAGCGTTGCCTTTGCACCATATGGAACCTGCGAAGATCTACCGGTCCATGTTTGACGCTACAGCTGAATACCGGGAATACTTCCAGCATTTTTCCAGGCTTAAGTCGCTTACGTTCCAGGTTAACTCGATGTACAAAAAGCTTAGTGCCAAGGTCACTCAAAAGCTCAGGGCCCAGGAAGAGGACCTTGAAAAGGCAAAAGAATACGACAAATACCGGATCTGGGGGGAGCTCATCCACGCAAGCGGCCGGGATCTTCCCAGGGGCCACCATGAGATCAAAGTACTTGACTACTACCAGGACCCTCCCAGGGAGATCTATGTCCCGCTTGATCCCAGGTTTACTTCAAATGAAAACGCCAGGCGGTATTACGCTATGTACTCAAAACTTCAGCGGACCGCCAAAGTGCTCCAAGATTCGGTCAAGCAATTGAGATCTCTAGTTGACGCCCTGGAACAAATCGGCCACAGACTCAACCAGGCCGACGACATAGATGCATTCTTGTCCATATACGACGAGCTCTTGGAAATCGCCAGGGCCGCCAAGACCCGCATCCCCACACTCAAGCCAAAGGTACCTGCTACCTCCTGTGATGCCAAACGGGTTTCCCGGAAAAAGGCCAAGAACGTTGAAACCCTCCAAGGCCCCGGGGAAACAGTTGCATATGTGGGCTTAAGTTCGGCAGGCAATGACTACCTGGTACGTCACTTACGGAAGCCGGGGGATATCTGGCTCCACGCCAAAGGCGTAAAAGGTGCCCACGTGCTGTTAAGGCCGGCACCGGGCCGGGAGATTACCCAAGACGCCCTCAGGTGGGCTGCAACCTTAGCTGCCGCGCATTCTGAAGCGGCTTCATCAGGCAAAGTTGAAGTAGATTGGGTAGATGCCGGGGCAATCAAGAAACCCGGAGGCAGTCCCCCGGGTTTTGTGACCTACACAGGCGCAAAGACAATCATTGTTAAGGTCGGTGACTAGGTAGATCAGCTTGCCGCCAGGCTCCGCCTACTATTTCCTTAAGAGCCGGTATACCTTTGGCTTGGCAAAACTCCTGTATCCCAGTGGTTATTTTCCTGGGGATTTCGGGGTTGGTAAGCAGTCCTGTGCCTACTGCAACCGCACTGGCGCCGGCCATTATGAATTCCAGAGCATCTTCTGCCGACGAGATGCCCCCCATCCCTATCACCGGTACTGACACTGCCTGGGACACTTGCCACACGCACCTAAGGGCCACCGGCTTTATGGCAGGCCCTGAAAGCCCTCCTGTGACGTTGCCCAGTACCGGCCGCATGGTGTGGATATCTATTGCCATACCAACCAGCGTATTGATTAGGGAAAGGGCATCCGCCCCGGCTTCCACCGCCGCCTTGGCAATAGACGTTATATCCGCCACATTGGGGGTGAGCTTGACAATCAGAGGGCCTTTCCAGACTTGCCGCACGGCTCTTGTAGTCTCGTAGCACATCTCAGGACTTGTGCCAAAAGCTATCCCCCCTGCCTTGACGTTAGGGCAAGACACATTGACTTCCAAAGCCGCTACATGGGAAGACTGGGCAAACATACCAGCCAGTTCCGAAAACTCTTCGTATGACTCAGCTGAAATGTTAGCAATAATCGGCACATCAAACTGGGCCAGCCACGGCAGCTTTTCACTTATGACCACTTCCGCCCCAGGGTTCTCAAGCCCTATTGAATTGAGCAGCCCTGAAGGGGTTTCACACGTCCTGGGCGGAGGGTTACCG
>LFST01000051.1:120646-135721 GCA_001513185.1 Candidatus Fermentithermobacillaceae bacterium DTU015
CCTTTATGTAATCCTCCCCGTATCCGAAGGTGCCTGATGCGGCTATTACCGGGTTTCTTAGCTTGAGCCCGCCTAGATCAACGCAAAGGTTCATGTCGTGCACTCTCCCAAGTCAATATCATCCGCCCAGAACACCGGGCCGTCTGTGCATACTCGGTAATATCCGTGTTTCATCCCGGCAGATGGCACTACGCACCCCTGGCACACCCCGTAGCCGCATGCCATCCGCTCTTCCAGGGAAACTACAAGCGGCAAGCCATACCTTTTGCAGATGCGTTTGATCTGCCTCAGCATGGGCTTGGGGCCGCAGGCTATCACCGTGGGCCTGCCCGTGTCGCCGGTTCCCAGACCGCTAAGATAGGATTCAAAAACGTCGGTGACCAAACCTTTGGTACCTGCGCTGCCATCGTCAGTGGCCAGGTAGAACTGGCAGCCGGCCCCCAACTCCCCGGTATCCAGCAGGTCGTCCGCGGACCGGGCACCGTAAAACACCTTGAGATCGACTTGTGCCTCAAGGGCCACAGAGGCCACAGGCAGCAAAGGGGCCAGCCCTGTACCCCCCGCTACTAGTATGAGCCCGTGGTCCAGGCACAGCCCGCCTAAGTCTAAACCATTTCCCAAGGGCCCTAACACCTTAGCCTGCTGTCCGGGCTGCCAGCCCGCCATGATTTGTGTACCCCGCCCGACTACCGCGAAGGTAATCTCGATGATCCCGCTGCCGGGATGGATCCCTGACAAGCTGAAAGGCCTCCTCAGCAAGGGATCAGTTGAATTCCCCAAGGCTATATTTACAAACTGCATGGGCTTGGCCCTCTGGGCTATTTCAGGGGCTATCATGGCCGTCTTGTACACCTTGCCTCGGAGGTTCTCCACGCTGACTATCCGGGCATCTACATCAACAAGCTCCCGCAAACTCATACCGCAAGTCTCCTGTCATACATTACCACCTTGCCGCCTACAATAGTGCCATAAGGTGCCCCTGTAACCCTCCATCCCACAAAGGGGGTGTTCTTGCCCTTGGACTCAAAATTGTGGGGCAGTATCGAGTATTCCAGTTCGGGGTCGATGATGGTGATGTCCCCAGGAGCGCCTACTTCCAGGGTCCCGCCGGGCACGCCCAGTATCCTCGCAGGGTTAAGGCTCATAAGTTCAGCCATTTTCATCCAGTCGATTATCCCCGGCAACACCAATCGGTCGATAATGAGGCTCACTGCCGTCTCAAGCCCGCTTATCCCAAACTCAGCGTAATCGAACTCAACCCACTTTTCGTCGAAATGGTGGGGCGCATGGTCTGTGGCGATGGCATCGATGGTGCCGTCAGCCAGGGCTTGCCTGAGGGCGGCTACGTCTTCCTGGGTCCTTAAAGGCGGGTTTACCTTCGTGTTGGTATCGTATCCTGATTCGAGCACTGTCTCATCGGTAAGTATCAGGTGATGGGGGGTGACTTCACAGGTAACCCTTATCCCCTTGGCTTTAGCCTGCCTTATCAGCTCAACTGATCCTTTGGTGGAAACATGGGCCAGATGGAGCCGGCCACCGGTAAGCTTTGCGATGAGCAAATCCCTGGCCACCGCCACTTCCTCTGATTCGTTGGGGATTCCCCTCAAGCCTGTCACGGTAGAAATCAGTCCGTAATTGATCTGTCCCCCGGCTGAAAGGGACAAGTCCTCGGGGTGATCTATGAGCACCGCATCGAAGGACTTGAGGTATTCCAGGGCACAACGGAGCACTTCAGCGCTGGTGACTGGTGACCCGTCGTCTGAGAATGCCACGGCTCCGGCGGCTCTCATTTCACCCATTTCAGCTAGTTCCTTGCCTGCCCGGCCCTTGGTCACCGCGCCGATGGGATAGACCCTTACACATGCAGTTTGCTTTGCCCGTTCCAGGATCCTGCCAACTACGGTATCTGTATCGCAGGCGGGCTGGGTGTTGGGCATACACGCCACAGCGGTAAACCCGCCCATGGCAGCAGCCCTGGTACCTGTTCCGATATCTTCCTTATATTCAAAACCCGGCTCCCTCAAGTGAACATGCATATCGATGAACCCGGGCATCACAATCTTCCCGGTGGCGTCAAGCACCTCGGTAGTTCCGTTCTCAGCTTCAATGCTTTGTGCCAGTCTGGCGATTTTGCCGTTGGTGATCAATACATCGAGCACCTGATCTGTCTTGGAGGAAGGATCGACAACCCGCCCTCCTTTTATGAGTAGATGGTCTGCCATCAGTCTCTGCCTCCCAGGATATGATAAAGAATCGCCATCCTCACAGCTACACCGCTGGTCACTTGATCCAAAATCACTGACCTGGGCGAATCTGCAATATCTGTGGTTATCTCAACACCCCTGTTCATGGGGCCAGGATGCATCACTATGGCATCTTCTTTGGCATAACTCAGCTTGTGCCTGTTGATACCGAAGAAGTTACTGTACTCCCTCTGGGACGGGAACAAGCTCTTAGATTGCCTCTCTAGCTGCAGCCTGAGCACGTATACCACATCGGCTCCTTCGATGGCCTCTTCCGGTCTGGTGTAGGCTTTGACACCTAGTTTTTCGATTTCAGGAGGAAGCAAGGTCGAAGGGCCTGCAACTGAAATCTCAGCGCCCATCTTGGTGAGTCCGAAAATGTTTGACCTGGCTACCCGGGAGTGCAAAACATCACCGATTATTGCCACTTTCAAACCCCTGATCCGGGACTTGTAGTCGAGTATGGTGAAGATGTCCAGAAGTGCCTGGGTTGGATGTTCGTTCATGCCGTCCCCTGCGTTTACCACGGGGATGTCCAGCACTTTCGCGAGAAAATGACATGAGCCTGAGACGTTGTGCCGCATGACCACCAGGTCCACACCCATGGCTTCTAGGTTGCGCGCGGTGTCCGCAAGGGTTTCCCCCTTCTTCATAGCAGAAGTTTCTTTGGCAAAGGACACAGGATCGGCAGACATATACCTGGCGGCCAGCTCAAATGACATCTTGGTACGAGTAGATGGTTCGTAAAACAAGTTGCAAACCACTTTCCCTCGTAACGTGGGTACTTTCTTAATGGGCCTCGAAAGGATCTCTTTGAGGGAACGGGCTGTGGACAGCACCAGCTCCATATCTTCCTGGCTCATCTCACGTAGGGATAAGAGGTCTTTTCCCCGAAGTGACAAAACGTTGACCCTCCCTGTGTTAGGTAATCTTTCTCCATCCTAAAGGTAACCATCACCCTTGGGCTTCTTCTGAAATAACTACCTGGTCTATGCTGTCATACTCCTTGAGGCGCACGTTGATCACTTCTTTTCGTGAGGTAGGCACGTTCTTGCCGACATAGTCAGCCCTTATGGGGATCTCCCTGTGGCCCCTGTCTACCAGCACAGCCAACTGAATACACGCCGGCCTTCCCAGGTCTATGATGGCGTCGAGGGCTGCCCTGACGGTCCTCCCGGTATACAGCACGTCGTCGACCAGCACTACCTTCTTGCCGGCCACGTCAAAGGGCAACACGGTGCTGCCTACATGGGGTTGTTCGAACCTAAGGGTGAGATCGTCCCTGTAGAGGGTAATGTCTAGTTCGCCCACGGGGACATCCACGTCCTCGCTCTTCTTGAGGATTTCAGCCAGCCTCCGGGCCAAAGGCACGCCCCGCCGCCTGATGCCCACCAACACCACGTCTTCAAGCCCCTTGTTTTTCTCCACGATTTCATGGGCAATGCGCACAAGCGCCCTGCGGATACCGTCAACGTCCATGATTTCGGCCTTGTCGATAAACTGCATTTTCCCTAAACCTCCCTGTTGTTTTGAAGCTTAACCCGGCAATTACCGAAAAAATAAACACTCCGTAGAGTTTACGTGTCACGGAGTGTCTTCATATGGTTTCGCCTCCTTTTTGCCTCGCTGGGCCAAATTAAAGGACCGGCCTGGTTTCCGATATTAACTTGTTCTAAAGAATCTTAATGCAAAACCGGATTACGGGTCAAGCCCTTCTCGCACAAGTTGAAACAAACTGTAGAGGGCCGGGGCCCTCTACAGTTTTTGGACCTTTATGGTGGCCTTATGCCCGTTGATGTCCCAATCCTCGCCCTGGACGGGGTCTTGGGTAAGTTCAAGCTTGTCACACAGGGTTTCTGTCCGGATGTAGTCCATATGCCTCTTTACGGCCTCCAAGATCTCATCGTCACTGGAAATCACTACCGAAATATGGTCAACTACGTCAAACCCTGCATTTTTCCTCATGGTCTGTACTTTCGATACAATCTCCCTGGCATGGCCCTCATAAGCCAGTTCTTGGTCAATCTTGGTATCCAAAACTACGAAGGTGTCGTTTTGGACTTCAACTGCAAACCCTTCCCTAGCGCTCATCCTGATATCTATGTCTTCCTTTTCCAGGGTGAGCTGCCGGCCGTCATCCAGGGTCACGGTAAGCGTTCCCGTGTTTTCGACTAACTGTGGCGCCTCTTCGGCGTCGAGCCCGCCCAAAGCGGCGATTATTTTCCTAATGTCTTTGCCATACTTGGGCCCCGCCACAGGCAGGTTAGCCCTTAACTCATAATCCACATAGTCGGTAAGGCTTCCCACGTACTCTATGTGCTTGATGTTGAGTTCTTCTTTAACCAGGTCTTCCATGTCACGGAGAATGGCCTGATGCTTACCGTTTACCATCATCTTCCTCAAAGGCTGCCTAACTTTGATCTGCATCTTGTTCCTCACCGCCCTGCCCAAGGACACCACGGTGATGACCAGGCCCATTCTTTCTTCCAAGGCCGGGTCAATCAGGGCTTCGTCCGCCACAGGGTAGTCTTCAAGGTGGACTGATTCCATGGCGTTGCCCTTGGTGAGGTTGAGGTAGACGTCCTCTGCCGTGAAGGGGGCAAACGGCGCCATGACCTTAGACAAAGCTAGCAGCACCTCATATAGGGTGCGATATGCAGATTTCTTGTCCAGGTCGAACTCGTTTGACCAGAACCTCCCCCGGCTCCTGCGCACGTACCAGTTGCTGACCTCATCTACCAAGAAGTTCTCTATCGTCCTCAGCACCCTGGAAAGCTCGTACCGTGCCATGTCCTCCTCGATCTGAACAAGCATCGAGTTAAGGCGGGATATGATCCACCGATCTAGTTCAGGCCTATCCTTCACAGGAATGTCAAATCCGCCGGGATCGATCTCATCTATATTTGCATACAAGGTAAAGAATGCATACACATTTACCAGGGTGCCAAAGAACCTGGACGCCGTTTCCCTGACACCGTCCTCGTCGAACCGGGTGGGCACCCACGGCGGCGATACTGCCAACAGGTACCATCTCAGGGTGTCAGCGCCATACTTATCCAGTACCGTCCAGGGGTCCACAGTGTTGCCCCGGGACTTCGACATTTTCTGCCCGTGCTTATCCAGGATGAGGTCGTTGACCAGCACCTGTTTAAACGCAGGCTCGCCAAAAAGCAGCGTGGAGATGGCCAAGAGAGAATAGAACCAACCGCGGGTCTGGTCAAGCCCTTCACAGATAAAGTCCGCGGGGAAATGCTCTTTGAACTTATCCTGATTCTCAAAGGGATAGTGCCACTGCCCATAGGGCATTGATCCTGAGTCAAACCAGCAGTCTATCACCTCAGGAGTTCTGCTCATCTTTCCGCCGCAAGCGCACCTAAGGTGTATGCGGTCTACGTACGGCCTGTGAAGGTCCAAGGTTTCTATATCCACGGGTTCTATGGCCTTTTCGGCCAGTTCCTGTCGGGAACCTATGGCCTGGAGGCGGTCACACTGCTCACATCTCCAGATGTTGAGGGGGGTACCCCAATACCTGTTCCTTGACAATGACCAATCAACCAGGTTCTCAAGCCAGTTGCCAAACCGCCCTGTGCCCACATGCTCAGGGAACCACTGGATCTTTTGGTTGTTGGCAATGAGCTTATCTTTCATCTTGGTGGTCTCGATATACCAAGACTTCCTGGCATAGTAGAGCAGCGGAGTGTCGCACCGCCAGCAGTGAGGGTAGGAGTGGACCAGCTGCTGAGCCTTAAACAGCTTGCCTTCGCTCCTAAGCCTCCTTATGATCTCCCTGTCAGCTTCCTTGACGAACATGCCTGCCCAATCCGTGACCTGTTCGACAAATCTGCCTGACTCGTCCACCAGGTGGAGCATGGGCAAGTCGTACTGCCGGCACACGTGGTAGTCGTCCTCACCGTATGCAGGAGCCATGTGAACCAGACCGGTTCCGTCGTCGGTAGAAACGTAATCGGCACACGTGACGATAAATGCCTTAGACTCAGGAGTTACAAATGGGAGCAGCTGCTCGTATTCCATGTATTCCATTTGCTTTCCGGGAAACTCTTCGAGGATCTGGGCTTCCTCGCCGAACAGCGCCTCTACTCTTTCTTTGGCGACGTAATACACTTCGCCTTCGTGCAACACCTTAACGTAGGTGCTTTCAGGGTTCACAGCCACACCTACGTTGGACGGAAGGGTCCACGGCGTAGTGGTCCAGATGAGCAAGTACTCGTTGTCTTTCCCTTTGACCTTGAGCTTTACGTAGATAGAAGTTACCTGTTCGTCTTTGTAGCCCTGGGCCACCTCGTGAGATGCCAGAGGTGTCCCGCACCTGGGGCAATAAGGCAGCACCTTATGGCCTTCATAGATAAGCCCCCGGTCGAAGAAGTTCTTTAGGATCCACCACACTGTCTCAATGTAGTCGTTGTCGAGGGTGACATATGGGTCATCCATATCTACCCAGTATGCGATGCGCTCAGTAAGCAGCCTCCACTCTTTCTCGTAGGCAAATACTGACTCACGGCATTTCTGGTTAAACGCTTCTATGCCGTACTCTTCTATGTCTTGCTTGGAAGACAGCCCCAGCTGGCGCTCAACTTCGATTTCCACGGGCAGGCCATGGGTGTCCCACCCTGCCTTCCTCGGCACCTGATAGCCTTGCATGGTCTTGTAACGGCAAACCACGTCCTTGAGGGTTCTGGCGAGCACGTGGTGTATACCTGGCTTGCCGTTTGCAGTAGGCGGCCCTTCGTAAAACACAAACTTGGGCTTGCCTTCCCGGTTTTCGATGCTCTTTCTGAATATGTCATTTTGTTTCCAGTAATCCAGGATGGCTTCTTCTACTTGGGTAAGGGGCTTTTTTGGATCAACCCGCTTGAAACCTGCCATGGCGTTCACTCCCAGTCTATATCATAGGCAATCCTATTTTGTTCTCATAAGCCAATAAACAAAAAATCGTCCGTAAGGGACGATTGTAACCGCGGTACCACCCAATTTAGCCGCATGGCGGCTCACTCTATGCCTTGTAACGTAGGCAACACGGAACAGCTTACTCCTAGTTCAGCCTTCGGCTCAGAGGTGATTTTCAAATGGCCGTGGCACCGGCTTCCCACCAACCGCCGGCTCTCTTGAGCCCGGTTCCATCCTACTCGTCCTCGTCATAGCCTTTGTCGCGATAGGATTTTGTTAATAAAGTTTGTACCAAAAGTTCCGCTTCGGTGCAAGTAAGTTGGGTAAAATAAAATGGTGTCGGGAGCGGGAATCGAACCCGCACGGGAAAACCCATACGCCCCTCAAACGTACGCGTCTGCCTGTTCCGCCATCCCGACACATTATGCGGAGTAATCAGCATTTACTACTATACCCTGCCCTTTTCCGCCTGTCAACATGTTTCGGCCGGACCTTGCTATTGTTCTTGCTCCCTCCTGGCAAAGTACGACGCCAGCGCAGAGGAAACCGCCAAAATCGTGAGCACGTTGGCTACCTCCCTGGGCAAAACCCCGGACCGGCCCAGGTAACTTGCAACTAACGCCAGGAAAGCCAACACAGGGCCTACCCATGGCCTGAAGAAAAACTCCATAATTCCAGCGTCCCCTTTCGTCAGTACCTAGGTTTAGGGTTCTGTTACCCGATGATTCTGTCACCAGGTAAACCTTTCCCTTCGGGCAGACGAATTTCCTGCCAGCCGATGCGGTCTATCCATTTACCCATATGCTTTTCGGCACATCTTCTGCCCGCTTCCACCAATGCCCTTATTTTAGCAGGGGTGGGCAGCCCGGGTTCCCATACCTGGGGGCTTAAGGTCATGGAACTGTACTGCTTTAGGTGCTCCAGTGTTGCCCTCCGGGTGGCGAGGTTGAAGCTTCTCGAGAGCACAGAGTAAAGCCCTTTGACTTCCCTGGCCCGGTCGATGTGCCAGCCCAGATCAACTGACAACACTTCTTCTGCCCCCATCCGCCTGACTTCATAGGCAGGCACCATCTCCTTGACTCCGCCATCGACCAGTTGGTAATCATAGACCTTTTTGGGAACGAACACTCCGGGTAAAGCACAGCTTGCCATGATCGCAGTTGCAAGAGGCACCCCGGTGACATATCTCCTGCTCAGCCCCGTAGGGCCTTCGAGGATTGTTCGTTCTAAGAACCTTGGGCCAGGCGGGCGGTTGGTAAACACCACTATATCGCCGGTGTACAAATCACACGACACAATCGCGAGAGGTACCTCCACGTCGGACATCATCTTGTTGCCTGTAACGCGCCTGAAGATTGACTCGATCCAACCGGTGCCCAAGAGCCCCTGGAGGGCCATAGGGGACACACTGTGTGCTGGCGCCCCATTTTGAGCGTACAAGGCGGCTGCCGATTGGTCCAGCGCCAAGGTCTCCATCTGAGCCTTGATTGAGCTTAACTTGACTCCGGACGCCCAAAGCCCGCCAATTATCGCACCGGCACTGGTCCCTGCCACAAAACCAGGCTTTAGCCCCCTTGCTTCAAGGGCTTCAAGCACGCCTATGTGGGCAAATCCCAGAATGCCCCCGGCACCGAGAGCTATGCCCCATTGCTTCATAAACACCACCCCTGTTACCTTATGTGGCATCCGGCCATGTTGACAGTTTGAACCCAAAAGCATGAGTATGTTTGAAGGATAAATGGTTATCTAAACCAAATAGGTATTCAATCCAAATCTAATAGCCAGAGGAGAATGCCCAGATGGACGCAAACGCTAAACGCCCTTGCCTACCTGCTAGGCGCTCCAGGATACTTGGGTGGGTGGCACTTGGAGTAGTTATAGCTATCATGCTGGGCCTGACCGGCTGCAGCAAGCAACCCCAGGCGGTAACCGGCCCTCAAGCTGACCCTGACCCTGAAGTCCAAGCACCCGAGACGCCTGAATCACCTGAAGAGCCCGCCGAACCTAAGCCACAGCCTCTGGAAGGGATGGTTTTCGTCAGCATCGGCAACAATGCCGGCGCCAGGCCCCAAACGGGGCTGTCCCAAGCGGCAGTGGTATTTGAAGTGCCCGCCGAGGGAGGGATCACCAGGCTCATGGCCGGATTCGACATCGAAATGGAAACAATTGGGCCTGTGAGGAGTTTGCGCAAGCCAATGGTACAAATCGCCGTAGGCTTTGACACCCCTTTTGCCCACTGCGGCAGGTCGGAAGACAGCTTTGAAATAATACGCAATCATCAGACCAAAAGCATGTGCGCCATATATTCAGCAGGCGAGTGCTTCTGGAGAAGCAGCGACCGGACCGCACCTGACAACCTGTACACTTCTACAGCCAAGATACTTCAAGGCGCCGGAGCCAGAGGATTCTCCCTCTCCCAAGTTGACTTTTACCCTAAGGGTACCCTTAAAGGACAATCAGCCTTAGAAGTGTCATATGCGTTTTCAAAGGTGGCCGGTTACCCCAATACGGTCAAGTACCAGTACCGAGACTCCCAGTACTATCGCTATATCAACGACGAGCAGCACCTGGACCGGAACGGTGAGGCTATTGCCCCTAAAGCCTTGGCGTTTCTGCAGATCAAGACCACATACCCCACCGGCAAGCTAATCGAGCTGGACATGGACGTAACCGGCGAGGGTAAAGCCTTGTTCTTTTCTCACGGGGTTATGTGTGAGGGCAGGTGGGAAAAGGAATCGCTTAGGGATCCCCTGAAATTGTACCTGGATGAACCCGATGCTGGCTTGGCCGAAGGGCAGCTGTGGATCCATCTCGTACCCGACCTTGACGGCGTAACAGTCGGAAGCTGAGCTGTAACCACAATGGAATACATAAGCAGGAAGTCGTCAGATGAATATAGAACTACTGCCTTTAGTGTCACACCAATATCGGCAGCTTACATTCAACACTCACCCAACTGGAGGGGTTTGCCCATGAAGCAGATCAGAGTATGCGTAGTAGGCTACGGCAACGTGGGACAAGAAGTAGTGGAGTGCATAAGACATGCACCGGACATGGAACTTGCAGGCGTAGTCGAAATCCTCGATGTAGAGGACCCCAGGGTACCGATAGTCAAGAGCGTCGATTGCCTCGAAGCTGTAGATGTGGCAATCCTGGCTATCCCTTCCCGGGCAGTTCCCAAGGTGGCTCCTGAATACCTGGCCAAGGGGATAAACACTGTGGACGGATTCGACATCCACGGGGATTCCATGGCAGCCTTGAGGAAACAGCTGGATGAATGCGCCAGGCAACACGGGAGCACTGCCGTGATCGGTGCGGGATGGGATCCTGGAACCGACTCGATAGTCCGCATGCTGTTCATGGCCATCGCGCCGCAAGGGATTACCTACACCAACTTCGGCCCGGGGATGAGCATGGGCCACAGCGTGGCCGTAAGGGCGATTCCAGGAGTGAAAGATGCCATTTCGTTTACCTTACCTGCGGGTTTCGGCCAGCATAATAGAGATGTATATGTGGAAGTCGAAGACCCGTCCCGGTTTGATGAGATAGCACAGGCAATTCAGCAAGACCCGTATTTTGTAAATGACAAGACCAGGGTTACGCTAGTAGACAATGTGGATAAACTCAAAGTCATGGGCCACGGCGTGCTCATCGAGCGGATTGGGGCGTCAGGCACTGCCCACAACCAACGCCTGGAACTCAAGCTTACTTTGAGCAATCCGTCAGCCACTGCCCAGATCATGGTGGCTGCAGCCCGGGCTTCAACGCGGCTTGAGGCCGGCTGCTATACCCTGCCTGAAATCCCGCCTATCGACCTTTTACCGGGAGACAGGGAAAGCCTTATCCACGATTTGGTCTGACCTGAAAACATTAGCCGGTAAGTTCCCCGCATGGGGGCTTACCGGCTTTTTGTGGCTCTTTCAGTGCTCTCACATGACGGCCCTGTGACGCCGCGTCTAACCAAACCCCAAGCTTTTGTTTATGAGCTCAACCTACACACCCTTGATCCTTGTGCCTGTCTCACCATTGACAGCTTGTGTGGCCCTGTCTAAGGCTGCGATAACCGCAAGTTTGCCTCCGTGTTCGATAAACCTCATTATCGCCTTTACCTTGGGCCTCATGCTTCCCTCAAAGAAATGGGACTCGTGGTAGTACTCAGCCAGCTGGGACAGGGTAACTTCTCCGAGCCAGATCTCATCGGGGCCGCGGTAATTTAAGGCTGCGCCGTTTACATCCGTAAGGATTATCAATCTCGACGCCTTAATCGACGTAGCCAGCCGTTCGGCGCTGAGATCCTTTTCGATCACGGCTTCAACGCCCACCAAGTCTCCATCTTCCGATTCAATTACCGGTATCCCGCCGCCGCCTGAACAAACCACAATGTGGCCTTGATCGACCAGGCTCTTGATTGACGGCGTTTCAATAATAGCTTGGGGCTCAGGGGAAGGCACCACCCGCCTCCAACCACGCCCCGCATCTTCAATCCACGTTTCGCCGTACAGCTCCATCCTTTCCCTGGCCCATTCCTCAGAATAAAAAGGCCCCACAGGCTTAGTGGGGTGACTGAATGCCGGATCATTCCGGTCTACCAGGGTCTGGGTTATTACGGTGGATACAGGCTTGTCCACTCCCAGTTTCCTCAAAGCATTGTGTAGGCACATTTGAAGCATATATCCGATCATGCCCTGGCTTTGGGCACCGCATATATCCATAGGCATCTGAGGCACTTTTTCCTTGCCGGCTTCGTTTTGGATCAATATGTTGCCCACCTGAGGGCCGTTGCCGTGGGTGATTACCAGCCTGTATCCTTGTTTGACAAGCGCAGCCAGCTGACCGGCGGTCTTTTGGATGTTCCGCAGCTGGTCCTCGGCCGTACCCTTGTCACCTTTTTGCAAGATGGCATTTCCGCCAAGCGCTACTACGATTGTGTCCATTACCGTTGCCTCCACGGGGACTATAATCAAGCCTTACCTAGAGCCTTTAGTATTGCGCGTGCCATGGAGTCCCAGATTACCCTGAAGATATTCCCCCTGGGGACTTCATCTTTTGCGACAAGGTCCATCCTCCCTACTTCTTCACCTTCACAAGTGAAAATCACTTCGCCGATTTTCTGTCCTTTTGAAACCGGTGCCTCAAGCTGTGCATCGAAGACTACTTCATAGGATAGGCTATCTTCCTTGCCCTTTTCAACGGTTGCGCCCAGACCCTTGGGAGCTATTGCTTCGGCCCATTTACCTCTGCCCTTCCAAACCCTGGTCCTTCCCATGCTTGCATTAGGCCCGGCCACTTCAACGTATGAGAAGTTGCGGTACACGTAGTTGAGCATCGCGGTGGCCAGCTCTATCCTTTCTCTTTCACCGTCGTCGATGGACTTGCCCCTGGCCGAACCAAACAGGATGGCAATGACGGAAAGCCCGTCCCGTTCACAAAGAGCTACCAGGTTAAACCCAGCCCTGGTGGTAAACCCTGTCTTTAGGCCATAGACGCCTGGAAACGACCAAAGCAGCCGGTTTCTGTTAAACTGGGTAATGGGATTGTCTCCCGGCGGAGCGTATGTAAACTCCTTAAGCGCGTGGAACTGCAGCGCTTCGGGATACCGCTTTATGTATTCCTCAACCAGGGTATACAGATCCCGCGCCGATATCCTGTTGTCATCGGAAATCCCATGGGGATCTGCAAAATAGGCGGTGGTAAGCCCCAGTTCCTTGGCCTGCCGGTTCATCCTGTCAACAAAAGAAGTGACGCTGCCTGAAATGTGTTCTGCCAGGGCAACACACGCATCGTTACCCGACGCCACAGTGATCCCTTGGATCAGCTCATCAACCCTAACTGTGGTCCCCACCAGCAGAAACATCTTGGAACCGCCGGTACGCCAGGCCTCTTCGGAAATTTGGACTTCATCGTCGTATGCAAGCCTACCCTGGGAAATCTCATCAAACACAATGAATAAGGTCATGATTTTGGTAAGGCTCGCAGGTACCTGCGGGGTATCGATGTCTCTGGACATAAATACCCGGCCCGTTTTGAGGTCTGCAAGCAGGTAGCTGTCGGCTTCTATTTCGGGAGGTTCGGGTGCAGCGTACACCGTCCCGTAGCCGGCAAACAGAGGAAAAATCAGCTCACACACAAAAACAGTCAACAAGGCGAAAATCAAGGTTAATGCTGGTCTCGATTTTGACATAGTCCTCTACCTCCGTACTTCTTATATCATATCGAAGGGGGCTTCAAAAATGTATATTGTGTCATCGTGTCTGTGTGGAAATCCTTGCCGGTACGACGGTTCTGCCGGCCAAGTACACAAGTATCCAAAGATCCGTGAGCTTTTAGCCCAGGGGCTTGCAGTGCCTGTATGTCCCGAAGTCTTGGGCGGCCTGCCGGTTCCGCGGCCTCCTGCAGAAATCACCGGCGGGAGGGCGGCAGATGTGCTCCAGGGCAGGGCTAGGGTCGTAAACATATATGGTGATGATGTAACCCAAAACTACGTGGAGGGAGCTAGAAAGGCGCTTTACATCGCGCTTCAAGCCGGCTGCACAAAGGCAGTCCTCAAAGAAAGAAGCCCTGCATGCGGGGTACGCGCGGTATACGACGGCACATTTAGCAACAAGTGCGTTCCCGGGGAAGGTGTACTTGCTGCCTTACTCAAAGCCCACGGATTTGAGGTAATCAGCGATGAAGACCTGTAAGCAGCACTTGTTTCAGGAAACCTGCCCCTGCATAAGGTGGACCCATCGGCCTAAAATAAAAATGGTGCCGAAGGTGGGATTTGAACCCACACAGGCGTAAGCCTACGGCGCCCTGAACACCGCGTGTCTGCCTATTCCACCACTTCGGCACGTCAAAGATTAGTTTAGCATATGGATTTGCCGTTTACAACCTATTTTCAGCCGGTGACGCCAAAAAAATCAGCTGGAGTCCGGGATGTTTAACAAGTAAAGCTGAAGGTGTTAGGTGCTTGTCAGCTGAGACCCTAATACAAACCCCCGCCATGCCGTGAACCCGGAAGGCATTGAACCTGCCCTCAGCAGGTGGGTGCCCTCCTGTGAGCTTCTGTGCTTTCGCTCAGAGGCGACTTGCACTCGGCTCATCAGAGCCCAGGCTCCCTTTCTCACGGTGTTGGCTCAAGCTTCACCGTGATTCACGCACACAGCAGGGTGTGACAACATGCTTGCTGTCATGCTATGACGTCGGCAACTTGATTCTAACACCGGTACAAGCCCGAATGCAAGAACCCGGACCCCTTACCGAGTGTAATTTGATGGAAAAGATGTCTAAAGCAGTACAGGCTGAGTTGTGGACATGACATGGGATAATTTCTGATATACTTGGGTTGCAAACCCCATATTACGATGGAATGCCTAAGGAGTGGAACCATGAAACGTACCCGTGCTATTGCCGTAACTGGGTTTCTAATAGCTTTGTCCGTGATCCTCACCAGGTTCGCGTCGTTTCGCGTTGCCATCGGAGGTATAGAAGGCATACGCGTGGGCATCGGGAGCTTACCCAATATTATGGCGGGGATACTGCTAAGCCCTTGGTACGGGCTAATCGCCGGCGCTTTCTCTGACATCCTGGGGTTTGTGATGAGCCCCATGGGCAGTTATATGCCCCACTTCACTCTAACATCGGCGCTTTTCGGCGCAATCCCAGGCATAGTGTTCCGGGCACTAAACAGGGGGAGGAAGCCGCAAGAACCCTCCCTTGTTCACCTTGGTATATCCGTTGCATGTGCGGTAATTGTGGTTTCATGGGGGCTAACCCCGTATTTCCTCAATTCGTTATTCGGGCTGGATTACAGGGTGATAATGCCCGTGCGGATCGTGGAAGGTATCATTACCATAGCTGCCTACCCTGCAGTGCTCAAAGGGATATACAGCCCCGTAGCCAGACTTGCCTTAAACACACAAGCTACGTAAGGCTTAATCCGGGG
>LFST01000006.1 GCA_001513185.1 Candidatus Fermentithermobacillaceae bacterium DTU015
CTCCGTGGGTTGCGAAATGATGTTGCGCATTGTGCCATGAACCCGAGAGCAGCAGGTGCTGACAGTGTGAAACAACGCGCTATGAAATTGCCCTGCCGGCTAGCGACCTTACTGGAGCTAGATCAGTCTAGAGACACAACAGTGTAGAAGCTGTATAGTCTTTGCTAAGTGCTGTTCACTGACGTGAGTGCTAGAACTTGTACAATCTTCGACTTGAAAACCATCGTGACAAGACCGAGTTCACAGGGCAAAGGTTGCATAGTGACAATGAGCTAGGTTTACCTCTACAGCGGCGGCTAGTCGCGTACTTCTTCGGCCAAGAAGTAGTTTGGGTTGCATTGTCGTTGGGTTTCAGTAGTTCAAAAAACCCCGGGAACCGACGACATAGCTGAAACAAGAAAACTTGGGCGAGTTCTTGCTAATTCCGCAGGTGATATAGCGATGTTGAGTTCAAGCCGCCCTGATAGCACAATGAGGGTGACCGTTTGCTAAATAGCAGTTCAAACGGTTCTTAGCCTACCTATGAGGGATGGAAACCCAGGATACTGAAGGAAGCTGGAATACCAGCCAAAGTTCTTAGTTGAAAACCTTTACATTCCCTCGCTTGCATGATGGGACTACCACTGAGATTGACTTGCTGATGATATCAGAAACTGGGTTTTATGCCCCGCAGCAGGCAGACAGTCTCTTTGTAAGTCTGCTGCGATATTCCCGTGTTGATGACAGGACCAAGCAGGCACATATTACTGCTACGCAGGCGAAAAGGCCAAAGCAAACCGCAGTCGGAACAAGAATGCACGGTAGTGATATGTAGGACAATCTGACGTAATAGTACAGCGGTATCAGGTCCAAGAGTCATCCCCTGAACACAGGACCAGCTTGTTTCCCGAGCCCTATCGATCATCACACCAATCATTTGACCTCTGTGCCCAATCTTATATACTTGAAGACGTGCGCCAAAGCACGGACCATACCAGGTAATTAATGGAGACGACAGATGGCCAAAGACACATACGATCTAACCCAAGGAGATATCCTGAGAAAACTGCTGATAGTGGCGTTTCCTATCATGGGAACCCAACTAATGCAGATGACATACAACCTTACTGACATGTTCTGGCTGGGCCGCACCGAGAATTCTGTGACAGCAGTGGCTGCAAGCGGGCTGGCCGGAATGTTCATGTGGCTCGGGGCGGCGCTCCTTATGATCGGGCGCATGGGTGCCGAAATCGGAACTTCCCAGAACCTAGGGCGGGGTGACATAGGTACTGCCCGGGAATATGCCGAAAACTCCGTTAGACTGGCGCTGGGCCTGGGCATAGCGTACGGACTCATCCTAATCGTGTTCGCTGAACAGATTATTTCCCTCTTGCAGGCAAGAGAACCGGCTGTGTTAGCAAGCGCCAGCGGTTACTTGCGCATTGTGGCACTGGGTATTCCGCTCACCTATATGTCGGCATCTATTACCGGATCGTTCAACGGCGCCGGCAACTCGCGCCTGACATTTTTCGCTAACTCGATTGGGCTGGTAGTTAACATGATTCTCGATCCCCTGATGATCCTGAAATTCGGCTGGGGTGTTCAAGGCGCAGCTGTAGCCACCGTGATTGCCCAGGGAGTGGTATTTGGGCTGTTCGTATGGTTTGCAAAGCGGCACCCCAACAGGCCCTTTTCCCAATTTCACCTGTTCGGCCGGGTTGACTGGGAAAAAGTCCGCCGGATTCTCAAGTGGAGCGTACCTATTGCGGTTGAGAGCGCAGCATTCACTGCACTTGCTATGGTAGTTACCGGGATGGTATCGGCCTGGTACGGAGAAACCGCTGTGGCTGTACAACGGGTGGGAAGCCAGATTGAGTCCCTGTCATGGCTTATCGGCGGAGGTTTTGCTTCGGCCATTACAGCCTTCGTAGGCCAAAATTACGGTGCTCGCCAGTGGGCGCGCATCCGCCGGGGATATCGGATTTCCTTGGCTGTGCTGCTGGGCTGGGAAGTGTTCGTCACGGTTGTCTTGGTGCTAGGAGGGCGCTTCCTGTTTTCTTTGTTCCTCAGCGATCCGCCGGAGATTCTGGATATGGGAGCCACTTACTTGCGCATCTTGGCGATATCCCAGGTGTTTATGGCCTTGGAAGGTGCATGCTCCGGAGTTTTCCGGGGAATGGGAGAGACCCTGCCTCCAAGCATATGCAGTATAGCTTCTAACCTGTTGCGCCCGTTGTTTTGCTGGACTCTTGGAAGATGGTTGGGCCTCAACGGCTTGTGGCTGGGGATAACCTTCACAGCAATGTTCCGCGGCACAACTATGTTCATTTGGTACACCTTGTACGAAAGGCGGATTCCCGTGGAGAACGAGGCCAGGGTTGTGTCTACGTAGGCGGCTTAGGCACAGTATCCAGGCTTAACCTGGCTGATGGGCTTTTGCCAATGGAGGCCCTCGGAGCCTGCGCGAGAGAGTCAAGCCGCAAGCACGCTTACCGCGCAAGCATAAGGTAAGATGTCCAGGGTTTTTCTATCGGCGGTTTACTCCTTTTTGCGAACATTGCGAGTCCTTGCTATTTGCTGTGTAAGGCACTGGTCCGCTGATAACGGCATGAGGCGCCTATGCTATTGTAATCGGGCATGGCAAGGCTTGGATACATCTGTTCCTAGCGGGTCGGGCCCGTGCTTGCTTTGAGACTGAACAGCCGGAGCTCATAAGTCTTACGAGCTCCGGCTGTGTTGTTTCCTGGTTTACCTGCTACTCTGTTTCTCTACTGTGTTGCACCTTCCAGCAGACAGACTTCCTTCTTATCTGCATCCAGTCTGGCATATACTCCGAGAGGTATAGACATAACCGGCTTGCAGTGGCCAATACGGAGGTTGTAGATCGCTGGCACACCGAGATCCTTCAGGTGGTCGTTGAACACTTCCTCCATGGGCTGGCTGTCGTGATAGCTGCTCTTGATGGTGGCATCCTCAAATGTCCCTAGTATGATACCGTTGGCTTCTTGCAGTTTGCCGGCCAGCCTCAGCTGGTTGAGCATCCTGTCAACCTTGTAGGGCTCTTCGCCCAGGTCCTCCAGGACCAGGATCTTACCCTTGGTGTCTATTTCATACGGAGTCCCCAGGGTGCTGCAAACCAGCGCCAGGCATCCACCCACCAGCTGCCCGATACCTATGCCGCCGTTTATAGTCACGATTTCTTCTCCTTCGGGATTCTCAAGTTTGCCGTAGGCATCGGGTTCCATGATCAGCTTGAACAAGCTTTCTTTGGAGTAGTCGTCGAAGTCATCGATCATATTGGAGGATACCATGGGCCCGTGGAAGGTTACTAAGTTGCATATCTGGTTGAACGCGATATGCAGCACTGTTATATCGCTGTATCCTATGAACACCTTGGGATTCTGCTTGATGATTTCATAATCGATCTTGTCCAGTATCCTGGGCGCGCCTGTGCCGCCCCTTATGCAGATGATGCCGTCCACCTCGGGATCTGCGAACATCTCGTTGATGTCCTGTGCCCTGGTTTGGTCGTCTCCCGCTAAGAAGCCGTGCCTCTTGTAGATGCTCTTGCCTTCCTTTACCTTGAAGCCGAGATCCTGCAGTTTCTTGATGGACCTTTGCACGTTCTCCTCGGTTGTGTTGCTGGCCGGAGCTATCAACCCTAGAGTATCACCAAACTTCAGGGCTTTGGGCTTAATCATGTGTTTTCCCTCCTGTTGTATGAGAACCGGGTTATCCGGGTTACAGAACAGCCATTAGTTTATTTGAAGAACAACCTTGTTACCCATGCGGCGGCCAATATGCCTGCCAGGTCAGCCAGGAGTCCTGCGGGTAGTGCATGCCTGGTTTTCTTTATCTGTACTGAACCGAAGTACACTGCCAACACGTAGAAAGTGGTGTCAGTTGAACCGTTCATCACCGCTGCCATTCTACCTATGAGTGATTGCGGGCCGTGGGTGGTTACCAGCTCCGTCATGATACCGCGGGCTCCGCTTCCTGACAACGGACGCATGAACGCCATGGGTAGTACTTCGCCGGGCATACCTATCAGGTTGGTTATGGGGCTCAAAGCTTTCGTAAGGAGGTCCATAGCGCCTGAAGCCCTGAACACACCGATGGCGCACAGAATAGCCACTAGAAACGGGATGATCCTGACTCCAGTCTGGAAACCTTCTTTGGCTCCTTCAGTGAAGCACTCGTATACTTTAACCTTCTTTATCAGTCCGTAACCTACAAAACCTACGATCATGATAGGGATTGCCCATACGGACATTGCATTGACTATTTTGACGAACATAAATATACCCCCTTACCCTTCCTGTTGTTCGCCGGGATTTGCTTGCATCCTGAACCTGGGCAATTTCGAAAGGAGCTTCGCGGCAATTATGCCTACGGTAGTTGAACATGCAGTGGCTATTATGGTAGGCCCTATGATTTCCGTGGGGTTAGCTGACCCTGCTGCCGCAAGCACTGCGACCGTGGTGGCGCTGATGAGGGTCACCGACGAAGTGTTGATGGCCAGGAACATGCACATGGCGTCGGTTGCCGTGTCCTTGACTGGATTGAGTTTTTGCAGCTCCTGCATAGCTTTGAGCCCAAGCGGAGTAGCAGCGTCGCCGAGGCCCAATACATTAGCTGCCAGGTTCATAATCATAGCGCCCATAGCGGGATGTTCCGGGGGCACATCGGGGAACAACCTTACGGTGACAGGTTTGAGCTCGGGCTAGCTTCTCTACAATGCCTGATTCCTCTG
>LFST01000001.1:0-27036 GCA_001513185.1 Candidatus Fermentithermobacillaceae bacterium DTU015
GGGATATCCGATCCTGCGTTCAAACGTGTCCCTCAAGACATAATCGAGAAGCAAAGCCTTGAGGACATTGATACGATTGCGGGGGCAACCTTTACGAGCGAGGGGATCATTGAGGCGGTGAAAAATGCCCTCCAAGGGTCCAAGTAAGGGGAAGATACGAGTTCTCCTGTGCGACGATCACGCCCTTGTGCGCGAGGGTACGAGACGGCTGCTTGAAGGGGAACCTGACATCGAAGTGGTGGGGGAAGCTTCTGACGGGTTTGAAGCGATAGAACTTGTCGGGAAGCTTTCCCCCGACGTTATTGCCATGGATGTGTCCATGCCCCGCATGAACGGCATCGAAGCCACCAGGCGCGTTAAAGAGAAGTTTCCCGATATATTCATCCTGGCACTTACCGCCTACGACGACTTCGCCTATGTTTCCCGCCTTATTGAAAACGGTGCTTCAGGCTACATCCTCAAGAGCGTGCGATCAGAAGAACTGGTCCAAGCCATAAGGGCTACCGCTTTGGGCGAATGCATTCTCCATCCTGATATCGCCAGGGAGGTTTTTGCCAGGATTGCCAGGCGGTCAGGCCATCAAGCGGAAGACCGGGGGGCAACAGCACAGGCAGAGGGTTCACAAAGCGGGGCTCGTCGGGATGACGAGGAACACTGTGAAACAGATGTTTCGCAGCTGCCAGGGCGCGGCTTGCTCACACCAAGAGAAACCCACATCCTCAAACTTGCTGCCAAGGGGATGTCGAACAAGGAGATAGGTTTTGAGCTTGGCGTAAGCCCTAGGACGGTCCAGTCTCATCTGAGTTCGGTGTTTGACAAATTGGGGGTGTCCTCCCGGACTCAGGCTGTGGTTGCAGCCCTGAAGAAAGGCATCATCAAACGGGAAGATGTAGAGGTGAATCCCCATGGGTGATCTGCCTGGGTGGAAGGCGGGCACTTATCTCTTGCTTGAAATGGGGAGGATAACCCGGGGCAATCTCACCCGGGACCAAGCCCTGGACAGAATCGCCAGGCTTATCTTGGACAGCTTCGACATCGACGCGGTGGCAATCTTACTCTATGAGCCTTCTTCCAAATCGGCCTATGTGGTTTCATCGGTGGGTAAGCAAGACCTGCTGGTATCTCCTGATATCACTTTGAGAGTAGATAGCGGCTCTTGCCTTATGCAGTCAGCCCTTAGCCCCTATCGTCCCATCATCATCACCAAGGGGTACAAGGATTCGGTCTTAGGGATCTTGGAGTTCTCATTTGCCGCTATAGTCCCCATGACCCTGGGACAAGAGGTAACAGGGTTTATGTTGCTGGCCCGCCAAGGCGACGTGCCGTTCTTCCAGGCGGACCCGGAGATCATCATGGCTGTGGCCACCCAGGCTGCCATGATAGCTTCCAAGGCAGCACTGATCGAGAGCCTCAAACAGTCTGAAGAGAGATACCATATGCTCATGGAAAACGCAGGAGACCTTGTGTTCGTGCTGGACAGGGGCGGCCGCTTCCTATATGTGAATTCCCAAAGCGTGGACATGTTAGGATACCGGCCTGAGGAACTGTGTGGCAGGTATTTTGGCGAGTTCGTTACCCCCGAGTCGTGGGCTACCACCGTTGCCTCCCTTAAGAATGCGGTGCGCAACAGGAAGAAACATATCGAATATTCCTGGGTTATACAGCGGAAAGACGGGCACATGGTAAAGCTGGATGTGCGGGCGTCCCTTTTGTACCAAGGATTTGAACTGCTGCACCACCAGGGGATTGCCAGGGACACTTCTACCGAGAAACGCCTATGGGAAGAAATCGAGAAACGGGATAAGGCCCTGGATGTTTCAAGGACCCGAGAGGAAAGGATGCGGGAATACCTTTCAGTGGCCGACCTCGCCCAGGAAGAGGAAAGAGCCAGGATTGCCAGAGAACTTCACGACGGTGCGATCCAGTATCTGGTGGCGCTTAGGAGGAAGCTGGACCTTCTCGAACGGACCTTGTCCCACAATCAATCTCACGATCGGTCCCGGGAGCAAGCTCCGGATGATAATGTGCAAGGGCTGCTTACCGATATGGACTCCCTGCTGGATGAGACCATCGCCGATTTGAGGGAATTTGCCAGGAATCTCAGGCCGCCTGTGCTTGACGATTTCGGGTTTGTGTCTGCATGCGAGTGGCTCTGCGACCAGGCGGAAAGGGAAGGCTTCCGTGTGGTGTTTGATGTCACAGGTAGTGTAAGGGAACTGCCCCGGGAAATAGAGGCGCTGGTGTTCAGGATAGTTCAAGAAGGGCTGTCCAACGCGGTAAAACATTCGGGGGCCAACTTGATAGAACTTAAGCTGGGATTTGAAGATGACCTGCTTAGGATAGAAATAAGGGACAACGGGAAAGGCTTTGATCCTCCTCAGGCTGCTCCTGCCTCTTTGGTGGCCGCCGGGCAGATGGGCTTGGTGGGCATGTTCGAACGGGCAGAATTGCTGGGTGCATCCATTCAAATATCATCTGAACTGGGAAGGGGAACCCTCCTGAGTGTGGTTGTTCCTACCGGTTCCAATTCTCCTCTCCGCAAAAATGCCTAGGCCAAAATGCTGAGGCGGTTTGCGCTTATGGCTGAAGAATTCCCCGGCTAAGCCCCTTACTATAGTGATGACGAGAGTTGAAACCGGGGGGTTGCACCGTGGGAATGGAATTATCAGCCGTATACCAAGCGGAACACATGACGGAATATGTGGTAGAAGATGATTTGGCCCTAGCCCGGAAGATTTCCCAGGGCGATGAAGAAGCTTTTGAGACACTGTATAACCGCTACTACAAGCAAATCTATTTGCATGTTTCAGGGATTGTCAAGAATAACGAGGATGCGGAGGACCTCACTCAGGAAGTTTTCTTGCGGGTGTATTCCTCGATCGGTACATATTCAGGGCGTGCATCATTAGGCAGATGGATGAGAAGGGTGGCTACCAACCTTTGCATAGATAAGATGAGGAAAAAGCGGATTCCTACTGTTTCGTGGCCGGTGCTTACAAGCAAAGACGGGGATGAACAGCCTGTTGATTTTCCCGACGGTGAGTCTGAATTGCTGGATATATTAGAAGCCCGGGACGGGCGGGATGTGATTCTCAAAGCCATAGAATCTTTGCCTGATTACTACAGGGATACGGTGATGCTCCACGATGTGCTCGAATATTCGGGCAAGGAAGTCGCCCAGCGGATGTGTTGCCCTGTCGGTACCGTTAAATCAAGGCTGTCCAGGGCGAGGAGCATGTTGCAGACCAAGGTCCTAACCGAATTTCAGACGGCCGTCTGAAATAGCTGCACCTTTTTTGTAACAGATCCGCCTGAGTTTCCTACGGGTTTCCGAAAGACTGTAGGGTTTTCCTACAGGTTCCTATGGAGGCTGCCTGGATTTCCTGCAGCCGTCTGAAAAACCTATACCTTCAGAGTACCTGCCTGTCTTTTGTCCGGGTTTAAAAGGTAAAATCCAAAACCTCTTGACTTCACCCTCCATGGAGCTTATGATAATAACCAAACAAATGTTCTATCGAACAGGTGATCGCATGTCCTGTGTATATTACTTCAAATTCATAGGGGCAAGGGCGTACCAGGAAAAGGTTAACCGCAAGCTCGATCCCAATATGCCCCTTGCCGTGTGTTTCCAAAATAGCATCCTAGATTGTGACGAACACTCATTTAAGGATGGCGTACGGCCGGGCGACACGGTACGGCAGGCTAAGCTGGCATCTCCTTTGTGCAGGATAATCCAGGTGTCTGACCCGACTTCCAACGGCCTCAAGCACATCCTTGATGCGTTTGCGGCCCTGACGCCCTTTATCGAGCCTGACAAAGAGGGTTGTGGGGTTTTCGTCGAAGTTCCCAAGGATAAACTGCCGGCTGAAATTTTGGCCTTGATGGACGGCATGTTCCATATTGCCATTGTGACAAAAGCCCGATCAAAGTTTTTGGCAAAAGCTTCTTCTATTTGGATGGCTCAAAAGCTGTTCCAAAGCCGCAAGCCAGCGCCGGGCAAAAAGCCGTGGGGACATGTAGAGTCGGGCGCAAATTATATCTCAATTGACATCAAGCCTGGGAAGGAAGCAGTTTATTGTGCCGGCATGCCAATTGCCTTGCTGTGGCCTTTAACACCGGATATGATATCCCACCTATATACCTTAGGGTTTAGCACCTTCAAAGATTTGCAGCAAACACCTGCCAACCGGCTGGCATGGCAAATCGGTGATTGGGCATACCCGGTGCTTGACTGGGTAAACGGCCGGGACCGTTCCCAGGTAAAACCGCTGTATCCCAAGCCAAGCATTGAAAAAACCATCACGGTAGAAAACCCCATGGATGCGTTGACGCCCCAAATCCTCGAGCCTGCGTTACGGGAAGTATCAGAGCAATTGATCCAAAGCGGCACAGGGTTTAAGCACCTAACCATAACCTTGTCAGGTGCGTTTAAACCTGTAGTGCGGGAAAAGAAATCAGTACGGCCTGTGTGCATGTTTGAACCGCTTAAAACCATCGTCTCGCAACTTTTTGAGGAGATGGTGTCTGAATTAAGCCATGAGGTTTTGTGCCGGGTTTCCTCGGTTTTGCTTACATTTGAAGATATCGACAGGGTGCCGGTGACCCAGATGTCATTGGGGGAACCCAACCGGGGTGCCCTAGGGGTTCCTGCGTCACTTGAACTGGCTTTGACGGGTATAGAGCAAAAATACGGGGATTCAGCCCTCATATGGGGACATAAGCATAGCAAGGTTTTTAAGCCTGAAATACTGCGCCGGGAGAGAATGCTTGCTTTTTGGGATCCTGTAAGATTCACCAAGACCCAGGTACCGGCAAGCTAGTTTGCCCAGGGGCGCAAGCCGGGCCTTGGGATTCCGGTTGCGACAGTAACCCCGGTCCCCCCCGGCGCGGGAATAAGCGATACCACAAGGAAGGAGGGTAAGTTTTGCCATGTCAAAAATAGTAGACCAGCCGGTTTTGGTGGTTTGCGAAAACGGTACCCCCAAGCGGTTTTTTTGGATAAAGAAATGGATAACCGTAAAAGCCGTGATAGATAAATGGAACGAAGTAGGCAGATGGTGGGAGGACGAAAAAGAAAAGACTTTTTTCCGGGTCTTAGCCGGGGAAGGCGGGGTTTACGAACTCTATTTAAATCAAAAACATTGGAATCTTTACAGGGTGTTCGATTGAGCCATGTTTGTACATCTCCACGTACACAGCCCCTTCTCTTTTCTGGACGGGGCTTCAAGCATAACTAAACTTGTAGAAAGGGCTGCTGACCTGGATATGCCCGCTCTGGCCTTAACCGACCATAACAGGCTCTCAGGTGCGGTAAGGTTCGTAAAAGCTGCTAAGCAGGCGGGGATTAAACCCATAGTCGGGTGCGAAGTGACCATGGAGGGCGGGTTCCATCTCACCCTGCTTTGCAAAAACCACACCGGGTACAGGAACTTGTGTGCCGTTTTAACCCAAGCCCATTTGGGAAATGAGCGTGGGTCGCCAAAGGTGGATTTACATACTCTTGCATCTCACAAAGAAGGGCTGTTGGTTCTTTCAGGGTGCAGGAAGGGGCTGATCCCGTCTCTGATACTCCGGAAAAGATTTGAGGAAGCCAGGCAGACGGCAGAATACTACAAACATATCTTTGGGCAAAACTCGTTCATCATTGAACTGTCAGAATCCCTGCTTCCCGGCTCTATGAGCCTGAACAAAGCCTTGTCGGAGCTGGCTTCATCCCTGGGTTTGCGTACCGTGGCCACAAATAATGTGCATTATGCCACCAAATCAGATTTTCAAATCCACGATATCTTGACCTGCATCCGCACCCTGACCAAACTTGAAGACGTCCATCCGGAAAGGCGGTTGAACTCGGAAAACTACCTGAAATCCTGGGAAGAGATGAAAGCGGAGTATAGGGATTATCCTGAAGCAATTCATATGGCCCGGATTTTGGCTGAACAATGTGAGTGTGCTTTAGATCTGGGGGCTTTAAATTTCCCGGCCTTCGCATATCCGGAGGGTTTTAGGTCATCGGGCCACTTCTTACGCCACCTGGTGCTTAAAGGGGCACAAACAAAGTACCGCAAGATAACCCGGGATATAAAAGCCAGGCTTGAGCATGAACTTGGCATAATTGAGCAGTTGGGATACGAAGATTATTTCCTCGTAGTGTGGGATCTTGTAAACTTCGCCGAAAGGCAAAACATACGCCATGCAGGCAGAGGTTCAGCCGCTGATTCTGCCGTAGCTTACTGCCTTGGGATTACCGATGTGGATCCTATCGCCCACAACCTTTTGTTTGAAAGGTTCATGAGCCTGGAGCGGGGGGAAAAACCGGATATAGACGTTGACTTCGATGCCAGGCGGAGGGATGAAGTAACCGCCTATGTGTACCAAAAATACGGGGATACCCATGTGGCATCGGTGGCCACATACAACACTTTCCAGGGGCGTTCAGCCATAAGGGATGTGGGAAAGGCCATGGGGTATGCCCCGGATGAGATCGATATAATCGCCAAACGGGTGCCCCATATACCGGCTTGCCGGCTGGAAGAAGCTTTTAAATCACTGCCTGAATTGAGGGCCTTGGATATCCCAGGAAAGCGGCTCCAAACCCTCATTGAAACCGCAGGCAAACTAGCCGGGTTTCCCCGGTTTTTAGCCACCCATTTAGGCGGTGTAGTTATATCCAAAACCCCGGTCACCTGGCTTTCTCCCCTTGAGCGATCGGCCAAAGGAGTGAATATCCTGCAGTTTGACAAAGACGATGTAGAAGATTTAGGCCTGGTCAAAATAGACCTCCTGTCTTTGCGCACATTGGGAGCGGTGGAAGATTCTCTGAGCTTGATCCAGGGGGCCAAGCCCGACTACGACCGGATCCCCTTAGATGACAAAGCTACTTTTGAGCGGTTAAGACGAGCAGACACCGTGGGGGTGTTCCAGTTGGAGAGTCCGGCACAGCGGGGGCTCCAGGCAAGGCTTGGCGCCGATAACATCGAAGATATTGTGGCCAGTGTTGCCCTGATACGCCCGGGCCCAATCAAAGGGAATATGGTGACGCCTTTCATCAAGCGGCGCCACGGTCAGGAAGATATATCGTATCTGGACCCAAGGCTTGAGCCGATTCTGAAAAATACTTACGGGGTGGTGCTGTTTCAGGAACAGGTGATTGAAATCGCATCGGTAATCGCAGGTTTTACCCCCGGGGAGGCCGATAAGCTGCGCAGGGTCATGACCCATGGCAGGTCGTTTGAAGAGATGGAAAAGATAGGCGGGCTTTTCATTGAAAAAGCCGTAAAACGGGGCGTAACAGAAGAGGTTGCCGCTGAGATTTTCAATTGCATCCGAGGCTACGCCAGCTACGGTTTCTGCGAAGCCCATGCCCGGGCTTTTGCCACCACTGCGTATAAAACCGCGTACCTGCTTGAGCATTACCCGGCGGAATTCTACGGCGCTATACTCAACAACCAGCCTATGGGGTTCTATCCCATATCCACTATATGCGTCGAAGCCAGAAGCCACGGGGTGGAGGTGCTTGGCCCATCAATCAACCACTCAGGTAAAGATGTGGTGGTGGAGGGCTCAAGCATACGCCTGCCGTTTAAGATGATAAAGGGCATGAAACAAAGTGCCATCGATCGTATAATCCGCGAAAGGGCAAAAGCTAAATTTAGGTCTTTCTACGATTTCACCAGGCGCGTCAAGCTGGATTCTGATATTTTGCGCAACCTCATTTTATGCGGTTGTTTTGATGAATTTATGGAAAGCCGGAAATCCCTGCTGTGGCAGCTGAAAGATGCTTACGCGGTAGGCGACAACCCCCAGTCAGAAATGCTGGTGCCACTGCCTGGCGCAGGGGCAAACTGCGGCGGGTGTGGCCCGGAAAATCCCGTGGTCCGCGACCACGGCGACGGCGCTTACGGCACTGCTTATTTTCCCGGCCAAGCAGAGTTTTCCTTGGCGGAAAAAGTAGCTTTTGAGTACCAGATCCTCGGTACCGGGGTTTCAGCTCACCCTATGGAAATATGGCGTAACAAGCTCAAAAAGCAGGGGTTTGTATCAAGCCGCGAACTTCCCCAGATCAAACCAGGCGACTTTGTAAAGGTGGGCGGCATTCCTGTAAGGCCCCAAAGGCCACCTACCAGAACCGGAAGGATTGTGGTGTTTGTTTCCCTGGAAGATGAATACGGCTTAATCGATGTGACCTGCTTTGAAGACGTTTATGCCAAATACGGCAAGTTCCTTTTTCCCGGAAAACTCATGCCCCTGGGAGTATGGGGCCAGGTCCAAAAGCAGGGCAATGGGTTTTCAGTTATAGCGAAAACGGTGTTCCCTTTGTCGTACGTTTTGTAACGGGCAATGAAACCTGGATTGAACGCAAAAACGGCGATTCTGTCAAACCTTAGCCGAGCAATGTTGCAGGACGTTGCCTACTCGTCCAGGATGTACGTGGATATCCGTGTTTCCCCATAACGGTACGTCTTCTTAAGAATCAGATCACCATATTTTTCGTTGAAGGTTTCTTTTCTCGATTGCTGGAGTAACACAATCCCGCCAGGACTCAGGAGCTCGCCCGAACCCAGTCTCGTCATGGTTTCCTGGTCCAACCCTGTAAAATACGGAGGTGCCACGATAATGATGTCAAACCGGTTCCCGGCCCTCTTGAACCTGTCTATCATCTGCAACGCGTCGGCCCTGATTATCTCTACCATATCCTCTACATCCAGTTTGGCGGCGTTTTTCCGGAGTACTTGGACTGCCTTGGGGCTCTTGTCTATCAGCACGGCAAATTGGGCACCCCTGGACAGGAGCTCAAATGAAAAACTCCCGGTGCCTGCAAACAGGTCAAGCACTACTGCTTCCTCGATGTAGGGCCTCAAAATATTCGCCACCGACTCCCTTACCCTGGTAAGGGGCGGCCGCGTGTTTTCTCCGGGGAGAGAGGATATGGTTCTTCCAGCCAGGTACCCTCCGGTGATCCTAAGCACTGTGATGCCTCCTTAACACGTTAATCTTTGCAACCGGCAAACTCTCCCAAAATGCCTGTCTTCCGCCGGCGTTCTCACATAGCATGCCAAGGGTTTGCCCATAGTACACCAGGGTTTGCCCACATGGCAATCGTCAACCCCGGAACAGGTTCCCCGGCATTTTATCACAACAGATATTGTTGGTATAATCTCAGTGAGACGGCGGTAGCGTTCAATAACTAGCATTGCCGTGAAGACCTCGCAGCGAAACATATTATACTTGCATTTGTGGAGGCAGTCATGAAGAACAACGAGTCACTTACCGTAGGCAAAGTACCCCCTGAGCTACTGGAGCAAATAGTATTCAGCCGTCTGGGCTACCCTAGGAAAGAAGTAGTGCTTAGGCCGGCAATCGGAGAAGACACGGCAGCCTTGGATCTGGCGGATGAGTTGCTTCTGGCCAGCACGGATCCAATCACAGGCGCGGAAGACAAAGCGGGCTGGTTAGCTGTAAAAGTAGCCATAAACGACATAGCCGCAACCGGCGGAGAGCCTGTATGCATCCTGGTTACGCTGCTGCTGCCCGAAACCGCCTTGTTGTCAGACTTAGAACAGATAATCAATGACATAAACGACGCCTGCGTGGAAGAAGGGGTGCAGGTTGCAGGTGGCCACACTGAAGTGACGCCAGGGCTTAGGCAGCCAATCATAAGCGTAACCGCGTTAGGCAAAACCAGAAACAGGAGAGTGCTTAGTTCATCTAATGCCCAAGTTGGGGACGATATAGTAGTCACCAAATGGGCGGGTATGGAAGGTACTTCGATATTGGTGCGGGATTTCCCCGAAGTGTTTGAGGGCGTGCTTGATGAAGTTGCGCTTGAACAAGCCAAAGACCTGTTTTCAATGATCAGCGTGACCCTTGACGGCAAAATCGCTGCTGAAGCCGGCGCCAATGCCTGCCACGACGCCACGGAAGGTGGTGTGTTGGGTGCTATTTACGAGCTGTGCCAGGCATCAGGGCTAGGAGCTGTGATCTATGCCGATAAAATCCCGGTGCTTCCGGTTACATTAAAGGTAGCAGAGTTTTGCAGGATAGACCCTTTGCGGCTGATTTCATCAGGGTGCCTTGTAGTCACCGCACCTGACGGGGAGGAGCTATGCGAAGCATATCGCAAGGCAGGCGTAAACGCCACGGTTGTAGGCAAAATTGTTCCCGAAGGCAGGGAGGTCGTGCAATCAGGGCAGAGATTTGCTCTAAGTTCGCCCGGCCCGGATCACTTATGGCTGGCCCGGCGATATCTCGAAAGCATTACTCAAGGGCGGTGAATGAAACATCAGGCCTTTGGGCAGGATGCTATAATGTTTACAAGGGACTCGAGGTGGGTCGCTGATGTGGTTTGTGTGGACTCTCATAGCCTTCGTAGTCCTGAGCTGGGTAGGATACAGATGGACAAAGACTCTTACCACCAAATATGAACATACCGCCGAATCCGTTGCAATACTTACCGCACTCTTTATCCTTGCAAACTACACCAGCCTGCGGTTGACCTATGTAATGATACCTGTACTTAACACATGGGCCAGGTTGGTGATCATGCTGCCCATCGGCTTTATCATATTCGTCGGCTTCTCTTACGTGGCCGTGAACCTATGGTGTTCGTTTCTAACCAAAGATTTTGACGAGAGGATAGGGGCGTTGGAGGAAGAGAAGGACGATCTTCAAAGGCAGCTTGAGATGTGGCGTTGGAGGCACATCACACAGGTTCCGGTCGAATACCCGGAACCAGAGCAGGTGGCTGCCGCGGTTGCTTCTGATGAAATCCAGGAGCTGCAAGAGTTCCTCGACAATTGGCAACAGGCAGGCGGAGCCGCCAGGGTCCGTTCTATAAAGGTTTCAGAATGGAAGACCGAGGCGGAAAGTTTGGAGGACGCCAGGCTGAAAACCGAAATAAACTTGCTTAAGACACAGATGGACGTAGAAACCGATGCAGCCAGGAGGGAGCAGCTGAAAGCAAGGGTAGCCGTGCTTGAGATAGAGTTTCTGAGCAGGGAAGAACGGTTCCGGAAGACCACAGGCCCATTAGACAGGGTTGCAAGGAACAAAGAATTAGGTCCGGAGGCCATGAGGCGTCGTTTGCAGGATATCCATGGTGAGATCCAGTTGCTTGAGGCCCAGAAACGTGACTTTTTGAGGGGTAAGATAAGACTTGGATGGAGGGTGCGGCCATGAGTCACATAAGCTCCTATCATGCCGACATCAAGCTTCAGACTGCTTTAGAACAGGGTAAGTCTGTAGAGCAGGATCCTGGCTGGGAAATTCTCAATGAAGCTGTTTGGGCGTGCGCAGAAGAGATGAATCTGGACGTGGGACACAGTATCCGGGATTACTACGGCCGGCTCATATATTGCGATTGGTCCTTGTCGGGGCCTGCGTTCGACAGGGGAATTGGGATCAGCGTTAACCGGGAAACCGGCGATGTGGTGTTCATATGCGACAGTTACGGGGGTTATGAGCGGATTGCGGGGGAGATCAAGGAGAAGGTAATCCAAAATTACATCGCGCTTTGCGTGGCCAAAGCTCTTTCGGCCCTTAATTACGAAGTTGAAATGGAAGAAGTGAAACACCCGGTTGACGGTAAAAAGGTGCTTGTGAAGGGTGTGTTGTGATGGCAAGGACAATAAAGGCTGAGATTGGCGCCAAACGGGAGGTCAAGATAGAGTTTTCAGGTTTTCCGGGTGAGTCCTGTTTCGATGAAGCTGAGCGGCTAAAAGGTTTGCTTAAAGAGCTTGGGCTTTGGGCAATTCCTGTGACGGTTGCCCCTAAGACTGCTGCCCAGATTGCCAGGGAGATTGGGGAAGACGCAACAGAAAAGAAGAAGGTGCTGCATTCGTGAGGGCTACCAAGACCGGCCTCAAGTCATATTTTGAGATAGAGATCACCAAGGGTAAGATAAATATCCTTGAACGGGCAGGCCACGGCCAGACGGCGAAAATCGTGAGCCTGCTTAAGAAATATGGTTTGAACCTTAAGACCAATGTGGATGCACCCTGTGGTTGAGGAGGAACGTTGTGGCCAAGGACTACCTTGATGATTCCTGGATCAGGCACGGAGTACTCAAGCGCAGAGCCAATTATTCGCCCATCATCTGCTTTGAGACAGTGGATCCTAAAAGAATCTACCAGCTTAAGCGATTTGTACTGTCTGATCCTGAATTCCAAGACGTCGACAATGTGTTTCTCTACGACCCGTGGGATGGATTAGGCACCCTAAATCCCGGGCCCGAAGGACCTGTGTTCCAGCCGTACAAGAAGCGTATTCCAAGTTCCACACCGCTTGCTTCCCGCATGCGTCCTGAGGGCAGTGTTGAACTTCATGCGCTTAGAGCCGTCCTGAAAGAGGTGGATACTTATCTTAAGACCTCCACGACGGTATTCATCATGCAGAATATCTCCGAGGCCAAAGAATACGATACCGGTTTCCAGGCAGCCCTCAGGTCCTGGGCCATAAACCCGCAGATCATGGCGAAAGGGTCATGTGTGATGATCCTCACCCAGGACGCCACTTTGCTGATGGACGAGTTTACCAGGGAATTCACGATAGTGGTCTCGGTGGATCCCTCCAGCAGGGAGGAACGGGCCAAACTGATAGAAGCCACAGCTTTGACTCTGGATGTGCCGTTAGATCACACAAAACTTGAAACAGCTACCGTGACTTTGTCAGGACTCAACCTGCACCAGGTAGAGAGCATTTTGCTCGAGTCATACCAGAGAGCTAAGACTTTCGACCCGGATATCATGAAAGAACTCAAGTCTGAAATGGTGAAGCGTTCCAAGATCTTAGAAGTGGTGGATCCCCAGTACAACTTCCAGGATATTGGCGGGTACCATGCGATCAAAACGTTCATTTCAAAGTACATTATCAACGTGCTGCAGCGGCCTGAGAAAGCCAGGTATTTTGATCTAGGGTTGCCGAAAGGCCTCCTGTTTTTCGGCCCTCCGGGCACAGGCAAGAGCTTGTTTGCCCACGCCCTGGCCAGCGAAGTGCAGCTGCCTTTTATCAACCTGGTCACCGAGAACATTTACTCCAAGTGGCTGGGCGAATCAGGCCAAAACATGAAAAATGCAATCACCCTTGCGGAAAAAATGTCCCCTGCCATAGTGTTTGTAGATGAGATCGACAGGTTCGGTAAGCGCACCGGTACCGCAGCCGGATCTGCCGAAGAAGAAACCCAGCGGGTATTTTCCCAATTCCTCGAGTGGCTTGGCAAACCTGACCGGAGCGCCATAATAGTAGGCACCACCAATGTGCCTGAGCACCTGGATGACGCCTTCTTGCGGGCTGGCAGGTTCGATTACAAGATACCGTTCCTTTACCCGGGCCCCCAGACCAGGCTCGAAATCCTCATGGTCCACCTTGGGCTTTCTAAGGGCACCAGCAGGAAAAGAGTCCCCCTGGAGATGGGAGATGATGAAGTCAGGGATATGCTGTGGAGGGATATTGTGCCGCTTACGCAGAACTTTTCCTGTGCTGAACTTGAAGAGCTGGTGACCCGGGCTAAGAGAATAGCTTTTGACAGGGACAAGGATGCTTTGGGTAGAGAGGAACTGCTTGAGGCAACCAGGACTTTCAGGATTGACGGCTCATACAGGAAGCGGGTAGTTGAAACGTGTATGATGCAGGCTAGGAAATTCACGGACGATCAAACTTTCCTGGACGCTATTGAAGAAGAGAACAAAATAGATGAAAATATGGAAAAGAATCTGTGAGTGTTTGTAGACAGCGGCCGATATTTCTATATGAAAGAAGGATGATCATGGAAGCAAGAGTGAAAGAGGTTCTGGATCAGATTCGCCCGTCGCTCCAGGCGGACGGAGGAGATGTGGAACTGGTTGAAGTCACCGAAGACGGAGTGGTCAAGGTGCGGCTTACAGGCGCTTGTGGCACCTGTCCGTTTGCCGTGATGACCCTAAAGGGCGGGATTGAACGTATACTCAAGCGGGAGATCCCCGAAGTCAAAGAAGTCCAGTCTGTGCAATAATCCTGTCGGCGTGATATTTGAGCAGATCCCAACGGCGGGTGTTGTCTAGTCCTATATAAGTCCGCCGGCCCGAACACCTTGCCGGCAGTCCGCCGTCAAATACTGACATGGCCAGCATACAATCGCCGATTATCAAATCGGCGATTTTGTCTGGATGGTCGCCCCGTCTTTCCCTTGAACCCAACAGCTCGTGGGCAAGGCTTGCTCCGATCTCCACCTTTAGCCCTTGCTTTACAGCCAACGCTTGTGCCAGCGGAGGAATTGCCAGGGCCTGATACGGCACAAGCTCCAGGAACCTTCTGGATATGCACGACGGGCCATGGGACATCACAGCAGCGCCCAAGTCTCGGCGGCCTATGGCGCAGTTTAGGTCCAAGCGGGCTCTTATTACCCTGCCTGCCATGCCTCCGTAGGGCAGCCCTCTGGGATAGCAGTCTGTGAGCGACAGGTCGTATCCCCATGCAATCGTGGCAAGCAAGCACGAAAGGTGGGCAGCCAGCCGGCCGGACAAATCCCCATCGCAAAACAGTATCCCATCAGCACCCTGAGCATACGCGATTACGGCTCCAATTGCCCTTGGTACATCTATCCCCAGAGGCTGGGGCTCCCAAAACACCTTCACCCTCTTGTCAGAGTAGTTTTGCGCGATGTGAAGCGTCCTGTCTGAAGTGCCGTTGCATACCACTAGCACATAGCTAGCGCCTGCCGCCAAGCACTCCCTGATCACGTGGGCTACGGTACGCTCTTCGTTTTGTGCAGGGATTACACACCACAGGTTCATCTGCCCCTCCATCATCAACTCCGGCTATGCCATGCAGCCTACATGGGCATTGTATGAGGCGACCTTGAGAAGTTGCACGGTCACATTGTAAACCTCCTTGGCATATAGATGTTTTAGCAATGTAGGCATCCATTTTAGCAAGGAGAGGAGGGTAACGGTTGAGCCTGGATACCCTCGAAGTCAAGACCGAGGAGATAAAACTGGAGGAAACCATAGGCGTAGGGACTTCGCAGATTGTGGTTTCTGAGCCTGTGACAGTTCCTGAGCCCAAGCCACCTGTGGCAGCAGTCATAGATTTTGCCGGCAGGCCCGAGATCACCAAGGTGACTGTGCTGCCCGGAAAAGTGATAGTAGATGGTGTCCTGGACCTGGCCATTATTTACGAAGCCGCAGTTCCCTATCAGACTGTCCATGTGTTCCATGCAGAGATCCCGTTTAGCACTTTCGTTGAAATTCCCGGTGTGCAGCCTGGCATGGTGGCAATTCCCAACGTAGTTATCGAGCACGCATCGTTTGAAGTGCGCCCCGACGGTATGGCCATAGTGGTCAGGGCTGTAGTGATGCTTACCGTAAGGGTTTCGAGGACCGCGGTCATCGAAGTGGTAACCGATGTAAGCGGGATCCCGGGACTTAAGGTCACCAAAGAGATGATCAAGGCAGAAACGGTGCTGGGAGAATCGTCGGCCCAGGCGGTTATCAGGGAGCACCTGTTTATCCCTGAAGTCAAGCCTGACGTGGTATCCATCATTGACCAGGTAGCTACGATTCAGGTGAATTCGACCACGATTCTGCCCAACAAGGTCATAGTCAACGGGACGATAAGCCTTAGGACCATCTATGAAGCCAGGAGCCCTTATCAGACCGTTCACGTGGTCCATCACACCATTCCTTTTGAGCGGTTTGTGGAGGTGCCCGGGGTACAGCCAGGGATGACGGTGGTGGCCGATGCGGAAATAGAGTTCATATCAATCGATGTGGCACAAAACGGGAGGGCAATCACCGCCAGGATAATCATCGAAGTAACTGTCAAGGTCATCAGGGTTCAGAAGATCCAGGTGGTTACCAATATTTCCGGCGTTCCCGGCCTTGAGGTCGAGAAGGAACTTGTCAGGGTGCAAGAAGTCCTAGGTGACAGCAAGTCTCAGGGAATCGTCAGGGAGATTGTAGACATACCCGAAGAAAAACCTCTTGCCAGAGAGATTCTCGATTTCTCCTCAACTCCTGAGGTAAAGCGTGTCATCGTAGCACCTGGCAAAGTCATAGTCGACGGGACTATAGCGCAGCGCATCATATACGAACCCTTGATGGATCCCACTCAAACAGTACACACGCTGCACTTTACCGTGCCGTTTTCTGAGTTCGTGGTACTTCCGGAAGCAAAGCCAGGAATGACGGCCAGGGTATCGGTTGAAGTGGAGCATGCCAGTTTCGAAGTCCCGCCGGCTGGGGAACCCATCATGGTGACCAAGATCATCGTGCTCACTGCAAGGGTCTTCACAACCAGGCACGTGCACGTAGTCGTGAAAATCAGGAAAAGTAAAGTAAGATGCACAGGCACCGTCACTGCCCACCTGGTCAATGTAAGGCAGGGACCCGGACTGACCTTCGCAGTGATAGCCCAGGTAAATGCCGGCACTCGTCTGCGGGTGATCGAGGTCCAGCGAGACTGGCTCAAAGTGCAGATCCCCTCGGGCCAGATAGGCTGGATATCGGCGCAGTACGTCAAACATGATTGTATGCCTCGTGGGTAAATAAACGAGTGGGGAGGCCGGGGCATGTAGGGGAATACCTGGCCTCCGTGAATCACTTCCACTGTTTTCCTCCTTCTAACGGACAACAACCTCTAGTTTGTATCCGAACATATGGTAGATTATACATTTTCCAACTCCCAGGCCAAAGCTGTATGATATGGCTAGAGTTGGCGTAAAACCCGTAAAACTGGAAGGGGGAATTCAATGAAGTACAAAAAGAGAATTGCCGCAGTAATCGTGGTCAGCCTGATCTTGGGATTAGTGATGCCGGCAAGGCCACTTGTAGCATCGTCCTACAAGCGTTACGTGCTTCCGGGGCCTGACGGAGGTAAAGTATTCCTTTTCGCAGGTCCCTCACGCCACAGCCTTGCCTTGCTCCTGGCGGATATATACAGAGATAACATTGTACTTCAAAGGATGCTCAAGGTACTGATTCCGGAGATCTGGGATCTTGCACCAGGCATACCTCCTGGGGAGCAAGCTGGGCCTTGTCCTGAGCCTGAGCCCGGACAAGTACCGGAGCCTGAGCAGCCTGCCCAACCTGAACCAGAAGCTGAACCGGAGCCGGCACCAGAACCAGAGCCGGAACCTCAGCCTGAACCGGAACCTGAGCCAGAGCCAACTCCCGAGCCGGAGCCTGAACCTGGGTTGACTCCGGAAGAGCAACTCATGGTTGACCTGGTAAATCAAGAGAGGGTCCAACGTGGTCTGAACCCTTTACAGGTGGACATGCGCCTGGTTGAGCTGGCCAGGCTCAAGAGCCAGGACATGATCGACCTCAATTATTTCAGCCACACGTCTCCTACATACGGTTCTCCCTTTGACATGATGAGGCAAGCCGGGGTCGAATACCGTACGGCGGGGGAGAATCTGGCAGGGGCGTCTACCGTTGAGCGTGCCCACAATGCCCTGATGCAGAGCGATGGGCACCGACGGAACATCCTTAACCCTGCGTTTACCCACATTGGGGTAGGCATCATTAAAGGCGGTTCATACGGGATGATGTTTACCCAGATGTTTATCGGTTTGCCGGGGTTCTAGATCAGGCACCATGGATCTGACAGAGGTGGGGTCCTTGGCCCCACCCCCATCTTCTCGGCCCAACCTCTGTCAGAGGCTGTCTGTAAGGGTTTGGTTCTTAGAACTCAAACAACCAGATGATGATTATGATGAGAAGAAGCAGCCAGAGGAACCATTCGAAGCCGTAGCTCTTGGATCCTGCCATCTAACTTCACCTCCATAAGTAGTTGCGTTAACATGTTATGTTTATCAGGCGGCTTATGACACAACTTGTTGCGCAAAAGCTACGGCTGCCAGTCGATTAGGAATGTCACTTCAATCATTAGCCCTGACGTAATCTTTAAACACCCATCCGCTCTTGCCGTCGTAGAGTTGGAGCCCTACCCAATTGCCTCGGCGCTCAGTCAAGATCACAGGGGTCCCCCTGTCTAAGACGGCCAAGAGGCTGCCTGAGGGGCTGGGCGCGTCCCTGAAGTTGACTTCATCATCGATGATTGTGCCAAAGGCGATAAACCTGTCGGGGACATTGCCGGAGCATAACAGCCTCAAGGTTTCAATTTCGAAGTTTTTCTGGGCTAAGATGCGGTTTATGAGATCACGTTCTGTGGAACTCCTCGCTCTCCTTGCTATATCCTTATATTTCTCAACCGCTTGCTGTTCTTGCTCCATAAGTGCAGTCAAGATTTCCTCCATGTTGAATCCTCCTCCCACGTAAATGAAGCCAGAGTGAGTGCTCTGAAATAAATCTATGCCGGGTGTCCATGGGACATACCTTCGTGGGACAAGCGTGATGTCTGAAACTGCCTGCAGCCGGCCGGTTGGGATAAGACCTCCAGATCCCAGTTGCCAAAAGTTTGAAGATTGGTCTGTTGTAGGCAGGAATTTGGACATGAGGGGCAAATATACCAAATATAACAAAAAGTGATAAAGAAGGGGGATTGTGTACGGGTTAGGCCCAGCCTGCTGACCACAATAGATCCCAACATGTTCCGTTTCACCCTTACGTTTGAGATCCTCCTTATAGTGGTGCTAGGCGGTATGGGCAGCATAACCGGCACAGTGATTGCCGCAACCATTGTGACCATCCTCAAAGAGGTACTCCGCAGCGTGGAAGCTCCTATGGACCTAGGTTTCATTTCCCTGCCAGGAATACCGGGGATGCGTATGGTGATTTTCTCCCTCCTGCTTATCCTGGTGGTCTTGTTTTACAGGGAAGGCATCATGGGGCAGAGGGAATGGTCCTGGCAGGGTCTACTTGGGGCAAGGAGCAAGACCCCTGAAAGGGGTGAGGATCTATGAGTCTTTTGCTGCTGGAAGGAGTATGGAAGAAATTCCACGGACTTACTGCGGTGTCAGACTTTAACCTTTGCCTGGAATCAGGTGAGCTGGTCGGGCTTATCGGTCCCAATGGCGCCGGGAAGACCACGGTGTTTAATCTAATCACGGGTGTACATAAACCTACTGCAGGGCGCATAGTTTTCAGTGGCGAGGATATCACAGGCCTCCGCCCTGACCTTATCACCCGCCGGGGCATTGCCCGCACCTTCCAAAATATCCGGTTGTTTGGCAGCTTGAGTGTCTTGGAAAACGTGCTGGTGGCCAATCACCTCCGTCTTCGTTCGAGCCCCTTGGAGGCGGTAATCAGGTGGGGACAGTACAAGTCAGAGGAGAAGGCAATGCTTGAGTATTCCTGGTCCCTTCTGGAAGCGGTCGGGCTAGCCCATGTGGCCGGTGAGCAAGCAGGTTCCCTGCCTTACGGGCAGCAGCGGAGGCTGGAGATCGCCCGGGCCTTGGCCACCAGGCCGAAACTCCTGCTCCTGGACGAACCTGCAGCCGGTATGAACCCAGCTGAGGCTGGGGAACTGATGGATTTTATAAGGCAGATAAGGAAGGATTTTGACCTGACTATTTTGCTTATCGAACATCACATGCGGGTGGTCATGGGGATATGTGAGCGGATCCTGGTGCTGGACTATGGCGTGACCATCGCCCAAGGCACCCCTGCTGAGATTCAGAAAAACCAAAGGGTAATCACTGCCTATCTGGGGGTGGAGACCAGTGCTTAGCCTTTCGGACTTGCATGTGCACTACGGCGGTATCCATGCCCTCAAGGGGATATCCCTTGAAGTACCTGCCAACCAAATCATTACCTTGATCGGGGCCAACGGAGCAGGGAAGAGTACCACTCTCAGAGCTATCTGTGGATTGGTAAGGGCCAGTTCCGGCACTATCACCTTTCAGGGGAAGGACATTACCAGGGCGTCTACCACCCAGATTGTGCAAATGGGGATTACCATGGTGCCTGAGGGGAGGCGGGTTTTCCCCGACTTAACCGTTTTGGAAAACTTGTACTTGGGGGCATACACCAGGAGTGATCCTGGCGTGAAGAAAGACCTTGACTGGGTGTTCAGCCTGTTTCCGCGGCTCAAGGAAAGGAAGGCTCAGCTGGCAGGCACCCTGTCCGGAGGCGAGCAGCAGATGTTGGCCGTCGGCAGGGCGCTCATGGCTAATCCTACTCTGCTGATGATGGACGAACCTTCCTTGGGGCTGGCGCCTATGCTGGTGCAAGAGATCTTCAACATCATCAAAGCAATCCACGGTGAAGGCAAGACAGTGTTGCTTATTGAGCAGAACGCCCGGGCTGCGCTTCAGCTGGCTGACTATGGCTACGTGCTGGAGACGGGCAGGATAGTGCTGTCCGGTACCGGGAAGGAGCTCCTGGCCAGGGATGAGGTCAGGAAAGCGTATCTGGGTGAGGAATGAGGCAGGAGCAACTCGCGCTGCTTGTTCGGTGTTCAATTGCATCATGTCCCAGCCGAGATGCCGGCACCAGATCTGGCCGCTTATAGGCTTTCAAAGGCCAACAGCCTAGGGTACCTGATCATAGCGGGACTGTGTTAAGGGACGTTGTTTTGCCTGTTCATGAATCTCCGTATGATGGTCGCAGCTTCAGCCCTTGTGACCGGGTTGTCTAGCCTGAGTGTTCCGTCGTCATACCCCATGAGGAGAGACTCACTTATGCACCACATCACGGCTGTCTGGCTTTCCGGGTCCAGAGATTCCAGTTCATTCCGGAACTGGGACCAGAGTCGGTCTGTTATGCCGGTTGTGACTGCGCCGTCTTCGGCGTCTTCACCGGTGCCACCGTTGCCGTTCTTGTCCATATCATTAGCTGCATTGTGTCTTACCGCAGCTTTCCAAAGCAGTGTACACACCTCGGCTCTTGGGCAGAACTCATCAGGGATCCACTCGGGATCGTGGGCGGGGAGGATGGACATACCGGCCAGGTAGGTTAAGTATGTATATGCCCAATGACCGGGTGCACACAGGGTGAACTCATCAGGCCCGAAGAGTGGAACGTCTGTGTTGTCCAATTCAAGTTTGCCCGCGATTACCCGTGCGAGCGTGGTGGCGAATTCCGCCCTGGTCACAGGTTTGTCAGGCAGAAACCTTCCGTCTTCAAACCCAGTCACAATTCCCAAGCGGGCAAGTTTGTTTACGTTGACCCTGGCCCAGTGGTCCAGTACATCTGGAAATATCCGTTCTAACACTTGCCCGGATGAGGTGATGTCCGTGTCAAAGGGCCCGGAAAGCAGGTCCAGTGTGGCGAGAGCGTCCAGTTTCGCTTGGTCCTCCATCACAAATGTCTTGCCCCATACGATTTCTGTCGGATGTATCACAACCTCTTCGATGGCTGTCTTTGACAAGGTGATGCTCAATATTGCGCCGATCTGGCATGCCGGACAATCCGGGCGGGTGGTGAATATGAAATTACCGAGACTGAATGCTGTGAGGCTTTTGCCATCAAATCTAAGCCCCCTCAACACGTGGGGGTGGCTGCCGATGATAATGTCTGCGCCGGCATCCCTCAGCACTTTTTCCATCCGCAACACCCAATCTTCAGGTTCGGTAGTCCTTTCTTCGCCCCAGTGGAGGTACACCACGATGTAATCAACGTGGGGCCGGACTGCTTCAATTCCCGTTACGATATTGTGATTCCACATGCTGTAGTCTACCGCCAGTCCTGGCCTGTCGCCTTCGGCTGCCCATTCCCATACGGGTATCACCATGGATGTGGCAAACAGAGCAATCCTGATGCCGTGTTTCTCGAGGATCACAGGGTGTCTCGCTGAGGCTTCATCAGGACCGGCGCCTATCGGGATAACTCCGTAGTTTTTCACATTTTCGATGGTCTCCAGCAAACCCTCTACACCAAAATCCAGAGTGTGGTTGTTGGCAAGAGATACTACGTCAACACCTGCGTCCTTAAGTCCCTGGAGGGTTTCGGGGGATGCTCTGAACGTCCATTGTTTGTCGGGCATGGGGGAGCCTGTGGTTCCTACTGCGCATTCAAGGTTGCCTATGGTGAAATCCGCGCTTTGAAGTAAGTCTTTGACCCCAATCCAGGGGGCCATGGGACCTTCGGCGTCAATGAGGTCTTGAATCCGGCTTGCGAGCAGGATGTCACCGACGAAATTCAGGGTGACCGTTTGAGATGCCTTAGTCTGTGCGCTTGCAGCTTGTACTGGGATGAGAGTGAGTGCCAGTGCCAGTATGAGCAAGAAGCACAAAAGGCGGATACCAAGGGGCCTTCCGCCAATCAGCGCGTGGCCGGCTTGGCCCAAACCTATGAACGAGTTGTCCTTAAGTAAAGCAAAAAATTCCGTCATCTTTAACACCACTTTAACACCACCCAAGTGGGGAAATATTGATTAAAGGGCTTGTCCTCGTGCCCGAAGTCTCGGTAACACGGATCGTATCCTGCAGTGTGCTACATTCTACGCGGTGGTTAGATTCCCTTCATCATCCATGGCTAAATTTGACATGTCAGCCAGGCAGGCATATGCTCATCCCAATCTGAAGGTTTAACGGGTCAATTCCCGGATTGAGCTCAAGCAGCCGCTGGACTGTGGTACCGTAAGCCCTTGCTATTGAGAACAAAGTATCTCCTTGAGCCACAACCCAGTACAATCCTGATTCACACGGCGGGATCGGCCCCCTCGGGAGTGCTGCTTCTTGAGGCAGGCAGATTTCCATGCCGGGCTGGAGGTTTTCGGGTACAAGGCTAGGATTGAGGGCCATGATCCTCTCAACGGTAGTTCCTGTGGCGCGTGCTATGTTAAAAAGGGTATCGCCGGCTTGTACAGTCCATATAACGCCTGTGGGACACTGGACTTGAAACGGTCTAACCCCGCCTGAAGATGAGGGTTCTGAGTCCAGGTTTGCTATGGGAGGTTGCCGGGAAGAAGGTTTCCCGGAAATCCCGGCGGGATAGAGGCGCTTTACATTGTTCTGGGCTGCCGTGAGCAAATCATAGGTCCGGATTCTCCTACAAGTGCAGGTATCCTTGGAGTTTTTTCTTCTGGATTTCATTATCCGCCCCATTCTGATACACTCCTTTGTAGGTGCTGTGAGTTCCGTGGAGCGGGCGGTGTTGTGCCTGGCCACTCTAGCCACCGTTGGGCCGCAGGCAGGCCAGGGACAATGTTTCGGGTAAGAATTCTTGCGGAACTCATCAAAAACACCTGAATATCTCATAAATTGGTTTGACTAAAACGGATCTCTTAGGTATACTATGTTTCGGTGCCACCCAAGTGGCCTGTACATGGGCGAATAGCTCAGCGGGAGAGCACCTGCCTTACACGCAGGGGGTCACAGGTTCAATCCCTGTTTCGCCCACCAGAAAAACGCGGAGGCGTGGTGTAGCTGGCCTAACATACGTGCCTGTCACGCACGAGATCGCGGGTTCGAATCCCGTCGCCTCCGCCATCTGTAATGCAAGCAAGGGATGCCGCGGTAGCTCAGGTGGTAGAGCAGCGGACTGAAAATCCGCGTGTCGCCAGTTCGACTCTGGCCTGCGGCACCATCGACGAGCGGAAGTAGCTCAGTGGTAGAGCATCGCCTTGCCAAGGCGAGGGCCGCGGGTTCAAATCCCGTCTTCCGCTCCATTATTAACTTTAGGGCAACAACACGTGGCGACATAGCCAAGTGGTAAGGCAGGGGTCTGCAAAACCCTTATCCCCGGTTCGAATCCGGGTGTCGCCTCCACAAAAGCGGGCGGTTAGCTCAGTTGGTCAGAGCGCTTGCTTGACATGCAAGAGGCCGGGGGTTCAAGTCCCTCACCGCCCACCATCGACACTCCAGCGCACAAACCTCTTGTGAAAAGTCTGCTGCAAAGAACGTTGTAAGTGTCTTGGTTAATTTGAGACAAGGTTGTATACTGGTTTATCTGTTGTGAGAGAGGCCGTTTGGCTCTCAGTGTAGTATGCGCCCGCGTTAGTCTTCACGGAAGGATCTTTCCATAGTCTCCAAGTATCTTAGACCTCTAAGTGCATTGCGAGGGGTGAGAGCATGTGCCTGCAACGCAGACCTGCCAGGCGGAGGAACCCAATCTGCAGGCCATTGTCTTGTTTTGGGATCATAGCTCCCAAGGGCGTGCTCTTCTACCCATGTTGCGGTGATGATACTCTTGAACCGATACAGTTATTTATCGACCGCATCACCGAGTTCCATTTCGCCGATATCCGTAGATTTCCCACTCTTCCAACGGCCTACGTGTGCCCGGGAATTCCGGCGGCTAGGCCTCACAGAACCAACGGGGCGCGTTTTCCTCATAGAGGCTATATTTTTGACCCAACCCCTTTTTTCCAGTGGGCGGAACGTGATGAACCGACCCACAAAGAGGTCTGGACTGTGCGTGGTCGTCCAGGTGAAACGATCACCTTATATGGCCACAAGGCTGATGGCGAGGAGACCTTCAACAAATTGCCCGCCCTCAGCGTTTTCTATTACAGGGGAGATAGCCCAGGTGAGGGCGGTAGCGGTGTATGGTGGCTGGGCCCCCGCCTGTTTCACCGGATCCTGGACAAATTAGTCGACGGTGGGCTAATCGTAACCGATGGTTCCAATCCTGATCCCGGCTTCCGGCACGTGCCTTGGAATCCCTTGTGGGAGACTAACCGGTGGTGGGATCTCCGTGCTGGTGAACCAGAACCTAAGGACTTAGTATGGGAATTTGAATACGCAGGCCGGCGGTTTATCCGTCTGATGGAGTGTGGATATAGATATGGCCCAGTGTATGCTTGGAGGGTTGAGAGAATCCCTACTCAAAGAAACGCATCGCCGAAGACCTCTTTGGGAGGTAGAACCATGGGTTTACATAGAGTGAGGCATTCATTTGCTGCTCCGCCAAATTTGTGATTCCCAAAAAGCGAAAGCCCAAGTAGAATGATAAGCAATTACCGATTAGGAGTTGTCCTGCGGCCTTTGTAGGTGGTTGGGACAGCTCAAATCTTATTAGGAGGGATTGTATGATCAAAGCAATAGTGAACGCCAAAATACATACCATCACCAACGGCATAATCGACAACGGGGCAGTGGTGTTCGAAAACGGCAAGATTACAGCTGTAGGCAAAGATGTGCGAGTGCCGGAAGGGGCTGAAGTGATCGATGCGACGGGCAAGATAGTGACGCCCGGCCTCATCGATTGCCACAGCCATGTAGGTGTGTTCGGAGAGCCAATGGTATGGGCCCACGAAGACGGAAACGAGTTTTCTGACCCGGTGACGCCCCACGTAAGGGGTATTGACTCTCTCAATCCCCAGGATCCCGCTATTGCTGAAGTTGTGTCGGGCGGAGTGACTACAGTCTACTCGGGACCCGGCAGCGCCAACATCATCGGTGGCACAGGGTTTGCAATGAAACTCAGGGGCAGGACGGTAGAAGAAATGGTTATCCCAGGTACCGAAGCCATGAAGATGGCCCTGGGCGAAAACCCAAAACGCTGCTACGGCCGGGACAAGAAAGTGATGCCGTACACCAGGATGGGAAACGCTGCTGTGCTCCGTGAGGCACTCACCAAGGCTCGCAATTATGTTAAAAGGTCAGACAAAGAAGGGGATAACTTAGAGGTAGACCTCAAGATGGAAGCCCTTGCCCGGGTGATAAAGGGCGAGATCAAAGCCAGAATCCATGCTCACAGGGCCGATGATATCCTTACCGCAGTGAGAATCGCTGAAGAGTTTGACTTGGACTTCATCATCGAACATGCTACCGAGGGGTATCTCATCGCAGACATACTTGCTGAGAAAGGCGTGCGTTGCACCATAGGGCCGACCCTCCTGGGCAAGGTCAAGATGGAAGTGGCTAATATCAGCCTTAAGAATGCCGGGATCCTGGCAAAAAGCGGCGTCAAGATTGCCATTCAGTGCGATGACTTCAGTGGCACCAAGTGGCTCCCGCTCCATGCAGGTATTGCAGTGCGTGAAGGCATGCCAGAAGATGAGGCTTTCCGCGCAGTCACAATCACTCCCGCGGAGTTCATCGGCATTGCTGACAGGGTGTGCAGCATTGAAGCGGGCAAAGATGCAGACCTTGTCATCTGGAGCGGACATCCTTTCAGCAGCATGACCGTTGCAGAAAAAGTGTTTATCGACGGCAACTTGGTCCACGAGAGACAGGACCCTGTAGGGCAACTCCAGCTATTGTAGGAGCTTGCTGCCTCAAATGATCGGCTCAGCTGATCAGCCAATAGCAGGGGGAACAAGCGGGACAGCCCATAAGTTCCCCGGCTTGCCACCGGTAGGTCACACATAGGTGAGCGCTGGTTTGGGATGAGCACCTGACCGATCTATGACCAGGTTCCGGCTGGGACTGCTCGATTTGTGACCAGATCTCAGGCGAAATTGAACGATTCCAAACCATTTCCGTTCGGTCGAAGGCTCTACTGGTCAATTTTAGACCAGGTCAATCCTGGAAGTGGTCAGTTTCGAACCACACGAGACTCGGTGTTGGGCACTTTGAGACCGTTCTGAGTCTCTAGGACGCAGAACCGGTCAGTTCCCGACCAGATTGAGGCTGAAAGTGGCAAATCGGTGACCGCTTCCGACTCCGAGCCGGTCAAATTGGAACCGGTATGAACCTTCCATTAAGCGAAGTGGTAAGTTTTTGACTAGATATGCGGCATAAGTGGTCATGTTCAAACCAGTTGCTTCTAGGTAGTGGCAAATCTCGGACCACGCCCTGCGCCCGGCTGGCTAGTTCCAGACCACCGTGGTTCGGTCGGCCATCGTGTTGGTCAGTGCTAAACCAGGCTTAGGGTGGAAGCGGTCAATTTCAAAGCAGTTCAGTTCGTGCCTGGCCAATTCCAGACCAGTCTGAATCCCTAGGGGGAGCAAGTGGTTACGGTCCAATTGAAACAGGCTCCAAGTCTTTCTGGTTCCGGATATACTGGCCTGCAAATCCAAACAAGCCTTTTGGCCTCTGCCCACGCTCATGCGCTTTCCCAGGTTGAAGACGGGTTCGTGTACGTGCTTGTTGCGGTCAGGATGTTCCTTGAGGAATGGCAGGGCATGGATGAGATAGGCGTGTTCATTGACAAACTGCTTGAGGCATGTGACAAAGCTGCTGCCGGAAGCGGTAAGCCATATGGGCGTGCCTAATCAGGCTCATCTGAGGATATACTGCCTAAGGTATAAAGTCATATATAGAGCGCCTTGAAT
>LFST01000001.1:27042-56748 GCA_001513185.1 Candidatus Fermentithermobacillaceae bacterium DTU015
CTTGAATCCATGGGGATACAGGTGTATTTCAAGTACCTTCCTTCAGCGCTTGCAGGAACCCTTTGATGCTGTTTTGGATGAAATAGCGTTCCCTTGATGCAATCTGTTCACCAAACCTATGACGCCCCTTCAGGTATGGGTCTTTTTGTTCCAAGTATGTCAATGCTTGTTCAACTGCTACGTCCGGCTTTGTGTCTATCAACTCTGCGAGTGCCTCTCGCCACAAGACTAGCTGCTCAGCAGCTTTGTTGAGCCATCCAGGATTGTGGGTAAAGCCAAAGTGGCCGTAACATGTGGCTGTAGGTCCGACTGCCATGAGTTTCTGCAGGGATCCGTATGCGACGTCAAAGAAAAACCGAGGAGGGGTGGCAGGCCTTATATAGCTGCCTCCGAGATAAACCCCTGCAGCTTCTCCTGCGAACAATATCTTCATGTCTTGGTTTGTGAAAACATATGACTGGTGGTGGGAAGAATGGCCTGGAGTAGCTATTACCTCTAGCCCTGGGATAGGTCCCGGGAGGTCTTGCAACAATGCGTCTTCAGGCAGGGGTTTTATGGGCCCGTACCGGTTGGCTAAGTCACCCAGCACCTTCTGGCTTGACTCCCAGAGCCTGGCCGGGTCGGTGAGGTGCCTAAACGACCTGGGATGGCTTACCACCTTGGCACCGGGGAAGAGTGATATCAAGTCTGCTATGCCGCCTGAGTGGTCGATATGTATGTGGGTAAGCAGCACCAAGTCTAGTTCGTCTACGCCCTGGTCCTTTAGCAGCTCTGCGAGGCAAGGGATGGTTGCCGCAGGGCCAGGGTCTACCAGTAAAGTCCCGTGCCTTGTCTTGAGAAGCCACGGGGTGATGAAATCCTCGAAACCAGGCGCCGGAGGCGGGAGGGTTAGCCTGTGAAGGCTCACGCCTTCTATGTCCAGCAATTCCGTGGCATAACCTTTCTCGCAGCTAATTTGGCCGGTTGGTTTGGTTGGTTTGGTCATTGTACATCTCTTCCTTTCACCCATACCCGTGGTTTGTACGTTCAGTAGGCTGCTCTGCAGCATGTTGCTGCAGATGCCGCTGCAGGATTAATGGGCCCTTAGGATAAAATTCTTTAGGGTACCCTTTTTTCCTGTTGCTTACTTGGTGTTTGTGCCGTTCCCCGGGAGTCTGCTGATACACGAGAAACTGGAGGAGTGGGTGTAATGTTCAAGTCGAGGTTTACAAGCTGCAGAGTAGGGAAGCGAGGCATGGTTGCGGCTGCCCATCCCATAGCCGCTATGGCAGGGATTAAGGCGTTGTGGTCCGGCGGAAATGCAATGGATGCCTGCCTTACCATGGCTGCGGTCACGTCGGTAGTCATGCCGCACATGTGCGGGTTAGGAGGCGACGCGTTCCTGATATACTATGATGCTTCCGCCGGTGAGGCAGTGGCCCTCAATGGGAGCGGGGTAGCCGGAGATGGTGCTACCTTGGCACGCTTTGCCGGCCAGGGCGATATCCTTCCGCAACACGGTATCGAATCAGTGGCTGTTCCCGGCGCGCCACTGGTTTACGATCTTGCCTGCAGGAGGTTTGGAACCTTTTCCCTCAAGCAATGTTTCGAGGCTGGGGCAAAAATTGCGGAACAGGGATTTGTGGTATCCCCCGGGTTTGAGAAAGCGCTGAGGGCAGCAAGAGACAAGCTGTCCCGGTACCCGGAAGCATCCCGGATTTTCCTTCCCGGAGGCCAGCCGCCTAAGGCGGGTACTTGGTTTAAGCAGCAAGACCTGGCACGCACCCTCAGGGAGTTTGGTGACCAGGGAGCCGAGTACTTCTACAAAGGGCCTTTTGCCGACAAGTTCTACGAGACAAACCAAGAGCTGGGAGGCGCTTTCTTGGGCGGTGAGTTCTCCAGGCATTTTGAGGATTCACCTGGGTGGTACCGGCCTATAAGCACGGATTACAGGGGATATACGGTGCTTGAGACTGCCCCGGTGTCTGCCGGGTTCATGGTCTTGGAAGAATTGAACCTCTTGGAGCAGCTTGCCGTAGCGAACCTCGATCCCATGTCACCTGACATGATTGACCTAATGGTAAAGATAAAGCAGCTGGTGTTTTCAGACCGCAATGCGTTTGCGGGAGATCCTGCCGTATCAGGCTTCGATGTTTCCAAGTTGATATCAAAGCGATATGCCAGGGAGGCTGTCAAACGGATCCATGATAAGCGTCCAGAAACGGTACTTCCGGCAAGCCATGGGCAGGGAGATACCACTTCGTTTGTTGCCTGGGATGAAGCCGGCAACTGCTGTACTTTCATACACAGCATCGCGTTTTCTTTCGGGTCGGGAGTTGTAGTTCCGGGTACAGGGGTGATTCTCAATAACCGTGCCGGCAGGTCGTTTAACCTGATGCCGGGCCATCCCAACTGCCTGGAGCCGGGCAAGCGCCCCATGCACACACTCAATTGTTACATGGTACTGAAAGACGGTTCGCCCTTTATCATAGGTGGTACTCCGGGAGGCGACGGGCAGCCTCAATGGAACATGCAGATGCTAAGCCTTATGCTGGACCGCGGTGCAGGACCCCAAGAAGCGGCGGATTTCCCAAGGTGGACGTCGGCCCCGGGCACGGACATGATCGCTCTCAATAGTTCCCCTAGTCTTACCTTGGAATCACGGTTTCCTGCTGAAACCATAGCCTGTCTGGCTGAAATGGGGCATGAGATCCGCGTGGTCGGCCCTTATTCAGGAGGCGGGGGTGCCCAGATCATCATGAAAGACCCTGAAACCGGGGCGCTTTTGGGAGGATCAGACAGAAGGACGGAAGGTGTGGCTCTAGGGTTCTAGGTGTTGAATCCAGACTTGGCCTCCCATAATCCAGGCAGCTGTTGAAAACAGCTGTCTGGATATTTCATCCGTTCCCAAGAAAATTTATGCAATTCCCTCATATGTATCCTGGTTTGAACCTCGACGACGCATCTTACGTCAAGGCCGACAATAACAATAAAACAGGAGTGTAACAGCCATAGGTGGGCTAAATTAGCAGTTATCTATCTTTATGCTTGTGATGGAATAAACACTACATCGACAAGTGAGTCTCAAGAAAATATTCTAACAAGAAGCACTTTTGAGGAAGGATTTATAATTCGCATCTCGAATATTAGACAATGGATAATGTTGCTCAATACTGATGAGGAGGCGGTAGAACATGGAAGTATGAAGGAGCGTCTGGAGCACACCGGCAGTATTCGTCGTTGCAAGGCTGTTCACTCCATCGAACAACCCAGGAGGTGTACCTCACATCATGATAGAAGCTGGCAAGCAATTTTCCTTTGCATCTCTCCTCTTACTATGCGTCCTGTTCATCTACTGCATCCGCCAGGCAAGAAGAGGCCAAGTACCTTCAATTAGAAGATTGCCTGCATTGGATGCCATCGAGGAAGCCGTAGGAAGGGCCACGGAAGTGGGACGTCCGGTTCACTTCAGCCCCGGAATCATTGAACTCACCCATGAGCGTTCTGCTCAAACCCTGGCAGGGCTTTCGGTGCTTTCTTATGTCGCCAAGCTGTGCGCCAGGTACGACACCGATTTGGTGACCACAATCATGAAACCTGACGTCTATGTGGTTGCCGAAGAGATCGTGAAGCAGAGCTTCCTGGAAGAGGGCAAACCCGATCGGTACAGAAGCGAAATGGTCCGGTTTATCGGGGCCGAGCAGTTTGCCTATGCTGCCGCTGCAGTAGGTATCATGCACAGGGAGCAGGTGGCTGCCAACATCATGATAGGGTCATGGTTGGCCGAAGCCCTCTTGCTCACGGAAGCAGGCGCACAAACCGGTGGTATCCAGGTTACCGGTTCTGCGACAGTAGCCCAGTTGCCCTTCTTGGTCGTAGCCTCTGACTATTGCCTTATCGGTGAGGAAATCTACGCTGCAAGTGCATACCTGTCACAGAATCCTGTCGAACTTGCAATTGTCAAGGGGCAGGACATCGCCAAGGCAGTTGTCATCGGCTTGATGTGTCTAGGTTCAGTTTTGTTGGCATTTGGAAGTGAAGCGATTTTGCAGCTAATCTCGAAGTAATCATACACTTGAACCGGAGGTGAGCCCACTTGAAGACTACCTTACCTGTGGCAATAATGACAGTGATTGCACTGATTATCATATTGGACTTCTTCGTCGCGGATGCTCCGTCGGTACAGTGGATCAAGCAGTCAGGCTTGGTCCTGAGGTCCTGGGGTATCGTCATATCAGCGTTCGCTATGGGACTCGGTGCGGTTAACCTGTTGCGGAGGCACGTTGTAACCATTTCAAGGCGTGAGTCTGGTGCCTTCTACAGCGTGCTGTTGGTTGGCTCCATGTTGATCATGATAGTCGTAGGAATAGGGGCGGGGCAAGACAGTCCCGTATATGACTTCCTGTTTTCCAACATCCTTTCTCCTGCCTCAGCTACAATGTACGCATCCATCGCGTTCTACATTGTTACTGCGGCGTACAGGTCTTTCTCTGCCAAGAGCCTCGAAAGCTGGGTGCTCTTGCTCACTGCAGTAGTAGTTATGCTAGGCAAAGCCCCTATTGGCGCGGCGATTTCGGGCTTTTTCCCTGTGGCGGCCGATTGGATACAAAATATACCTAACACCGCAGGCATGCGCGCTATCATGATGGGGGCTGCACTGGGTGTGGTATCCAACGCCGTCAAGATGTTCCTCGGACTTGATAGAACTTACTTGGGGCTTCGTGACTGAGGAGGAGGGTGTATATGGAACGTTTGCAATCAATACCAAAAGCATGGATATATGTCATACTGCTAGTTGTATTGGCAGGTCCTCTTTTGAAACCCATTGGAATACCTATACAAATCAGCGATGAGGTCAGGACCTCGTTTAACGCCATCGACAGCCTGGCTCCTGGCTCCATCGTGGTGTTCGGTTTCGACTATGCGCCAGGCAGCGCAGCAGAGATGGAACCTCAAGCTCTGGCTATTCTAGAGCATCTTGCAGAAAAGCAAGTCAAGGTAATCGGCATTTCATTCCAGGCTCAAGGCCCTCAGATGGCTGAGAAAGCATTCGCCAATACCGCCTGGGCTGAAAAGGAGTACGGCGTAGATTACATCAACCTAGGTTACAGGGCAGGCGGGCAGGCGGCTGTTGCAGCGTTCGCCTCGGATATTCCCGGAACGTTCAGCACAGATTATTCAGGCAAGCCCAGCACGTCTTTCCCGATTATGCAGGGCATAAAAACAGCCGCAGACATCGATATGATCATCACCATCGCTCCCGGCCAACCCGGGCCTGAAGACTATGTACGCCAGGTGTACGGCACCTACAGGACCCGGATAATCGCCGGCGTGCCTGCAGTGGCCATCACCCAGGTGGCTCCGTATGTCCAGGCAGGCCAGATCGAAGGGATACTCGGTGGGCTTCCTGGTGCAGCCGAGTACGAACTCCTGGTTGAAAAACCCGGTACGGCTGTAGCTGCGATGGACGCTCAGTCATTGGCTCACTTGCTGATTATAATCCTTATCATTCTCCGGAATATCCCCAACTTCTTCGGAGCAAAGCAAGCTCACGCACAGTCGGTAAGCAATAGCACACAAAAGGGAAGGGGAGGGCGTTCATGAGTCTGGATATGGGTATCTGGGTAGCAGGTTTAGTTACCCTTGCAATACTAAGCCACGTTTGGAAAGAAAATCCCTTCTACCGCATCGCGGAACACTTGTATGTGGGAATCAGTGCCGGCCACGCAGTTGTAATGGCATGGGGCAACATCAGAGACACCGCAGTAAAGCCGCTTGCTGAAGAAGGCCAGCTGGTGTGGATCATCCCCATAGTCTTGGGTGTGCTCCTCTATGCCAGATATTTCAAAGGAGTTGCCTGGATTGCAAGGTTCCCAGTAGCTGTGATGGTTGGTATCGGAACCGGGGTTGCTGTGAGGGGAGCCATCCACGGCGACTTCGTCCAACAGATTTCAGCTACTATAAGTGTGGGCAGCGTAAACGATATCCTGCTCCTGGTGTTTGTCATCGCCTCTCTCAGCTACTTCTTCTTCTCACGCACTATCAAGGGGCCGGTGGCGGCCATTCCTCAGCTGGGAAGAGTGGTACTCATGGTAGCTTTCGGTGCGGCGTTTGGCACCACGGTAATGGGCAGAATGGCGCTGCTCATCGGGCGGATCCAGTTTGTGCTCGGTGACTGGCTAGGGGTAATGAAGTAATATGACCCGGCGCTAAGAAGAAGGCTGGCCTCTTTAGGGGCCAGCCTTTTTGCAGAGATGGATGATCAAGATTGCTGGCTAAGCACTTCGGAATAAAGGGGATAGCTGATATGAGGTTTGAAGAAAGACGCGAGAAGCTGGTTCAGGAGATTGATGCGCTGAGGCCTGTTGTCGAGGATGTTGCCAGGTCACTTTATGAGAACCCTGAACTTGGGCTGCAGGAATTCTTTGCACTGTCAAAGCTGACAGGCATCCTTGAATCACATGGTTTTCACGTGGAGAAGGAAATCGCCGGTATGCCTACGGCGTTCCGGGCACAGGCCGGCAACCAGGGACCACGGATTGCCTTTATGGCAGAATACGATGCCTTGCCTGAAATAGGCCACGGATGCGGGCACAACCTAATGGCGGCTGTTGCCCTTGCGGCCGGGATAGGACTTAAGAACGCCTTTCCCCCTGACGAAGCAGGGGCAAGCTGGATTGTGCTCGGTACCCCGGCCGAAGAGACCATCGGCGGCAAAGTGGTCATGGCGGAAGCAGGCGTGTTTTCAGACATAGATGCTGCATTTATAGCCCACCCTGGGCAGCTCAACTCCCTCGGCGGCTCGTCTTGGGCATCCCATCCCATCGAAATCACCTTCCACGGCAAGACCGCTCACGCAGGTGGTAATCCTCAGGCAGGCATAAACGCTCTTGATGCGTGTGTATCAGCGTACATAGCTATACGCATGATGAAAAACCACCTTCAGGACGATGTGAGGCTTGCAGGGATCATAACCCACGGTGGAGATGCCCCTAACATTGTCCCGGAACGTGCTGTGGCAAGGTTCACTGTGAGGGCAAAAAGTTCCCGTTACCTCGAAGAAGTTGTGCTTCCCAAGGTGAGGCAAATTGCCCAAGGCGCGGCTGCAGCAGTTGGCGCCACAGTGGAGTTCAATCACTACGAGCCTCTCTTTAAGGAAACCCTAGAGCACCCGGTGTTGAGGGATCTAGCTAAGAAGAACTTCGAGTACTTGGGTCAAGAAGTTCCTGAGCCCAAGCGTGGAGGCGGTGGTGTCACCGATGTGGGCAATGTAACTTGGGAAACTCCGTGCATCCAAATTGGTTTCAGTATGACCGACGCCAGGGGCCATTCCAGGGAGATGGCCGATGATACCATAAAGCCCCGTGCAATAGACGCCACTTTGATGGCGGCAAAGGTGCTGGCCCTGTCTGCAATGGAACTTGTGTACAAACCCGAACTTCTGGAACAAGCAAAAGCTCACTTGGAACAAATCCGTCAGAGCCAAGACTGAGTCCGGACTAAGAATCCCTCTGCAGAAAAGATAGCGGAAGTGTCCTAAACGCAAGCAGGCCCGTAGGCGTCAAACCGCGGGCCTGCTTGTCATGGAAATTGTGCTCAAGGATCAGTCAAAATGCGCCCAATAGCCCAAGATGATTTGCTCCACACGGGAATCGGGCGTAAGCTCGCTGTTTACCAGGGACCCGTCTGAAGCATCGAAATCAAGGATAATGACCTGCTGTTCATCCAGAAGGAACCAGCCTTCCAACACCTTATCGTAGTGGCGGCTCTTGACTTCTTCGTACAACGCTCTGTATTTGGTGAGGGCAGTCCCGGCTTCATCGCCGGCGCTTACCCCCAGGTCAGTAGGGAAGTCGGGGCTTGTTGCAGCTACTCTGAGCACCTTGCCTGAATTTTGCCCCAAGGTCACGTCAATTCCGCTCTCAAATCTCCATACGATAAGGTCTTCACCGAAATACCCGGCCTCATCAGGTTCGGTGGTTTCCTTGTAGGCATCGCCTAAGACGCTGAGCACTTTGTCGGGAGAATCCCCTAAGCATATGCCACCGAGACTGGGAGAAGTCGATATGCCGGATTCAGGTACATCAAATGTCACGAGAGGATCGCTTTCAAGTATTTGCTCAACTTCCTCATATCCTTCCAGGAACTCATAATTGTAGCGGGCAGGGAGGGCAAAAACCCACTTGTTGTTGCGGCCAAGTTCTGCCGGGCCTACAGGAGCTGCACCTATGTTGAACTTGCCTTCCTGAAGCAAACTCCATTGGTTTAGGGAAATAACCATGATGGGTATGTCTTGCCGGGGTGCTTCCGCGGTCCAGGAGGGATGCCGGATCTTTATTACCGGGCCGGAATATGTTCCGTCAGGCGAGCTGCTCCATTTGTCTTCCACGACGGAATAGCCTTTCCAAGTTTCGGGCAAAGAAAACCTAAAACCGTAAGTAGCGTTTTCGTAACACACAAGTTCCCCTTCCCCGGGGACGGGGATGTCATCCTGGGCGTTGTCAAGCTGCCCCTTAATGGTATCACCAAACACCAAGACACATAAACCAAGCACACAAAGTAGAAGCAAGAAGCCGATCTTGCTGCCTTTTTTCATCAACATTACCTCCTCATAACTCAACGACGCAAAAGGCCGCAGATTGTTTCCATCCCAACCAATGCGGGCTGTTCCAAAGCCTCAAGATCAATACAGTACCGGAGCAGTTTGCAGGGCATCCAGTATCCCGGGTTGAACTGATAAACTATTGGAGCTCACACAATTTAGGGCAACAAGGAGGGAAGAGTGCCGTAGGTCAGGCGGCACAGGAGATATGAACGTAGATTTTGCAAAGTATCTCGTGGATATGGCATTAGAGATGGGTGCAGATCATGCTGTACCTTTCAGCATCGATGATATTGTGTTTGACCCAAGAACTCTGCTTAAGTGCATGTACGGATGCGGGGATTGGGGGTACGGGCACACTTGCCCGTCAAGGCCAGGCAGCCTTAAGCCTTGGGAGTACGAGAAGATTCTCAGACGCTATTCGTGGGGTGTGATAGTGCACTCTACTGACAAGAAAGTGTCCCACGATATATCGTTTGCCCTTGAGAGAGAAGCGTTCCTTAAAGGCTACTACTTCGCGTTCTCCATGAGTGATTGCGCCATCTGCAAGGAATGTGCAGGGTTTCGCGGCAAGCCTTGTGTGGATGCGAGGCGGGCTAGGCCGGCGTTCCACAGCGTGGGTATAGATGTGTTTAAGACAGTGAGGAAATTTGGCCTGCCCATTGAAACCCTCAAGAGTGAAGATGAAACCGTCAACTGGTACTCTGCCGTGTTCGTTGAGTAGCCAGATGTTTCACTTCACTATAAAGGGCTTTATTGATACCATTGAATTGAGTCTGTTTTCACAATAATCGCACCAGATGGAGGCACAGACTGTTGAACCTGAGCATCTTTGATGTAATCGGCCCAATAATGATAGGACCTAGTTCCAGCCACACTGCCGGGGCGGTCAAGCTGGCCAGGGTAGCTGCACGTATTGCGGGCAAGCCTTTTAAGCACGTTGAGTTTGGCTTGCATGGCTCTTTTGCCAAGACAGGGAAGGGCCATGGCACCCATTTGGCTCTTCTAGCAGGAGTGCTGGGCCTTACTGAAGAGGACGAAAGGATAAAATGCAGCCCCGGAATCGCTGAAGCCAGGGGCATAACCTACAAGTTTTATGAAGTGGATCTTGATGATGTCCACGAAAATACTGCGGTGATCACATTTACCCACGATGATGATACGACTACCGAGATTGTGGGATGCAGCACAGGTGGCGGCCGGATCCTCATCACCCGGATTAGCGGTGTGGAGGTTGAGGTAACGGCAGAGCGGCCTACTATCATCATGCAGCAAATAGACAGGCCGGGAGTGATAGCCGGTATCAGCCGGATTCTGGCCGAAAACAACATCAACATCGGCGTCATGCGGTTTTCCAGGGTAGCCAAGCGTGATGTGGCGACAAGCGTGCTTGAGACTGACGAGAAAATCCCACCTGAAGTTGTAGAGAAACTGGCTGCACTAGATGATGTGCTGATGGTTAGGGTAATTCAGTAGGAGGTGGGAATGCAATGTACTCCTCTATCCAGGATCTGATCGAACAAGCCAATACGCGCAAGGTGCCCCTCTCCCAGATCGTACTTGAAAACGAGATGGCACTTACCGACAAGACCGAACAGGAAGTGTATGAACTACTGGAGCGGCATTACGAGGTAATGGCAGCCAGCGCAAAGAAGGCACTAGAACAACCCCAACAGATGATAGGGGGGTTCATAAGCGGTGTAGCTGCCAGACAATACCGGTATGAGAGCCCTTTGGTCGGCAAGTACCTGAATGATGTGATGTCCATGGCCTTATCAAGCAGTGAAGTAAATGCATCTATGGGCTTGGTGTGCGCTGCCCCGACAGGGGGAGCCAGCGGCGTATTGCCGGCAGTGCTGTTGGCCACCGCAGAGAAGCTCCGGGCCTCAAAGCAGCAAGTGCTTGATGCTTTGCTAGTGGCGGCCGGCGTGGGAGCGGTGATTACCAAGAACGCCACAGTGTCAGGAGCGGAGGGTGGTTGCCAGGCCGAGTGCGGTGCTGCTGCCGCCATGGGTGCCGCTGCAGTGGTGGCTTTGGCTGGAGGAACTCATGAAGCCTGTGCCAATGCAGTTGCCATTGCGCTTATGAATTGTATGGGGCTTATATGTGACCCTGTAGGCGGCATGGTGCAGATCCCGTGTGCCTTCCGGAACGCTTCTCAGGCGGTCAACGCTATTATCAGCGCCGATATGGCCCTGGCAGGGCTAGACAGCGTTATCCCGGCAGATGAGGTAATCGAAGCCATGTTCAAGGTGGGGAAGATGTTGCCTGAGGCGCTCAGGGAGACGGCGTTAGGCGGTATTGCCACTACCAAGACTGCGAAACTCATCACACAGAGTGTAAGCGGCGACCCAGCCGACATCTAGATTGGGCCGGAACTGAGGCAAGACCGGACGGTAATTGTAGTTCCTGCAGTTCCGCGGTGAGCGCCGGTGCAAAAACACCTTTCCATGAAACCAGACGCGGCCCAGGTGCCATTGGCTAGGCACTTAGGCCGCGTCGGTCTAGCCTGGCTGTGTGTCTCAGCCAATTCGTGCCTTGTTGCCAGGCATGTAAGGCCTGAGCACTTCAGGCACTGTAATGCTGCCGTCTGCTTCCTGGTAGTTTTCGAAAATTGCCACAAGGGTCCTGCCTATGGCGATACCGGTGCCATTAAGCGTGTGTACATACTGGGGCTTGCCGCCGTCCTGGGGGCGGTACCTGATGTTCAATCCCCGCGCCTGAAAGTCGGTGCAGTTGCTGCACGAAGTAATCTCCCGGTATACGCCTTCCGACGGGTGCCAGAATTCAATGTCGTACTTCTTGTAGGCGATGGGGCCCAGATCTCCGGAGCACATTTTGACCACGCGGTAAGGTATCTTGAGGGCTTGATAAATCCGCTCTTCCAGGGACACCATGTACTCGTGCATTTCATCGGACTGGGATGGCTCGCAATATACGAACATTTCCACTTTGTCAAACTGGTGGACCCGGATGAGCCCCCGGATATCCCTGCCGCCGCTGCCGACCTCAGTCCTGAAGCAGGACGAAAATCCGGCATATTTGATGGGAAGTTGGTCAGCCGACAGGATTTCGTCTTTGTGCAGCGCTGCCAGTGGAATTTCAGAAGTCCCGACAAGTCCGAGGTTTTCGCCTTCAATCCTGTAGACCTGGTCTTTGAAGAACGGATAGTGCCTGGTGCCTACCAAAACTTCATCTTTGACCAGAACAGGCGGGATAACAGGGGTAAAGCCTTCTTCAGCCAGGAGGTCAAGTGCGAACCTTACCAGGGCGAACTCGAGGTATACTGCATCGCCGGTAAGCACGTAGCTTCTGGAACCCATGATTTTGGCTGCCCTGGGGATGTCGATGAGCCCCAGCCGTGTGCCCAGTTCAACGTGGTCCAGCGGCTCGAAATCGAATTTCCGGGGCTCGCCCCATCTTCTCACTTCTACATTGTCTGATTCATCCTTGCCATAAGGTACGTCAGGAGCTATCATGTTTGGTACTGTAAGCAGCAATTCCCTGAGCTCATGCTCGACATTGCGGAGCTCCTCTTCCAGGTCTAAGATCTGCTGCCGGAGCTTGCGGTTGGATTCGATTAGGGCCTGCTTTTCTTCAGGGTCCTTACATCCCGGGATCTGCTGCGTAACCTTGTTTCTCTGCTCACGGAGCCCGTTTACCTCCCTTACAAGCTCCAACCGCTTGTCGTCCAGGGATAGGATGGTATCCAACGGTGCTTCTGTGTTGCGTTTTGCCAGCATTTCCTCAACGGCCTTCCGGTCATTACGTATGAGCGCTATATCGAACATATTTGAACCCCCTAAGTGTTTTTGGACAACCAAACAAAAAAGCAGGTTGTCTCAAGGACGAGACACACCTGCCCGTGGTGCCACCTTGTTTTACTTTGAGCCTGTATGCCTTACAGGCAAAGCTCAAAGCCTCTTACCCAGATAACGGTGGGAGCCGTTCCAGCATACTCGGGCTGTGCTCTTGGCACGCCGCCCTTTGTGCCGACGCCTCAAGGGTGCTCTCACCCGCTTTGGGGCATCGCCTTTCACCGTCCGGCGACTCTCTGGAACCTTACAGCGAGCTACCTGTCCCTATCATTGGCTTTGCATATGGTTTGCTTTGGAAGAATATATCAGGTTGGAGCAGGAAAGTAAAGGGCAAGCCAAGAATTTCGCCTCTATACAGCCCTGGAACTTGAAACATTCAGCCAGCGTCCAAGATCTTAGATAATAAAGCTGTGAGAGGACTAATGGGTGTCACCGTGGTTAGGCAAGGTGTTTTATAAGGAAGGTGTGCTATATGAGACATGTACGGATTGTGAAATTGGTTATTGCTTCATTTCTTGCCCTCGTATTTGTGGCATCGCCGGTTTTTTCGGCATGTGATTGTGTGGCGTTTTCGGCACCCGAAATATCCAGGTTCTTTGTCTATTTTCCTCTAAACCTTGCATCCGGAGTGTACCTCTTGCCGGTGGAATACTTTGTTCCATCTGGCGGAGACGTTGCAAGACAAGCAATCGAAGCCTTCATAGCAGGCCTGCCTGATTACATTGCAGAGTCTTCAGGAATGATGCTTGTAAAGCTCCCCAAGCAAACCAAAGTGCTAGGCTTCAAGGTAGAGAACGGTGTATGTACCGTGGACTTCTCCGGTGACATAAGGGGCGTGTCCGTGGGTGCCGCCGGGGAAGCAGCGTTGCTTTACGCTATGGTCCACACATTGTGCCAGTTCGACAATATTGACATGGTGCAGATATTGATTGAGGGTCAGGTTGTCGAGAGCCTGGCAGGACATGTGGACACTTCTCAACCTCTGAGCAGGGACGGAAGCGATATAGAGCTGTTCACTACCTTGCCCGATGCTGTGCAGCACTGGGGCGGGGGAGCCATTTCCATTCTCCAGATGGCAGATATAGTAAGCGGCTACCCCGAAGACAATACGTTCAAGCCTGACAGGACCTTGACCCGTGCTGAATTTGTTAAGATGCTGGTGGAAACCGTCAAGTTGCCCTATCTCACAGACACCCAGGCATCTGTACCCTTCGGCGATCTGTCAGAGCATTGGGTCCGGTCCTACGTCCAAAGAGCGCTTGCCGCCGGGATGATTTCCTCCCAGGATTACGGCACTGCTTTTAGGCCGGATGAGCCCTTGTCCAGGGAAGAAGCGTGCTATCTGCTGCTCAGGGCGGCAGACATCTACCTGGCTGACCATCCGGAGCTGGTGATCCAGCCTCAGCAAGATGAGATTGAGTTTAGGGATGAAGCAGCCATTGACGACAAATACGTAGCTTCAATTCTGGAATGTGTCAGACGGGGATATGTACAAGGTTACCCTGATGGCACCTTCATGCCGAAGGGGACCCTTACCAGGGCAGAAGCTTGTGCTATCATCACAAGGATGCAAGGGATTCAGGGTGACAGGGTACTCTTGGTGGGCCCCAGACCTGGGTTCAAGTGGGACGGTTCCGACGTTTTCGTTCTGGGATTTGCCACAGGATTTGAGGCCAATGTCAACTGGAGGGTCAAGACAGCATCGGCAGAAGTACTGCCTGAAAACTACACTACCTCCTCCTACGGATTAGGCTGGGGCGCTTTCGGACTTTGCATTGACAGCAGCTTCCTAGGCGTTGCTGAGCCTATGGAGCTGGAGATCTACCTTATAGACATGAAAGATGGCAGCGAGTACAGCTTGGTAAGTGTGCCCCTTGCGAAATAACGGCTTGACTTTGGTATGGATGTAGGCTAACAATTGAATTGACAGATGTATCTTCGGGGCGAGGTGGAATTCCTCACCGGCGGTGAAAGCCCGCGAGCCGGGAAACCGGTTGACCTGGTGAAATTCCAGGGCCGACAGTGAAAGTCTGGATGGGAGAAGATACATTAGGTTGTGAGGGCCTATGTAACCCCGAAGACGCGTCTTCGGGGTTTTTATTTTGGCAGGTCAAGTAAGGAGGTTGCAGGATATTATGAATCGTAACAAAGGAGCCTTGACGGTACATACCCTGGTCAAGATCGCAGTTCTGGGAGTGGTTTCGTTTGTCCTCATGTTCTTCAAGATGCCACTTTGGTTTGCACCGCCGTTTATGAAGTTCGATATCTCTGACTTGCCGTCCCTACTGGGCGCCTTTGCCATGGGCCCGGCTACAGGGATATGGGTGCAACTGGTGAAAAACCTGCTCAATGTGCTGGTTGAGGGATCAGTCACTAACGGAGTGGGCGAGTTTACCAACTTCTTGGTAGGCAGCGTCCTGGCGTTTGTAGCCGGGTGGGTCTACAAGCGGAACCGGACGTTTAAGGGTGCCTTGTCCGGACTGGCCCTTGGCGTGATTGCCATGACCACCTTTGCTACCCTCAACAACTATTTTGTGATGTTTCCCCTGTATGCCAAAGTTCTTGGATTGGAACTGGATACTTTGGTGAAGATGGGAAGCGCGGTTAATAAGTATGTTGTTGACTACAAGACGCTTATGCTATTTGCGGTTGTACCGTTTAACTTGTTCAAGGGTATCGCAGCAGCTCTGGCGACGCTCCTGGTGTACAAGAGACTGTCACCTATACTGCAGCGTTAGCTTGGGCAGATACTGCTGTGAGGCAGGATTTTGCCAGGCATCACCCGAAGCAAGTGGATGAGTTGGGCTCATTATATGAGTGCAGGAGGGATTGTGGTGGGCCTGGAAGATGCGGTGCTTATCCGCACATCGAATACTCTCAAGTATGAAGATAATTACGTGCTGATGCTCGACAGGCGCCGGTTTCCAGAGCAAGAGCTGTGGCAGAGATATTCTGGCTACGAAGAAGTAGCTACGGCTATCGAAGATATGGTCATCCAAGGGGCAGGCAGTGTGGCATTTGCCGCGTGCTTCGGGTTGGCGCTTGCTGCCCGCCGTTACTCATCTCAGGGTGACGGTGAGTTTGAAGCCAGTATAACCAAGGCTGCGGAAAGGCTCAAAGCCACCCGGCCTACAGGCGAATATTTGGTGCCTCTGGTTGAGAAAATGCGCCGGCTGGCCCTTAAGGCGCGGGCGGAGGGGATGGATCCTGCCCAGGCTATTGTGGCCGAGACAGAGCAGCTCATGGAGAAAGACGATGAGCTTACCAGGAAATGTGGGTACCATGCGGCATATCTTATAGCTGGCGGCGATGGAATCCTAACCCATTGTTATCCGGGCGGTGCATTGCTGTATATGCTTGATTATGCAATGCGACAGGGGAAGCAGGTGAAGGTGTATTGCAGCGAAACGCGGCCTTACTTGCAAGGTGCTAGGCTTACCGCTGCTTCAGTCCAGAAACTTGGTATCCCCACCACAATCGTAACCGACAATATGGGAGCATTGCTTATGGCTCAAGGCAAGATCCAGAAATTCGTCACTGCTTGCGACAGAGTTACCATGGATGGGCACATCGCCAATAAAGTGGGCACCTACCAGTACGCAATATGTGCAAACTACCACAGGATTCCCTTTATCGTCCTGGGATACGACGGACCACAGACTAACACATTGCGGGCTAAGGACATTGAAATCGAGGAACGCAATCCTGAAGAGGTTCTTTATTGCAGAGGGGTGCGCACAGGAGCTCCCGGAGTGGACGGATACTATCCTGCCTTTGACATAACCCCGCCCACCTTAATTGGCGCCATTGTGACTGACAGAGGTATATTTTCACCTTTGGAAATAGGCAGGGTGTATGCAGACAGGTTTTCCGGATAAGGTCTTCTCTTGAGCGGAAACTGCGGAGGTCTACCGGGGAGTAACAGGAGGGCAGCGTTCACCGATGCTGCCCTCACACTATCCTTTGTCTTCTGTCCAGCGCGAGAGTTTCTTGGCTAAAGGACAGTCTAAATGAGTCCAGAATTTGCTTAACTCCCGTTCTACGGTTTCCCTGAAAGCTTCGGGATCAACATTTGCAGTAGCGCATAAAGTGTCTGCCCAATCAGAGTTAACGAAGTGTTTGATATCCATGGCCGTCTTGACAGCTGATCTACATGCTTTCACCGTCTTCTTGCGCCTCTTGCTTACTTTCTTGGCGTCTTTGTAAGTGTCCGATAATATTCTCGCTGCAAATTCCCGGTAGCTTTGCTCCGGTATGTCATCGGGAAGGCCGCGTATTACTTTTTGCAGGTGCCCTGAAGCATAAGCTTCTTGGATCTTGGCAGTTACATCATCTACGTCTCTGTTAAACAAGGATGCGATTTGTTCAGGTGTGGCCTCGTCTTCATACAGCATGGATGCAACCAATTGCCACGTAAGTTCGGTAAACGGCCGAAATGGGTCGTTATGCTTGTATGGTTTTTCGGGAACAGTTTTCGACATGTATATTCCTCCGAGTTACATTCTGCTATATTTTATCACTAATTCAGGTGTCAATAGCAAATTTCCCAGCATATCGCAAATATTGGGACAAAGGCCGGACCCGCTGTGCCCGGTACCGTCTATTCCGAAGCAGGACAATGCCGCCTGTTGTAGAATTGCCTATATTAGCAGTCAGCCCGCGATACTTACGGACTCACCACAGGTGGTGTACCGGTCTGAAATACATGATCCTGGTGTAGTAGCGACAGCTGTTTGCAAAGGCGGGAACAAGGGCTTGTGGCACAGTTCATAATACTTAGGTTTTTCAAATATATCCCTGACCCAGTCGAAAGGCAAAACGCCGTCAACAGCCTCATAGATGGCTCACTGTTTGCCGTCATGTCCGGGCTGACCCAGCCGTTCTGGGGCGCTTTTGCTGTACAATTAGGTGCCTCGGATTATATGGTGGGACTGCTAACGTCTCTGCCTGCCCTGGTGAATCTCCTGGCTCAGGTGCCCGCAGTGCTTCTGATTGACCGCTACGATAATCGGAAAATGCCCACCTTAAGATCTGCATTTGTGTCACGAAGTTTCCTTCTCCTGTTTGCATTCCTGGCAATAGCGCCGTTGCCGCCTGGCGCAAGTGCCTGGTGCTTCGTCTTGGCATTTGCCATAAGGAGTTTTCCTGAGACCATGTGCAATATTGCCTGGACGGCCATGATGGGGGAGATGTTCAGTTCCCGCTTCAGGGCCAGGATATTTGCGGATCGCAACATGGTGACCACCTTTATCTCACTGCTTGCCACCATCGCTGCTGGACAAATGCTTGACATCCTGCCGTGGCCTGTGAATTTCGCCGCCTTATACCTTATAGGTTACGGATTTGTCATGGGGTCCTGGTACTACTTGACCCTGCACAAAGAAATTCCCCTTCCGGAAGAGGAGCGTATCAACGCCCCTACCGGCCTAAGGGCTTTTCAGGCCATCCGGGGAGATACACGGTTCATCAAGTTCGTAATTGGCTTGCTGATTATCTATATCGGCTTTCACTTTACAGCCGCTCTTTGGACGATTCTGTGGGTGAGGATCATGGGCCTCTCCAACACATGGCTGGGCCTGTTCACTACAGTCTCGGGGATCATGTCATTTCTTACATACAGGTACTGGGGAAGGTTGATCGAAAAGCACGGGGCCCAGCGGGTGCTGCTGCTGACATCAGGGGCTCATGTGATAGTGCCTTTAGTGTACGGCCATTCCAGGTCGCCTTATGTACACCTGCTGGTTCACGTATTGACCGGGAGTTTTGGGGCAGGGCTTAACTTGTCGGTGTTCAACATGCTGTTGGATGTGACGCCTGATGCAACAAGGCCGGCTTATGTTGCGGTATATAACATGGCATTGGGCTTATCAAACGTAGTGTGGCCGCTTGTAGGAGTGTCCCTTTACGATGCAATCGGAATGACTCGTACTCTCGACATTGCGTTCTTGATTAGAATCTGTGTGGCAGTGGCGGCTGGTTTGTTTTTCAGAGAACACCAGCACAAAAGCGGGTAGCGGCTGGAAAACGCCTGAGGCAGGCTACAGCAGATTCTCAGGTCAATCACGCATAAGGCAAGTTCTGGGAGGTTGTTACAATGAAACACTTAGATAATGTTTCAGAAGTGACGCTGGTTTCGGAAAACATATTCCCGGTCACCGCGCCGCCGTTTTCGGGATACATCAAAGTGGCAGGTGGAACCATCGCAGATATGGGTCCCGGAGCGCCTGAACCGGATGCACATGTGATAGATGTAGGCGATAACATGATAATTCCTGGCCTTATTGATCTCCACATCCACGGTTATTGCGGGTTTGATGCGAGTTCGCCTGATCCTAATGCTGTATCTGCCCTGGCTAAGCACTTGCCCAGGATAGGCACGACCTCGTTTTTGCCCACCATAGGAGCTATGCCTGTAGAGCAAATCGAACAGTCCATTATGCTTGTCAGGGACTTGATGGCAAACCAGACATGTGCCCATGATTCCCAGCCAAGCTTTGCTGGGGCCGAGGTCTTGGGATTGCATATGGAGGGACCTTTTCTAAACCCCGAAAAGAAGGGGGCTATGCGGGAAGAATATCTTCTTAAGCCGTCGGCAGAGCTAATAGCAAGGTGGCTCAAGCTAGGGAAAGGTGCTATAAACCGGGTCACCCTTGCCCCAGAACTTAACGGGGCTCAGGACGTGATTTCACTCTTGGTTGATGCTGGAGTAACGGTAGCAGCAGGCCACACCATGGCAGGCTACCAAGAGGCATTGGATTCAATCTCCCGAGGCATCAAGATAGCCACCCACATGTACAATGCCATGAGGGGGTTTCATCACCGGGAGCCGGGCATTGTAGGGGCGGTGCTTACGGACCCGCGGGTTTGGGCAGAGCTTATCTGCGACGGAATCCATGTCCATCCTGCCGCTTTGTTGGTTGTAGTGCATTGCAAAGGCCCTGGTAGAGTATGTCTTGTTTCTGATGCCCTGGCGCCTGCCGGGCTCCCTCCGGGAACCTATAGTTCGCTAGGGCATGAGGTTACCGTGGATGAACAAGGGAGGACATACTTGCCGGACGGTTCCCTCGCCGGTAGCACAGCGACCTTGCTCGACGGGGTAAGAAACATGGTCCGGTGGACCGGCAGGGGTCTGAACCAAATTCTGCCTATGGCCACCATCAACCCGGCCCGGCTGGCAGGGGTTTCTCAGACCAAAGGATCCCTTGCGCCTGGCAAAGACGCTGACCTTGTAGTGATTGATGATGAATACAACGTCGTGTTTAGCATGGTAAGAGGCAAGATAATTGAGAACACCGGAAAAAGTAGTTAAGATTGGTTTGTCGAGGCGAGTACACAGTGAAAGGTTGGAGAAAGTTTTGACTGCGTTTGTGTATGCACTGTTTCCTACATCTTTTGCTGTATTTGTCTCTTTTGTCTTGGCTAGATGGGGATTTAAGCGAATGTACTACATGGCACAGCTGCTTCCCTTGTGCATGGTTTTCTATCTCACCCTTGCCTGGTTCATTTATCTAAGGCACGAAGGGGCGTTTTGGTGGCTAGGGCGGAGGAAGCCTCCCCAGAGTGTGCTTGGGCACCAGGAGAGCCACTTGGCCCGGGACCTGCCTGAAGATAAGGTGTCCGGTGAGGAACTCCTTCATTTGCGGGATGAAAGCGGGCTTATATTCAGGAGAGACACCGGCCCCGGTAGTGTCTCCGGTGAGCCGCCGCAGCCCGGTCCTTATAGGCGCGCCGCATCACCTAAACAGGCGATATGGATCCTGGTCTGGTCAGCCTGCCAACTGGCGATTCTGGCTACCGTGTTGTACCACTGGTTCGGTTTGGGAGCTAGGTTTTACAACTGAGGTGTTTTACCGGAAGGGAGGGGAGCGTGCAACCCCAGATGTGGTTGCACGCCCGGAGCATGTAAACGGCCAGCCGAAAACCTGCTATCTTAGCCGGCCATTGCCTGATATTGCCTTATCTCAGCCTCATTTGCCAGCACAAAGTGGCCTGGCCTGATTTCAGTCCACTTTGGTTTGTCCTTGGAATAATCGTGACAACTCGGGTCGTAGACCAGCACCTTCTTCTGCTTTTCGATCCTGGGGTCGGGAATGGGAATCGCTGAAAGCAACGCCCTCGTATACGGATGGAAGGGGTGTTGGAACAGCTCTTCTGTTTCAGCCAATTCCACAAGCTTGCCCTTGTAAATTACCCCTACACGATCTGCTATGAAGCGCACTACAGAAAGGTCGTGGGAGATGAACAGGTATGTGAGCCCTTTGGTCTCTTGGAGTTCCATGAGCAGATTGAGTATCTGGGCCCTGATGGACACGTCCAGGGAGGATATGGGCTCATCGGCGATGATGAATTCAGGCTCCATGATCAGTGCGCGGGCAATCCCAATCCGCTGCCTTTGCCCTCCTGAGAATTCGTGGGGGAAGCGGGACGCGAATTCAGGAAGCAGGCCCACATCCAGCAGAGCCTTGGATACCTTAGCTTGTCTGTCCTGTTCGTCTTTAAAACCCTTGATATTGTAAAGCCCTTCTGACACGATATAGTCAACTTTCGACCGTTCATTGAGGGAGGCCATGGGATCCTGGAATATCATCTGTATTTTCCGGGTGATCTCCCGGTCAAGCTCCTTTGGAATCACCCCGTTTATCTTGCGGCCTTTAAACAGGATTTCCCCTCCGGCTGTGGGGTTAATCCTCACAATAGCCCTCCCGATGGTGGTCTTACCTGACCCGGTTTCTCCCACCAGGCCGAAAGTTTCACCTTTGTAGATATTGAAGGATACGTTATCCACTGCCCTGAAAGGCCTTTTGCCCTTACCCTTGAATTCTACCGTCAGATTCTTGATTTCCAGAATTACTTCCCGTTTGTCATGTGTCATTGCGCATACCTCTCGTACTGTGCTCTTAATGCTTTAATTGTTTCCGGTGGTTCTACTTTAGGTGCCCGGGGATCCAGGAGCCATGTCTTGGCATAGTGGGTTGGGCTGACCTGGAAAAAGGGCGGGTTCTTGACAAAGTCAATCTTGAGCGCCTTGGGATTCCTTGGCGCGAAGGCGTCGCCCTTTATCTCGGTAAACAGATTGGGAGGAGTACCTGCTATCGAGTACAGAGGCTGCCCTTTGACTCCAAGCTGGGGCAGGGAAGACAGCAGCGCCCAGGTGTACGGATGCCTGGGATCAAAGAAAATCTCCTCAACCGTACCGTACTCGATGATCTCGCCGGCATACATTACGGCGACCCTGTCAGCCACATTTGCCACAACCCCCAGGTCATGAGTGATATACACAAGGGTGACTCCCATTTTCCTCTGGAGGTTTCTGATAAGCTCCAAGATCTGGGCTTGGATGGTTACATCAAGAGCCGTAGTTGGTTCGTCACAAATCAGGATCTTGGGATTGCATGCCACGGCGATGGCTATCACCACTCTCTGGCGCATGCCCCCTGAGAATTCGTGGGGGTACTGGTGATAACGCACTTCGGGCATGTCAATGCCTACTTCGGACAGAATCTCTATAGTCCTGGCCTTGGCTTCTTCTCCGCGCATATCGTGGTGGAGCTCAAGCACCTCTTGGATCTGCGATCCTACGGTTTTGAGGGGATTCAAAGCCGTCATGGGGTCTTGGAATACCATGGCGATCCGCTTACCGCGGATTGTCAGCCATTCCTTCTCAGTGGTAAACTTGGCAAGGTCTTTGCCTTCAAAGAGGATTGACCCTGAATCCACCCATCCGTTTGCGTCCAGCATCCCGATCCACGTCTTGGTGAAAACGCTCTTCCCAGAACCCGATTCGCCTACGATCGCCAGAGTTTCCCCCGGATACAAGTCCAGGGAAGCTCCTCTGATAGCAGTAAGTATTTGTCCGCGTAGGCTGAACTTGACGACCAGGTCTCTTACTGAAAGAATTGGTTCAGTCAACTGTTCCGCCTCCTAGTAGTGGTTTCTGGGATCTGAAGCGTCGGCAAACGCGTTTCCCAGTACGTAAAATGATATTGTTATTACTGAAAGCACCACTGCCGGGAAAATCAGCTGGTACCTGAGGTTAGGCGCCATCATTACCTGACGTCCTTCGTTGAGCAGGTTCCCCAGTGAAGGTGTATCGATGGGGAGGCCCAACCCAATGTACGTCAGGAACACTTCCCAACCGATGGTTCCGGGAATCGACAATGCGATGCGCATCACTATCACCGATACCAGATACGGCAGAAGGTTCTTCGTGATTATCCGAGTCGTCGGGGTGCCTAGACAGCGAGAAGCCAAGTTGTACTCACGGTCCCTGATGATCACGATCTGGTTGCGCACGAACCGGGCCATTCCTAACCATCCAGTAGCGCACATAGCGATAACCATGGTCTTAAAGCTAGGCCTCAAGATGTATGCGAGCAACATGAGCAGAATGGTAGTGGGTATGTTGTTTATCACGTTGTACGCTTCAGTCATGAAAGCGTCTAGCTGACGGACATAACCCCAGATGGCCCCTATGAAGATCCCGAAAAACACTTCCCATATTCCCACGATGATGGCTATAAGCAGCGATGTCCTCGTACCGCTCCAAATCCGCGCCCAAAGGTCTTGCCCAATCACGTTGGTTCCAAACCAGAATTCGCTACTGGGCTTTTGGTTCTGAAGAGGGCGGCCGGTGACCGGATCGGTGTGAATCTTGGTAGGCGACTTTTGACCCGGTAGGTACGGCTGGATGGTTGCAAAAAGGATTAGCGATGCCATAAGGACCAGGAAAAATATCACTGTCTTGTTCTTGAAGAAAATCTTCAGGGTAGAACCCCAATAAGAGTAGTCCGAATAGCCGACCCTTTCAGCAGCCTGCGGGTCATATTCGGCAAAGGTAAATAAATCGTCTTCGATTGCTTGGATGACCTGTAGTTCTTTCTGCGACATTTACCTGGCCCCCTCTCTCTTTTCAAGTCTGATGCGCGGGTCAAATACGGCCATCAAAATGTCCCCCAGGAACAGGCCCCAGATTCCCAGCGTTGAATATATAAGCACCAGCGCTTGTACCATCACGTTGTCCTGCCGTTGTATCACGTCTACCAAGAGCCCGCCCATTCCAGGTATTGAGTACAAAGATTCAATGTAAATGGAACCTGAAATAGTCAGGAGTACTGAAGACGGCAGGTATTGAGCCATTGGGACAAACGCGTTGCGCATCACGTGCCTGACCATGATCTGGTTGTTTGACAGTCCTTTTGCCCTGGCAAGTTTGACATAGTCCTGGTTGAGCTGGTCTACCATATAGCGTCTCATCCAAAGGGCGTAACCCGCGATACCGCCGAGAGACATTGAAAGGAGAGGCAAGATCCAGCTGCGGGGATTCCCTCGGCTAAACAGCATGGGGAAGACGGGCTTTTTCCCGATCTTTATACCGGTAAGGTACAGCTGGATGAACAGCAGGTAAACGGCCGCAGGGACAGCATTGATGAACACCACATAAGCTGTCCAGAGTTTATCCCAGAACCTGCCCTTATTTCGCGCCATAGTAATTCCCATGGTCAAGCCGAACAACAAGGATACGAAGATAGAAGCCAGCCCAAACGCTATGGAGAATGGGGCTTTGTCTTTTATGATGGCAATTACGGGTACATCAGGCCGGTATATGATGGACTTGCCCAAGTCGCCTCTAAGGAGCGAAGAGTAAAAGTTTCTAAGTTGAATGTACCAGGGGTCAAGCAGGCCGAACTTTCGTAGTATGTTCTCGCGCTGTTCAGGGGTTAGTTTGTCGTATCCGTCGCCGAAATAGCCTTCTTCGGGCAGGAGCCTCATCAGCAGAAAGACCAGCGTGATTACTATGAAAACTGTTACAAGTGATTGCAAGAGCCTTCTTATACTGTACTTTAACATGCTTTTTACCCTCTCCCACGTGGCTTATCCTTTCCTGCGCAGAATAGGTTGTTGTAGGCCGTGTCATAATCTTGTGTGAGGGGCCGAATCCGGAAGAGAAGACCCTTGCCGGATCTCCTCTTCCGGAGTTCCGGTTGACAAGGCCCGGCTAGGCTTAGCTAGCCAGGCCTTGAGGTCACAAGATTATCTGCCTTTCGCAGCTTCAGCCTCGAGTGCAGCAGCCCGGTCTCTCTCCCATTTCTCGCGCGCAGCTTTGTACTCTTCCATGCCCATCGGTTCTTCCATCACGATTTGACCCTTGTATTGGAGTGATGATACGCCGAAGGGCGCGTAGGGTGAAGCAAAGGGTTCCAGCTTCGTGGCAACGTAGCCGCCGCCACCTACACGGAACGGGATGACCCATGCTTCCTCAATAAGGTATGCTTCAGCTGCGGCGAACAGTTCGTAACGTCTTTCAATGTCGATAACTTCGGCTTTTGCATCGTCAACCATCTTCTGGTAAACGGTCCTGCCGTCGTCCAGGAGATAGGCCGGGTCTGTAGCTTTCTCAGGCCAGTTGTAGGTTCCGCCGGGGTAGAAGGGCTCGGTGTAGGTTTCAGGGTCAGCATAGTCAGGACCCCAGTTGCAGTTCTGGAGCGCATAGTTACCGGCCCTGCGTGTGGCGTTCAAGAAGCCGGTCGGCGGGAATCCTACAGGAATGATGTCGATGAAGTCCTCACCCAAGAGGCCTTCCAGCTGCTGTTCGACAACCTGCGCTTCGTTGGCCCACTGAGTTCCCGAGGTGTTGTAGGGCATCATGATCTTAATCGGGAACTTGCACTTGCCTTCGAGCTCTGCCTTGGCCTTGTCACGGTACTCGAGGGCCAGCTCAGGATCGAAGCTGTCGCCGGTGGTCCACTTGGCCAGGTCGCCGATCATTGTGTAGTCTTTGCCGCCTGCGGCCACAAAGTTCTTAGGAGTAATGGTGTTGTTGAGCATCCTTTCGGGTTCGTAGGGGTCCAAGGTCAGCAGTGCGGAGATCCTGTCTAGTCCGTGGAAGATGGCCTTCCGGAAGTTCTTGTTGTTAACTGCGATCTTCCAGTTTTCGGGCTCGTACTCATCCGGGAAGTGCGGGTCGAAGTTGAACGCATAGAAGTAGGAGTAGAAGCTGGTTTCCGCCGGGCGGACCATCTTGGACTTCTCTGGGTCGTTCATCCACTCGTCAAGGGATGCAGTGGGGATGGAAGCACCGGTGATCTCGCCCCTCAGGAACATCTCAGGTGCCAAGGTGGCAGCTTCCTTGTTGTACCTTGATACTATCTTCTTAATGTGGACGTTGTCAGCATCCCAGTAGTTCTCGTTCTTTTCATAGATCCTCTCGTCCTGGTGACGCCACTCGGTGAGGATGTATGCACCGCAGTAGAGGATCTTGGTGTGGTCGGTACCGAACTGGTCGCCTACTTCCTCCAGGAATTGACGGTTAGCCGGCATGAACGGGCAGTAGGTGAGCATGCTCAAGAAGTAGGGAACCGGCTGCTTCAAGGTGTACTGCAGTGTGTAGTCGTCTAGAGCCTTTACGCCGACTTGCTCGAAATCATCGATTTCGCCCTTGTAGTACTCTTCGGCGTTCTTGACAACGCTGTAGAAAATGTTGGCAGTTGCAGATGCATTGTCAGGGTTTAGGATGTACTTGGCAGCCGCAACCCAGTCATGGGCGGTCACGTCGGCGTATTCTTCGCCCTGGTAGGTGTACCATTTTACGCCTTTCCTGATGTTGAAGGTCCAGGTAAGGCCGTCTTCAGACACTTTCCACGATTCTGCCAGGGCAGGCCTGACGATACCGAGGTTGTCGTACTCAACGAGACAGTCAACGGTGTTGGCTGCTACTGAGAATTCTGCAGTGGTGGATGTTACCAAATAGTTGATTGTGGTGATTTCGCCGGAATAGACGCTATAGACGTCGCCTGATTCCCTTACTTTGGACTCAGGCGGCGTCTCTAGCTGTTCCGGTTGGGTGCATCCGGCCAGCAGAACCACGGCCAAGAGCAAAATTGGAAGCACTCTCTTTACTACTCTCATCAAGATAGACACCTTCCTCAGGAAAATTGTGTGGAGAAAACTAGCGTTGGATTGAGCACTCTAAGCTCTGCGAAGCACTGGTTATGATGGTTGGTTCGTGGTGTGTTGCATACTGGCTAGGGTAGCTGCCTGGTTCATTGCCGGATTGTGCTTGAGCGGATGTGTGATAAGTCACCTCCTTCAATCAATCTGTATTCCAGCAAATCTTTTTGTGAACAAGGCTACGGTGATGGGTTTCTGTTTAATGAATTATTAATCAGCCCTATCTAATCATTCTACGAATTCTCAAGAATTCCTCTTGACTGAGCAGGATTTGGACAAATTTAATGAAATAAGCAGCTTATTCTGGTATTTAGCCGGCGGGATCATAAAAATTTGACCGTGTTGGATCATCATTTTTGGCCATTACGCGAAGGTTATTAGGATACCGAAAGCGAACTCTTACATAATGAACCTAGCAACACGACGGGGTGACATATATGCCGAAACAAATCGAGAGGGAGCTTGCACTTGAATTTGTACGCGTCACTGAAGCCGGAGCCTTGTCTTGCGGCAGGCTTATGGGTATGGGAGACAAGGAAGCATGTGACCGTGCTGCGGTCGAAGCCATGAGGCGGGCGCTGGATACCGTTGATATAGACGGGACTATTGTGATCGGCGAAGGGGAGATGGACCAGGCGCCCATGCTTTATATAGGGGAAAAGGTGGGTACCGGGCGGGGGCCCAAGGTAGACGTAGCCGTGGATCCCCTGGAGGGCACCACCGTGCTTTCTAAAGGGCTCCCCAGATCCATGACTGTGATAGCCGTGGCTGAGGAAGGCTGTCTGTTTCATGCGCCAGATATGTATATGGACAAACTTGCTGTAGGGCCCAAGGCAAGGGGGGCGATTGACATTGATCTGCCAATCGAGGTCAACCTGCGCAACATAGCCGCCTGTCTTGGGAAAAACGTGTCTGACTTAGTTGTAGTAATCCTGGATCGTCCCAGAAACCAGACCCTTATCGAGAACGTCAGGAAGGCGGGGGCAAGGATCCAACTCATCCCGGACGGTGACCTTTCGCCGGCCATCGCCACAGCCTTTGAAGATTCAGGCGTAGATGTGCTGGCCGGCATCGGAGGCGCGCCTGAAGGGGTGTTGGCAGCTGCAGCCTTGCGTTGCCTCGAGGGCGAAATGCAGGCCAGGCTGTGGCCCAGCCGTCCAGGAGAAGTAGAGAGGGCACAGGCCATGGGAATCACCGACGTGCACCGGAAGCTTACCATGGATGATCTGGTAAGAGGGGACGATGTAATATTTGCAGCTACAGGTGTCACAACAGGCGAACTTCTCGACGGGGTGCGTTACGAAGGCTCCATAGCTAAGACCCATTCAATCGTCATGCGGGGGACCACCGGAACCATCCGCATCGTTAGGGCAAGCCATCGGCTTGACAAAAAGCCCTTCTACGTCCGGTGCTGAAGACAGCGGAGAGGCTGGGCTCAGCATTAGTGAGCTTGGCAGAAGTCTTGGCCTGCGGCAGGACGGTTGGCAGGCTTCCGGTTTGCCGGCAACTGAACCGGGGGAATGAAAAAGGGTTGCCTGGCCAGGTTGGGTAGCCCGGCGGCAGGCAACCCGGTGCGGTTGCGCGGAAGGCTAAGCCGATTAGATAATTCCCAGTCCTGTAAGCAGGATTATCAACACCAATATCGGAGTTACATACTTCACTATCCAGTAGTACCCACGTACAACGCCCTCGTTGTCCAGAGTGCCGTTGTTGCTGAGCCACTGCTTCAGCTTATCCCACCTAAGCACCCAACCTGCGAACACGCATAAGAACAGGCCGCCCACTGGCAACAACACGTTGGAAGTGAGGTAGTCCCACAAGTCGAAGAAGGTACCTATCCCACCGAATCTGATGTGAGCAAGCAGGCTTTCTGACAGGGCGGCAGTTGAACCCACTATTGCCAACCCTATCATCACAGCTATCGTGGCTTTTTTCCTCGACCAGTTAAGGGTACCCTCGAGATATGCCACGGGTACTTCAAACAGCGACAACATAGCGCCGGTTGCGGCTATGGCAGTCAATACGAAAAAGAGAATCATGAATACCTGGCCAAAAGGCATGGAACTGAAAACTGCCGGGATTGTAATGAATAGCAGGGAGGGCCCTGATTCAGGCTGGAAACCGAATGCGAAAACCGCTGGGAAAATTGCCAGGCCCGCAAGGAATGACACCATCACATCAGAAAGCATGACTCTCGTAGCAGTTGAGGGGATGTCCTGGTCATCCAAGAAATAGCTTCCGTAAGTGATCATGGTACCCATGCCTACTGACAACTTAAAGAAGGATAGCCCCAATGCAGTAAGCACGGTGGCACCGGTGACTTTCGAGAAGTCCGGCTTCAACAGAAACTCTAGCCCTTGGCCTGCACCGGGCAGGGTTATGCTTCTTATAACCACGATGATCAGGATACCGAAAAGTGCCGGCATAAGCCGCTTGGTCATGCGTTCAATGCCCTTGGATACTCCCAGGGCTATAATCGATGCGATAAATGCCAACACGATCCATTGCCATACAAGGGATTGAACCGGGCTTGAGACAAGGTCAGCAAAGGCTGCCTCTGTTACTGCTGGATCAGTCGACAAAATCGCACCTTGTACGGCTTTTACGATATAGGCAAACACCCAGGCTGCCACTTCTGTATAGAAGGCCATTATCAAGAATGAAGCTAGGATTCCTGAAGCACCTATGAGCCACCAGGCCTTTCCAGGTGCTAGTTTCTTAAGGCTGGCTATGGCATCTTCCCTTGCAGTCCGGCCTATAACGTGTTCAGTGATCATAACGGGAAGACCGACCACCAGTGTGCAGAGCAGATAGACTATTATGAACGCTGCTCCGCCGTTGGCTCCTGTCAGGTACGGGAACTTCCAGATGTTGCCTAACCCTACTGCTGACCCGAGAGTGGCTGCAATGACGCCGAGTCTGGTTGTGAAAGTGTCCCGCGAGACTGTAGTCTGTTTTGGTACAGATTCTGCCCTATCAGCAATCGCCATGACCCATGATTCCCCTTTCTCTGATGGAATTGACAAAATGCTTGCGTCTATTGAGAAGACCCGTGGGCAGTTCCAAGGTGATAGCACAAGGAACTTGCCGCACGGGTCTTTTATACCCACGGTGTACTTTGCAGCCGGGCTGCAAAGCTGTATCGCTCGGACCAGACCGTTGGCCGGTAGGTTCTGCCTGTTGTTAGCTTGTTGTTTCAAAGGGAAGTCGAACCGTGCAACCTATAGGCAGTACCTGAACCAACGCGGAACCCTAGATACTCTTCCCTGCTTACAATTTAAGACAACAAGCATTTTCAAAATATTGTGCTCTATTATACTCATGACAGCAATATTATGCAACTGTCTATGCTCTTTGTGT
>LFST01000007.1 GCA_001513185.1 Candidatus Fermentithermobacillaceae bacterium DTU015
CTAACGGCCTTGGCGGGCATTTCTTGTGCGTCATACAGATGAAGGTAACTTGCCTTTGATCGACAATGTGTTGGAGGAGGGAACGGGTGTTGAGGATAAACGCGACAGCCAAGATCGGGATCATCAGGGTATTGACCACCGACGACATACATCTTCTGAACATGCATGGCACACTAATAGAAGCGCTATTCCCCAATTTGGATGTCGTATCTCGCTGTATTCCGAATCATCCTAAAGGGGTGTATAACTCGGAAACCGAAGCCAGTGCAGGACCGCTGGTGGTCCGCCTGGCACGGGAGTTTGAGGCCGAAAACTGTTCAGCAGTAATCATCAGCTGCGCGTCAGATCCCGGCCTGGACATGGCAAGAAAAAATGTAGGTATTCCGGTGATTGGAGCAGGTGAAGCAGCGGCCCTTCTGGGGAGGGCCTTTGGCCGGAAAGTTGGTGTGCTTGGCATAGGTAGTTCCACCCCCAAACGGATGGAGAGAATCCTCGGAGACTTGCTGGTAGGCTACTCCAAGCCAGAAGGTGTTGAGAATACTACCAACCTTCTGACGGCTGAGAGCCAAAGGGCCGTGTTGGATGCAGGCTTGAAGTTGAAGCAGGCAGGAGCGGAAGTAATAGTCCTTGCGTGCACCGGGCTCTCAACAGCCGGTAGTGCAGCGCTTTTATCAAAGGTCACAGGGTTAAGAGTAGTTGACGCTGTCCAAGCTGCAGGTTTTCTGGCATATTATGCCGTTACTTTCTAGGCCTGTGTTTGGTCCGGTACACAAATGCAAGCCCGAGAATGCACGCGGATGAGAATACAGACACATGGGAATGCAGGTTAATGAGGATGCAGACCCGCAATAATGCAGACGCAAGAAAACCAGGGTGCATGAGAGTACAGGTACCTAAGATATGGAAGTACAGAACTTGCAGGTGAAACGCAACGTAAGCGCACAGACTGCTGTCGTAGGAACGGATCAACAAGGTAAGAGCACAAAGGAAAAAGCAAGCAGGACAGGGTATGTTCATGCTACAGATAGGGAGGGGAAATCCTTGAGCTTCAAAGCTACTTTGAAAGCACTTGACTTGCTTGATGACGCCCATGTAACTGGGAGCCAGGTTGCTGAATATCTGCAATCACTGGGGCTGGAAAATGTGGGGACTGCAAGGGTCCACGGTGAGAAGGGGTTTACAGATTTCCTTCAGGTTACCGTCCCAGGAACCCAAGGGAAACTGGCAGGAGGCAAGGCGCCCACCCTGGGGATCATCGGCCGGCTGGGAGGCATCGGTGCCCGTCCTGAGGTGATCGGCATCGTGTCTGACGGCGACGGAGCGGTAGCAGCAGTGGCTTGCGCCATAAAACTGGCGGCTATGACAAAGCGGGGCGACACGCTGCAAGGAGATGTTATAATCTCCACCCATATATGCCCTCATGCACCCACACAGCCACATGACCCGGTGCCATTCATGGGGTCACCAGTGGACATGAGGACCATGAACAAATATGAAGTATCCGATGATATGGACGCAATTTTGTCCATCGACACCACAAAGGGGAACCGGGTGATAAACCACAAAGGGTTCGCCATATCGCCTACGGTGAAGGAAGGTTACATACTCCGGGTAAGCGAGGATCTTTTGGATATCATGAGCATCACAACTGGGAAGCTCCCAGTGGTGTTTCCCATAACGACGCAGGATATTACGCCGTATGGCAACGGAATCTATCATCTCAACAGTATCCTCCAGCCGTGTACGGTGACTAAGGCGCCGGTTGTCGGCGTCGCGATTACAACTGAGACCGCTGTTCCGGGTTGTGCCACCGGAGCCAGCCATGTGGTGGATATTGAGCAAGCGGTCCGGTTCTGCATCGAGGTGGCCAAGCAGTTCGGGGCAGGTAAATGCAAGTTTTACGATGAGGCGGAGTTCCAAAGGCTGGTGGAGCTGTACGGGCCCATGACGGTACTGCAGACCCATGGTTTAGCCGGTGATAATCAATAGGTCTACCGATGAGAATCGTCAGATTCATCAGTAGAAATCTGGATTGGATGGTGCGGGCTTGTGGAATGTGGGGCTTGTGGGATGCATGACTTGGAGGATGTTTGCCTTAGGGGATGTTGGACTTGAGGGATGTTGGACTTGGGGGCGAACAAACGCAATCGGGATAATACACCGATCCTGAGAGTGCCAGGTTTTGCAAATTGACAACCTCAGGCAACGTTTGAGTTTTTTGGCTGCGGTATTGGATTGACATAACGCCCGGTTTTGCTAATGTTAATATTTAGGAGTGTGTTTCAGAATCTTTCCGAGAAAGTCAGAATCCTTCCGGGGAAGGAGGAGATACAGGAGAAGCAAGATGTCTCTTGGCCTCATACTCTAAGCTGACGTTTCGGCAAGATTTCCTGCTATCAACGACTAACTGGAGGCGAACCTATGGAGGCAGACGCATTTAGATTGTTGGGTTTGGGGTTTCTTTTTGAGATGATTGACTTCCGGATTGCGGGCTTCGATGTACTTCCTGACATATTCGGCTTTATTCTTTTTGGCAAGGCTTTGGCCATTTTAGGTGGGAAGAACGGGTATTTTTCCAGGGCGAAAAAGCTCAACCCGGTGCTGCTTATCCTGTCGGTGCTGCACATATATGAACGTCCCGTCCAGCAAAGCGGAACCCATGTCATTCTTAGTAATCTACCTGCACTTGTCCTCGGTATAGCGATAGCCATCATGGAATTGGTGCATGTGTACGACGTGTTCATGGGAATCCGGGGGTTGGCTCAAAAGGCCGGAAATCTGGCCATAGCCCAGGAGGCGGATTCAAAATGGGCTCAGTACCTCGGGCTTGAGATCGCAATCATACTGGGGTTCATCATCGCTGCGATTCCCTCAATCGGACCGCTCTACTTACTCGGCGTGCTTCTGGGCACCATAGCGCTGGCGTTTAGCATAAGGGGATACATGGGGAGGTGTGGAGAGAGTCTGGCCTGAAGGGGATCCGTCCAGAGACCAAAGGGAGAGGCATACCTAGCCGAGTCCCTTGGATTCTAGCAGTCTGTGCCGGTAGGTGCGTACCGTGAGAAAAGATGCAGCCAGGAGGAGCGGATTAGATTGACGATAGGTCCCAACGGATATTGAAGAGCTGGAGAAGTAGGTCTACCAGCCGTCACGCTTCTCTGAAAGTTAGCGCGTAAGGGTGCACTGGATGCACAAAATATCGCCGGTTCCCCGGCCAGGATGGTGGCAATGGCGCACATCGTGCGCCATTACCTTAGTTTTGCAGGAGGATTTCGAAGAGGATGGTGCATCAGATGCACCAATTCTCCCAATTTTCGGCTCACCGGCGAGCAAAATGGTGCACCATATACACCAAGCTGCTCGAATGCAGCCGAGTCTAACGCTAGTGCGACCGCAGCTCCTGCTCGCAGCCTGAGCACAGGCCCACATATCTCTCTTGACACGGTATTTTCCAGTTGATATATTCCTGCCAGGTTTTTTGTAGGGATTTCCATGTACCCAATACAGATTCGGTTCCAAAGAAAGTTCAGGAGTCCAAGAAAGAGCATTCGAACATCAAACAAGAATCTGAAACAGAAAGGAAGTGTCCTACATGAAATTGCCAATCACCACAAGCCAGAGGAAGCCAGGAACGGAGGAAAGACCAGCGTAAAACACTGGCATCTTCGAACTGCCATTCGTGACACTGATACCATTTGAAGCAGTAGTCTCTCTTAGTAGGAACCTGTGGTATTCCGTATCAGTGGATATCCTGTCGTACAGTTTGAGTACCATCTTAACTGGTTCCTGACTCCAAGCAGTGCCGTTTGACCATAGCAGACGCTGCTTGTACCTCCTCCGTTTCCTCATCTTCTTCTGGTTCACCCAATTGGTTCACCCAATCCGGTGCCAGCGCAGCCATTTTGCGGCTACTTGGGCCCAATTCCATCTTGTTTGCCCATATTACTTAGGGTTTTCGTTGAATCTTTACCGGGGTAGGGTCGCGGTGCTGCACATCCTGCAGATATCCGCACCCAATCAGGATGCATGGGCCTTGTACTAGGGGTATGGTGCCGCATACGTTGCAGATACCCGCAGTGCAGAATTCTTGATGCATGGCTGCAATCCAGGGCTGTAGCCCCCTATGTCCAGCTTGCGTTGGACTGGCACTGGTGTTCATCTTCAAAGCCTTAGAATCGAAGGGAGAATGTGCTGTTGGTTACGCAGGTTTCGAGCATGGCTCTTGGGGATAAACAGCAACTTGAAGCAGACCCGATAATCGTCGTGGAAGAACTGACAAAAATCTTCCGTGTGAGGCTCGATGGCGATGGTTTCCGCGAAAGGGTGAAGCTGTTTTTCAAGCCTGAATACCGTGCGGTCACGGCGCTGGATAGCGTGAGTTTCACCGTCCGTAGGGGTGAATCTGTCGGCTACATCGGCCTCAACGGTGCAGGCAAGTCCACCACCATCAAGCTCCTGTGCGGCGTCCTGGTGCCTACATCTGGTCGGGTGACTGTGGCAGGCATTGAGCCACACCGCCACAGGAAACTCAATGCCCGCAGGATTGGGCTTATGATGGGTCAGAGGACCCAGCTGTTGTGGGACCTGCCGGTCAAGGAGAGTTTCACCCTGCTAGGCAAGATCTATGATTTGGATCCTCAGACTTACAGGGCTAACAGGGATAGGCTAGTAGAGGCACTGGGTATAGGGTCCCTCATGGAGACGCCGGCGCGGATGCTATCCCTTGGGCAGAGGACCCGCTGCGACCTGGCTCTTACCTTCCTGCACGATCCTGCCGTGGTGTACCTCGATGAGCCCACGATTGGGCTCGATGTGTTTGCCCGGGAGCGCATCCGGGAGTTTCTCCTGGCTGAGAAAGCCCGTGAGGTAACGATTTTCATGGCCAGTCACGACCTAGATGACCTGGAGATGGTAACTGACCGGGTGCTTCTTATACACCAAGGCAGAATCCTGTTCGACGGAACGCAAGGCGAGCTCAAGGCTATGTTTGGCGGGCAGTTGGGATCCCTGGAAGACACGGTCAAGCGCTTCTACCGGGAGGAAGCGTTGGCACAGGAGGAGGCCCAGGGAGACGCACACAAGAAGGCTAGATGTGATGAGGCGCGGGGATGCGAGAAGACACCGGGATGCGAGGAGGCGCCAGAACGTAGGGAGGAGGCTCTAAGATGACGCACCGGCAAACCTCAGCCACAGCCGCCTTGGGGCGGCTAAACATCGGAAAATACCTTTACTACACCAGGGCAGAGTTCATGCGAGGCCTAAGGTACCGGGCCAACTATTGGGCAACCTTGTGCAGCAGCGTGATAATAACAATCATCCAGTGGTCCCTGTGGAGGGCGGTTTACAGCAACACACACTCGATTGCAGGTGTAGACCTGCCTACCATGATGGCCTATGTGCTCATGGGAAGGGTGACTGCCGGCTTCCTTGCAGAACCTGCAAATTTGAGGATCGGTCCCCGGGTCAGGAGCGGGACGATAGTCCACGACCTGGTAAAGCCAGCAGATCTGCATATCCAGCTCTTGTTTCAAAGCCTGGGTGGGGCGCTGTTCCGCTTGGTTTCCACCGGGTTGCCAATATTCCTGGTGCTGCTAATCACAGGTGCCCTCACCATCCCTGACCCAAAAACCATAGCGCTGTTCATGGTGTCCTTGGCCATGGGCTATGTCACGCTCTTCTCAACTGGTTTCGTCTCAGGGGTGCTGACGTTTTACACCAAGAGCGGTGTGGGTGTGGAGCATCTGTATACCTTGGTTGAGTTCCTGTCGGGGCTGTACCTGCCGCTTGAGTTTTTCCCGGGATGGCTGAGGACGGTTGCAGATTGGCTGCCATTCAAAGCGATACACTACATCCCCATGGCCATCTGGAGCGGTTTAACCGGGCCGGGAGAAGTGGTGTCGTCGCTGGTGTCCCAGCTTATCTGGACGGCAATCATGGTCGTTTTGTGCAGGGCAATCTGGTCGGGTGCTGTAAGGCACCTCACTATCCAGGGAGGTTGACAGCATGAGTGATAAGAGAAATCCACATGCCGAAAGTACANNGAATACATGGCTGAGCACTCCCAGGCCAAGCCGTGGTCTAAGCACCGTTTGGCACTACGTAAGGCTGTATTACTGGTACCTTCGTGCCAACTGGCTGTCGCTTATGGCTTATCCGATCGAGTTCATCATAGTCAACCTTTCCGGTGTGGCGTATTCGCTGGGCTCGGTGGCGTTGGTTTGGGTGCTGTTTACCCAGGTCAAAGCCATCGGCGGGTGGACTTATCCCCAGGTGCTCCTGATTTACGGGATGAGCATATTCTCGCGGTCCCTGTTCCACCTGTTCTGGGTAAACCTCATGTCCTTAAGCAGAATGGTGAGGGACGGCTCCATGGACCGGGTCCTGGTACGGCCTTTGAACCCCTTGTTCCAGGTTGTGGCGGACTATCTGGACAACGATGACTGGGGTGAGCTGGCAACGGCTATAATCCTCACATGGACATCCTTGGGCATGCTGGGCAAGAGGACGGTCTGGAACATCCTGTGGGTGCTTGTGTCTGTGATTTCAGGCTCGTTGATCTTTGCGTCTGTACACATAGTAGCTAACGCTATGGCGTTTTTCACTGTCGAAAGCAGCGGTTTTAGCTGGCTAGCCTGGACAGTGGATGAGTTCACAAGATACCCGGCAGATATCTACGACAGGGTCACCCGGACTGTCATCACCTGGATCCTGCCTGTGGCTTTTGCCAGCTTTTATCCGGCGCAGCTGTTTTTTGAAAACGGGTACCTGAAACGGATGGCCTTGGCTACCCCCGTTGTGGCTGTGCTTACTTTCATGGTGGCCTACCGGTTCTGGAGTATAGCAGTCAATCATTATCAAGGAGCCGGGCATTAACGTGTGGCCCCGGCTCCTTGAAATCTATGCACATATTCACATAAGATTCCACTGACAAAGTTGGCGGAGTCGTTGTAATCTTAAGACTAAGCCTTTGCAATCTGAGCGGGGAAGAAGGAAAAAACGGAGTTTCGTCGAATAGAGGACTCTTAACGTTGCGCATGGTTATTCTGGCGGATGTTAGTGCTTGCAAAGGAGTATTTTGGAAAGGAGGGATGATCGCACCGGTTGCATATTGGGTCAAAACAAAATGCTACTAGAGACCTTATAAACACTGCGGTAGACAGTAGATGCAGAATCAACCATGCCCCGATAGTTCATGATGCAGCTTTAGTAGTTGGACTTGTAGTACTTTACTAACCCGTATTATGCACTAAGGCCCGAAAACACCGTTATTTTTTTATTACTTTAGTGTCCCAAGTGACCGGGAGGTGAACGTAAGTAATGAGTATTGCATCAGGGAATGTATTTGGATTTTGGCTGTTTATAGCCATATCCGCGTTGGTTATCTATACAATTAACGCTTCGCAAAGAGGGAAGCTTAAGGTAACCATCAGACCCATTGCTGGGCTTGAAGCAATAGAGGAATGTGTAGGACGAGCCACTGAGATGGGAAGGCCGGTGCACTTCTCACCAGGGTTGGGCGACGTAGTCACCACTGCAGCTGCTGACACCCTTGCAGCGCTTCAGATTCTGTCGTACGTCACCGACGTGGCGGCGAGATACGATGCCAGGTTCCTAGTTACCATCCGTATGCCTAACGTATATCCTTTGGCCTCGGAGACCGTGCGCCAAGGATATATCGCAGCCAACAAGGCAGATGCGTACAGGGAAAACACGGTGAGGTACATTTCCAGCGACCAGGACGCTTACGCTGCTGGTGTAATCGGCCTGTTCCACCAGGAGAAGGTCGCATCCAGCATCTTGGCCGGCCTTTACATGGGAGAAGCCCTGCTGCTTGCTGAATCCGCTGCACGGCTTGGAATCATGCAGGTAGCAATCACTGCATCAGTAACCCAGATTCCCTTTTTCGTGGCTGCATGTGACTACACCGTAATCGGTGAAGAGCTGTATGCAGCCGGAGCTTATTTGACAGACGATAAGGGGCGTCTTGGAGGTATAGCAGCACAGGACTACATCAAGTTGATCGTCATCGTTTTCATCCTGCTAGGTACTTTCATGACGTCCATGGGCAGCAACGTAATCCAGGAACTGTTGACCATGTAACTTTAGTGCAACACACGTGCTGAAACTTGTTGGAGGAAAGAAGGTGTAATTATGCGGAAGGAAGCGCCATTGCTAATCACGTTCGTGGTTGCGCTCATTGTGATGCTGAGCCAGGTTACCACCGGCAACGTGCCTGGGCTGGGCATTTCAATGCCGGTTCTTTTTGAACGGTATATCAGCCCTTGGATGACAGTGGTTTCCGCTTTTTCACTGTGTTTGGCTTCTGTTAACTTGATAGTGATACATTCGCGGAACGTGTCGCGGAAGCAGCCTGAATGGATTTATAGCCTTATTCTCCTAGGCTCACTGGTGCTTTACGGTGCCTGGTGCACCTATGTCCAGATTAATCCCGACAACGCAGCTGCTGCTGCGACTTACTCGCTGCTTTACAACAACATCCTTTCGCCACTTATGACAGGGCAGTGGGCCTGCTTGGCATTTTACGTGGCTTCAGCGTCGTACAGGGCATTTAGGGCTAGAAACCTGGAAGCAACTGTACTGCTGGTGTCCGCCATCTTGGTCATGCTTGGCGCTACCCCTGTAGGCGGAGTCATCTGGAGCAAGTTCCCGGTGATACAGCGGTGGCTAATCGACGTACCCAACATGACAGGCCAGCGTGCCCTGCTGATAGGCGCCGCAATCGGAAGTTTTGTAGCGTGCTTGCGCACAATGCTTGGGATTGAGCGGAGTCACCTCGGCATCGGCGGCGGCTCTTAATTGCGGAAGGAGGTATACGGAGCATGGATCTGATGACCAGACTGCAGAACGTGGACTCAAGGGTCATATACGTGATACTGCTTATTGCTCTATCGTTGCCTCTGCTCTTCCCCATGGGGATTCCGATGCAGGTAGATCCGATGGTCCGGGCGGTTTACGACATAATCGAAGGACTCGATCCGGAAACAGACAAGGTGCTCTTGTCCATAGACTACAGCCCCGGTGCGGGACTTGATGCAGAAGTGTCCCCCGTGGCAGTGGTAGAGCATTTGACGCAACGAGGCATTAAGTGGGTGGCCATATCTTTTGGCACACCAGACGGCCCTATGATGACCAATAGGATAATAGACAGCCTCGAACAGCGGGGCTATGAATACGGCAAGGATTTTGCCAACCTGGGATACATGGCGGGCGAAGAAAACGCAATCCGTCTGTTTGCCCTCGACTGCCTGAGTGTACCGACTGACGTCCGGGGTAACAGGACGGCTGACCTACCTGTGATGCAAGGAATAAAGAACGTCAAGGACTTCGCATTCGTGATGCAGTTCTCATCGAGCGGTCCTGAAATGTGGATCCGGCAGGTAGTAGACCCCATGGGCGTACCGTTTGCTACCGGGACGGTTACCGTATCGGTTCCGGCAATCATCCCTTATTACCATTCAGGACAGGTCAAGGGCATAATGGGAGGCGTATCTTCAGCAGCCCAGTACGAGCTTTTGTGCAACAATCCTGGACGGGGCGCATCTCTCATGGATGCGCAGTCTATGGGGCATTTGATTATCATCCTGTTTATCGTTCTCGGCAATATCGGATACTTCATGACCAAAGACAAAAAACAGAGTGCCGGGTCGTAGCTGGGAGGTGACGAGATGCAGATTTCAACAAACATTTGGCAATGGATTTCCGTGGCTTGCGTGTTTGGCATGTGGTCTTTGCCGCTTTACAAAGACAACCCGTTTTACCGGGTATGCCAAAACGTATTTGTAGGCTCGTGTGCCGGACATGCTATCGGGATTGCCGTTGGAAATATCGTAAATTACGGTTTCCAACCGTTGGGGCAGGGTAAGTTGGATCTCTTGATTCCGATTATCCTGGGGCTTATGCTGTACACCAGGTTTTTCCCTGGGATTGCCTGGCTGAGCCGTTGGCCTGTTGCCTTCCTGGTAGGTGTGGGCGTGGGCCAGACCATCTACACATCGTTGAGGTCACAGATTATAAACCAGTCGATTGCAGCTATGACTAAGTTCCCAGGGCAGGACCTGGCATCTTCGCTCAACGGCTTGATATCGCTTATCGGATTGCTGGCGATTCTCACCTACTTCTTGTTCACCGTCCCGCAGTCCAGGTTTGTCAAAGGTATGTCTCAACTGGGGCGCTGGATGATGATGGTGACCTTTGGAGTAGGGTTCGGCAACGTGGTATCAGGACGTCTGTCAGTGCTCTTGGGAGAACTCCTCAAGATCTTCGGTGACTGGTTAGGCATGATCTAGCCCGTGTAGGTCACAACATCTCGCCGGAGCATACAAGGGCGGTACCACACAGCGGCATTCTCGAAAGCAGAGAATGCCGCTTTTTATGGCTTCTTCTGGGGCAGTCCCACACTATCACCGCATTCTTGTCCCATGTGTTTGCTGTGGGCAGAAGCGCCGGCGCTTAGGTCTCCTTGGTGGGCTTAGGGTGGCGGGAAGGTTCGAACACGAAGATTTCTTCAATGGGCGCTCCTACCGCTCTTGAAATGTCGATTGCCAGCTTGAGTGAAGGGTTATATCTCGCTGCCTCCAGACGCTGGATGGTTTCTCTTCTCACGCCCACCATTTTGGCAAGCTCTTCTTGGGTCAAACCGGCAAGCTGCCTGAATTTCTTTAGATTGCACCTGAAGTTGGCCATGTTACTCCACCTGGTCATAGTAGTAAACCAAGAATGCCTGCAAGATCAGGGAAGCTGCAAAGACCAAAGCTACTACCAGTTCAATGGTTTTCACCGGCAAGTACTGGATGTGGAAAACTGTATGGTTCAGGATAACCAACACCCAGGTCAGAGCCAGCAGGATCGAGAAAAACCTATTCATTGACAGCTGTGCTCTCTGATAGTTGTAAACCATACGCTCGTCCGGGGTTTGCCTCTGTATGCGGCCGATGAAGAAGTAGCTGAAGTAGCCGAAGAAGGCGAAGAATACATACTGTGGTTCTCCTGTATACGATCTTAGAAAGCCCATGAACCCCAGTAGTCCGAGAAAACCCAACCATTCGCTCCTAGACAGCCGGTCTACGTGTTTTTTCAACAGAACACTGCCCCCTTATGTGATATATTTATCGCTTTCAGTGACAAATATATCACATGACAAGTGCCCGGTCAATGCAAAGGTTTTAACCTTGAGGGAAGGTAAACGCCAGTGGAAAGCCGGCTCTCCGGCATGGTACGATAAGAAATGAAAATCATAGCAGGGAGTGGCAGCGAATGGCCGGACACAAAGTCAGCGCAAACTCACCTATCGGCGTATTTGATTCGGGTACAGGCGGCCTCACGGTGGTAAGACAGCTTAGGAACCTCCTTCCAAACGAGAGCGTGCTTTATTTTGCCGACACCGGAAGGCTTCCTTACGGAACCAAGCCCCAATCCCAGGTGAGGGAATTTTCCGTTCAAATCGGAGAGTTCCTCCGGGAAAGGGGAGCAAAAGCCCTCATCATAGCGTGCAACACCGCGACTGCCGCATCGCTGTCTGCATTGGAAGAGACCTTTCCTGGGCCTGTGATAGGGGTCATAGGGCCGGGGGCCCAATCTGCTATTGCCGCCGCAGGTACCGAAGGCAAAGTGGGGCTTATAGCCACCGATGGCACGGTCCAAAGCGGTGTATATGACAGGGAACTGGAGGACCTTGGGCTTAAGAGCGCCCTGGTTAAGCAGGGATGTCCTGATTTTGTGACATTGGTGGAATCAGGACTTGAGGACAGAGAGGCGGTGCAAGGGGCCGTCAAGCGGTACATGAAGCCTTTCCATGAGTCGCCTGTCGATGCCTTGATACTGGGCTGCACTCATTTCCCGCTGCTTAGCGAGTATATTGCTGAAGAGCTGCCTGGGGTGAAGCTGGTAGACCCGGCGATCCAGACGGTGAACAACTTGAAGCAGATGCTGGAGGAACGAGGTCTTCTGGCGGAGCCAGATAGCCAGGCTGAGTACAAGTTTTTCGTTTCAGGCGACGTGGAAGCTTTCAAGCGGAATCTGCGCATGGTGCTCGGGCGGGATGATTATCCTGTAGAGCATGTGGCGTGGCAGTGAGTACATACTGTTCTGCAAACCGGATTCGCCAAAGCACGCCCGGACCTTTGGGTCCGGGCTTTTTGCTTCTGCTGGTATTGTGCCTGTGGCCGCTTGACGGACATATCTGTCACGTAAGCGTTCGGGTTCTAATAGCAGTGTTCACCGGTGCACATACGGCATTTCAATATGGTGCGCTGTACGTTTTACTTAGGTATTGACAAATACTAGAATGGTGTGCGATGATTAGACCAGATGGTCTAGACTACTTGGTCTAGACTGAATGGTCTAAGGAACGGAGACTCAAGCACATTGCAAGCATCGGATATGTCGCTATAGATCCTCCATAGCCTTGTAGGTTAGCCGGCGAAATGGAAACGGAACCTCATTGTAAAGGGTGTTCAATGTGAAAAAGAACTTCGACTACGCGGCACTTATAGGCGAAAACAACCCGCTGTTGCGTTATCCGCAACTGCTGGACGCAGCCATCGATGAGTTTTCCGCTAAAAGATACGATGATGCATCGCTAAACGAGATCCTGAAAAAAGCGGGGATGAGCAAAGGCAGTTTGTACTATCACTTCGGTGACAAGTTCGGGCTTTACGTAGCCATGATGGACATCATTGTGCAAAAGAAACTTTCGTATTTCTATCCTCTTGTGAGTGAGAACCTTGACACCGGCGATTTCTTCGCGACCCTCAAACAAGTCATGAAAGCCACACTGGACTTTATGTTGGCCGATGAACGCATGCACCACCTTTCTGTGAGGGTTATGGAGGAAAGCGTTGGATTCCGCAACCAGGTGTTTGGATTCTTTGTCCACGACTACTTCCAGACTTTCACCGGATACATCCGTCAAGCCATGGAATCAGGACAGATTGACACCCGTTATCCTCCCGAACTTGTGGCCCAGTTCATAGAGGTGGTGATGGCGAACCTGGACAAACTGGTCACCAGTGGTGATCCTGAGAAGCGCCTGGAAACCGCCAATCAGGTATTGGACATAATCCAGCATGGGATTTCAGGCAAGTAACCGGTTAATGCGTTACTGGCAGTTAGTCAGCATTAGTTGGCTGATACCTTAGCATCTAACCGGAGACTCTTGATCTGACTGGAGGCGAAATCATGGGGATTGCCTTTAAGGTGGAAAACTTGCGTTTTAGATATCCATCGTCAAAGGAGGACACCATCAAGGGAATAAGTTTTGACATCCGGGAAGGGGAAGTATTCGGGTTTCTGGGACCATCGGGGGCGGGCAAATCCACCACCCAGAAAATCCTGATAAAACTGCTTGAGGACTACGCGGGCAACATCGAATATTTCGGCAAAAACCTAAAGGCTTTGGACAAATCGTTCTATGAGGAGATTGGTGTAGGGTTTGAAATGCCCGTGCATTTTACTAAGCTCACCGCTTTGGAGAACATGAAGTTTTTCTCGGGCTTTTACAGACAGACCGCAAACATTCAGGATCTCATGGAGAGGGTCGGACTATGGGACTACCGGGATGTCAAGGTAGGCGAGTTTTCTAAGGGTATGAAGGTGCGGCTCAACTTCGTGCGGGCGCTGCTCAACAAGCCCCGGGTGCTTTTCCTGGACGAGGT
>LFST01000005.1:0-1028 GCA_001513185.1 Candidatus Fermentithermobacillaceae bacterium DTU015
TCAGCACCTGCTGCTCTCGGGTTCATGGCACAATGCGCAACATCATTTCGCAACCCACGGAGCCAAACCCATAATTTTACAACCTCGCCTGACTGCGGAAGCTCAGTGAACCACGACGGTACTCCGAATTCTGTGCCTTCGCCACCAGCCGCGAGATGCTTGGCAGCCCCGTTAAGCGCATTACTAATCTGTTCGCGGTAAGGCAGACAGAGCCAGTCGACGTTATCTTTTCTCCTACACCATGCAACCCAGCTAACAACCCATTCTCTCGCCAATAACACCGCCTGAATCAGAAGGTCTTTGTGTATATAATGCTTGATAAGTAGCAGTTGCCGTTGTAATGACTCGTAGCGTAGCTCTTCAGGACGCTCCATTCCTAATTCTGCGGTTTCTCTTGCGATATTGCCAAGAATGTGGGCAAAAGGTCGTGCCCATTGAGCCGATTCCTGTTCAACCTCTTTCGAACAATCCGTAACCTTTGCGGCTGCCTTAATCGCATCGAGAGGTCTCAACAACCTCACCGAATCCGAAAATTCCTCAAGTCTCCGGGCCATGGTCTTCAGCTTCTTGGGCAAACCTTCCCCCTCTGCCCTAGACACAGCCCATTGACGGTCTTGGGCCGTAATCAGCAAATCAGCCAGCTTACTCGCGTCACTTCTGATCGCGAAAGTATCTACAGCATGAAGCCATTCGAGTAAGTCAGCCAACACTGTAAGGTCAAATACCGGAGCATGGATTAACCCGTCAGGCCTCTCCTTTCCAGCTTCCAAAGCCCCATAGACAATCCTTTCAAGAATTGTGTGTTTGGTTCGACCCGAATAAGCTACCACACCAAAGAGAAGAAGAGGTTGTGATCTGTATCCATGGGTAATATCCAGAATAATACGAGCTCCTTTTGGTACGGCGTTTGAAACAACGTCAAAAATCTCCCACAATTCGTCCTCGGAACTTCCGTCAGGGATGATAACAATCTCAACTTTATCCTTGAGGGCTTCCTTCACCTTCAAGCAGTTTTCGTGTTGTGCCGC
>LFST01000005.1:1097-1823 GCA_001513185.1 Candidatus Fermentithermobacillaceae bacterium DTU015
CTATTGAAGCGAGTCTAGTAGTTCTTGGTACCAAGATTTCTTTCTGCTCTGACTTTCGCGACCGGCCTCCTGCACTTTCTTGACGATCGCCCGTGCAAGCTCACGTTTACCTTCAGGAGGAACTTCCAAGTCCCGCCACACCTCGTAATACGCATGGATTGAGCCAGCCACTTCCCTCCTAGATAGTGCATTTATCTGGCTAATATAACTATCAACCTCTGCTTGCCAAGGAGGAGTTGCAGGGCTAACATCCATGCTTAAGCGCCCGTAACCACTGCTGGTCTTGGCGCCAACCCCCATTGATTCGAGCGCATGGGCTAGAATGGCAAATGCCGCATCAACCCACTGTTCAGGGCCAACCAGGGCAATCAAATACTTGCCGCTGGCTGAAATAAAGGGAACGGGGTTCGGATCGTCCCAATCTGCCGGCGGCACTCTTTTCCCTGAAACATTTGGTTCTTGATAGTAGTCACCATGGTGCACCGTAATAACATCAGCGAATAGCTTGCTGGTGAAAGGAATAGGCATAGCATCGAAAAAGGTCACATAGCCAGCGCTATCGGTAGTACCAAACATTATTGAATGAGCACAGTCCTCTAAGTCGGAAGACCATTCAGGACCGAGCCTTTGCTCAGCAAAGGACGATGCCAAACCTTTGAGAGCTGTGCCTGGAATATAAGGGACTCCAAGTGTATGATGCAGTAAAATGGAAGTTTCCAGCACACT
>LFST01000010.1 GCA_001513185.1 Candidatus Fermentithermobacillaceae bacterium DTU015
AGAAGCTAGAATGCTTAGAGGCATCTTTGCTCCGATTCCCACTCCCTTTGTAGACGAAGCAATAGCTTATGACAAGCTCGAGTCCAACCTGGCCAAATGGGGCGCGACAGGCCTGTCAGGGGTCGTAGTCCTGGGCTCAAACGGAGAACAGCCGTATGTTGATGAAGACGAAAAGGTCGAGCTCTGGAAGTTTGCCCGCCGGCACTTTCCCGATGACAAAGCGGTTATCGCCGGCACAGGCGCCGAAAGCACCAGGGCGGCCATCAGGCTTACCAAAAAAGCAGCAGATGCAGGAGCGCAAGCGGCGCTTATCCTCACGCCCCACTATTTCAAGGCCAACATGAACGCGGAGGCTTTGGAGCGGTTTTACACCGACGTGGCAGACGAGTCCCCGATTCCCGTGCTGCTCTACAACATGCCGGGAAACACAGGGCTCAACCTTACTCCGCCTTTGGTGAAGAAGTTGTCAGAGCATCCAAACATCAAGGGCATCAAAGATTCAGGGGGCAACATAGCTCAGATATCCCAGTTCTTGAGGGACGCACCTGAAGACTTTGTTGTGTTTGCAGGGTCAGCCAGCTTCCTCATGCCTGCCCTGGTCATGGGCGCGCATGGAGGTATTCTGGCTACAGCCAACGTGGCCCCTGACTTGTGCGTACGTATCTATGAACTGGTCAACCAGGGCCAATATGACGAAGCCAGAAGCATACAGCTAAAGATAATCAAACTCAATTCCCTTGTTACGGCCAAGTACGGCGTGGCAGGCCTAAAAGCCGCTTTGGACATGATAGGTTATTTTGGCGGCTTGCCAAGGAGGCCTATCCTGCCCATTGGTGACGAAGCAAAGGCCGAAATCCGCGCTGCTTTGGAAGAACTGGGGCTTGTGTGACGGTGCCA
>LFST01000045.1 GCA_001513185.1 Candidatus Fermentithermobacillaceae bacterium DTU015
GAGTTATCGTAAGAGAGGTGTATGCCGCGGCGGGTATGTTGGTCCCAGTGGACATTAGGTACTTGATGCCCAGCGTCATGACTGCGAACTTCAACACCGCCGCCAAGGCCATGGCAACATACTTGTTGAACTTGGCTGTGTATCCAGCGACAAGGGCCAGGGTTACATTACCTAACATGATGACAGGGACCGCGGCTGCCAGCTTGTTTATGCCCATCAAGAGAGCTACCCAGGGAGTGATGATCCCCACACATGCGCCGGCCAGGGGTCCCACATACAAACTTGCTACGAATAGGACCGCGTTGATGCCGGGCCCGGTAACAGGTTGGGGGAGGGTCATCGCCTGCAGAGCTACTGCTAAGGCTGCTAGAATACCCGTCCTGACAACGTCCTGAAGTCTGATTTTCATGTTATCGCTCCTTCCTATGTTAGTGCTGACCGCACCCTTACTCCCGGAACTCCGCCTAGTTTGCCGGTCATGGCACCGAGAACATCAGTATCTCCGTCTACGATCAGGGCGATTACAGATACACCCCGGTCTCGATAGGGAATGCCCATCCGGCCGACTATGATGTCGCCGTACTCGGTGACTGCCAATGGTGGAACCATGCTGGCGAGTTGAACGTGGAACCACATCGTTAGAGGTGGGCTGGGGCCGGCAACTCACCGGCCCCTAAGTCCTGTCTCGGATTGAGCGGGAGCAGTATCTGTAGCTGCAAAATTGTGTCAGGTGGCGAGTTTTTGTTCTTCAACCAACTCTAGAATGGACTTAAGAAACCTCGGCTCGCCGGATGCTTCAAATCTTGCATGTTTTGATTTTTCATCGTAGGTATATTGCCATGTAATATCCTGGAATTTGTTCTCTTTGATGAACCCAGTCATCTTGGTGACAAGGGGCATGGGATCATCTGTGTAGTAGTCTATGGTCACGTGTGCCTTCAGTTCCCCAAGTTCTGCCTGTTCTTCCTGTTCAGGCACGGCTGATTGGAGAGATCCGGAGGCCGTGTTAGAGCGTGACCTGATGAATTCCAACAGGTCGTCTTCACGTATTTTCCATGCCCCGATTTTGGATGCTTTCAGCTGTCCTGAATTGATGAAATCCCTGACGGATTTGGGCGTGACCCGCAGTATTTTGGAGACCTCGTTAACTGTAAACAATTTCATATTTCGTGCACTCCAATAAACCGGTATTCGTATACATTATCTCATATCCAATCCTTCAGTTGTCCACACAAATATCTTGTCGGCGAAGTGCTGGGCAATTTCATCATTCTTGCGAGTGGGAGCTGCCCAAAAACGGGAAAGCCACCACATTTTCCTGCTTTGTTGCCAAGCATCCTTGAACAAGACCTGTGAGATATCCCAGAGTCCATAGGGCGGGTTGTTCCGATAGGTCCGGCGGCCCTATCCTGACAAGGGCGTGTACTGTGTCGTGGGGAAGGAGCCCCAAACTGTTTCCGGGATATCCGTACTTGCCCCCAATTATGAAATGTAGTATGCCCTTGGCTGCACGGGTTTCTATTATCCTCAGTAAATCTTTCTCACTTACAGGTGCTTGTTGCGAAAGCCCGATCCGGTATTCATCGTTACCTAAAAGCGCATAGAAGTCTGCATGGTTGGAGCAAAACTGAATATCAAAACCTACCTGTTCGCCAATTGCTTCGAACTGTGCCCTTTCTGTTTTTGCTGGGCCGATGATTGTTACCTTTACAGGTCTGCTAAGCCTTACGTAGGATACAAGTTGAGGCACGCGCGGTTTCGGAACTGCTTCGGGCTGTCCGTTGTTTAGTTTGTATCTGATGATTCCCAAGACATCTTGGATTGTACATGCTTCATCTATGAGCTTATTGTTGTCTCCCATAGTGATTAACCTGTCCCCTTGGATATACCGCACTCTATGGGCACGAAGGCCGGATGGATGGCAAACGAGCACAATATCGCCTATTTCCGGACGACGTTTCAACTCCTCGACGATTACCTGTTCTCCTGCCCTGATAGCTGGTAACATGCTATTCCCATCGGCTGTCATGACGAACCGCCCCGTTCTCTCCAGGGCCCTTTTCAGCATTTCAACCAAGTGTTCTGGGAACTGGGGTCTGCCATGTTCTTGCTTAACCTTCCGTGCATCGTACCTATAAGTGAATTCCATATTACAGACACCTCCAACTTTGTCTCTCGAGCGAACCAAAACCGCTGAACATTAGCCGTTGTCTTCAGTTGTTCGATCCTCAGTGACGAACCCTTCGGATTTCAGTTGATTGATGAAAGACAGCAGATCGTTTCTGGCTGTACCTGGGTCGATGTTCCACGATGAGGTAATGGCTTTTACTGCATCGTCAATCGAGCATTTCCCATCGCAGAGTGACCATATGAGTGTTCCAACGTCGTTGGTTTTCTTCAGGGCACCGTTCTTGGGGTTGAACAGGTACAACTCGCCGCCGACCGTCTCGCTGATAACTGAAGGATCTTGACATGGCATGGTATCTATATCATGCATTATCATCACCTCTCCAAAGGTTCTTGGGCCAGCATGAAGTCGAATTCCCGCTTGTAAACGTTGCACATGTCCAACAATGGGGCTGTGATGTCGCCCGTTGCGTGGAAAGCCAGAGCGCGGCACCCGCCTCCGCAGAAGTAACGGTAATTACAGTTGCGGCAAATAGGGATGTCCTCTACGTCTATAGTCCTGCATTCAAGCAAGACACGAGACGTGTTGTAGATGTGGCACAGCGGTTGCCTGAGCACATTTCCTGCAAGGAAGCTTTCGTGACATAGCAACCTGCACGGGAACACGTTACCCATACCATCCACCAGGAGTTCATTGGTTCCCAATCCGCACTGGCATTTGGGTTTGAATGGTTTCGGAAGACTCGCTTGAAAAACGGAGTAAGATGTTTTCTTCAGATTGAGCCATGCACCTTGCTGTATCACTCGCTGCAGTAGCCAGAGTAATCGGGACTCATCGCAGCCCAGGCCGTCATTCTTGCCCCTGCCGACTGCCATATGGATGCTCAGTCTGTGTTCGTCCAGGCCAAGTTGCCTAACCCAATTTGCAAGCGCGGGTATCTCGTCGATGTTCATTCTGGTTACAGTAGTGTTTATTGCAGGCCTGACACCGTGTTCAAGCAACAGCAAGAGTCCACGCAAGGTTCTGCGGTGGGTTCCGGGTCCTCTCAAAGCGTCGTGTATTTCAGGGGTTAAAGAGTCCAGGCTGATTGCCACGCTGTCAAAACTGCAGGCGATCCGTTGGGCGGTGCGGGGGGTAATGAGCGTAGCGTTGGTTAAGAGCCCTGTTCTTACCCCTGTGTCTTTGCAGAAGCATGCCAGGTCAAAGAGATCATTTTCTAATAGCGGTTCTCCCCCCGTAAAGTACACCCACTGCGGATTGCTTGTAAGGATGCTTTCCAATGCCGCAAACGCCTGTCGAGTGTTCAGTCGCCGTAGCATGCTCGGGGATGCGTCGGCAAAACAGTATATGCAGTGTAAGTTGCAGCTATTGGTGATTGCCCAATAGACCGCACTCGGGGATTCCGGAAATGCTTTTTCCTTTTCTACAAGTGGTGGAGAAGTGCCATGGTACAACAACCCTTTCAGGACGAAGCGGAACAGGGACGTTTGCAGTTCCCTGGAAAACCGGAGATGATCGATGCTGCCATTCTTCTGGATCGAGCGATAAAGAACCAGTTCTTCATCTGTCAGGTAGTCCCAGGAATGCATTTCAGGGTTATACAGGACGTTGTAGCCATCGGTTCGGATATGAAGGATTTCCTTGGGCACGCTGAACACCGCCATGATCCCTCCTCCTTATTTCTGTCTGGTTAGACCTCGGCGAACCTCTTCCGGAATACTGTGACGGATGTAACGGTGAAGCAAACTGCCAGACCTATGATGAGTAACATGAGCAGCCTGGGTACATTTCCCAACAAGAAGAAACTGCGGATTGCGTCAGAACAGTAGGTCACAGGGCTGATTTTTGCAAAGAGGCGCAGGCCCGGAGCAATTTGTTCGGCGGGGTAGAATATGGAACTTGCAAACATTATTACGTTTGTGAGAATGTTTGCGGTCATGATAAAGGTCCTGAACTGCTTGACCAGCCCCATTACCGTCATGTAGAAGCCGGATATTATAACGCATACCAGCGTGTTCAGGGCTAAAACCCCCAGGAAACGGACGAAACTAAGGGGTACCCTGAAAACCAGTATGCCGCACAGGAAAATCAGCATTGACTGAATAAGGGCGAGCGAAGTGCTTGCGAACATCTTGCCTATCATATATGCCTTGTGCTGCACCGGAGTAGACAGAATCTCCAGCAACATGTTGGAAATCTTCTCGTTGAATACCGACTGCGATGTCATAAGCGCGGTGGAGAGGACTGACATCACCAAATGACCGGGTAACACAAACTCAATGTAACTTACTGACACCCCGTTGTAGTTGACCATCGGCATCATCTTGCTCAACGAAGTGGAAAACAGGAGCATGTAGATGAGCGGGGTCATCACAGACAGAACAATGGTCGCCTTATTGCCGAAGAACAGCCTCATTTCGCGGTAAATCACAGCACCCACACCTTTGAGCGCTATTGCCGCCTCAGAAGAAAACATGCTAGTTCAGCTCCCTTCCCGTAGATTTAAGAAGTACATCCTCAAGCGAAGCCGACCTGGTCACGACCGACGTGGCCGCTATGCCGTGCTGCGAGCAGCATTCAAGGATTTGAGGTAAACACTTTGATGGTGCTTCCACACGCAGTCTCAAAGTGGAGTTGTGGATTTCCGCCGAGTACACCAGCGGATTGGCCTCCAGGGTTTGCTCCAGCCCATCCGCCGGCTGGCCTTCAAACCTTATTTCAATGCGGTGGCCGATTATTGAATCAATCAGGCGCTGGGGAGTGTCCAGCGCAATCGAAGTCCCCTGGTTGATAATAAGCACGCGGTCACACTGCTTTTCGGCTTCGTCAACATTGTGGCTGGTGAAAATGATGTACGGGGCCGGACTTGCTTCCTCTCTTACAATGTCCCAGATCTGTTTCCGGCTGTACACATCCACTCCGGTAGTGGGCTCATCGAGGAAAAGGAACTTGGGGCGGTGCAGCAATGCCCTGGCAATTTGAACCTTGCGCCTTTGCCCACCGGACAGGTTTTCTATAGGCTCATGTTTCTTGGCAACGAGGTCAAGTCGTTCGAGAAGGTGGTTAATCCTTCGACTGGTTTCATGCTTTGGCAACCCGTGGAATGCTCCGTAGATGTTGAGATTATCCCAGATGGACAGCGTCAAATCGAATGAGCCGAATTGATGGACGACTCCCAGCAGTTTTCTGAAACTGATGGGGCTGTTTTGCGGGTTCACGCCGTCTAGGGAGATCCACCCGGACGTGGGTGTAAGCACTCCTACCATCAGTTTGAGCAGCGTTGTTTTGCCTGCCCCGTTTGGACCCAGAATTCCGAACACCTCGCCCGGTTCAACCGAGAAACTGAGGCCACGTAGGGCCTGAGTACCATTGGGATACGTCTTAACCAACTCACAGATTTCGAGCATTTTCCCGCCTCCGCATTATAGGAATTACCAACAGTTATTATTATCTATCATAGAATATGATACAATACCTCAAACTGTCAATAGGTTTTTTCCGATGCCCTCTCGGGTTTAGAAAATCTCAGATCAAAACGTCGGTAGCACGTGTTATGCAGTTGCGCTTGGGCTTTGGTTGATAGCTGCAAGGATGTAATAAAAAGTATTGCAATTTAATGATATATGAACATATAATATAGTAACAAATCAACTACCATCGCCACGCAGAAATATGATATTCATCGCGCTCCGATGTTAAACCGGCGCACCATTTTGAATAGCCGGCACGATTGCCGCCTGAGTCTTCTGGTGTAGTCACAACAAACAGGGAGGTGATAGAATGCGCAAGTACCGGGCACCGAAACTTGAAGCTGTGAAACTTACCGTGCGTCTTGAGTGGCAGTGCCAATGCGGGCTGCTAGTCGGTGGAGGAGCCGGATCAGGCAAGCCCAATAATAGTTGATTGAGATTGCCAGGCTATTTCGCGAGGGGACATACGTAATGCGGGGAGGGGATGCCATGAAGCGCATTTACTCGCGACCGGCGCTCTTGCCGATAACACTGAAAGTGTTGCTCCAATGCCATTGTTTGTGTGGCTCGTTAGTTGGATGGGGAGGCGGAGGCAACAATCAGAACTAACAGACGCTGTAGATATAATGGCAAAGAAAGCCGTGATTGAGTAATCGACAAGACTCGGGCGGCAAATCATCCTACCTACAATAGAGAATCGGGCAACTGCATTGTGTTCAACCGTGAAGTCAAGACTGGGGTTCTCTAGTGACGATCCAACGGGGTATCAACGGATCGGGTCCCTGGTTCGAAGGACGTGGTTAACAGTTATTGGCTCCGTGGTACGATAGGAGACGCAGAACATACTAGGGAGTGGCGCAAATGTCAGAACAGAAAGTCGGCGCAAACTCACCTATCGGCGTGTTCGATTCGGGTACAGGCGGTCTTACGGTCGTAAGACATCCCACTCGAGCCACCAACGCAGCAATGCGAGCAGTTAAGGTTACAGGCTGAAGTGATATCCTATTTGA
>LFST01000022.1 GCA_001513185.1 Candidatus Fermentithermobacillaceae bacterium DTU015
CAGGCAAACCAAGCCATTGGATAGGAGGTAAAGACCTGATCTTGCTTGCTATCGGAGAAATAGGGGTCAGCGGTGCGCTGTATTGTGCCATGGAGTTTGGCGGAGAAGCCGTTGAAAACCTGGATATGGACGGGCGCTTCACCATGTGCAACATGGCTATTGAAGCCGGCGGCAAGTCTGGCATAGTCGAACCAGACGAAAAGACCCTTGCTTGGCTAAAAGAGATTGGGCTTGATGTTTCCCGCGAAGATGTAATGGCTTTCCGGAGCGATGAAGATTGCGAGTACAAGTCGGTGATCACTTTCGACGTGTCAGAACTTGAACCCCAAGTTGCCGTACCTCACCTCCCATCGAATGCAAAACCTGTGTCCCAACTCAAGGATGTGGAAATCCACCAGGTGGTTATAGGGTCTTGCACCAATGGAAGGATCTCTGACCTCCGGGCGGCCGCGGAGATTCTCAGGGGACGCAAAGTGCATAGATGGGTGAGGGCGCTCATCGTGCCTGGCAGCCAGCGGGTTTTCAAACAGGCGCTGGATGAGGGCTTGATAGATGTGTTCGTCGAAGCCGGCGCTATTGTTACTGCTCCCACTTGTGGTCCCTGTTTCGGTGGCCACACGGGGGTTCTGGACAAAGGCGAACGCTGTGTGTCGACCACAAACAGGAACTTCTTAGGGCGAATGGGCCACGAAAAGAGCGAAGTTTACCTGTCGGGACCCCAAGTTGCGGCGGCCTCTGCAATTGCTGGGCGGCTCGCTCATCCAGAGGAGGTGTGAGCTGTGGAAGTGTCAGGCCGTGTGTGGAAATTCGGGGATAACGTGGATACTGACCTGATTATCCCCGGTCACTATTTGACCATCCACGATCCCGAGGAACTTGGAAAACATTGCATGGAGGCTCTAGACCCTGAGTTTGCCTCCAAAGTAAAGCCGGGTGATATCGTCGTGGCAGGTCACAACTTTGGCTGCGGGAGCTCGAGAGAGCACGCCCCTTTGTCACTCAAGTCCTGTGGGCTTGGGGCAGTAGTAGCAGTTTCTTTCGCTCGGATATTTTTCAGGAACGCCATAAATATTGGGCTCTTGGTCTTAGAGTGCGAGGAAGCCTACCATAGGACCAACCCTGGAGATGAGATGCTGGTTCAACCCGAACTTGGAGTAATCAAGAATCTTACCACAGGAGAAGAGTTCAGAGCCGCGCCCTATCCGCCCCTCGTTGCCGGCATCGTGCAGGCAGGGGGATTGGTCCCATATGTGCAGATGAGGCTTAAAGCCCAAGACAGGTGATGGAGATCAAGGAGGGACAATAAGTGAAACAAGTTCGTGAACCGGTAAGGGTTAAATGGATCTGGCCGGTGCTCATAGCAATCATCTTGTTGGGGGTTCCATGGTACCTACCTCAGGGTGCTATAGAACCNNCAACTGGTGGCCATGGGACAAGCCATTTCGGGCCTGACCGCAGGCGTCATCCCGTACATTTACGGCGTTTTGTTCCTCGTGGTGATCATGTTGGTTTACGAATGGATGGGCGGTATGAAGGCGGTGGCTCTGGCCGATTTTGTCAACGGCGTTGTCATATTGGCGGGTGTTATCGGATTTCTGTTCCTGGCTTGGTCAAACTTCGGTTCCCTTGGCGATGCTACTGAGTACTTGGCAGCTACTGCACCTGAAAAGGTGGGAGTTCCCCCCCTTCAGACTTCGACCAACTGGATCAGCATGTATGTCTTGGTGGGAATAGGGGCGGCGGTGTATCCCCACGCTATTCAGAGGATCTATGCAGCAGAAAGCGAGAGGACGCTCAAAAAGTCCCTTCTCAGGATGGCATGGATGCCTTTCTTTACCACAGGTGTTGTATTCATTATCGGCGTGATTGGTACACAAGCGTTCCCGGGGCTGGACAGGATGCAGTCTGAGCAGCTGGTCGGGATGATGGC
>LFST01000040.1:0-15428 GCA_001513185.1 Candidatus Fermentithermobacillaceae bacterium DTU015
ATCAGGATTGTCTGGATTTCCTTTTCCTCCATCACAGCCTTTATTAAATGGAAGGAATGAAGATACAATAAGCACAAAAATATGAATCATACTTTTCATACAAAATTAAGAAATTATCACACTTCGAGCACTTTTCATCTGCTATAGAGCCTTCTATTCGAATATCAAAAAACATGGCCTACAGGGCTTTCCTTTGCCTCAATAAACCATGTTTTCTGCAAGAACTTTATTTGCATTCTAAAAAGAATTTGCAAAATGATAGGAGTTTATTTGATGTAGACACTTCCTTTCGATCAGCTATATCTCGCTCCGCCCTTCCAGCGCCCGGGCCAAGGTGACCTCATCGGCGTAATCCAGGTCGGCGCCGAAGGGAAGTCCCCTTGCCAGCCTGGTCACTTTGACGCCTAAGGGTTTGAGCGCCCTAGCCAAGTAAAGCGCAGTGGTTTCCCCGTCGATGTCGGGGTTTGTAGCCAGAATCACTTCTTTGACTTGGCTTCCTAGTCTGGCCTGGCCGGTCCCGCTTACCTGTTGGGCTTGGCCCATCTTGGCTGACTGTCCGGCTTGCGCCAAGTGGCCGGCCTGCTTGGTATGTTGGCCGGCATGGCCTGCCTGTTCGACAGTGCCGCCTGTCTGTCCGGTTTCGAGCGGCCGGCCGGCCTGGCCTGCGCCGGTTACTCTGGCGATAAGTTCCTTTACCCTGATATCGTCAGGGCCTATCCCTTTGAGGGGCTCGATATAGCCGTGGAGCACGTGGTACAAGCCCTTGTAGCCGCCGACCCGCTCTATGGCCAGCACGTCTTTGGGATAACCCACAACGCATATGACCGAAGCATCTCTTTGGGGATCCTGGCAGATCGCACACGGGTCGATGTCAGTGAGGTTTCCGCATACAGAACAATACCCAATTGTGTCCCTCACTTCGGCCAGGCTGTCGATGAGCAGATCGATAGATGATTTCCCGGAAACCACCAGATGAAACGCCAGGCGCTGGGCTGTCTTGGGGCCAATTCCGGGGATCTTGCGCAATTCGTCTATTAACCCGGCAATCGCTTTGGGATAAGTTTGCATGGGATCACCATTTGAAAGGCATGTTGAGGCCGCCGGTTACCTTGGCCATCTCTTGTTCGCTGACCTGCCTGGCGTTGGCAATCGCTGCGTTCACCGCGGCAACGATCAAATCCTGGAGCATCTCGATGTCGTCAGGGTCCACGACCTCAGGAGCTATTTCAATGGCCCTTACTTCAAGCCCGCAGCTTACCGTGGCTTTTACCATACCTCCGCCTGCAGTGCCTTCAACCTCAGTGTTGGCCAGCTCTTCTTCGACCCTCTTTATTTCCGCTTGAATCTTTTGGGCCTCTTTCATGAGCCTTTGCATATCGAGCCCGCCTGGAAATCTTGGCATGAACAGCTCTCCTTCCTAAATAACCTTGCCGTCTAGTATAGTTATTGCAGCTTTGACCAGGGGATGCAACTCGTCGCCCTGCCCCCCGCCGTTTGCACCACTGTTACCGTCGTTGTTTAGCACTTCAACCTTGATATCCAGCTTTCGCCTGGTAAGTCTCTCAAGATATTTCTGCACCACCTGCTTATGGGGGTGAGACACGATCTGTTCCATATGGGTAGCGTACCCTTTGGGATAACCCAGCACAAGCACCCTGCCTTCTTCCACCCTCAATGGGCGGGCCGGCAATAAGTAGGCCCTCGCCTGGATCTTCCGGTCCTTCTGGAGATGTTGCAGCAGGGCATTCCATATGTGGTCCACAGCCTCCGAAAGCTCGGCAGACTCAGGCAACACGGCCGGAGAGCCTTGCGCTTCTTGAGAGTCCTGAGGCTCCTGAGACTCCTGGGACTCTTGAGNNCTCCTGGAACTTCTGAGACACCCGGCCTTCTTGAGACACTTGCGGCTCCCGGGGCACCTGTGACTTAGCAGCTCCACCTGCCCTTGCAACTGTCCAATCATCGGCCGCATCAGCCCCGTCATCCAGGAGCAGGCCTAACAAACTCATGTCAACGATGAGCCTGGGGTTATCGCTGTTGCGCATCTCCGATACTGCGGAAGACATGGCCTTGAGCACCCTTATCAGCATATCTTCAGAAAGCGTCTTGGCAAGCGCAGACATACCCTGGATTTCCTGCCGGGTCCTCCCCAAGTCGGCAGTGCTCCCGCCTGATGCGATAAGCAGCAGGTCCCGGGCATACGCGCCTATCTCGTGGCACAGCTCCCCCATGTCCTTGCCCCGCTCTGAACATTCCTTGGTGATATCTAGAATAGCCTTGATATCTTTTGTGACAATTGCACTGAAAAGCCGGTCCATGATCTCCGACGGGGCAGCCCCTAAGATTTCCCGGACATCTGCCTCCAGCACTTTACCGTCGCCGTAAGCCAGGCACAAATCCAGCACTGACAGGGCATCCCGCATGGAGCCTTCCGCCGCCCTGGCTACCAGTCTGAGGGCTCCTTCTTCCCACTGGGCTCCCTGGGAGTCAAGGATCTGCTTGAGCCTGCCTTCTATATCCAAGATGGACAGCCGCCTGAACTCCAGCCTCTGGCATCTGGACGTGATGGTCACCGGGATTTTGTGGGGGGCTGTGGTGGCAAGTATGAAAATCACATGGGGCGGGGGTTCTTCCAGGGTTTTGAGAAGGGCATTAAACGCTTCCTGGGTAAGCATGTGGACCTCGTCGATTATGTACACTTTGAACCTGCCCATGACAGGCAGGTACCTTACGCTCTCCCTGAGGCTGCGCATTTCGTCAATGCCCCGGTTTGACGCAGCGTCAATTTCCATGACATCCACGGAACTGCCGCCTGAAATCGCTTGGCACGATTCACATGTGTTGCACGGTTCGGAACCCTGGAGATTGGTGCAGTTTACCGATTTGGCAAGCAGCCTTGCCACTGTGGTCTTGCCGGTTCCCCTCGGCCCTGAAAAAAGGTATGCGTGGGACACTTTGTTTTCTGCGAGTGCATTTTGCAGGATCTTGATTACAGGCTTTTGATTGACCACATCTTCCCATTTGTTGGGACGCCAGGTGCGGTACAGGGCGGTGTAGGACAAAACTCATTCCCCCGAACTTGAGATCCCTGTGGAAAAAATAAAATACTAAATTGACCGTGCACCTATCTTCGAATGCCCTCCCCGAGCGATACCTGCATGGCTGGCTCCAGCCAGGAACCCCTGCGGCACATGAGAATAACCGCTTACCGCTGCTTCCTCCCGGACCTGACGGGGTTCACGGGTTCCCATTGCGCAGGACCCGGCCTTCAACGCTGCCCTTGCCGGCCGGCCTCAAGAAGGAACACCCTCGGATAGGCTTCAACCCCGCTATAGCGGATTGCGGGTTACAGGGCACCGCTAACTCCCCGTCTAGCACGGCCAAACTTTACGAGCAAGGTCAATTTTTCATCAGATAAAATGGCGGAGGGAGTGGGATTTGAACCCACGAGACGCATTACACGTCTACACGCTCTCCAGGCGTGCTCCTTCAGCCACTCGGACATCCCTCCGTGCTTATCCATGGCAGCACTTGTGGCGGAGGGGGTGGGATTCGAACCCACGAGGCGCTTGCGCGCCTACCCGCTTTCGAGGCGGGCTCGTTCAACCACTCCGACACCCCTCCTGGGAATCGTAAGCTGCCCCACTAAGATTACTTTAGAACATATACCGTTTTCAAGTACCTTTCTGCCTAAGCTCCGAAAAGAAGTCCTCCAAAAGTTTCCTGCACTCACGCTCTTTTATTCCCGCTATCAGCTCAACCCTGTGGTTGAGCCGCTGGTCGCTCACGATGTTCCAAAGGGACCCGCAAGCTCCAGTGCGGGGATCCATGGTTCCTATCACAAGCCTGGGAATCCTGGCCATCACTATGGCCCCTGCGCACATAGGGCAAGGCTCCAAGGTCACATACATTGTGGCATCCAGGATCCTCCACCCTGCTTCGTGCCGGGCCGCTTCGCGTATGGCCAGAATTTCTGCGTGAGCAGTAGGGTCTTTCAAAGTCTCCTTGAGGTTGTGCCCCCGGCCGATGACGGCTCCATCTTTTATGATGACCGCGCCTACGGGCACCTCCCCCATGGAGTAAGCCTTCCGGGCTTGCTCCAGCGCCAGTTCCATCCCGTACTCATGGTCACCGGCGATGTGAGTGTTAGCCAATTGGCTGTCGTAATCTTTCACATCGTGCAAATTACCGGCCTCACATTGGCTATGAATAATTGGTGCGCCCGGGAGGACTCGAACCTCCGGCAGACGGGGATTAGGAATCCCCCGCTCTATCCGCCTGAGCTACGGGCGCACAGTTCGGTGCAATGGCGGTGTTAAGATGGTGCGCCCGGCGGGACTTGAACCCACAACCTACAGATCCGTAGTCTGTCGCTCTATCCAATTGAGCTACAGGCGCATGTTCATGGCGGAGAGGGAGGGATTCGAACCCTCGAAGGGGTGTTAACCCCTTAACGGTTTAGCAAACCGTCGCCCTCGGCCTCTAGGCGACCTCTCCGCGATACACCGCATTGCGTCCGCGGCATTTGCCGTATCAATATATTAACATGTCTCAGCGTTTCATGCCAGTGGCGGAGGGGGTGGGATTCGAACCCACGGAGGGCGTGAACCCTCAACGGTTTTCAAGACCGCCGCATTCAACCGCTCTGCCACCCCTCCATCCGATACAAAAAGCCGGGTGGCTTTTTATCCGGCTTCCGGATGAAAATATTATCACATGCGATACTTAAAATCAACGAGGTTAGACCCTGCAATCCCATGATCGGCCGGCAAGACCGCTTATCCGGAACCCCGCCTTAGGGGCTTGAGCCAGGGGAGGGCCGGCATCCGGTCAGGCTGTATCCGCAATGGCCCTTGCGGCAAGCACGCCTGATACAGATGCTTGGGCCAGGCTCCTGGTTATCCCCGCACCGTCGCCCACTGCGTACAGGCCCTCGATTTCGGTGCTCATATCGCCTGCCACTTTTACCCTGGCCGAGTAAAATTTGACTTCCACCCCATAGAGCAAGGTGTGCTTTGCCCATATCCCGGGCATGAGGCTGTTTAGCGCCTCAAGCATTTCAAGGATGTTCTGGATATACCTGTACGGCAACACAAGGGTGAGATCTCCCGGGGTGGCTTCTTTAAGGGTAGGCTCAACCATACTTTTTGCCAACCGTTTTTCCGTGGACCTGCGCCCTTCCCACAGGTCACCGAGCCTTTGGACGATAACCCCGCCTCCTAGCATGTTGGCGAGGCTGGCGATATATTTGCCGTAAGTTATGGGTTTCCTGAAAGGCTGGGTGAAAGTCTTGGATACAAGCAGGGCGAAGTTGGTGTTGTCAGTTGAGTAGCCACTCCACGAGTGGCCGTTTACTGTGATCACCCCGCCTGTATTTTCGACGACCACTTCACCTCTGGGACACACGCAAAAGGTCCTGATAAGGTCGTCAAACGCACGGGAGTAGTAGTGGATCTTGGGCTCCCACACTTTTTCGGTGATGTCGTCGGCGATTACCGCCGGTATTTCAACCCTTACGCCGATATCTACAGGGTTTATTTCCTGGGTAAGCCCCAGCCGCATGGCTTCCTCGGAAAACCAAGACGAGCCTTCGCGCCCGGGCGCCGCTATGAGGTACCGGCACCTGTGTTCGGTCCCGTCTTGCAGAAGCACTCCTTGCACCTTGTTGCCGTGCACGATGATCTGTTTCACCTCAGACAGCATCCTCACGGCGACCCGCGGCCTAAGGTATTCATACATGTTCTTGAGGATCTTGGGGCTGTTGTCGCTGCCTAAATGCCTGATAGGCGCAGGTATGAGTTCTAAGCCGGCAGTGGCTGCCTTGCGCACAAGTTCTGCTATGGCAGATTTGTCGGTGCCGAATATCCTGTCGGTCGCCCCGAATTCCAGCCAGATATCGTCGATGTAGTGGATAAGCTCCATAAGTTCCCGCTGGGAAAGGTATTCGTGGAGAAAGCCGCCGAACCGGTTGGTGAGGGTGAGTTTGCCGTCGCTAAACGCGCCTGCCCCGCCCCAGCCGCATGTGATTGAACAAAGCTCGCAGTTGCGGCAGCCTCCGATTTTCCCCTTCCCCGGGCATTTCCGCTTCTCCAGCTCATGCCCTTTGTCGAGGATCAGCACGTTGAGCCCCGGAGCCTTCCTGCTCAGTTCCAAGGCTGCAAAAATGCCTGCAGGCCCTGCACCTACGATGATCACATTCCATACGGTCAAAGGCCAACCTCCTATACAAGTGGAATAATCCGTAAGTTAGGAGCCGGCAACCTGAGTGTATTATGCTCAGCTTGCCCCCGGAGTGTGTATGACGTCCAGATCGCCGAACCGGCATATTTCCCTGGAGAAGAACAGTTTTATCGACCCTGTGGGGCCATTGCGCTGTTTGGCGATGATAAGTTCAATTGCATTGTTTTGTTCAAGTTCCGGATCAGTGTACAAGAACATCACTACGTCTGCGTCCTGCTCAATCGCCCCTGATTCCCTGAGGTCAGACAGCATGGGCCTTCTGTCCTGGCGCTGCTCTACGGCTCTGGATAGCTGGGACATGGCGATCACAGGCACGTCGAGTTCCCTGGCCAGCCCTTTGAGCGACCTGGATATCTCTGAAATCTCCTGCTGCCTGTTTTCAGCCTTCCTGCCCCTCATAAGTTGGAGGTAGTCGATGACGATGAGACCCAGCCCGTGTTCTGCCTTGATGCGCCTGGCTTTGGCCCTAAGTTCCATCACTGAAATCCCCGGGGTATCATCGATGAAGATCTTGGCTTCCCCAAGCCTGCCCAGGGCAATGGACAACCTGCGCCACTCATCGTCGCCGCTTATAAACCCGCTGCGGAGCTTTTGGCTGTTGATGGCCGCCTCGGAACAAAGCAGCCTCTGGGCTACCTGTTCCCTGGACATCTCAAGGCTGAAAATCACTACGGTACTGCCTGTTTTTATCGCCGCATTCCTGGCGATGTTAAGCCCTAAGGAAGTCTTGCCGACCGACGGGCGGGCTGCAAGGATAATGAGATCCGACGGCTGGAAACCTAAGGTAAGCGAATCCAGATCGCTTAGGCCGCTGGGGAGCCCTATCACATCGCCCCTGTTGGACGCAAGATACTCCAGCTTCTCCATGGTCTCTACAAGCACGTCTTTGAGCTGCACGTATCCCTGCTGGGTACGCCTCTGGGCGATCCTGAATATGGTCTCTTCGGCCATGTCCAGGATCTCATCTACTTCGTACTGGGAATCGTAAGCAGTCGCCGCAATCTGGGTGGCAGCCCCAATGAGCCGCCTGAGCAAGGCTTTTTCTGCGACGATCTTGGCGTAATACTCGACGTTTGCCGCAGTGGGCACGAAATTGGCGAGCCTTGCCAGCTCAGCGGCGCCTCCTATTTGGTCCAAAACGCCTTGAGCCCTCAACGTATCCGTCAAGGTGACCAGGTCGACAGGCTCCATCCGGTCGGCGATTTCAGCCATGGCTTTGAAGATTATCCGATGGTTTTCCTTGTAGAAGTCGTCCGGCGTGAGCATCTCAAGGGCAGCAATTACAGCACTTTGGTCTATGAGCATGGATCCTATGACTGCTTCTTCCGCCTCTATGTTCTGAGGCGGTACCCTCTGTGGCGCCTGAGACAACCTAATTCCTCCTCATGGCTAGGCGCAAGAATACGATTCCCTCCAGCCCGGGCATACATGGTCGAGCGCGTCCTGAAGATGTCTCACGTACACCACTTCTATGCCCCTGACGTGCTTAATCCCAAGGGAGTTATCGTAAGGTACCACAATGGACTTCATCCCCGCTTGTTTCGCGCCGTATATCTTTTCGTACACCCCGCCGATGGGCTTTACGTTCCCTGTCAAAGATACCTCGCCGGTAACCGCTACATCCTGGCGCAGAGGCAGTCCAGTTATGGCCGAAAACACAGCCAGGGTTATGGCCAATCCTGCTGAAGGGCCGTCTATCCTTGCACCTCCGATGATGTTTACGTGAATGTCCCAATTGTAGAGATCTATGTCAAAACATTTCCTCAAGGCAGATGCCGCGTTAAACAGAGAGTCTTTCACCATTGAACCTGCAGTTTCGTTCATCCGCATGGTACCTTTGCCCGGTTGCCTTGCAGGAAAGGTTACAGTCTCAATCTCAATCACTGAGCCAAGATAGCCAAGTACTCCCAAGCCGAAAATCTTGCCTACCTCTAATGAGTTTCGCGCCTTGGCTGTTATGCTGGGCTGAATCCTGCCCGACTCGATCACGGACGCCACATCTTCAACCGTAATGGGAAGGAAGCCCCGCTTAGGATAGCCTCCTGCCCTGTGAAGCGCTACTGCGTAAGCGTCGGCCAACAGCCCTACTGCCCGCCGTGCTTCAATGGTGTGATCGGCTATAAGCTGGCAGGCCTCACGGCAGATCTTTGCCCTAAGCCTCCTGGCAGCACCTCTTACTATCTCTACGATGTGGTCCGGGGTCAAGGCGTCAAAAAACACTTCGGCACACCTTGATCGCAGCGCCGGGCTTATTTCCTCAGGATCCCTGGTAGTTGCGCCCACCAGCACAAAGTCTGCAGGCGCCCCGTGAGTAAACAAATGCCTCACGTATTCAGGCACCCTGGGATCGTCGGGATCGTAGTACGACGAATCGAAGTACACCCGCTTGTCTTCCAACACTTTGAGCAACTTGTTCTGCAGGATAGGGTCCATTTCCCCTATCTCGTCAATAAAAAGGATCCCGCCTGTTGCGGCAGTGACCAGCCCCAATTTGGGTTCAGGCACGCCTCCGTCGGCGAAATCCCGCTTGGCGCCTTGGTAGATGGGATCGTGCACCGACCCCAATAGCGGGTTGGTGATTTCCCTGGGATCCCACCGCAATGTGGTGCCGTCTGTCTCTATGAAAGGTGCATTCTTGCCAAAAGGCGAAAACGGCATCTTCTTGGCTTCTTGAAGCACAAGCCGTGCGGCGGAAGTCTTGCCTACTCCAGGCGGGCCGTACAAAATCACATGCTGTGGATAAGGGCTGGCTATCTTTGCAAGCAGGGCTTGGATTGCCCGGTCTTGCCCGATTATCTGCTTGAGGGACCTGGGCCTTAAGATGGTCAAGGCAGACCTGGCAAGCGATCGTTTTTCAAGCTTCAAAAGGTTCTTGAGTTTCTCCTGGGTTTGCTCTGTTTCAGGGCTGCTGTTATCCAGCAGGATCTCCCGCTTGATCTCCTTGAGGTATTCCTCATGCTTCTCCTGCATTTTCCTGGAAACCAGTTCTTCGATTTCCTGCTCGATGGAGTAGCGCGCGATGTGTTCGGCGATTTCTTCTTGGCATTCATCCAGGATGCTAGGAATCTCATCCAGCGAAGGGCAAGCTCCTATGGTAGGGTCCTCGTAGACCACCTTCTGCAGCGCAACTACCTGCTGGCAGAGGTCTTTGGACTTCATCCCTTTAAGAGCACCCAGTTTGCCGGCTTTGAGCACCAGACCTTCAGGTCCGTAAACCGATGCGAGAAACCTGAACATAGCCCCAACACGCTTTTTCAGGATCTCTTCTTGATTTGCTCCCAGGACACCATCAGCTTTACGGGCCACCCTATTGTCCTCCTTCCGGTTGTATCTCAACGGTCACTTCAACCCTCACTTCTGGATGGAGTTGGATCTCGACAGTATGGGTACCCAGCTGTTTTAGGTTTTCAGAGAGCAACACTTTTCTTTTGTCCACAGGTATCCTAAACTCCGACTGGATCTTTTTCGCGATATCCCCGGAGGTTATAGAGCCGAAAATCCGGCCGTTTCCGGTTTTCGCACGGAACACCAGTGTTTTCCCCTTAAGTTTCTCAGCGTGTTTCTCAGCTTCAGCCTTAATCCTTTGTTCCTTTTTTTGCTGAGCAGTTTTTAGGTTTTGCCTCTGCCTTAGCGCACCTTCGGTGGCAGGTACCGCAAGCCCCCTTGGAATGAGAAAGTTGCGGGCATAACCGTCCTTTACCTTCACCACATCCCCGGCTTTCCCCAGACCGGCCACGTCTTGCTTGAGAACCACTTCCATGCTTGTTCCTCCTTTCCCACAGCGCCGCCGCAAGGCAGCACACAGGTGCCCAATCCTGTGCTTACAAGTATACGGCAATGATTCCGCCGTCACATGTCATTTAGGTAACCATATCGCAACCGGCGGAAATCGAAAAGTATATCTATGATACCAAAAAACACTGCCAATACGCTCAGGACAGGGTTGGCCACAACGTAGAAGATTGCCAGCACAGAGAACAACTTGGGCAAGCCGTGTTGCGATATGTAGTACGAAATCACGGAAGCGGTTTCGATGAGCAGCAAAAGGGATACCGCTGAAAATACATTCTGCCCCACTTGCTCTACAAAAGGCAGCTCGTAGCGAATCCCTAGCACAGCTGCTATATAGCTCAAAATGGCGGCATGGGCGATGTATTCAGGCAAAATCCACCTGGAAAACGGGGGGAGCGGCTCCAGGTTATGGCCAAGCCTGCTGAGTACGCGCCGTAACACCTCGTAGTTGAGGTATGATTGGAACAGGGCTGACAACACCAGCCCTGAAGGTAGAAGCCTGATAAATTGGGCTTTTAGTGTATCCAAATCTTTAAACGAGTCCAGAAAACGATTTGTGCCCAGCATCTTTTCGGTAAGCTCGGCTGAAGCTTGCCACGCCCTTAGCAATTCATCGATGAGCATCATGGGCGTGTGCCCTGTGAGCAGAAAAGTAAACAAGAAAGCGCTAAGCGAGCCAATGAGAAAAGCGATGCTGGTAACCACGATTACCTTCGCAGGAGAAAATCCTCGGGTCACCGCGTAGCCAAAGGTAAGCCCCGTTAGGCCGAACAGCACCCAAAGCCCGAAAGCGGTAATCCAATTCATGAAGAAGGTAAGGCACAGGGCTGTGAGGACAGACGCCATCACTCCCCAGCGCATACCGTGGCGGAGCACCACCAAGGCTGACGGCAAAGGCCAAAGGAACAATGCTATCATACCGATGAAAGGCAGGTACTCGCCGATGAGTACCAGTATCATCCCGATAACGGCCAAAAGCGCGCTTTCAACCAGAGCTCTCGTGTTATACCGGGTCAACTGATGCCCCCCAAAAAGGCTATTTAGACGCCAGGCCAGGCAATATGAGCCTACCCGGCCTGACGCTTACCATTAGTCGACAGTATATGGCATAAGCGCCATAACTCTGGCTCTCTTGATTGCCCTTGTGAGCTGGCGCTGGTGCCTGGCGCAGTTGCCGGTGATCCTCCTGGGCAAGATCTTGCCCCGCTCGGTAATGTACCTGCGCATCTTGCTGGTGTCCTTGTAGTCGATATATGCAATACCGTCTACGCAGAAATTGCACACGCGCCTGCGCCCTCTACGCCCGTTTCTACGCAACCGTAATCCCCCTTTGCAAAGGTTTGGGACCTACATCACTCTGTAAACGTGGGACTATCATCGTCAGCAGGCCCGGCCTCCGATATGGCTTCAGGCATTTGATCCTGGTTCCTGGGTCTGTCCAGGAACTCAATGAAGTCGGCAACAACTTCCCAAACCCTGCGCCGCTGGCCGTCTTTAGTCTCGTAGCTGCGGCTCTGAAGCCTGCCTTCAACTGCCACCAACCGGCCTTTGTCCATATACCTGCACGTGACCTCAGCCAATTTCCCAAACAGCACCACGTCGATAAAATCGGTCTCCCGCTGGCCCGTCTGGGTGGGCCTCCGGTCCACTGCCAAGATGATGGTGGTGACAGAAACCCCACTGGGGGTAATCCGGAGTTCCGGTTGCCTGGTTAGTCTCCCAATTAGCACTACCCGGTTGAGCACTGTCTCCCCTCCAAGAAAGTTACTTGACCGAACCTCAATCCTTCCGACTTAATCCTAGTTTGAATCTGCTGATTCGCCATTGTCGTCGCTGACTACGGCAGCTTCAGGAGCTGCTTCTTCGGCTTGCTCGTCCTGCTCATCCTGGCCCTCTCGGGTACGCTGTGCCCTTTCCCGCTGAAGCTTTTGCTCAAGCTTGAGCTTATGATCGATCCGGACAATCATGTGCCTCATGATCTCTTGATCGATCTTCAGCAGGCGGTCCAGTTCGTCTGACAACTCGGGAGTACCCTTGAAGACAAAAATGAGATAGATGCCTTCCCTGATACGATTGATCTCGTAAGCGAGCCGGCGCTTGGCCCACTTTTCAGCGGTGATAATGGTGCCTTCCATGTTGGTGATGATTTCCGAGTACCTGGCAATTATCGAGGCAATCTTCTCATCGTCAAAATCGGGACGCACTAGGACCAGCAATTCATAAGTACGCATCTTTCCTACCTCCTCCCATGGACTTTTGCGGCCCCTTTCAAATCAGGGCGGGAGTAACCGGAGCATCCGCTCCGCGTCGCTCAACCGGCGCAAGGATCATTATAGCCTTAGGTGTCTGCAAGCTCAAGGGCAAGAGACACTATTTTCCAGTTTCTTCAATCCCTTCTGCTGCGCCCTGCCCTGCTATCTCAACCCGCTTCTTAAACCTGGATGAAAACTTACCCCTGTCGATTAGAATCACCCTGCCGCACAAATTGCATTTGAGCCTTACATCCGCCCCTGCAAACAGCACAATCCATAGGTCATTGCCGCATGCATGGCGTTTCTTAAGCTGTACTACATCCCCTTCCCTGAGAGGAGGGTCTAGCAGCATGCTACCGAACCTCCCTGTGGATCTGCCTTACGGATTTATCTGCACCATCACTGCAGGAATCAATGCCTGGTATATGGCCAAGAGCACCGGAATGAGCCGGGATGACGCCACAAGCTCTCTTACAGGCGCCAAAATCTCAAGCCCGACCAGAGGATACAGCGCCCCTACGACCAAGGACAGCCATACAAGGGACAGGGCGGTCTGAAGCAGCCCTCCAAGCAGCCTCTGGATGAAGGATAGCGCGGTGGCAAACGCGATGGTCTTTGAAAACAGCGACCACGCCAGCCTCAGCACAGCCAAGAGTACAAAGAACACAACCCCTGCCACCATAAGCTGTGCCATGAGAGATGACAGGATAGAGCCCCAGCTTGCACCAGGGCCTGCCGCGGCCTCGATTTCCAGGAAACGATCTTTGATAAGGGCTGAAATCGGCCTCAGCCATGGGATTGAATCAATCCCTGCAAAAAACTCAGCCACTGCATTAGGGTCGTAGGGTTTGGAATAACCCGGGAACAGCAAGAACACTTCATCCCACCGTGCCGCCATCTGGGTAACCCAGCCTTTGGTCTGCTCCAGGTAGTTTACGACCGGGCCGGTAAAAAAATAGGCCCCTAAGAAGCTGGCGAACATGCCTGCAAGGTTGAGGACCGATGCCCAGAACCCCGCCATAAACCCTTTGAGGAAACCAAGTGCCAGCAGAATCCCTATTGCCATATCTGCGTAGTTCAGATCCAACTTCAAATCCAAGAAAGTCTCACCTCCGGCAGGGCTAGGTGTCTCCCGCTGCAAATCTGTCGACAAGTGCAAATACCACTGCAGGGACAGCCGGACCGCCGTGCTTTCCTGTATATATCGAAATCTGGCTGTCGGCGTACCAAGCAAACAGCCCCAGCCCAATGCACACAGCAAGCCCGAAGAATATGTCTTCAAAGTACGCCGGCGCGCTTGAGGTGCTAAGGCGCAGACAACATCTTGCGATTACGTATACACCCAGGAATACTCCAACAAACCACACCGGACCAGAAAGAGGGCTCAGGCCCCTCTCTAGCAAGAAAGCGGATATCAGAGTGATAATCACGCCCCGCCGTGTATTGGATTGCACACCGCATCACCTAGCAGACTTGGGAATTCCTGGGTCTATGAGCAAAAGGCCGTTGTCTTTGTATATAAGAATAACATTTTTTGCACATGTTATGGGATATCCGTCTAGCTTGGCTGAAACCAGAAGCCCGCCGGTTTGCAAGTCTAGACATGCAAACCTGTCTGATTCCAACACCACCAGCCGGCCGTCATGGGCGAAAACCCTTGGAAGCTCATCTGTGGTCTTGTATTCCCAAAGTATGTCGCCACCGGAACTCAGTGCCACCACTTGGGCGTTTCCCAGGAGCTTACTTATGGCCCCGTCTTGCGCTTTGGACACAGACAAGGCCAGCACACCAGAGTCTGACACGGCTGACAATATCGTCCCGGCAGGACGGTATGCCCATGCCACTTGGCCCTGAGGGGTAATGGAGCAGGCCCACGAATCGAGCACAGCCATGATGTTTCCGTCGGAGGCCAGGGCCAGGTAGCGCCATGCGCCTTGACCCAGACGCTCTTGCCACAAAAGTTTGCCTGTATCCGCCGACAGGCACAGCATCCAAAGGTTACCACCTCCCGATATGTCCACTGCCGCGATTATCAAGCGTCCCCCGGCTGAGATGCCAAACAGGGGCGCATAGGGTATCTGGCTGTGCCACATTATCTTTGATTCCTTGGATATGGCCCGGAGTTGCCAAGGCTCGCCGAACTTTAGGCCCTGCAGGGGTATACAGGTTATGAGCATGTCCCCGTCAAGCAGAGGCACAGGTCGTTCCCCGTGCCCTAAGGTGAGCGAGAATTCCGGTGAGCTTGGGCGGAGGGGCTGGATCAGGCTCATCGAATTTGAACTCAGCCCAATAAGCCATGGGCCTGAGGGGAGTATGCTTTCGTAGCTCGCTCCGGCGCCCTGCACCGTGCCGTCCGGGCTTACTACTTCTAAGCTGCCTTGCCTGGTTACGACAAAAGCTGAGCTATGAACGGCAACCATTTCGCCGCCGGGGATGTGTGCCAGAACCCTGGGGTGTGCCGAATCCCTCGTCAGGATGTACGTTAGGTATAGGGCTCCGCCCAACACCAGTGCGCATACTGTAAGCGGCAACAATTTCCGTGAGATACGCCTGTTTTTCAAACCCCCCGGCTTGGGTCCCGGCAGCTCCCCGTTACCTTTGGTTTTTCTTACGGTGGGAACGCTTAAGCTCATACCCCATCCCCTAAGGATGCAACAACCAGGCGCGGATGAGCGCGGCAGAAGCTGCTAGACCACCCAGTACTGCCAATGCTTTGCCCAGAAAATTTATCCGCTTAGCCAACACGAACTCGTGGTAGGAGTAGAGGGCTTTTTCGATCTCCCCAAGCTCCCTGTAAGCTAAGCACATGTTGAACCTCGGTTCCGCTGCCCAAGGACTGAGCCTGGTTGCCTCGCGGTACAGCTTGAGCGCGGTCCGCGCATCATCCTCCAGAAGCGCCAAATTTCCCAGGTTGTTGAGTACCCTGGGATCGCCTGGCTTTTCATGCTGCAGCTGCTGCAAGATGTTGCGTGCTTCATGTAGCTCCCCCAGCTTGGCTTTGCATACGGCTATAAGGTTGCGGCTTGTGGCCGGTCCCCTGCCGTGGACATCTAGTTGTGCGGCAAGCAGTCCGGCAGCCTGGGCATATCTACGCCGTTTGACTAAACGTAAAGCCTTTGCTTCCACGCTCAAGCACACATTGCTCAC
>LFST01000040.1:15623-43639 GCA_001513185.1 Candidatus Fermentithermobacillaceae bacterium DTU015
GACTCAAGGAAGTCGCCTGTTATCACAGCTGCCGGACGGACGCCGGAAGAAGTTGTAAGGGAAGTCCGCCGGTCGTTAGGACCGGTGGAGTAGGGACGCGTTCTGAGGAGTGTGGCCCAGAGGTTGCGAGGATAATCCCCCAAGCAATCGCCTGGGCCATTTTAACTACCAGGTTGAGCCGGGTGCTCTGAAGGACCAGGTGCTCCATAAATCCGCCTACGTTGACCACACCTGCAATGTGCAGGTGCCCCACAGGAGGTAGTTGTTTCTTGACACCCAAGCCGGGCCGGAGGGGGCCCTGGCTGACAATGATTGTGCCTACTTCCTTTTTCGTCCCAAGGCATGCGTCAACGCCGAGTATCATGCGGCCTGTGCCGTCCAAGAGAGTGAGGGCTTGCTCTAAGTTGCCTGCGTGCACAGGTTCCTCCAAAGTGCCCAGCACCTTCCCTGGGTAGTTGTTCCAGGTGAGCATACTCCCTACCAGAGGCCCCAAGCTGTCTCCTGTGGCCCTGTCGGTGCCCACGCAGATCACTGTGGGCGGACAGCCCGAACCAAGCTCCAGGCCGGAAAACACAGTCTCGAGCGCTGCTGCCACCCGCATGCCCGGATTTGGCTTAGATATGGAAATGGAAAAACTCACCCGTGACATAAGTACCCCTGTTAGGAAAATATGCACATAAACGGGGTAAATAATACTTGGAAGCAAATCAGCGGGATTGAGCCTGGGCAAGGATCTGGCGCACAGTGTCGTCGTCGACCTGGTCGAACCTGGCATACCACTGCCCTACTGCATAAAAGGGCGCCGGTGTATCCACACATACCACCTGGTCTACATATTGGGCCAGGGTGTCCAAGGTCTCTCTGGGGGAAACCGGGACCGCTAGCACCAGTTTGCTGGGTTTGAGCCTGCGCACGTACTTGATTGCGGCAAGTGCGGTAAGTCCTGTGGCCAAACCGTCATCAACCACAACAACGTGCCTGCCCTTGGGTTCTATGGGCTTCCGGCCTTGCCGGAAGTAATCCAGTTGCCGGGCTATTTGCTTGCTTACGTCTAGAGCCCGGTCTTGTATGTACTCTTGGGAAGCGTAGGTGCCGCCCGAAGGGGGAAAGGTGACATGGCCATCCTGATCCACTGCTGCCACTGCAAATTCCGGGTTAAACGGTGCGCCTATCTTTTTGGCCAAAACAACGTCTAGATCTGCCTGCAGCCCTAGGGCCACCTGATGCCCGACCACCACGCCTCCCCTTGGGATGGCCAGCACCAGGGGGTGTTTGAGGTTTAAAGGTTTAAGGAGTTCTGCAAGTTCCTGACCGGCGTGTAGCCTGTCCCTGAACATCAAGACTCCCTCTGCCTGTCGGTAGGGATCTTGGGCTGAGGTTCTGAAAGTTTGGTCATCTCAGCCACTCCTGAAAACACAGCGCCTTCTGATATGACCAAGCTGCCGACTGATATATCTCCCCTTAGCCTGCCTGAAGACAACAGTTCTAGCCGTCCCGTGCACTTTACGTTGCCGGTGACTTCCCCTGCGATTGTGACGTTAGCGGCTTCGATATCAGCCTTTACCACAGCACCGTGACCGATCATCACATCGCCCTCAGAATGTAGTTTGCCCTGAAGTTTGCCGTCTACCCGTAAGCTGCCCTTGGACGTCAAGGTGCCTTGAATCTCTATGCCCTTGCCCAGCAGGCTTTCAAACGTGCCGCTCCTAGTGGCAGACTCTTTAGACTTAAACATGGATACGTGCCTCCTAGTTCACTTAGGGAGATAGTCCATGGGATTTTGTTTGCTTCCGTTTTTTATGACTTCGTAGTGCAGGTGTGGTCCTGTGGAAGAACCAGATGAGCCCACGTAAGCAATTACGTCGCCGCGGCTCACTTTCTGCCCGACACGCACATTTATTGAGCTGCAGTGGCAGTAAAGCGTCTCAAACCCATATCCGTGGCGTATTCTTACTGTGTAGCCGTAGCCGGCTTGATAACCTGCGAGCACCACCGTCCCGTCAGCTGTAGCCCGGATGGGAGTACGGTAGGGTGCACCGATGTCCAGGCCTTCGTGGAATTGGGAACGTCCCGTGATAGGATGCCGCCTCCACCCGTAGACAGAAGTAATATTGCCGTAAACAGGCCATATGCTTGGCCGGGCCCTGGAATAGGACACGGCTTCTTCAGCCTTGCTACGCAAGTCACTTAAGCGCTCCTCCAAGGAAGCGATCTCACCGTCTAAATCAAACGCCGCCTGTTCTAGAGAAGACAGCACCATGCCCATGTCTCTGGGGTCAATTCTTCTTATGCTTCTGCCGGAGCGGGAAGTAGTTTCAGCCACAAGCTGCCTTGATGCGATCATGGCTCCGAGTTCTGAAGCCTCTTCATGGATCAGGCCCTCTTCCAGAAGCATGTACCGGGTCTCTTTTTCGATAAGCTCTGCCTGGCGCAGCCTTTCGGCCATTTCCTGGAGATGTTCTTGGAGATACTGGATCTGCATCTCCTGGATACCCGCTACGTCGTAGAGGTAGTTAAGTTCTTCATTTTCCTTGGCAGTCTGAATATATGAATGGATGAAGACTCCTAGTGCCACCATGGAAATACACACTAGGGCCAGCGCCGACAACAGGGTTGTCAGACTGAAACTTATGCTGTGAGTTTTTCCGTGAGAATACACCAACAGAAAGGTAAACCTGCGCTCACGGCTGCTGACTGCTGTCTTTCTAGCAGGGCTGGACTTTCTGCTGAAAATACGCGCTAACAAGCGTGAAACGCCCCCAAATCCTCTTCACGATATGTATTGCATTAGAATATTTCGTTCAAAACACGCGGCGCCATAAGAATAACTCGACACCGAAGGTATATCATTCGACGTTTATCACGATAATCCTTCCTTGAGATGGCTCCCGAACCCAGGCATGTCCTGGCCCAGGACATGCCTGGGCCAGACTTATCATTCAACGTATATACGTGGCACCCTCTGGCCTATGCCGGTGAGGATCTCGTGGGCGATGGTACCGGCAAGCCCCGCCACTTCGTCGAGGGTAATGGCGTCATCCCCATCAGTGCCGATAAGTGTGACCAGGTCTCCGGTCTGTATACCCTGCTCACCTTTTAGGTCGATCATGGATTGGTCCATGCAGATCCTGCCTGCGATGGGGTACCTCTTACCCTTGATGAGCACCGAAGATTTGTTCGATAGGGCTCTTGGGTACCCGTCGGCATAGCCTATGGGGATAGTTGCTATTCGAGTAGGCTGAGAAACCGTATATGTAGTCCCGTATCCGATAGCCGTGCCTGGTTCTACCTGTTTTACATGGGATATGCGGGCCTTAAGGGAAACCACTGGATAGAGCTTGGCCTTGTCCGCCAAAGAAGGATCCGGATAGCAGCCGTAAATCATGATCCCAGGGCGCACAAGGTTGAAATACGCTTCGGGCAGGCCCAAAATGGCAGCTGAGTTGGACAGGTGGGTAAACCGTGGCTTTATGCCCGCAGCTGCTACCTGCTTCTGCGCCTGTTCAAACCGCTTTAGCTGCATTCGAGTGTAATCCGGATCGGTGTCGGCGGCTGCAAAATGGGAAAACAACCCTTCTATTTCAATATGGCCCGGATTCGCCAAGGCCTCCAGAGCCTCGCCTAGTTCTTGCCCGGAGCGGAAACCTATCCTGCCCATCCCCGTGTCCACTTTGATATGTACCTTAGCCTGCTTACCTGCCGCCTTAGCTGCAGCCTCAGCATCCTGTAACCCTGCAACCGAAGTCACCGCCATTGAAACCTCTAGCTCCACAAGCGTTCTTACTGCGTCTCTGGTGACAGGCCCAAGTACTAGGATTGTGCAATCCAAGCCCGCGTCCCTGAGCTCCACCGCTTCCTCAGGAGTAGCTACCGCCAAACCTATTACGCCTGGGACCTCCAGCGCAGCCCGGGAAGCCGGCACCGCCCCGATTCCGTAAGCATTGGCTTTGACCACAGCCAGGATCTGTGCCTTGGGCGATACCAGTTCCCTGACCGCCTGTAAGTTCCGTTTGAAGTTGCCTAGGTTTATCTCAGCCCAAACGGGCCTAAGTGGTGCTGTCATGGCTACAGTGCCTCCTGTATCACTCAATGTTTCACGTGAAACATCGACCTAGCTCGTGGTGATGGTTCCGGCTATAATGTCGATAAGCCGCTCCAAGTCTTCCCGCCCAAAGAAGCTGATGCTGATAGTGCCCTTTGTACCCTGCCGCTTTACCACCACAGGACTGCCCAAGGCGGCAGAAAGGATCTCTTCCGCCTCTTTTATCCGAGACGAACTCGTCTGCTTCTGCCTGGGCTTCCGTTTTGCCGCTTTGGAAGCCACGGCTTCCTCGGTTTCTCTCACTGAAAGCCCCTTATCAACGATGGCCTTGGCCACCACCAACTGTTGCTCCCTCGGCAGTCCTACCAGGGCCCGGCCGTGTCCGCCTGAGATCTTGCCTTCGTTGATAAGTTGCTTGATCTCAGGTTCCAGCCTCAGCAGCCTCATAGTGTTGGCAACATCAGATCGGCTCTTACCTACTCTTTGGGCGATCTGCTCCTGGGTGAGGCCGAACTCTTCAGACAACCTTTTGTAAGCTTCAGCCTCTTCAATTGGCCCCAGATCTTCCCGCTGAAGGTTTTCCACCAAGGATAGCTCCATGGCTTCCCGATCGCTCAAACTCTTAACCACTACCGGTATCTTGTCCAATCCCGCCTTGATGGCTGCTCGGAGCCGCCTCTCGCCTGCAACCAGCTGGTATCCAGGCCCGTCCCGTCTCACGATGAGAGGCTGGATTACCCCGTGTTCTTTCATGGAAGCAGCCAATTCCTCAATTGCGGCTTCATCGAAAATCTGCCTAGGTTGGTACGGGTTAGGCCTAATGTCTCCGGGGCTCACATGCAGAATCTCTTCGCCCTCTTCCGGAAGCACAGCGGGGATCAGGGAATCAATACCTCTACCAAGCCCTCTCCTGGCCACGGCGCAACACCTCCTCTGCAAGTTCCCGATACACTTCCGCTCCCCTGGACCTGGGATCGTAGACGGTAATGGGTTTGCCGTGGGACGGCGCTTCAGACAATCTCACGTTTCTGGGGATGATGGTTTGGAATACGTAATCCCGGAAATACCGCTTGACTTCTTCGGCCACTTGGAGTGACAGGTTGGTGCGGCCGTCAAACATGGTGAGGAGCACGCCTTCCAAGGCCAAAGTGGAGTTGAGCCTCCCCCTTATCAGCTTGATGGTGTTTAGCAGTTGAGTGAGGCCTTCCAGGGCGTAGTATTCACATTGGATGGGTATAAGCACCGAATCTGCGGCGGTCAACGCGTTAACTGTGAGCAAACCCAAAGACGGCGGGCAGTCAATAAACACAAAGTNNTCTTCAGCCGGTGTTCCCGCTCATCCATTTGCACCAGTTCGATTTCGGCGCCTGCAAGATCCAAGGAAGACGGCAGCAGCCATACTCCGGGAAATTCGGTGGCCCTAAGGGCCTTAACCGGTTCAACGTTCCGCACAAGACAATCGTATAACGAATAATCGAGCTTGCTCCTGTCAACGCCCAGGCCGCTTGTGGCATTCCCCTGGGGATCGGCGTCAACAATCAATATGCTGCGGCCCAGTTCGCCCAGGCAAGCACCAAGGTTAACAGCAGTAGTGGTTTTTCCTACTCCGCCTTTTTGGTTCGCAATAGCTACAACTTTCGACACAACACCCTAAACTCCCATGATTTTTCCTTGACTTCTTCTCTGCACACCACGTCAAGTCCTGCCTTTTTCATTTCCGACACGATTCGCCGCAGGGTGTTCTGAAATATCCTTGGGTCTTTGTAAACCAACTTATGCTTCCGGGGTGGCACAGATCCCTTGACTGTCCCTTTGCCGGCATATACTTTGCACAGTTCCTCCATCTCCCCTGCAGTCAATTTCATTCTAACACACTTGCGGAACAGTTCTAACTGTCTGCTTTCCCCAGGCACCCCCAAAAGCGCCCTTGCATGCCTTTCGCCAATTTCACCGGTCCTCAGCGCGCTAAGGATCGGCTCTGGCAGCCTGAGCAGCCTCAGCTTATTGGAAATCGTGCACTGCCTTCGGCCGCACCTTAAGGCGATCTCTTGATGGGTCATGCCGTAGTCATGCACAAGCCTGGATATGATCTCTGCTTCTTCAACTGGGTTTATGTCTTTCCGCCTGGCGCCTTCGGCCAGCCGGGTGACCAATGCGGTGCGGTCATCCATTTCCGCAGCCCAACAGGTAATCGCATCTTCACCCCTGGCCCGGGCAATCCAGTATTCCAGATCGCCGGCAACAAGCTCATACCTGTCACCTGCCGGCCGCACCAACACAGGTTCCCTTGTGCCCTTCACTAGCGAAGCCAACACTCCCCAGGAGACAGCATCCTTCCCCCCGGGCAAGCAAGAGCCTCCGGGCAGGTCTATAAGAGTTACAGGCACATCTAAGCTTTGGAACTTATCAGCCACCGTAGACATAAAAACGTCACCTCCACGGTGACTGTTCGACTCATTGCCAGTTATTCCCTGCCTGTTTTTGTCAGATCAGGGGTTTCTTTCTTATCGCGGCGTATCTCCTGGGATACTTCCTATCCAGCGGCTGAACCTTGTTGTACACCGCCAAGAGCCTGCTCCCCATATCCCAGGGTAAGGTGTAGGGTATCTCAGTTTTCAGCTTCAAACCGATAGCATCCAGCCCCGGCCCCGATCTGGGCACCTCTTGCTCAGGACCTACCCACAGCACCACTTTTCCGCCTGGTGCTACCAAACCTGAACACAGCTCCAAAGCAATTCCTGGGGCGGCCATAGCCCTGGATACGGCAAGGGTGTATCTTTCCCTGAACCCCTCATCCTGGCCCGCTTGTTCGGCCCTCTCTTGCAGCACCTCCACCCCTGAAAGCCGGGTGCTTTCCACAAAGCCCCTGAGAAACTCACACGCACCTGCCCTTGAGTCCAGCAAACTCACATGGCCGCACAATTCAAGGGCCTTAAGCGCAAGCCCAGGCCAGCCATTGCCGCTCCCTAGGTCTACTCCTTTACACGCACCACACAGCCCGGGTACCAGGGCAGCTGCAAACGAGTCAGCAATAAGCTTTGCCGCCAACTCCCGGGGCTCATCAAACCCCGCCACCCTCCGGCCTTTCCAGGCCGTAAAGAAGCCGAGCCACCCCTGGATCAGGGACCGGCCGGCTTCAGGCACTTCTATCTCCATAAGGCTTACAGCCTCATCAAAAGCCTTAAGCGCTTCAGCCACAAATCCATCTGCATCAAGCTGTCTCTTCCCCACTGTAAACCTCCCTTGCCGGTTAGCCTCCGGGCTTTGAGCCAAGTTTGCCGCTCCGCATAAGTGCCAAAATCACCATGACATCAGCAGGAGACACTCCCACAGACAGGGCTTTTCCGATGGTCTGGGGACGGTACCGCACCAGCTTGTCAACGGTCTCCCGGGACAGGCTCTTCACCTGCCGCCAATCCAAATGCCCGGGCAGCCTCTTGTCCAGGTGCCGCTCAAGCCGCTTCACTTCCCGGTTCTGCCGCTCAATGAAGCCTGCGTACTTGGCCTCTACTTCGAGTTCAGACAACACTTCACCGGGCAAGCCGGCCAATTCCGGCGCTTCATCAAAGAAATCTTCTATCCGCTTCTGAGGCACCCTGAGCAACTCTTTTATTGCCTTGCCTTCTATCTTTTGCTCCAAGAGCGCCCTGCCCTGTTCCATGAGCTGAGCCTTGCGGCAAAAGGCTTCCCACCGCTTATCTGACACAAGCCCCACCCTTCTTCCCAGGGGGGTGAGCCGCATATCTGCATTTGAATGCCTGAGGTACAACCGGTGCTCTGCCCTGGAAGTGAGCATCCGGTAGGGCTCTTCAATCACCGTGCTAACCAGGTCATCTAGGAGCACTCCGATATAAGCTTGCCGCCTGCCGAGTATCAGGGGTTCCTCACCCTTTAGTTTCATAGCTGCGTTAACCCCGGCAAGCAGCCCCTGAGCCGCGGCTTCTTCGTAACCTGAAGTGCCGTTGATTTGGCCCGCGGCAAACAACCCCTGGACCCCTTCCACTTCGAAAGTGGTGCTTATCTGGGACGGAATCAGGTAGTCATATTCAATGGCATATCCAGGCCGGGTGATCTTAGCCCTGGACAGCCCCGGGATGGTATAGAGCATCTGGTATTGGACATCTTCAGGCAGGCTGGTTGAAAGCCCCAGGATGTACACATCATCGCTTTGTTCCGATTCGATTTCGAAGTAAAGCTGGTGGCGTTGCCTATCAGGGAATCTCATCACTTTGTCTTCGATTGAAGGGCAGTACCTGGGCCCTACCCCTTTTATGGTCCCGTCAAACAAGGGGGCCCTGTCGATGTTCTGCCTGATGACCTCGTGGGTGCGCTCGTTGGTGTAGGTGGTATAGCACACAATCGACTTATTCCACACCTTGGGGACCGACATGAACGAGAACGCCACAGGCCTATCGGCGCCACGCTGGGGCTCAAGTTCGTCCCAATCGATGCTGCTTTTCAGGATTCTGGGCGAGGTACCTGTCTTGAACCTGCCCAGCTTAAACCCAAGGCTTGCCAGGCACTCAGACAGCCCCTTGGCGTTGGGTTCTCCCATAGGCCCTGATTCAATCACCTCAGGCCCTATAAATATCCGGCTCTCGAGGTACACCCCGGTGCAAAGCACCACCGTCCTGGAACGGATTACACTGCCGTCTTGGAGGGCCACCCCGTAAACCCGGCCACGCTCAACAAGCACCCGAGTAACCATGCCTTCTATGAGGCGGATGCCCAGGGCCCCGATTTGCCTCTTCATGTAGGCTGAATAGGCGTGTTTGTCCACCTGGGCCCTTAACGATTGCACCGCAGGACCTTTGGATGCGTTAAGCAGCCTCATTTCGATGGCAGTGCGGTCTGCGGCAAGTGCCATCTCACCGCCCAGCGCGTCGATTTCAGCCACTATCTGGGCCTTGCCCGGACCCCCTATAGAAGGGTTACAAGGCATGCCTGCAATATTGCACACATCCATTGTTACCATTGCGGTTTTCATGCCCAGCCTGGCGGCGGCAAACCCGGCTTCACACCCTGCATGCCCGCTGCCTACCACCAAGACATCGAAATCAAAAGCGTTTCCTGGCAAACTCAGACTGACTCCCTTCAACGTCCCATCCTGACATCCAAATCTACTTGCCTACGCAAAACCGTGAAAATATCCGGTCCAAAGTTTCGCCGCTCACCTTTCTGCCTGTGAGCTCCATCAGCGCACCCGCTGCTTCTTCTAGGGCCAATACTATTACATCGTCGGTCCAGCCTTGGTACAGGTAGTCGATGGCTGCTTCTATCCCCTCAAGCGCACGCTCCAGGCAGTCTACCTGCCTGGCAGAACCAGGCGCCAGGGCTTCAGGATCCCCCACTCCTGCATACATAGCTTGCACCTTTCGTTTGAGATCCTCTATTCCAAACCCTGTAGCACCCGATACCCTCACCCACTTGTCGCCGCAAATATCCTCAAGCTGTGCTATGTCTACCCGCCTTTGGTTTAAGTCTGTCTTGGTAACAACCGCCAGGCAATTTCTGTCCCGCCACTTGTTGAGCCATTTCATATCTTCAGGGCCAATTCCCTGCGTATCATCGAGCACGTAAAGGATCACATGGGACTCTACAGCTGCTGCCTGGGCCCGCTCCACCCCAAGCGCCTCTACCACTTCTTGAGTCTCCCTGAGCCCTGCGGTATCTAACAGCACCACAGGCAGCCCGTACCATTCTGTAGTCTCCCTTAGCACGTCCCGGGTGGTCCCAGGGATGTCTGTGACTATTGCCCTGTCCCGAGATAGCAGTGCGTTAAACAGGGATGATTTGCCCACATTGGGCCGGCCCACCAAGCACACTTCAACCCCGTGGGTCAGAGCAAGCCCCAAGGGCGCCCTTTCCACCACGGCGTTAATCTCATCACGCAAACACTTTAGCAGGGCCAGGATTTCAGATCTGCCGGCGTCAATGGTTTCCGGGAAATCAATGGCACCCTGGATCAAGGCCAAGAGATCAACTATCCGGGATTCCCACCTTTCCACCATGGCGCCAAGTTCACCTCTCAGGCGCCTGGCCGCCTGAAACAGGGCGGCCTCTGACGAAGAGGTCACCATATCAAGCACCGCTTCGGCTTCGTCCAAAGTTATCCGGCCGTTTATGAAAGCCCGCTTGGTAAATTCTCCTGGCTGGGCAGGCCTTGCGCCAAGCTTAAACGCCAAACTCAGCACTTTCTCCGCCACCACCTGCCCCCCGTGGCACTGTATCTCCACCACGTGTTCTCCTGTGTAGGACCTGGGGCTCCGCATGGCCAGCACTATGCATTCATCCACAACCCTGCCGGTGCTCTCTTCTACCACGTCGCCCAAAGCAATGGACCAACTGTCCATCTCCTCAAGTGCCATGGATTTCCTGAGGCGTACCATCTTGCCTGCAATCGCAAAAGCGCTGTCGCCGCTTATCCTCACTATGGCGATGCCACCTGTACCCACAGGAGTGGCTATGGCGGCTATGGTATCCAGAAGCCCTCCACCCATCTCGTCCACGGCGCGTCACCCCCGCAACCTAAACCCGTCCTCAGGCTCTTTATGCCTAAATTATACCCCACACTGCAAGACCAAACAGATAAGGGGCCCCGGTGTAAAGGGCCCCTTGATTGCCGCGAAGGTTGTTGGTTCTACCTCTGCCTCGAACCCGCACCCGCACTCTTGCGGGGGGAAATGACCACCCTCCTGAAAGGTTCGTCCCCTTCGCTGTGGGTGGTCACCTTCCCGTTTTTCTGCAAGGTAAGGTGGATAATGCGGCGGTCCCTGGCATCCATGGGCCGCAAGGTGGTACTCCTGCCGGTCCTTTCAACTTTCCTGGCAGCGCTCCTGGCCAGGTCTTCCAGCATTTTTTCTTTTCTCTTCCTGTATCCTGCTACATCAACAAAGATCCTGCTAATGTTACCAACACCCTTTGAAGACACTATGTTAGTCAAAAATTCCAAGTGCTTTAGCGTTTGACCGTGGCGGCCGATGAGGATGCCCAAGTCTTCCCCGTCCACTGTAAGCAGGTGGGTATCACCCTGGGCACGGGTGTGCACCACCCCGCGGATATTCATGCGCTGAAGCAATCCTGTGAGGAACTCATACGCAATCTCTGCCTTGGTCTTTTTCAGCGTAACTCTGATCCTCGCATCCCTGCCTCCGATAATTCCCAGAAAACCACGGCTGGGCTCCTCGATTACCTCAACTATCACATCGTGTTGTGATACCCCAAGCTCCCTGAGGGCATTTTCCAAAGCTTCTTCTACAGTACGTCCTGTTGTTTCAATAGTCGTCACTTGGACCGAGCTCCCTCCCCGGTAATTTCACCTCGTGGTATCGCAAGTCGTTCCACCAAACCAAACAAATTGGCAGTTATGATGTACACAGAAACTGCCGTAGCAAACTTGATTGAGAAATACGCCATAAACGCCAGCATCCCAATTAGCATCGCATTTTGACCCTGTTGCTGCTGGCCTGTGTCCATGGCGGGCGAAAGCCGCATGGCCAGGTATGTTGTGAGCACCGTAAGCCCTACCACGACCAGGCCGTATCCAGTGCCCTGTTTCATAGCCGGTTCTCCCAGGGTGAGGCCGAGAAATGTCGCGCTTTTCATCTGCTCATGGGCGTCCAGCGCCCGGATCATCGCCCACAAAATAGGCAGTTGGATAAAAGGCAAGAGGCAGCTCGAAGCAGGGTTGACCTTGTTGCGGCGATACAGGTCCATAAGCTCGAGATTAAGCCTTTCGGGATCATCACCGTACTTTTTCTGCAGCTTATCGAGTTCAGGCTGAATGAGCGCCATCCGCCTGGCGGAACGCCCTTGTACAATTGTCAAAGGCAAAACAATGAGGCGCACGAGGATGGTGAGACCCATAATCGTTACGCCCCAGTTGCCTGCTATACCGTAAATAGAATCCATTACTTTAAGCATCACGTTAACTATGTATGACATCGTCTAAACCTCCCTGGCTCCCAAAACCGTCCTTTGGGCACCGGATCATATCCACCGTGGGAAAACGGATTGCACCGCAAAAGGCGCCACGCGGCCAAAACGACACCTTTAAAGGGCCCATGGATCGTAATCGCTTGCCGGGCATATTCTGAACAGGTGGGGTAATATTTGCAGGTCCGGCCCTTTATCGGAGAGATGTACTTTTGGTAGATTGTTATCAGGAACAGCAAAGCCTTTGAGATCATTCCAACAAACCCATCCTCTTAAGCAAGTGCTTCATTGCGCCCACTAGCTCTTGGTAGGAGCACAGGGCCGCCCTTTGCCGGGCAATAAAAACAAATTCACCCCTAGGCTTTATGAGAGGCAAAAACTCTTGCCGAAAACACTCCCTAATCCGGCGTTTCACCCGGTTGCGGACACATGCTTTACCCAAGCGCTTGGATGCCACTATACCCAGCCTGACAGGTAGCGGGTCCTCCCTGTAATACAATACCAGGTACCTGTTGGCTAACGAACGCCCCTCTTTGTATACTCTACCATAGCACGGTTTCGGTATCCTGCCTGATACCACAAAAAAGCCTCACTTTCGTCCATATGTGGGCTAAACGGTGAGACGCTTCCTGCCTCTGGCCCGGCGTCTGGCAATTATCTTGCGCCCGCCCCTGGTCCTCATTCTAACCCTGAAACCGTGAGTTCTTTTTCTCTTTCTGCGCTTCGGTTGATATGTACGTTTCATCTCCCATTGCTCCCCCTAAGGACATATTTGGATTGGTACTAATATCCTTGGATGAATCCAACGAATTATATCTTAGCATGGCTGAAAGTGTCAATAAACGCATCTCTTGCTGGTAGTTTGCCGCGGGGATCCGTTTTTGGGCCCCGCCTGCACGCCCGGTTTTTCATTGCCACGCCGTACATGCCTTGATATATTCTTCTTAGAGAGGCATAATTGTGGTTACTTATGCCTTAGCTAACATTATCCACACCTGTGGATAACTATGTGAATAACCTGTGAGCTTGTTATACGCACGTTATAAGCATAGGCTTTTCCCTATTCTCAGGTCATTCATCAACAGGAAACACCATCTTGCTAAGGCGGAACTAATTCACAGCTGTATAAGGCCTGTAAAGTAGGGGTATTTGTCTCCGCCTGGCGGCACGGTGTTCCAAACTGATGAAGCACTGCTCATGGTTGTGTTGATGTTTCATTATTTTTGTGAATGGTGGTCTTCGTTATGAGGAGAAACCTTGAAACACTTTGGAACGATGCGTTAGCCAGGGCATCGATGAAGTTTTCCAACCCTGGAATCATACGGAACTGGCTCAAAGATACAAAACCGCTGAGCCTGGAAGATGAAGTGCTGACCATCGCAGTCCCCAGTGAGTTTGCTAAAACCTGGATTGAGACCAGGTACAAAGAACAACTGGCCTCGGCGTGGAAAGAAGCCTACGGCGACTGGTGCGACCTGGTGTTCTCAGTCTCCAAACCCGAAAAGCCTGTTTCAGAATCACCCGCCCTGTTTCCCCAGGACGGGCAGCCGGTAGCGCCAAAGAAGAAGCGGCCGTCCAACGACAGGTTCCAGCAACTTAGGAATCTAAACCCGCGGTACGTGTTTGACAATTTTATCGTCGGTGCTTCCAACAGGTTTGCTCATGCAGCTTGCCTTGCAGTGGCGGAAAGCCCTTCTAAGGCGTACAACCCCCTGTTCTTGTACGGCGGCGTAGGCTTGGGGAAGACCCACCTTATGCAAGCCATTGCCCATTACGTTTTTTCAAACCACCCGCGGCTTAAGGTGTCATATCTGTCTTCTGAAACATTTACCAACGAGCTGATCTTGGCCATCCAGGAAGGCAATACCCAGGAATTCAGGAACCGCTACCGGAACGTAGACATATTGCTTGTAGACGACATCCAATTTGTTGCAGGCAAAGACGCGACCCAGGAAGAGTTTTTCCACACGTTCGATGCACTGCATCAGGCTTCAAAGCAGATCGTGATTTCATCGGACAGGCCTCCGAAGGAAATCGCCCTGCTCGAGGACAGGCTCAGGACAAGATTTGAATGGGGGCTCATAGCTGACATCCAACCGCCGGACATAGAGACCCGGATTGCGATCTTACGGAAAAAAGCAGAGCTTGAGGGCAGGGTAGTGCCGCTTTCAGTGTGCGAGTACATCGCCGAGCGGATCCCAAGCAACATCCGTGAACTTGAAGGCGCCCTAATCAGGGTGCTCGCTTACACCGCGCTGCACAAGTGCGATGTCACATTAGACGTCACCCAGGAAGTACTCAAAGACCTGCTGCCGGAGAAAAAGGTGGTCCCAATCACCACCGAATCCATCCAGAAAGCCGTTGCCGACTATTACAACATCCCGGTTAAGGCCATGCTGGCTAAGCGGCGCACCCGTAACATCGCGTTTCCGAGGCAGGTAGCCATGTATCTGTGCAGGCACCTCACCGAGCTTTCATTACCTCAGATAGGACAAAGTTTTGGGGGCAGGGATCACACTACGGTGCTCCACGCGTGTTCAAAGATCGAGGAGGAGCGGCAGGCCAATCCCGATCTTGACCGGACTCTCGAGGAACTGATTGAGCGCATTAAGAAGGGCTAATCTGCCGCTGTGAAGAATTCTGTGGATGGTATCTGGATTGCTTGTTGAGGAGATGTGGATAACTGTGCCAGCTAAACTGTATTCACAAGTTGTTCACAGTCATCCACTTTTTCTCCACACAGGTTTCCACACGCAAATACGGCGGCTTTTGTGGATTAGGAGGGAGTTGTGCACAAACTCACACAACCTACTACTGCTGCTGGTTTTGAAATATGCACAACCGATATAGATAAGGAATGGATGTGTTCTCACAGATCAACACAGGGAGGCGTATGATATGTACCTGTCAATACCAACACACGACCTTGCTTGGCTAGTACACACCGCATCTCGTCCCATACCTGCACGCAGCACCTTACCGGCTATCCAAGGTTGTCTTATCGAAGCGGTTTCGGATAGGGTGATCTTTTCAGGGACCAACCTGGACTGGGGTGTGAGAGCTGCACTGCCTGCCAAGGTGTCTGCTTCCGGATCGCTGGTTGTGTCCGCTAAGATCCTGTCAGATATAGTCAGGACATTGCCTCCAGGTGATGTTACCCTTTCGCTTGATGAATCAGCTTGGGCCCTCATAGTCAAAGCAGGCAACCTGGAAATGGTGCTCAACGCAGTGCCGGCTGACGATTTCCCCAAGTGGCCTGAACCTGAAGGCGGCCATAAGATCACTTTGCCCGCCCAAGCTTTCCGCCAACTGGTGAGGATTGGTGCTACTTGCGCAGTGTCAAACCCTGCAAGGCCCTTGTGGGGTGCATGCCTCATCGATATGCTGGGCGACCAGCTGGTCATGGTAAGCACAGACCAATTTGCGCTTTCCAAAGCCAAGGCTGATATGCCTACACCGGAAACCAGAGCGATTGTGCCCGCCAACGTGCTTCAAGATCTGGCGCGCCTGAACCTAAAAGACAGCGATGAAGCTGAGGAACAAGTGAGCATAGAGGTGTGTGACGGCTACCTGTACTTCGGTTCAAACAACATATCTTGCTTTACCCGCCTGATCGAAGGACAATACTATGCTTACGAGCAGGTGATTCCAAAGACGTTCACTTCCACGGCAACGGTGTCCACTGAAGCCATGGCCGGAGCAGCCTCAAGGGCGTCGATTGTGGCCAGTGAAGAAGATAGGGCCATGAGGATAATCCTTGACAGCAGGAGCCAGACCCTCACCATAAGGGCGGGGTCGGCAGAAAAGGGCAAGATGGAAGAGTCCCTGCCTGCACAGGTTGAAGGGGAAGACATTGAAATTTGGGTACAGCACCGTTATGTACTTCAGGCGCTAAGTAAGATAAATACAGAAGAGACGCGGTTCGGGATGACAGGCCAGGTGAGCCAGATGATTATCGAGCCTGTGCAAGACGGCTCAGCTGAGGGTGCTGTGAAATCTACGTTTGTGATAATGCCTATGAGCCCAAAGGGAGCATTTTAATACGTGCGATTTGCTTATCTGGTTCTCAGGGATTTTCGCAATTACCCCTACCTGGAGCTGGAGATCCCTCCGGGTGCGTCGTTGTTTGTAGGGCCAAATGCACAAGGCAAGACCAACTTGCTAGAAGCTTGTTACTACATATCATCCCTGAGCTCGCCCAGGGCTGAAAAAGAGTCTGATTTGGCCCGTTGGGGTACGGGCTCGTTTTCTCTCGCAGCCAGGCTTGAAGATCCTGACAAGGTGGCAACTGTCAAGGTCGACACCGTGGTCACGCCTTCTGTAAGGCGTAAGATACAGCTAAACGACAGGCGTGTGGACAGGAAGGAACTTCTGGCCTTATTTCCCTGTGTGTACTTCTCGCCTGATGATCTGTATATAGTCAAGGGAGGTTCAAGCCTCAGGCGGAAGCTAATCGATTCGATTTTGTCCAGGCAAGATCCGGTGTATGCCAGGACCCTCCAGCGGTACAACGATGCCGTTTCAAGACGGAACACCGCGCTCAAACTGGCTGCGGGTGATCCCTCATGGAGAAGGACCCTTGAAACTCTGGATGAGCTAGTGGTGAACCTGGGATCCCGGTTGCTCCTCAGGCGCCTCGAGCTCATGGAGGATCTGTCCGGGTATACACAATCTACGTACAAGTTCGTGGCAAACGGCGATTGTTCCGTGACGTATACATCCACTGTCGGTGAAATCGCACCTGACCTAAAACAGATAAGGTCCCGGTTTCAAGCTAGGCTCACGGAATTGAGGCATGAAGAATTTGAGAGGGGCATAACGCTTTCGGGCCCCCACAGGGATGATTTAGAGATTTCCCTAAATGGCAAGAGCTTTAGGTATTTTGGTTCCCAGGGGCAGCAGCGAAGTGTGATGCTGGCGCTTAAGATGGCAGAGGCTCGGTGCCTCCAGCAGAGTTTCGGGACCAGGCCGGTGCTCCTGCTGGACGATGTGTTTTCTGAGTTGGATCCGGAGAAGAAATCGAAGGTGTTATCGTTGTGTGATTTTGGTTACCAGGTGCTTATGACCTCCACCGAGTTACCCAGGCACACGGGACCGAGGTTTTCCTTGTTCCGGGTCGAAAACAACACGGTTAAGCCTATGGGAACAGGGAATTTGCGATAGGAGGAGACAATGGCCCGTCCTGAACTGGTAGGTAATGTACTCCATAAGTCCCTCGACAAGCTGGGCCTTCTGCCAAGAGCCAAGCGGTTCCAGATTTTTTGGGCGTGGAACAGAATCGTGGGGGAGCTTGCAAGAAACGCCCGGCCGAGGCGGATAGACGGTGATGTGCTTTACGTGGCCACCAATTCATCTGCGTGGGCGCAGGAGCTGACCCTTATGCGCAAGAGCATCATCTCCCGGATAAACGCCTACCTGGGTGGGGATTACATTAAAGACATACGTTTTTCGGAGCACCTTTGGGGCACAACCCAGTCATACAAACAGCCTGATGCAGGCGGCCAGGTGGATGAAGAATACAAGCGGTTTATGGCTCAGGAGGCCTTGGCGCCCGATGAAGAGAGGCGGATAATTTCCCTGACCGGTACCCTTGCAGATTCACCCCTTGCTTCCGTTTTCCAGAGATTTGCTGTTACAATGGAGAAGCGGAAGAAGTATTTGATCAAGAAAGGATTCAGCCAATGTGACTCATGCGGATTCCTCTACCAACCGGGACGCAAATGCCCTTACTGCAAAGCTAAACAAGAGCTAAATGATTACAACCGCGTACTGGCTATCCTTGAACGGAATCCTGAAATGTCGGACATCACTCTGTCGGTGCTGACCGGAGTGAAGCAAAAGGAGATACTTGCAAAGGCCAGGCAAACCTTGGATTCCAGCTGGTACCGGAGACTGAGGCAAGCCTATTTCACCGTAGATAGCAGAAAATTATCTGAAGATGAACAAATCCGGCTTCAGCAACTCATGGTCAAGCTGGTAAGCTTGCGTACCGGACAACCTGGGTACCTGATTACCCAGGAAGACCTTGACAAGGTGCTCGGAAAAAGGTTGTCGGGTTTGGTGAAAGGACGGACAGGCAGAACCTAGTGGCCGTGCCCAAAGCCGAACATCGATTCGATATATAAACTGTGCTAGAATTTCAATGCGAGGTGGACGGGGTTTGAAACAATTCGATGACGAAAGACAGCATTATACTGCCAAAGACATACAAGTGCTTGAAGGGCTGGAAGCCGTGCGCAAACGGCCCGGAATGTATATCGGCTCAACATCTGAAAGAGGGCTTCATCATCTTTTGTTTGAGGTGGTTGACAATAGCGTCGACGAGGCTCTAAACGGTTTTTGCGACCGTATTGACGTGGTGATCCACAAAGACGGCTCTGTGTCGTGCGCCGATAACGGCCGGGGCATACCTGTGGGGATCCAGCCGGAAGTGGGCCTTCCTGCGGTGGAGGTAGTGCTTACCCGGCTCCACGCAGGCTCTAAGTTTGGCAGGGGAGGGTACAAGGTATCCGGAGGGCTTCACGGGGTAGGGGTGTCCGTGGTAAACGCGCTTTCAATATGGCTCGAAGTTAAGGTCAAGCAGGACGGCGGGCTATACTACATGAAGTTCGAACGGGGCAAGACCGTTGAGCCCCTGAAGCGGTTGGGCGATGCCGAGGATACAGGTACCTATGTGAGGTTTATGCCTGACCCAGAGATATTTGATACCGTCAAGTTTGATTTCAACACAGTTGCCCGGAGACTTAGGGAGCTTGCGTACCTTAACAGCGGGCTTGAGATGAACCTTTACGATGAACGCAGTGGCCAGCGGGCAAGTTACAAATTCGATGGCGGCCTTATCGAGTTTGTGAAAACCCTAAACAGGAATAAGGACACATTGCACCCGGAACCTGTTTACGGCAAAGCGTCCCGGGATAACCTGGATGTGGAATTTGCGTTCCAATACAATGACTCATACATCGAAGCGGTTCACTCGTTTGCCAATACCATAAGGACCCATGAAGGCGGAACCCATGAATCGGGCTTTAAGACTGCCCTTACCAGGGTAATCAACGAGCAGGCCAGGCAATCAGGCGTGCTCAGAGAAAACGACTCCAACCTCGCCGGGGAAGATATCCGTGAGGGCATTGTGGCCGTGCTCCACGTAAAGCTCAGGGATCCCCAGTTTGAAGGGCAGACCAAGACCAAACTTGGGAACTCTGAAGTGGCAGGCGCGGTTCAGGCAGTGGTGACCGAAATCCTCAACGAGTACTTCGAAGAACACCCGGATATCGCCAAGACCATCGCCCAAAAGGCAGTTGTGTCGGCGAGGGCACGGGAAGCTGCCCGCCAGGCAAGGGAACTTACCAAGCGCAAAGGGGCGCTTGAAAGCACGTCCCTTCCAGGCAAACTCACTGATTGCATATCGCGGGATCCTTCAGAGTGCGAGCTGTTCCTGGTAGAGGGTATTTCAGCGGGAGGGTCGGCCAAGCAGGCCAGAGACAGGCAGTTCCAGGCGGTGCTGCCCCTTCAGGGCAAAATCCTCAATGTCGAAAAAGCACGGCCTGACCGGGCGCTGGCACATGAAGACATCCGGGCACTTATCACTGCCATCGGGACAGGGTTCGGCGAAGATTTCGATATTACCAAGGCAAGATACCACAAGATCATCATCATGACTGACGCCGACGTAGACGGAAGCCACATAAGGACGCTCCTGCTGACGTTCTTTTTTAGATACATGCCTGAACTTATCGATGCAGGATATCTTTATATAGCAGAACCTCCATTGTACCTTGTGAGAAGCGGCAGGTCAGAGAAGTATCTTTATTCAGACGAGGAACTTGCAGCGTACCTGGAAGAGATAGAGGGCTCTAATTACACGGTTCAGCGGTACAAGGGTTTGGGTGAGATGAATCCCGAACAGCTGTGGAAGACCACCATGGATCCTGAGACGCGGACGTTAAGACAGGTGACAGTGGAGGACACTATGATGGCTGACGAGATATTTACCATCCTCATGGGCAGCAGAGTGGAGCCGCGGCGGGAATTCATCCAGCAGAACGCCCACCTAGTGAAAAACCTTGACACTATCGGATAACAGGAGGAGGGTTTGAGCATGACAGACATTGCCCGGAAACTCGTGCCCGCGCCTATTGAAGATGAGATGAAACGCTCTTACATCGACTACTCCATGAGCGTGATCGTATCCCGGGCCCTTCCTGATGTGCGTGACGGGCTCAAACCGGCTCAGAGACGGATAATCTACGCTATGGACGAGTTGGGTACCCGCCATGACAAGCCCCACAAGAAGTGTGCGCGCCTTGTGGGCGAAACCATGGGTAAGTACCACCCCCACGGGGACCAAGCAATATACGATGCGCTTGCCAGGATGGCCCAGCCGTTTAACATGCGTTATCCCCTAATTGATGGTCACGGCAACTTCGGGTCCATAGACGGGGACCCGCCGGCGGCCATGAGGTATACAGAAGCCAGGCTTACCAAGCTTGCCGGGGAGCTCCTCAAGGACCTTGACAAGGAGACCGTCGATTTCGTGCCCAACTTCGATGATTCCCTCAAAGAACCGGCTGTATTGCCGTCAAGGGTACCTAACCTTATGATCAACGGTTCTTCCGGAATTGCAGTAGGCATGGCTACCAATATCCCTCCCCATAACCTGGGGGAGACGGTAGACGCGCTGATAGCCTTGATAGATAACCCAGATCTGAGTTCATTGGACCTTATGGAATACATAAAAGGTCCTGACTTTCCCACCGGTGGCGTAATCGTAGGGGTTGAACCCATCAAGTCTTTGTACACCACCGGCAGGGGGGTAATGAAGGTCAGGGGCCGGGCCAGCATAGAGACCCTCAAGCACGGCAGGCAGCGCATTGTCATAGACGAACTGCCTTACCAGGTAAACAAGTCAAAACTCATAAAGACCATCGCGGAGCTTGTAAGGGACAAGAAGATCCAGGGGATTACCGACCTCAGGGACGAAAGCGACAAGAGCGGGCTCAGGATAGTGATTGAGGTAAGGAAAGACGTCCAGGCGGAAGTGGTGCTCAACCAGCTTTACAAGTTTACCCAGTTGGAAACAAGTTTCGGCGGCATAATGCTTGCCCTGGTCGACGGCCGTCCAAAAGTGCTTGACCTTAAGGGGATGCTGTCCTACTACATCATGCACAGGGAAGAGGTCATCACAAGGCGGACCAGGTACGAGCTGAGAAAAGCCGAGGAACGGGAACATATCTTGGCCGGCTTGGAAATTGCCCTGGCCAACCTGGACGAGGTGATCTCCATCATCAGGAGCTCCAAAAACGGGGCCGAAGCCAAAGAGAGGCTGATGGAAAGGTTCGGCTTGGACGAAATCCAGGCCAAGGCAATCCTGGACATGAGGCTTGAGCGGCTTACAAGCCTTGAGCGGGACAAAATCCTGGAAGAACGCCGGGCTTTGCTTAAGGAAATCGAATACTTAAGGGCTGTGCTGAGTTCTGAGAAAATGATCCTCGGCATAATTAAGAAAGACCTTGAAGACGTCAAACAGGCCTATGCAGATCCCCGCCGTACCAGGATCGTGGCAAAAGCGGCCGACATTTCAGAGGAAGAACTCATCATAGAACAAGAAGTTTCGGTGATTTTGACCGGTATGGGTTATATCAAGCGGATGCCCCTCAACGCCTACAGGAGCCAGAGGAGAGGGGGGCTGGGCGCCACTGCCATGCAGACCCGCGAAGAAGACTGGGTTGAAAAAGTGGTGTCCGTCACCACCCGCGACACACTGGTGCTGTTTACCACCCATGGCAAGGCATACTGGCTCAGGGTGTTCGATATACCTGAGGCCAGCAAGCAGGCCAAAGGCACCTTGGTGTCGAGGCTCATTGACCTTGAGAAAGACGAAAGGGTTACGGCACTCATCCCGGCGCCCGATGACCCGGAAACTGCCGGTGACCTCTTCTTTGTGACAAAGCAAGGGATGTGCAAGCGGACCCCGTTTTCTGAATACCTTACCCGGAGAAAATCGGGGCTGAGGGCCATAAATCTCAGGGAAGGGGACAGCCTGATACTTGCAAGGCTTGCCCAGGACGGAGACGAGATCCTCATAGGTACCTATTCCGGGAAAGCCATAAGGATGAGCGTGGACGATGTAAGGCCTATGGGCAGGACTGCTACCGGCGTGATAGCCATAAGGCTCGACCCAGGGGATTACGTGGTTGCCGCAGATCCCATCGCGCCTGATTCCAAGGTGCTCTTGGTCACTGAAAACGGCTACGGAAAACTCAGTGAAGTGAGCGACTTTCCCCTCCAGCGAAGGGGCGGGAAAGGCGTGATGGCCATCAAGAAGTCCAAGAAGGGCGGAAATCTGGCGATTATGCGGGTAGTCACCCCGCAACACGAGGAGGCGCTGCTGATTACGGCTGAAGGCGTGGCAATACGCATTAAGCTGTCTGAAGTCAAGGTCGCCCGCAGGAATACCTTAGGCGTGAGACTAATGAAAGTAGAGGAGAACGACCGGCTGTCAGCATGCAGCATCATAGAGGGTGAATGAGCATGGCTAAGGGATTCCTTGTGGTGGATCATGTGGCAGACGTGAGGATAAAGGCGTGGGGAGAGGGCTTCGCGGACGTGTTTTCTCAAGTGGCCAAAGGGATGTGGAGTGTGATGTTCGGGGAAGCCCAGATCCCTGCGATAGATAGATGGCATATCGAAGTAACAGGCATTGATATGGAAGACCTCTTAATAGCTTTTCTCAACGAGCAGCTGGTTTTGTTTGACACAGATGGCCTGGTGATGGCACATATAGAAGAGCTTACAATCGAAGCAGGTCCGGATGGGGAAGAGCTGCGCCTCGAGGCCGTGCTGTGCGGGGCACCTGTGTCTCAGGTGGACGCCAATATAAACGTCCAAATCAAAGCTGCCACGTTTCACGGATTGGAACTCACTCCCACGGAAGCCTGGGTTACTTTCGATGTTTGACAGAGCATTACAGGCCCATTCTGGCCAAGGGGGGTAAGGTTTGATGGCAAAAGATCTCAAGATGGTCAGCGAATGTCAGTGGGTTATGCCCAAGTCAGGGGGCATGAAGGTCGACGGGATCATTTTCGCCACCCGGGAGATCATAGACGATTTAGAGGGTACTAAGGCAATCGAACAGGTGCGGAATGTAGCCCATCTCCCCGGCATATTGCAGGCTTCTTTGGCGATGCCTGATATCCACGAAGGATACGGTTTTCCCATAGGCGGGGTTGCTGCCACTGATGTCGACAGCGGAGTGATAAGCCCCGGCGGGATCGGTTACGACATCAACTGCGGCGTGCGGATTATGGTGTCCAACCTCACCAAGGAAGATGTGATGAAGCGCCAGGAGGAGCTGGTCAACAATCTGTTTGCAAATATTCCCACAGGCGTAGGCAAGAAGGGTTCCATCAGGCTTTCCAACAAACAGCTTGAGCAAGTGCTTACACAGGGCGCAGGCTGGGCCGTGAAAAACGGCTACGGCTGGGACTCGGATCTGGAGTACTGCGAAGAAAACGGGTGCATGGAAGGTGCTGATCCCAGCAATGTATCCCAGAGGGCACGCAAGCGCGGAAGCGACGGCTTGGGTACTTTGGGCTCGGGCAACCACTTCATCGAAGTGAGCTATGTAGAAGAGATTTTTGACGAAAAGGCAGCCGAGACCTTTGGGCTGTTCAAGGGCCAGGTGGTGTTCTGGGTTCACTCAGGATCACGGGGGCTTGGGCACCAGGTCTGCAGCGACTACTTGCATGTTATGCGCCGGGCAGTGTCCAAGTACGGAATCTCTTTGCCTGACAGGCAGCTTGACTGTGCGCCTATAAGCTCTGATGAAGGTAAGCGGTACTTTGCCGCCATGGCAAGCGCAGCCAACTACGCCTGGGCAAACAGGCAGGTGCTGGCCCACTACGTGAGGGAGTCGGTGAGGCAGACCTTTGGCAAGTCACCTGAAAGCCTGGGGATGCACATGTTATACGACGTAGCCCACAACATCGGCAAACTTGAACAACACGTAGTTGACGGGGCCACCCGGAGAGTGCTGGTCCACAGGAAGGGAGCTACCAGGGCGTTTGGCCCAGGGCACAAAGATGTGCCTGAGAAGTATCGGGAGGTAGGCCAACCGGTGCTGATCCCGGGCGACATGGGCCGCGCTTCGTATATCCTCAGGGGTACCGAGACGGCCATGAAGATTTCATTTGGGTCTGCGTGTCACGGAGCCGGCAGGGCGCTGTCAAGGACACAGGCGAGAAAGGCCATAACTGCAGACGAGCTCAGGCAGGATCTTGAAAGCAGGGGCGTTTTTGTGAGATCCGCCACGGCCAAGGGGCTTGTGGAAGAGGCGCCTGATGCATACAAGGATGTGAGCGCGGTAGTAGAAGCTACCCATTGCGCCGGCTTGGCTGCAAAAGTGGCAAGGGTAAGGCCTATGGGCGTGATTAAGGGTTAAGACATGGGCGGGCGGTCCCGCCCCTTTTGAGCCTTAGGGAATTCAGAAAGGGGAGGCAGCTATGGCTGACACACATAGAAAAGCTGAGATAGCCGTAATCGGCGGCACCGGCTTTTATGAGTTCTTTGAAGATGCCGAGGAAATCACGGTAAACACCCCTTACGGGCATCCGTCTGATGCGATATCTATAGGGACCGTTGCAGGGAAACAAGTGGCGTTTCTGCCCAGACACGGGAGGAAACATCAGTACCCTCCGCACATGGTCAACTACCGGGCCAACCTGTGGGCGCTCAAGCAGTTGGGTGCAAAAAGGGTGCTGGGCCCGTGTGCTGTGGGCAGCTTGCAGCCTGATGTACACCCAGGTGATTTTGTATTTTGCGACCAGTTTGTTGACAGGACCACAGGCAGGAAAGACACATTCTACGACGGCCCCAAGACGGTTCACTTAAGTTCTGCAGATCCTTACTGCGAAGAGCTGCGGAAGATCGGCATAGCTGCGGCTCAGGAGCTCGGTTTGCGGTACCATCGGGACGGCACCATGGTGGTGATCCAAGGCCCCAGGTTTTCAACCAGGGCTGAATCTAAGTGGTTTTCCTCAATGGGATGGAAGGTGGTCAACATGACCGGGTATCCTGAAGTGATGCTCGCCCGGGAACTCGGCATGTGCTACCTGAATGTGTCGCTTATAACTGACTACGATGTAGGCCTTGAAGGCAGGCCTGACATAAAACCTGTGACTGCCGAAGAAGTTACAAAGGTATTTATGGAGCACAACGAAAAACTCAAAGACCTTATCAGGAAGATCATAGAGAACATCCCTGCCACGGCTGGATGCTCTTGCCATGAAGAACTTGAGAGAGTCTTGTCGTAAGAGGTGGCATGGGAATGGTGCAAGCCATCAAGTGGGAACGAGGAGTACTGACCCTTCTGGATCAGCGCATCTTACCCCATGAAGTTAGGTACGTTAGCTGTGCGGATCACAGGCAGACCGCCCAGGCGATAAAGGATATGGTGGTCCGGGGTGCCCCGGCCATTGGCATAAGCGGCGGCTACGGGCTGGCTTTGGCAGCCAAAGAAGCGGCCGGGAAGTTTGGCTCGGCAGGGGACACCCCTGAAGTTTTGGCGGCGGCAGAAAGATTCTTGCGCGAAGCTGCCTCGCTGTTGGTTTCAGCCAGGCCTACTGCGGTCAACCTGTCCTGGGCTGTAGAACGGGTGTTGGACAAGACGGTTTCAGCCTTAAAACTCAGCGGCGTAGCCGGGGCAGCCCAGGCTGCCCTGGAAGAAGCACGCAGCATAGAGCTGGAGGATGTCGAAGCCAACCGCAAAATCGGGGAAAACGGGGCTGTCCTCATAAAACCTGGTTCATCCATAATGACCCACTGCAACGCAGGGGCCCTGGCCACAGGCGGATGGGGCACGGCACTGGGTGTGATAAGGCAGGCGTGGGCCGAGAACAAAGTCAAGATGGTTTACGCAAACGAGACCAGGCCGTGGCTTCAAGGGGCACGGCTTACCGCATGGGAGCTTATGGAAGACGGGATCCCTGTAACGCTTTTGGCAGACAGCGCCGCAGGCTATGTCATGTTCCTTGGGAAGGTAGACGCGGTTGTGGTGGGTGCTGACAGGATTGCAGCTAACGGGGATGTAGCCAATAAAATCGGCACCTATACCCTGGCGTGCTTGTGTAAGCACCACAGTATCCCGTTTTACGTTGCCGCGCCTGTGTCAACCTTTGATCTGAGTCTCGCTACAGGACGGGAGATACAGATCGAGGAACGTTCCGAAAAAGAGATCGTCGAGTTTATGGGCAAGCCTGTAGCACCTCAAGGTGTCCGGGCGTTTAACCCATCTTTCGATATCACACCGGGAGAGCTTGTGTCTGCCATCATCACCGAGAAGGGAACGGTATTTCCACCTCTGGAGCAGAATATAGCTGCGATGATAAAGTGAAAGTGAAAACAAACACCTGGAACCGGGGGAAGAAATTGTGAAGACATGGAGGCGTTTTATAGACGACGGCTGGCGGGTCACAATCCCTAAGCCCATCCGGCGTGCCTTGGGATGGAAAATCGGCATGGACGTATGCGTCCACTGGGATGGGTTTGAGTTGACTGTGTGCCGCCCCAAGATAGGCTGTATCCAGTGCCCGGACATAAGCCGGGTGGGTGCCCTCGGGAAAGTGCTGATTCCTCCCAGGGTCAGAGAAGAAGCCAGGCTGTATCCTGGACAGGTTCTGGCGTTTACGTTACATGGCAATCAGATAATCGTAAGGCCTGAAGAACAACAAGTACGTTGCGGCGCCTGCGGTTCTGAGCTTGATGTGGAGCGGGTGCTCCCCAATGTGCACCTGTGCAAGCTTTGCCGTGATAAACTTGAGGCAGCAGCTTTGGCTCGTTTTAGACAAGCACTATAACCGGCTGGTATAGATGGCCGGGGTTTCATTAAGGCGGGATGCTGGAGTGGGAGTAGCGGCGGACAACCAACTGTCTGAAAGACAATATGTGCGCACGATTACAACCGGGTGGAGGTTTACTTTACCTGCCCAGATCAGGAAGGCCCGGGGATGGAATGAGGGCGAGGTACTCACCGCCGAGCTTGCCGGCGACAGTCTGGTCCTATCTGAAGCTGATGGGGAGCCCGGCGAGCTGAAGTGTTATCTGGGTTCCGGAGGCAAGATCGTCATACCCGCCGGGATTAGGGAAGCCCTTGAGTGGTCTCTGGGCGAACGCCTTGCCATCAAGAATGAGGCCCATGGCGTTGTGCTCAGGGCCTGTTGCAGGAGGGACCGCTGTCGTTCGTGCGGGAAGCTCCATAACGTGTCAGAAGTCATAGACAACTTGTTCCTATGCGCTGAGTGCTGGAACCGATACGTCGAGACGGTAATCATGGCAAAGGGCCATGGTGCTTGAGGAGATTCGTTCCAGGATGTTGCGAGTAAGACGGGTACTGGATATAATAAAGTAGCGTGATAGCTGAGCGAGAGTAGTTCAGTGGTAGAACATCGGCTTCCCAAGCCGAGGGTCGCGGGTTCGAATCCCGTCTCTCGCTCCAATGTTTTTAGGGCCGGCGTAGCTCAACGGTAGAGCAACGGTTTCGTAAACCGTAGGCTATGGGTTCGATTCCCTTCGCCGGCTCCAATATGGTACAAAGCTCTTAACCCATGCTTTCCTTGCTTTCTGCAGCAATCAGCCTACATATTTATAACCTCAACCTGGTGGTTAGTGGGTGGCACCCAAAGGTATACCAGCATTGGAGCATGCCCGGAAGGCCCATGTTTTGGGAGTTCTTGACTGCACAGGGGTTAGTTTGTTAACGTATTCACGATAAGCAACTACAAACATTTCTAGTTGTAGATACATTACCATTTCACCTTTTGAAGGAGGCAGGGCCCGTGTCAAACCTTTTAGAGATTCGCTGGCACGCCAGGGGTGGACAAGGAGCGAAAACGGCTTCAACTTTGCTCGCTGAGACCTCGATGGCTGCCGGGAAATATGTCCAAGGGTTCCCCGAGTATGGTCCTGAACGTATGGGGGCACCTATGAAGGCTTACAACCGCATAGGCGACATCCCGATTACGATTCACTCCAACGTTGAGAACCC
>LFST01000040.1:43686-63624 GCA_001513185.1 Candidatus Fermentithermobacillaceae bacterium DTU015
CCGGAAGAAGCAAAGCAGAAGCTTGACAGAGACGACATTAAGGTCGCCACTGTAGACGCAAGTGGTATAGCCGTAGATTGCATTGGGCGTGACATTCCCAACACCCCGATGATGGGCGCGCTTCTCAAGCTGGTCGAAATCCTTCCATTTGAAGAGTTCATCGAGAGAATGAGAGCAGACCTCACTGCGAAATTCCGGGGACGGGAAAACATAGTCGAAGGAAACATCAAAGCGATCCGCCGCGCCTACGAGGAGGTGAAGTTGGCGTGACCAACTTGAAAGGGTACAAGGAAATTCCCATTGGCGGCATAATCCCCAAAGCAGGTAATTCAGAAGAGTATAGGACCGGGGATTGGAGAAGCTTCAAACCTATTTGGAACGAAGAAGGATGCGTTCACTGCCTCATATGCTGGGTTTTCTGTCCCGATACAGCCATCATCGTTGAAGATGGCAAGGTGAAGGGCATAAATTACGACCACTGCAAGGGTTGCGGAATTTGTGCCCGGGAATGTCCCAGGAAAGAAAAAGCTTTGTATATGGTGAAAGAGGAGTAACGGCGAAATCTTCGTGCTAAGGAGGCATAAAAGTGGCTGCTGAGCAAAAAAGAGTTGCTATGACCGGTAACGAGGCAGTGGCTCACGGCATGCGTCAAATCGATCCCGACGTAGTTGCCGCATATCCTATTACGCCTCAGACCGATATTGTTCAGTATTTCTCGAGTTTCGTTTCAAATGGCCAGGTCAAGACTGAATTCGTTACTGTTGAAAGCGAACATTCAGCCATGTCCGCCACCCTCGGTGCATCTATGGCCGGCGCCAGGGCAATGACTGCCACATCATCCCAAGGACTTGCCCTGATGTGGGAAATACTCCACATTGCGTCATCATACAGGGCGCCGATAGTAATGCCTGTGGTCAACAGGGCGCTTTCTGGGCCCATCAACATCCACTGCGACCATTCAGATACCATGGGCTCGCTGACCACAGGATGGATTCAGATTTATGCAGAGAGTGCTCAGGAAGCCTACGACAACCTGATCCAGGCCGTTAGGATTGCAGAGCACCCTGACGTTCTGCTGCCGGTAATGGTCTGCCAAGACGGATTCATTACCAGCCATGGTATCGAGAACCTCAACCTCTTGCCTGATGAAGTGGTCAAAGAGTTCGTAGGTGAGTACAAGCCCAAGTACGCCCTGCTGGACATTGAGAACCCAATCACCGTGGGTCCTTTGGCTTTGCAGGATTACTACACTGAGGTCAAGGTGCAGCAAGCTGAGGCAATGAAAAATGCCAAGCAGGTGATCTTGGATGTTGCCGAGGAATATGCAAAAATCTCAGGCCGCAAGTACGGGCTTTTCGAAGCATATAAGTTGGACGACGCCGAAAGGGCAATCGTGGTACTTAGCTCCACTGCAGGTACTGCCAAGGCTGTAGTTGACAACCTTAGGGCTAAGGGAGAAAAAGTGGGCTTGTTGAAGCCTCGCGTGCTCAGGCCATTCCCCGCCAAGGAACTGGTGGATGCCCTGTCTTCAGTACAGGCAGTGGCAGTTATGGACAGAGCTGAGACCTTCTCCACTGCAGGCGGCCAGCTCTTTGTAGAACTCCGTTCGGCCTTCTATGAATCAGAGAAGCGTCCGCTTATGAAGAACTACATTTTCGGTCTGGGCGGAAGAGACACCACAACCCGGGAGATTAGCAGGGTATTTGAGGACCTTGCAGCCGCCCTTAAAAAAGGCCGGGTTGAAGAGCTCATTACGCACCTGGACGTCAGAGAATAGGAGGGGTAATTGTGGCTACTTTGAAAGAACTCTCTAGCGTTCCGGAAGTGCTAGCCCCGGGTCACCGGATGTGTGCCGGCTGTGGTGCGCCTATCGTGGTGAGGCAGGTGTTGCGTGCAGCTAAGGCCCCTGTAGTGGTAGCTAACGCAACTGGTTGTCTCGAGGTCTCCACTACTATTTACCCGTACACGTCCTGGAGGTCTCCCTTTATCCACGTGGCATTTGAAAATGCTTCGGCCAGCCTTTCGGGCGTTGAAGCTGCATATCAGTCTTTGAAGCGTCAAGGAAAGATCACCGAAGAAATTAAGTTCGTGGCCTTCGGCGGTGACGGAGGAACCTACGACATCGGCCTGCAGAGCCTGTCAGGTGCTATGGAGCGGGGCCACGACATGGTGTATGTGTGCTATGACAACGGTGCTTACATGAATACAGGTATCCAGCGCTCTTCAGCTACACCTGTAGGTGCAGACACCACCACTACACCTGTAGGCAAGGAGCAGACCATTGGCAGGACCGGAAAACGTAAGGACCTCACCAAGATAATGATGGCCCACGGAATTCCGTATGTGGCCCAGGTATCACCGGCCCATTGGAATGATCTGTACAGCAAGGCCGAAAAAGCCTTTGCCGTCAAGGGGCCTGCGTTCATCAACGCACTGGCACCCTGTCCCAGGGGATGGCGTCACGATTCCGCAGATACCATCGAGATGTGCAAGCTGGCAGTAGACACATGCTTCTGGCCGCTGTTTGAAGTGGTTGACGGCAAAGTCAAGGTGACATATAAACCTAGGAAGAAGAAGCCCGTTGTCGAGTTCCTCAAGGTTCAGGGCAGGTTCCGCCATCTGTTCAGGCCTGAGAACGAGGGGATCATCGAACAGATCCAGGCTGAAGTAGACAGAAACTGGGAAGAATTACTCACTCTGGAACGCATGCACCAGGAACAAGCTGAGGAACAGGCCGAAGAATAATATACGAACCGTGCATGTTGGGCAATACTTAAGGGCGGGCGCGTTGTCCCGCCCTTTTAGACACTTAAAATACCGGTGGATGCTGAAATACGAGGTGTTGTTGCGTGGGCGAGTTACGTGTGAGATTTGCTCCGTCCCCTACCGGATATCTCCATATCGGCGGGGCCAGGACGGCTCTTTTTAACTACCTGTTTGCCAAACACAACGGCGGAAAGTTTGTTTTGCGGATTGAAGACACCGATGTGGAACGCACCATCGAAGACTCTGCTGAAAGGATGATGGAGAGCTTTAAGTGGCTGGGCTTAGAATGGGATGAGGGGCCCATTGTAGGCGGCCCGGCGGCTCCGTATCAGCAGTCTCAGCGTAGGGAGCTTTACAAGAAGTATGCACAGACCCTCATGGATAAGGGCCTGGCTTACAAGTGTTACTGCACCCCCGAGGAGCTTGCGGCGGAACGGGAAGAGGCAAGGCGTGCCAAGAAGGCGCCCAGATACAGCGGCAGATGCAGGAATCTTACCGAAGAACAGATCCGCAAGTTTGAAGCGGAAGGCAGAAAGTATGCTATCAGGTTCCGCACTCCCGATGGGGGCTACACGGTGGTGAACGACCTCATCCACGGTGAGGTGTCCTTCCCTAATGACGAAATCGCAGATTTTATAATCATGAAATCTGACGGCCTTCCCACGTATAATTTCGCTTGTGTGATCGACGACTGGCTCATGGGAATTACCCATGTGATAAGGGCTGATGAACACCTTTCCAACACTCCAAGGCAGATGATGTTGTACCGTGCGCTTGGGGCGCCGCTGCCAAAGTTTGCCCATGTGCCTATGATCCTTGCGCCTGACAGGTCTAAACTTTCCAAGCGGCACGGGGCGCAGACTGTAGAGGAGTTCCGGGACAAAGGCTATCTGCCTGAAGCGATTGTGAACTACATAGCCCTGCTTGGATGGACGCCGCCAGATGCGACCCAGGAGTTTATGACACTGGAAGAAATGATTGAACTGTTCGACCTGTCCAGGGTTTCTAGTACCGCGGCAGTATACGACGTCCAGAAGCTCACTTGGATGAACGGGCAGTACATCAAGAGACTTGACCCAGAAGATCTCATGGAAAGGGTCATACCTTTTGTCGAAGCCGCAGGTTTAGCCACAAGGCAAGAGCTCGAGGCAAGGAAGGACTGGTTTAGGCAAGCGGTAATCACCATGCAGGAACGGGCGAAGACCCTGGAAGAGCTGGCACACTATATGGCATTCTACTTCAAGCCTCCTGAAACCTACGACGAAAAGGGTGTCAACAAACATTTCGCCAAACCCGGTGTTGCAGGACTGCTTGAGAAATGCGTAGAAGTACTGTCGCGCATGCCTGAATGGACGATTGAGGCTTGCGACCAGGCGTACACTGAGCTTGCTGAGAAAGAAGGCGTGAGCCGGGGCAAGCTCATTCATCCCACCAGGCTGGCGCTGAGCGGCATAACGTTTGGGCCAGGCCTGTTTGACATCATGTTTGTGTTAGGCAAAGATGAAACCGTTTCCAGGCTCAAGGCCGCAATCAAGTTCATCAAAGAGGCCTGTGAGTAAAACCCGGTAAAGGAGGCGATTGCCCGGTGGATGTTGTCCAAGCCATAAAGAAAAGGCGCAGCATAAGGCGGTTTAAGAGTGATCCTATTCCTGAGGATGTGCTGAAAGAGCTCTTGGATTGTGCCAGGGTAGCTCCTAGCGCCGGCAACCGGCAACCTTGGGTGTTTTACGTGGTAAAGGATCCCGAGATAAGGCAGAAGCTGAAAGAAGCCTCAGGCAACCAGGTTCAAGTGGGGCAAGCTCCTGTAGTGATCGTTGTGTGTGCTGACCCTGAGATATCCGCCGAAAGGTACGATGACAGGGGCAGGACATTGTATTTTATCCAAGATACGGCTGCGGCTGTTCAGAACATCCTGCTGGCGGCTGTCTCCTTTGGATTGGGCACTTGCTGGATAGGGGCTTTCCGGGAAAGCTTGGTTCGCCAGGCTTTGGAGCTGCCTCCCAATTTGCGTCCGGTTGCCATGGTAACCGTGGGGTATCCTGACCAGGAGCCGAAGCCAAGGAATTTAAGGCCGTTTGAGGATATTGTGAAAGAAATATAGTTTGGCCCTAGATTACGGTCAGGGCGCGCTGCTGTGAAGTAGTGGCGGGGCCGGGATATAGAGTGTTCAGGTGTACGGCAATTAGGGTGTGCAGAGTGTGCCGATACGGCGCAAGCTTGTAACACAGAGCGCGTATGATAAGAGATGCATAGCCTCTGGAAGTGCGTAGATCTTCCAGAGGCTGTTGACTTGTTCGGCTCCAGGGTTCCTTGTGCACCGGCATCAAGGTTTGCCGCAGCGGCTGCAGGCGGCCAATGTGCGCCGCAACCAGGATATACTGGGTTTAGTTGCGCTTTGGCTATTCAGCGGCCACTATTTCACTGCCCTTGCCTGCCGGATCCGCATCAATCTTCACCAGCTTCGCGTAGAGGCCGTCTTTCTCCAGGAGTTCCTCGTGGCGGCCTTGTTCCACGATTTCCCCTTCGCTTAACACCACGATCTTGTCGGCGTTACGGATGGTCGACAACCTGTGGGCGATCACTACCGTTGTGCGGCCTTCCATGAGCCTGCGCAGCGCCGAACTTATCTTGGCCTCGGTTTCAGTGTCCACGGAAGAGGTTGCCTCGTCCAAGATGAGGATTGGCGCATCGTAGAGGAGGGCCCTGGCTATGGCAAGCCTCTGTTTCTGGCCGCCGGACAAACGTACTCCCCGCTCGCCGATGTGGGTGTCGTAGCCGTCAGGGAGCTCCCTGATGAACTCGTCGGCCCCTGCTATCCTGGCAGCCTCCTCGATTTGCTGCCTGGAAGCGTGGGGACTTCCGTAAGCGATGTTCTCCGCCACAGTGCCGTTGAACAGGAAAACATCCTGTAGCACCATGCTGATATTCCTTCTTAGCGACGACAGCTTAATCTTGCGTACGTCAGTTCCGTCTATCAACACCCGGCCTTCGGTAGGGTCGTAGAACCTGGGTATCAGGTTTGCCATGGTAGTCTTGCCGACTCCTGTGGGTCCCACCAGGGCCACCATTTCGCCTGGCTTTATCTCAAGATTTATCCCTCGCAGCACAGGCACATCGTCGTCGTACTGGAATGATACGTTTTCGAACACGATATGGCCTTTTGCCTTGGGCAGTTCTACTGCGTCAGGCGGATCCTGGATTTCTGGGATTGAGTCGAGCACTTCGAAGTACCTGTCGCCGGCGGCAAGGGCTTGTTGGAGGGATTCGTTTATCCGGTTAAGCTGGATGACCGGTTCGTAAAATTGTGCTACGTAAAGGAGAAACCCGGTGATATCCGCAATTGACAACCCCTTGTTAATGGCCATTACACCGCCGAAGAACACCACGAACACCGTTCCGAGTCCGGCGAAAAAGTCCACTACACCCGAGAACACGCTGCTTATGGACACGGCTCTTGCGATGGCCCATGCATGGGCGTAGATCCGCTCTGACACTCTCCGGTACTCACGCTCCTCCTGGGTGAACACCTGTATTTCCCGGATGCCGCTCAAGTTGTCCTGGAGGATGGCGTTAAGATCCCCCAGCTTGGCTTGGGCCTGGCGGAACAGGGGCCGTACGATTTTCTGATAGAAGTACATCACTATGGTGATCAGCGGTATGGGGATGAGAGTATAGACAGCCAGTTCCTTGTTGATGTAGAAAAGCAGCGCCGTAGTGCCTATGAGCCTTAGGAGCGCCACTGTGATTTCTGGCACCGCATGGGCGATCAGGAGCTCGAAGTTGGATGTATCATTCACCACCCTGGACATAATTTGTCCGGTTTGGGTGTCAGAGTAGAACTTGGGTGAAAGCTTCTGGAGATGGTCGTAAATCGCCTGTCTGGCTGAAGCTACGGCACCCCAGCCGGCTATGTGGGCAGACCACGTCTGGAGCGCCCTCAGGGCGGGCCGCAACGCGTATACCGCCAGCAACATGAGGGCCACCCGGAGGATCTGATCCCTTGCAAGGGCGCCGGTTCCCACCCCGGTCTCAATCATGGCTATGAGGGACCTTTGAAGCCATGGACCTGCAAGGGTAGTTGCCGTTACTCCCAGCATGGCCAGGAAGGCCAGAATCATCCAACCCCAGTAGGGACGCGAGATAACAAGCAAACGGGAAATGCAGCGCAACTGTTTCACCTCGGACCTGCAACAAGTATCCTTCGACAAAAGTTTCGTACACGAAGTAAATACTACCACAAAACCCAAGGCTTTTCCTGCAGTCCTTTTTCTTCAGGCAGTTTCGGACCGGTAACCTATGGCCCCAGGTCTACATAATCTGAACAAAAGGAGAAAGTGGGGGATACGTGTAGTTGAGTTGGGCAGGGCGGTTTCAGCTGGATGAAACTGCAATGAAAAGCTCATATAAGATCGGTCGAAACGGCAGGAATTCCCGTCACGTATGCGTAGAACAATTTACCAGGGATGTGTAGTGTACAAGCCGCCACGGGGGGATCAGGTTTGGAAGCTTTTAAGAGACACAAGCGCGCTCTGTTGATAGTCCTGCTGGGCTGTCTGCTTGCAGGCGTACCGGCGCTCTACTATCTCAGGACGTCGACATCCCGGTTTGCAGTCAATTTCAGGGCTATGGTCAAGCGTTACATACAGACCGGCTCACTCCCAAACAGGCCTGACCTGACCCAAGGGCTCGTCATCACCAGAGAAACGGTGTACGTAGACGGTGTTGAGGGTTCAATGCCCGAGAATATCGGTGATCGCGATGTGAAAGTGGTGTATGAGACGTCTAACGATATCAGATTCTGCGATTATGCTAACGGTTTTGCCGTGTCCCTGCCGGCAAGCATGAAGTTTGACTTCAGCTTAAGTCCCCGGTTTGTTGCCTTCGAAGGCCATAACGCCAGACTTATCATAAGCAAGGACTGGACGTACGACAGGGATGTGTCCGGATACATAGAATACTACTTCTTCAGGTTCTTGCTGGACGAATCATACAGGGAAAAGAACGGCATCGAGCTCATCGAGCATACCAGGGAACGCGCCTTCGAACGATTGACCGTGCGCCTTAATGACTACCCCGGGCGTTTTGACACATATACATACTTGGTGATAAAGACGGGTACGCGGAACTTCTATTTTGCCCGCCTCAAATACCCGTATGACGACAAGGAAGCGGCAGCCCTTGCACAACTTGTTTTGGATACCTTTATCTACTTCAACCCCGAAGGCGTTGCCCGGTATTCAACCGACTTCTACCCGGTGCTTCCAGACAACTGGACCCCGGAAACGCGCTCACTCTACGAAAGACTGGCTGGGACTGAAGAAGTCATCTGGGGTATCTTCACCAAAGATGTTATGGGTGAGGGTATAGAGCGGACCATACCGGAGATTGAGGAGAAGATAGGCTACAAGTTCCCCATAATCCTGGCCTACACCGGGCTGGACGGAGGCTTTCCCACGGAGTTCATGGAGAGGTGCTACCAGGAGGGCAGGGTAGTGCAGATGACCCTGCAGGTGACTGAAAGCAACAACCTGGACCTGTTCGGCCGGTCACCGTGGCTTGAGCTTTACAGGACGGGAGATGACGAGCGCATCCGCGAGTTCGCCCGGGCGGCGCGGGAATTTGGCAAGCCCTTCCTGTTCCGGTTGAACAACGAGATGAACTCCGATTGGGTGAGCTACGGCGGAGTGAACAACCTGCTTGACCCGGATATTTTCATAGAGAACTGGCGGACGGTCTACAAGATCTTTGAGGAAGAGGGTGTGAACAACGCCATCTGGATATTTAACCCCAACGACAGGGATTGCCCGCCAAACGCGTGGAACGGCCAGGCTGCGTACTACCCCGGTAACGGGTATGTCCACATATTTGGAATAACCGGGTACAACAACGGCACCTATTACCGGTACGTAACGGGTGAAAGATGGCGGGAGTTCGAGGAGATATACGACCGGATACACAACGAAATGCACGGTGTGTTCGGCAGATTCCCGTGGATGATAACCGAGTTTGCCTCAAGTTCAATCGGCGGCGACAAAGTTAAGTGGATTGACCGCATGTTCGGCTGCATCGACAAGTACTCCAATATCAAGGCTGCGGTGTGGTTCAGCTACGCCGACTTCGATCCCAAGGACAACAAGACTGTATCGCGGCCGTACTGGCTGGATGAAACAGAAGAGACAATAGCGGCGTTCAGGCGAGGGCTGGCCGGTAAGCAGGCGAAGCTATTCCCGTAACAAGGACTCCAAGAGGTATGCCGTGCCCCTTCAACGAAGTCAAGATAAGTGAGAATGTAACAGGGTCATTACGCTCTTTGCGAGACATGGTTAGGAGGTTGCAAGATGACCAAGCGGGTTGCTCTCGTAAACGGCAAGATATTCACGGCGCTGGAAGGCCAGGGCGAAGTCCAGGCCCTTCTTTATGAAGACGGCAGGATCTGCGAAATCGGAAGCGACTCTAAGATATTGGACATCATCGGTGGGCGTGAGTCCGGTTCAGCATATGTGGTTGACTTGGGCGGGCGTACCGCCATTCCGGGCTTCGTCGATTCCCACAACCATGTGTTGTCAGCGGCGACCCTCCTGGAAGGGGTAAACTGTTTCGGCTTGAAGACCATAGACGAACTCAAGGCAGCGGTGGCTGCCAAGGCTGCCCAGGCCGAGCCTGGCGAGTGGATCATAGGAGCCGGCTGGATTGAATCCCAGTTCGCAGAGAGGCGGTTGCCAAACAGGTGGGACTTAGACGAAGCAGCTCCTGACAATCCGGTGTGTCTCACCAGGCTGTTCGGGATGGTGGTTGTGAACTCCAAGGCTTTGGAGCTTGCAGGTATCGGGCACGGTTTTGTCCCTGAGACAGGCAGGGTGGACCTTGATCCGGCAGGCGAACCCACGGGCATCCTCAGGGAAGGTGCGGTAAACTACATCCGCAGAGCCATGAGGGAAGGCCGCGGTACGAGAGTTCAGGGCCGAATAGGTGCCAGGGAGGCTTCAGAGGGGCAAGAGACGGCACGCAGGATCTTGCTGGCCCTCAATGAGCTTCTCAAGTACGGAATCACGTCTGTGCTTGATCCGGGTGTCACCGGTGATACCATGCGTGCCTACACGAGACTGTGGGCCACAGGGGCACTGCCCTTGAGGGTGAGCGCCATGCCAGCATGGCACGGGATGTCTGCTATTTCCAGCCCGGACTATGTACCTCCGGCGGTTGAGGCAGGACTGCAACCCGGAGTGGGCGATGAGTGGTTCCGCATTGGAAACCTCAAGATGGCCATTGACGGCGGGCTGGGGTCCAAAACCGCGATGATGCACGCGCCTTTCAGGGATGGCACCCGATCCACGGTACCTGCAAGGCTGGATCTGAACAAGCTGGGCCGATATATTTCCCACGCCCATGCACTGGGCTGGGGAGTAGGCATACACTGCTGTGGGGACCTGGCACAGGACATAGCTCTGTCCCATATGGCAGAGGCGCTTTCCAAGAGGAAAGCCCTGCCCCATCAGAGGCATCACATAATCCACGGGTACTACCCGACCGAATACGCCCTGGATACCATGGCTGAATACGACATCGGTGTATCGCTGCAGCCGGGCTTCATTTATGTTGAAGGCGATATATATCCTGACAACATTGATGAGAGCCTTTTGGCTGGCTTCAAACCTGCCAGGACCTATTTATCCAGAGGTATCAGGGTGGCGATTAACACCGATGTAGCATCAGGCCCGTACGACCCATTCATAACCCTTTACGGGGCAGTGGCCAGAAAGACTATGGCCGGGCTTGATTTCGGCAAGGCTGAAGCCCTGACTATGAGGGAGGCTCTGCGGTGCTTCACTTCAGGCGGCGCTTATCTCGCCTACAGGGACAAAGAGTGCGGTGTCCTGGCACCCGGATACTTGGCTGATATAGCTATCTTAGACAGAGACATCCTTGACGCGGATCCTGAAGAATTGCTTAGAGTGAAAGTGGTGGCGACTGTCCTGGGAGGCGAGTTTGTCTACCTCACTGAACATGGCCCGGAGGTACCCGGAGAGCTCAAAAAGTCCTGAGCGCTGAATTGACCACTAATCGGAGAACCTTGACGGAGGGATGCACCAGTGTCAGAAGCACCTGATGTGGCTGAAGAATTGTTGGAACCGTCCCAGAGCGAGCTAAGACGCCACATCCTGGATATGGTCTGGCCTGTCACCGCAGAGAACGTGTTGCATTTCCTCATAGGATTTGTCAACACCGCCATGGTGGGAAGGCTGGGAGCAGCTACCATCCTGGCAGTGGGGCTGTCAGGCAGGGTGTCCCAGTTTGTGTGGACGATCTTCAATGCTATCGGGACCGGTACTACGGTGCTCATTGCCAGAGCCGTAGGGGCTGGTGACTTGCTGCGCGTGCGCCGGGTAGCGCAACAAGCCATGCTCCTGGCTGTTGCACTGGTTGGGATCGTAGGGGCGGCAGTGTTTATCTATGCTCCGTGGCTGCTTATGGCGTTTAAAGCTACGAGTGACGCCCTTCCCATAGGCACCGCTTATCTTAGGATCCTTGTGTTCAGCATGCCATTCCAAGTGGTTTTCATCATCACAAGCGCCATCTTGCGGGGTAGTGGAAACACAAGGATCCCCATGCTCATCGCGACCGTCACCAACGTGGTGATTGTGGCTCTTAACTCTGTGTTGATTTTCGGCCGCTTTGGCTTTCCTGCCCTGGGATTCAGGGGCCCGGCGATTTCAACCATCGTTGGGCAGGCAGTGGGTGCGGTGATCGGGCTCAGGTTCTTGGTGAGCGACCGTTCCGGAGTGAACTTCGGGCTTGAAGGACTCCTTTCCTTTGACTTCCCGCTGCTTAGGCGGATCTTGGCAATCGGGGTCCCTTCTTCAGCTGAGATGGCTTTCTGGCAATTGGCCAGCGTCATCCTTTTCAGGCTTATCAACGGGTTCGGGACTGAAGCGGGAGCAGCTTACCAACTGGGGCTTCAGGCAGAGGGCATCTCATACATGCCCACCGCCGGTTTTGCTGTTGCTGCCACGGCATTCGTAGGCCAGTCTCTGGGTGCCAGGAAACCTGATTTGGCTGAGAGATACGTCAAGGAGATCGTCAAGTGGGGAGTTGCGCTGACTGGGATCACCACTGCCATATTGGTGTTGGTCCCCAGGTTCTTGATGAATTTGCTTACCGATGATCCGGCGGTTATTGCTATAGGCGCCCAGTATCTCTTGATCATGGGGCTTTCCCAGATTCCACAGCAGATGGCGGGAACTCTCAAAGGTGCTTTGAGAGGAGCCGGTGACACCATGACTCCCATGATAGCGTCAGGCATAGGCATATGGGGATGCCGCATACCCTTATCTTACTTGCTCAGCACGAGGTTTGGGCTTCTGGGCATATGGTGGGCCATCAACATCGATCAGTACGTCCGGTTGCTGATAGTGGGACCGAAATATCTCAGGGGCAGGTGGAAACAGAATATCGGCGACGATCTCGAGGAGCCAGGGCGGCAAGCGTAGTGTGTTTCGTGCGGAGGCCTGTGTCCTGCACGCTGGAATTCCCCGGGCCGTTAAGCGACGGAACCCGGAACTCGCTTTATCCATTAGGGTTAGGCCGGCACCATGGTCCTATAGCTAGCCGCCTTGGAGACTGTGGGTTTGCCCTTGAGGCCAGGGTTCCCCGCGCCGGCCGCCCCTGTGGCTACTGATACTTGAAGATGATTTTGGCTTCTAGCAATCGGAGATACTGTTTGAGCTGGTTGTTCGTTTCTTGTCCCGAGAAAAACAGCAAAGAGAAGGCTTCCCAAAGGAATACCCAGCCACCGATGGATAATCCCTCGATAAGGATGGTGGTCAAGATGTTGGTTGGCACAATGGGCCCTGACATATAACGCAAGGTCAGGAACACAAAAGCCGCCACAGCGTAAGTGATGGTCTTCTTCCTTATGTCAGACAAAGATCTCCTTATCAAGGCGGTTGTGTAGGCGAAGTTGTTCCTGATGCCTTCGATGGATAGGCGCTCTTTCTCTTCGTCCCGCTGGTCTTTAGGCATGTAAAAATGCAGCTCTACAGGATACTGCAGCGGTATATCGTCGGCGCAGCTTTCAATAAAATCAATCACCTCAGGATCCAGATCCCGCCTTTTGACTGGGGAAGGGTCCCAGCCGTTAAATATCTCGTTGTAGCTGTCGACGGATATTTCTATTATGAACTCGTCCGTATCTGGATCCATCCTGTACATTTGTGTAAGATACGTTTCTTTGATGCGTTTGAAGGCTTTGCATACCTCCCTGATACGATTGGCTATTGTATATCGGTTACTTTCAGCGCATCGTTTTCCTTATTTTACACCTTTCCATCTGCCGCTGCCAATCTGGGCCGGCATGCCTCTCCGGTCATTGATAAGTTGAGGCAAGGCGGATAAAATATTACTGCCAAGATTTCCCGGAAGCAGCGCGGTGGCCGGTAGGGTGCTTTTGAGCAGGCTTGTGTGGGCTGTCTCGTGGAATTTGCAGTTAGCATATTGTATCTCAGCTTGGTTAATGTTATAATCGTACCTGCCGTGGAGTTTGGGGGATCGGCTAGTGGTAGGCCAACAGACTCTGGATCTGTCTGCGGAGGTTCGAATCCTCCTCCCCCAGCCAGACAAAATGCGGCCCCATCGTCTAGCGGCCTAGGACACCGCCCTCTCACGGCGGAGGCACGGGTTCGAGTCCCGTTGGGGCTGCCAGAATGAAATTTCACCCGCGAAAGCGGGTTTTTTGTTTTTGCTTGGGTTTAGACAGGCAGGCGCCGGTGACAGCGGTCCATCTCCCTGCCCAAGACAAAGCGCTTGATGCATGATCTTGAGAAAATATGTCGGAAAACAACGAACTTTGGTAAAAGCAAGAAGGTATTATGCGGTCTTGTACAGAATTTCACTCTAAAGCACCATGATAATATTTCCAACAGTCCGGTGGGTGGAGTTTCTGCTCTTGGCACCTAGCACCTTGGTCAGCAGCAGGTGGGTGCGACGACGGCAAAAGGGTCCCATCTCACACCTTGCCTTATTACATGGGGCGTGGCTTTGTCGCTGGGATGTGGTGTAACCGGATGCCGGGCGCGTGTGGGGCGGATATCAGGTCTCAAGAGGCGCTTCTTGAGCACCAACGGGGTGCTCTGGGTCAAACGCGACATCGGTAGGGCCAGGTCTGTATGGAAATGTAGGCTTGCTACGTTAAGCCGCGTGTTTTGAAGATTGATATTGTTTTAGTTGGGGAGGAGGCTTTTGGGAAGTGGAGCGCTATATTGGACTTGATGTCGGTTACGGCTTTGTGAAGGTTACTGACGGTGACAATGGGTATGCATTCCCCAGTGTAGTGGGAGAAGGGGACCTGACGCCGTCGCTGGTGACAGGATACCACAAATCACAGCGGGTTGCCGACCTCCGCATTGGAATCGATGGAAAAGTGTATTTTGTAGGTAAACTTGCCATCCGCCGTTCCAGTCTGGCTTATCGCGGTTTGTCTGCCACCAGGAGTGAGGGGGAAGATCTCCGGGTCCTCGTGCTTTCGGCTCTAAGCCTGTTCTGCAATGAGCCTACTAACAGGTTCGATGTAGTTACCGGCCTGCCTCCGGGCAGATTGCATCTCAGGGAGGAATTGATTTCCCAGTTGGGTTCTCATCACAGGGTGACGGTGGTGAGAGACCGGAGGATTCAAGACATCGACATCACCATCAACAGGATCGAGGTGGTGCCCCAGCCTCTAGGGACCTTTTGGGCAGAGACCCTGGATTCATGGGGACAAGTCAGGAACCCTCTATACGGAAAGGTGGGTATAGTTGACATAGGATTTAAGACCACCGACCTTGCTGCGATAGAGGACGGGGAGTTCATCCCTGAGAAAACCCGGACTATCCCGGTAGGACTTTCTTCGGCTTACAGTGACCTTTCCGACAAGCTCTTGGTGGAACACGGTTTGGAGAAGGAAACCTACGCCTTGGATGAAGCTTTCATAAGAGGTACGGTAAATGTTGCCGGAAGGCCTGTAGATATTACCGGGCTGAGGGACAAGACCTATGAGTCCCTGGCAACCAAACTTTTGGTTGAGCTGATGTCCACATGGCAGGTTCCCGAGTTCGACAAATGTCTTATAAGTGGTGGCGGTGGAGCAGCGCTTGGAAAGTACATTTTGCCGCATTTGCCCCAAGGCGAAATGGTCTCAGATCCGGTTACAGCCAACAGCATTGGTTTCCTAAATTGGGCCAACCGCCTGTGGAGGGTGAATCTAGAGGCCGATTCCGAGTGATTGGGTTTCACAGCCAGAAAACAGAGACATAAAGAGGATAAACCCAGACAGAGAGATAGAGAGATGAGATGGAGATAGAGGGGCCGTTTAGCTGAGATCTTGGGGGTCGGCGTGATGTTCGGTCGAATCAAAACAACTTCGGTGCTCGCCATGTCTTGCGATTTTGTTGGCCATCTTGCATATTCCGGAACGCTGGAGATACTGGGCCGGGTAGAAGGAGACATAACGGTCAGCGGCAAGGTAATTGTGGGGCCGTCAGGTTGCTGCATCAGTAACATTAAAGCGGATGCCGTTGAGATATACGGTGAAGTTCAGGGCTATGTTGAGACGATAATTCTCAGGCTGGGCGCGGGCGGAAAGCTGATAGGTGATGCCAAGTATAAGAGCATCATCATGGAAGAAGGAGCGGTATTCGAAAGGGTTACCGATGAAGGGCAGGCAGTACCCGCTGCAGATCCTTGTGATGCCCATCCCGATGGTTTAGCTGCGGTGGTTGACCGGAGCCAAGTGCTCGCAACGGCAGGAGAGACTGTGGATCCAGCCGTCGAAAAACAACCGTATGGTGAACCGCTACCTGAACCTGCTCCGGATAAAGAGGTTTCTCAGGAAAAACCTCCTGCCAAGAAGCCCCGGTTTCAGACAGTGTTCTAAGGGAGCATAGGCCCTAATCAGGACATAGCGGCCGGACAATGCAGCCAACGGCGGTGCCTGAAACAAGACCCGTCCCTTGGCAGGGACGGGTTATTGTGTTTCGTCAGGGTATTTGCTTTGCCAGGGCTTTCTTGTCCACTGAATACAGCAGGGCATTTTGCTTTGTGATGAGCCCTTTTTGGAACAGGTCCAGCAGGCTATTGTCCATGGTGGTCATGCCGTCTGACCGGCTGGTCTGAATTATGGAATTTATCAGCGGAGTCTTGTTTTCCCTGATCAGGTTTCTTACGGCGTCGTTTACCCGCAGGATCTCAAATGCCGGTACATGGCCTCCTTGGGTAGAAGGTACAAGTTGCTGGGACACTACCGCCTGCAGCACCGTGGATAGCTGCACTCTTATCTGTTGTTGCTGATTTGGCGGGAACACATCTATGATCCTGTCTATGGTCTTGGCAGCTCCTATGGTGTGCAGGGTAGAAAACACCAGTTGCCCGGTTTCTGCGGCAGTAAGGGCAATCGATGTGGTCTCAAGGTCGCGCATTTCACCCAGGAGGATCACATCGGGCGATTCCCTCATGGCCGCCCTGAGGGCTCTGGCGTAACTTTGGGCGTCTATACCTATTTCCCGCTGGTTTACGATGCTCTTCTTATGGGTGTGGAGGAACTCGATAGGATCTTCCAGGGTTAGTATGTGACATTCCCGGTTTTGGTTGATGAGATCGATAATCGCGGCTAGAGTCGTTGATTTGCCGCTGCCCGCAGGGCCTGTGACAAGCACCAGCCCGTTGGTGAGGGTACTCAAGTTTTGGACGGTTTTGGGGATGCCCAAACGGTCAGGGTCAGGCAACTCAAAAGGTATTATCCGCACCACTGCTGCAACCGAACCCCGCTGCTTAAACGCATTTACCCTGAACCTGCTAAGTCCCGGAACTGACAGTGAGAAGTCCTTATCCCCTTCTGCTTGAAATTCCTGGTACAAGGTCTCGCTGGGAAACAGCTCCTTCACGAGCTTTTCCGCGTCAGCCGGGGTTAAAGGGCTGTCGCCCAGCCGCCTAAACTGTGCACCGATTTTGAGCACAGGGGGAAGTCCCACGGTGATGTGGATGTCAGAAGCTCTTAAATTCACAGCTGTGCTAAGAAGTTCATGAATGCCCTTCATGTGCTCTCACATCCTTTTAGCGACATAGTCTGCATAGTTGTCCCGCTTGTTATTGCGGCTGGTGCCACAAATCAAATCCCTGCTGGTATTCAAATGGTTCTTGATACTGCTTCCACTGGGTTATTCGGAAACCCCAGCCGGCTGATTCACCGCTTCCGGAACATACTTGGATTTCCACTAGTAAATGCTGCTCAGTAGAGCCATGCTGTCTTGCCAGGCGGCCGGATATGTTGACGCTGCCCGGGCCGATTGGTTCCACCTTGAATTGCTCAAGGACGGTGCCGTATGGGAGTTGGATTTGACCGTGCTGTGTGTTGTATTGTGTGTATGGCTCCAGGCATTGTGTGATTATCCCGGCCAGGGCGCCGCTATCTATGTATTCCCCGCCTGTTGTATGGGTGCCTGCCTGGCTAAGGGCCCTTGAGATGATCTCTAGCAGAGCTTCGGCTCCTGCTTCAAGTGCGTAATAACTCTTGACCCATGAAACCCCCTTTTGGGCCAGTCTGAGGTTTGCATTAGAAGACGACACTGCAAAGACTCCAAGGGTAACCAAGAACAGCATCAAGAAGGTAACAAGCACCGATGAGCCGCCCCCATGGAACCTGCCCCACCGCCTGAGGTTCACCTTATGGCTCCTTTCGTGCAAGTATGATGAGGGCCGTAACACTTGAGGGTTTCAATGGATATGATCTCCTGTGCCTCGTCCTTTTCAAGGGCGTAGGGCATGAGGCGCAGCACACGCACTTTGATGCTGTATGTTTGAAACCCGGTCTGGGTACAGGGGGACATATCCCATGGGGTTAGTTCGGCTTGAAGTGAGTAGCAAACCTTGGTTTGGTGGCTGTCTGGCGGCAGGGGGACCCAGTCTTGGTCGAAGTAGATGGAGAGGGTAGCACCTTGACCGTTACTTGAGAGCACTGCTGTTTCAGGTTGGAAATGCGCTTCGGACAGGAGATCGGGGTGAGAGACGCCCTTTATGGTTTCAATCACGCTTGTAGCATGAGACATGGCTTTGTACAGGTCGTAAGATTTGGTGTTGTTGTTCTTGGCGGAGATGAACATTATAAGGCTGAAGCCTGCCAGAGCCGCTAACACGGTCACGGATAAGATCATTTCAGCCAAGGCAAAAGCACTTCGCGTTTGCAGCGTTTTTCGTACTCTTGTGCCAGGCAGCATTGCCTGCCCTCCTTGCCTAAGCATTTCCAAGAAAACGGCCCCCAAGGCGTCAGGGTCCGCCAGATGCCCTCAAAGTAAGGTTCAAAATCAGCTCCCTCTGTCCGTTACTGCCATCACACCAAATATCGATTCGAATCTTAGGCGATTTACCAGGCAAATTTTCCATGACAACATTGAACCCGTCGATTTGAGCCACGCTGAACGAAGTGTCACGGGTTAGGTTACCGCCTTCTACTAGAAAGGCCTCCCGGAGTTCCCCGTCCTCGAGGTATATCCAGGTTTCGTAGGTCTCAGAATCCAACACCTCTGTGATCACCAGAGCCTGTCCTTCACCTAAGGGGCTTGGCCTTACTTGTATGAAACCTTCGCAGTCGTTTTGCCTTATCTTCATATTGAGGTAAGAGTAGGCAACCATGAGTTCGGATATCCGGCGCTTGTCAATTTCTATATCTTTGAAGGATTTGGCTGCAGACAGGGCAAGGGCCAAACAAGCCAGGCTGAACAGCATAAGCAGCAACATCACCGCTGCCTGCTTGAACGCCAAACCCTTGTGGACGGGAATCTCCAGTTTGTTCACTTTGAACCGACCTTCTTAATCACGCTTATGGACGGCCTTATGTTGGACGCAAACACTGAGTATTCGTAGTGGTATTTGTCTTCGTCCAGCTTGATCCCATAGTTTTGCTGCAGATAGTCAAGGTCGGGCGGGTAATGGCCTTCCAGGGCATAACACTGGACTGCAGCCCTTTCAATCGCACGTATAATGGCTTCGGTTTCTGCGTGTTCCAGCTTTGCGTGATAGAGGTTTAGGCCTAGCAAGGAGGCGGCAAGGTATATGGCTGTAAGGCCGAGCAGCACGGCTTGGGGGTTGAGTTTGAGCTTGCTGAGCGTTCTCATGCGTCCATGCCTCCTTACCCTATTTTGGTTATTATGCTTATAAGCGGGAGCACTACGGCGATAAGCACAATTCCCATCACAACCGACAAGACTGAAACCAATGCCGGCTCAATCCGGGATACCGTGCTTTGAAGCGTCCTGTAGACTTGCTCTTGGTATAAGCCGGCCAGCTTCTGTGCCATGGACGGGAGTTCGCCTGTCTTGTGCCCTATCCGGACCATGTTCACAAAAGTGCTTGGAAAGATCCCAGCCGCGTCAAAACTTTGGACAAGGTCCATGCCCTGTTGGATCAGCTGCCTCGAGCGGTCAAGCTGCCTTGCCACATATCCGTTGCCAACCACTTGGGCAGCCATCTCCAGCGCACTTGCCACATCAAGCCCGCTCTCAAGGGCGTACCACATTACGGTGCTAATCCGGGCCATGTAGACTTTGGAAAACAGCCCGTCTAACAGACCGGTCCGGGCTTTGAACCGGTCTATGGCTTCCTTACCTGAGGCTGTGGCTTTCCATGCCCAAAATACCATCCCGCCTGCAAGCGGGATGCCTACCAACCACCCCAGCTTATTGAGCAAGAATATGCCAAGATGCATGAGAGCCGTAGCCACGGCGGGCATATGCACTCCTGCATCAGACAGGATGCCTCCGAAAACCGGCAGGATCTTGGACGTGATAACCAACACCACTGCCGCTACCATGATAACTAGTATCAGGGGGTAGGTGAGGGCGTCCCTCAGCTCGTGGCGGAGATAGTCTTCGTGCTCATAGTGGGCGGCCAGGGATTCCATCACCTTGTCAAGGGTGCCTGTGCGTTCGCCCACCTTTACCATGCCCACAAGATAAGGCGGGAATATACCTTGGTTGGAAAGGGCCTGATGGAACCGGATACCCGCCTGGATGTCGTGGCTTATCCTGGCAAGGTGGTCTCCGAAATATTCATCGTCTTGCGCCACCAGATGCACGGCATCAGCCACCGGGATGCCGGCTTTGAATGCCACCGCGAACCGGTAGCAGAACCATGCCAGCTGGGCAGGCG
>LFST01000040.1:63647-66278 GCA_001513185.1 Candidatus Fermentithermobacillaceae bacterium DTU015
TAATGAATTCAGAAACTTTGGTTGACTTCATCCCCGCAGCAAAAGTGGGGTCCATGTGCACCCAGCCTTCGCCTTCCCTGTAGATGGAGTAGAACCGGTTGATCCGGATCCAGCCTGTGCCCTCAACATACACCTCATTCCAGGCATGATACAGGTAGTCAGGGGCAACGTAACCTGTGACCAGTTTTGTGGGAATACCCAGCGACCTTAGCATGGCGGCCAACAGGGAAGCGTAGTCGAAGCAGATGCCCTTGCCGGTCTCTAGGATTTCGTCGCAATCGGGCAGATAACCTGGTTTTACCGTGCTTGCTTTGTGGTAGTCGTACTCGATATTGTCTATGATGTACCTGGAGATGGCCTCGATTTTCTCGATTGTAGTTTCACAGTCCAGAGTAAGTTCCCTGGCTAGCCTGGCTGCCTTTGAATCCTGGTTGAACATGACCAGCTGGTGGGCTGCAAGGAACGGTGCCTTTTCATCTTCCAGCTTGACATTGAAAGATGCGCCGAGGATCGTGGCGTACCTGTTGTCAGCGATGTGTGCCAGCACCTTTAGTGAGTATGTTCCGTCTCCCATTTGCAAGGGATAGGGCTCAAAGTCTCCCCTGGGATTAAGATCGTATGTGTACCGCTCTTTGTCTTTTTCGATGATGACTTTGAGTTTCTTGGGGGACTCAGGCTGGTTGTACGCTACCCTCACCAATCCCTTGGATACATCCGAAATATCCACGGTTGCCCTGTCGTTTTGGATAAAGCGCGGCTCATCAGGTTCCTCCAGGAGCCCGTCCTTGGCGCCGGGGTGGGCTATGGATATGCTTACTGAAAGCGCCAATATTAAGGCCACAAGCACGGCTTCAACCTTAAGCAGCTTCCCGTGCTTCATAGATAAGACCTCCTTCCGGAACCGGACGAACCGGGTTTTTGCCGCCGAGCCCGATTACAGCCGGCCCTATATTTATCGGAATCCCTGCTTAATCTGCTTAGGACAAAGGGCTCTGGGAAGGGAAACTCTCTTTTCGTAGCGAAGTGGTAATGCCAGACGATTGTATAAACCACATGGAATATGGAGGCGGGCTATGCAGCGCAGAAAGTTCGGATTTCACGATTTTGACGTTTCAGCATTGGGATTTGGATGTATGCGGCTTCCGGTGATCGACAACCAGCCTGACAAGATAGATGAAGCGAAGACCGCTGAGATGATCTACTATGCTGTGGACAACGGTGTAGATTACATTGACACGGCGTACAGCTATCACCGGGAACAGAGCGAAGTGGTTTTGGGGCGTATACTCAAAGAAGGGTACAGGGACAAGGTAAACCTGGCTACCAAATGCCCTACATGGCTGATTGAGAATAGGGAAGACTTTGATAAGTACCTGGATATTCAGCTTACAAGGCTTCAGACGGACCGGATCGATATGTACCTCATGCACAGCCTGAATAAAGACAGGTGGAACAACCTTTTGAAAAATGACGTGTTTTCGTTCATCGAAAGCGCAAAGCAGGATGGCCGTATAAGATATGCAGGGTTTTCGTTCCACGACGACCTGGCCACTTTCAAGTCCATAGTCGATGCCTACGACTGGGACTTCTGTCAGATCCAATACAACTACATGGATGAGAAGTTTCAGGCGGGTACAGCCGGGCTCAAGTATGCAGCGGCAAAGAATCTGGCCGTGGTGATTATGGAGCCGCTCAGAGGCGGGCGGTTGGTGAGGAATATTCCCGCCGAAGTTAAGGAGATCATGGAACGGTCAGGCAAGAACCGCACCTCTGCCGATTGGGCGCTCCGCTGGGTGTGGAACCACCCTGAAGTGACGCTGGTGCTGAGCGGCATGGGGAAACTGGATGAGGTAAAGCAGAACATCGAGACTGCCGGCACCGCGTTGCCCAATTCGCTTACCCAGGAAGAACTGGAGATGTTTGAGCAAGTCAAGGCGGCTTACAGGAAACGGATCAGGATCGATTGCACAGCCTGTGAATATTGTTTGCCGTGTCCCCAGGACATTGTAATACCCAAGCTCTTCGACCAGTACAACGATGCATTCATGTATAACACCATGGACGGCTTTGCCCAGAGGTACGATTGGATCGTGGAAAACTGGGGCAACCCGGAAGATTGCATAGAGTGCGGCCAGTGTGAAGAAGCATGCCCCCAGAACCTGCCCATCAGGGAGCTTATGAAGGAAATCAGGTCTGCTGCCGGAAGGTAGCAACCAAGCGTTTGGCAAGTAACCTGACCGGCTATGTGCGCCCCGGCGAGTTTCCGGGGCGTACATTATTGGCCCATATTTGTGGCTGCTGCTTTGACCCGCCCACTATTGCAGGCTTGCATATGCCAAATTGTGTCACCGGCTTGCGCGCAGGCGTATGATGTGGTAGTATCAATGACCGTGGCCAAGACGTAACGAAAAGGTATATTTACCTTGCAGATGTTCTTTGAGTGTGGTAATATAACAAGTGCCCCGAGCGAGTTAAGACATACAAACCTCACGTTTGTTGCAGACTCGCAGAAAAACTTCAGGGGACGTTGACAAAAGCGACGCGACCAGGTAGTATAGAGCCTGTCGCTTCGGTCTTTGAAAACTGAACAGCGTAGAAGCCTTTGAGTTTAAGGACAAGGTGTGACGGAGA
>LFST01000044.1 GCA_001513185.1 Candidatus Fermentithermobacillaceae bacterium DTU015
CGTGAATCCGGCCGTCATCTGTCATGTGCTCGCGAAAAGCATTCAGGCTGACGAGAAATTCCCAAGCGCATCAAGTCGTTCTGCATTTGGCTCTGGGAACGGTGCTCCAAGTTGAGCTGCACTCTTATCTCCTTGGTCTACTGGCAAGACTATTCTACAGCCGGCAACCGACCTCGATTACGGCCCTACGTTCCACAGGATAACTTAGCCGACATACACCTCCCCTTCGCTAGAACTATCCTGAAAATGTTGACACTCCTACGTATACATTCTAAGCAGGCGGAGTCGGTTGGGGCATGGTTAGAAGAAACAAACAACCCTATACATGTTGAGCAACATGCACAAATAAACTTCCCTACACCGGCCTAGAGCTGGCTAAGCACTTGGGTGTTCGATATTACTGAAAAGACAGTCACTAACATCTCCGCCTGTACGGCCCCTCGGTACCGTCAACACTTTTCAGACCTTCTTGAACCGAGATAGATCGCGTTAAACATTACCTTGTACGTCCCACGGGCCTGCGCCCGGAAATGGGGATGGAAACCGATAAGCACAACCCGGCCAAAGCCAACGGGAATCTCCAGCAACGCCGCCTTATTAGCCAGCAGTTTGCCTCCGAGAAGCCACCCGGACATAAGCGGGTCAACCGCCGGATACCGTGCGACCACGTACCGTGCCTCAGCCTCCCAGGCAGGGCTCCTGGCAAACATCACAGCGGTTTCCCTAGGCAGACCGAATCCTAGGGGATGCTCTGTATCTACAATCGTCCTCAGGATCGAACCGGGGGCGAAGAACTCAGGTGGCCGCTTCCCATCAAGCACGTTTACCACCGGCAGACCCAGCTCCTTGATGGCCCACTCGCAAGACGCATCGGCAAACACGCAGGTCCCGCCGGCCTCGACAAACGAAGCAATGGCTTGCTTGCCTTCCTGGCCCAGCCCGCCCACATACTCAGGCGGATACGTTCCCGGCCGGATACCATGAGCTATGACTTGTGCCCGGATGGACGGGAAGATAATCGTGTCGAATTCTTCCCGCAGATTTCCGCGCCTTATGCGTTGGTTACGGATGGTCTCATATGGAAAACCATATTCCTCGAGCACAAACCTGAGCCAGCCCTCATCTGCCACAGGCAAATAAGCCTGATACACACCGACTCTAGGCTTCTTCAGCTTGTATCTGGCGACGTCAACGCTGCCTCTATCACCGGTCGCACCGTCGCCACCGCCGCCATCCATGAACCAAGCAGTCACCCCGTACCGGCTACAAAGCTCCTGGATTTCCCCGGCATCAGCAGCATCAGCAGGAACCAAGAAACTTCCCGCAGGCACATGCCGACCGCCCTTTATGAAGGAGCCGGCGGTCCTGTAAACCTCCCGGGATTGCTCCAACAGGTTATTGACCACCTTATACGAAGCGCTTACAGCAGAAGAAAGCACATACCAGCCTGTGTTACCTTTAGCCGCCTTGTCCCCGAGCCCACCAAGTACTTGTACTTGTCCCCAGGGAAGTTCCGGAACCTCCACCCTCTCAAGTTCCACTTCAAAGGACTTCTTGGCAAGGGTGCACCTTACCCCCATAAGGAGCGGAAGAGTATGTCCTGTGATGTCATAAGGCAACTTAGGAGGCCCGCCGGGATACTGCCTAAGATCCGGGTACTCTTGGATCTCAAGCAGGGTCTTGGCGTACGCTCCATAAGGTTGCGCCAGCTTTATCACATACGAACCCGCCGGGAACCAGGCTCCTTCCGCTTCAAAATCTGACTTCGCCCGGTGGATCTCCACCTGGCCCATGTGCAACACTTTCAGCAGTTCATAAAGCATCACCGGATCCCGCTGGTCCTTAGGCAGGATGAACGCATAGGGCTGCTTGCGCTCACACGCCCGCACCCCGATCTTGTAGAAATTGCTCACCCAAAGCTCTCTAAATCTTGCCGCGTGTGTGAGCACGGCCATGGCAGCGATCTTGTTGTACTCCACGATGTCTCTCAGCCGCCACACACCACCCGGCCAAGGCACTGGATGGTTCCATGTAGACTGTCTGGGGTCCCAGCCGTCCCGGGTGACCAGAAGCTCATCGGCACTCCTGCTTACAGGCGTGGCTATCTTGACACTCGCTGCCTCTGAGAGAATCCTGATCCCGCCGTGATAATGCTGGTAGGCGCGTGACGGCGCGTAAGCATCGAAACCGTTGTAGCACGAAACGCCTGTCTTGCCCGCCGAAAGGAGTTCGCCGACGATGTGGGTGCCGAGCATGTTGATTTGCTGTTGCAGGATGAAGTCCACGTTGGGGTCGTATGGGTCAACGTAGGGTGGCACAAAGAACCGGAACCCCGTATCCCTCATCTGGTGCATATCCAACACAATCTGAGGATGCCACACGTTATGCAATCTCTCAACGGTAAGCCTGTTTTCCACCAAGTTGAGCATAAACCAGTCCCGGTTGTTGTCGTGCCCTGCGTACTTGTGATACAGGAATGGCGGGATAGTGCCTTCGTACGGCGTATCCAGGTACTTTTTGTACCAGTCGACCACGAGATCGAGGCCATCAGGGTTTAACGACGGCACCAGCAGCAATATCACCTTATCGAGAATCTCCCTGACCTTAGGCTCCTCTGAGGTTACAAGGTCGTGGGCCAGCTCCATGGACATCTGGGCAGCCCCAACCTCGGTAGCATGGATTGAGCAGGAAATCATGACGATGGTCTTGGCCCGGGCTATGAGATCTTGCGCCTCTGATTGGCTAAGCCCCCTGGGATCGGCCAGACGCGCATTGATTCGCCTGAACTCCTCCAAGTCATCCAAGGTTTCAGGAGATGATATGCACACATAGAAAAACGGCCTACCCTCTGTGGTTTCACCCATGTCAAACCATTTAATCCGCCTGCCATGTTCAGCGAGATGCTTGAAGTAGCCTGTAATCTGAGGCCAGTCAGCCAGTTTCCTGTCGTCGCCGGGCGTAAAACCCAGGAACTCTTTGGGAGACATGAGTTTCATAATCCACACAGCGCCTGGGGTGCGGCGCCCCCTCCTTTCGTTTATGTTAGGTCCGGCGGGCCGGCAAAGCATGACCCGGTATTTGCATCCCCGAAATAATCCTTCAACTTGATTGTTGGCAGTTCCTGCATATATCCGTATGTAAAGCGTCCATACAACAAGGCAGATAAAACCTCCTTAGGGAAGGTTGAAGAAGCGGGGAGACAATCTTGTCTCTCTCCCCAGGCCGCTGGTAGTATAAGGTTTGCGGTGCGGCTATGGGCATGTGGCTATGGTCAGCCAAAGCTTTTCGCCGGTGGCATGCAAGCTGACTGAACCAGTGCGGCACCGCCAGGGATATGACTCTGATGCGAGGAGAATCACTGTGGAGGAAACGCTGGATGTCTTGATAAGAAGAGGGCGCCTGGATGACGAACCCCATATCCGGGAATTCACCAAGCACACTTTCCGTTTCGGCGATTACGTGGGGGATGCATTTGCGGGTTGGCTCGAGTCTGGCTGCGACGTCTGGATTGCTGAGGCCGGCGGTATCCCGGTCGGAGTGGTTTGCGTGGATTACCCCGCCCCGAGAGAGGCTTGGTTCCAGGGGATGCGGGTACATCCGGATTACAGGCGCCGGGGAATCGCTACCATGCTTACTGAGACTTGTATAAAGGGAGCGAGGGAACGGGGCGCTCACGTAGCAAGGGCAATCATCGACTCTGACAACTACCGGTCCATCGGGCTTGTGACCTCCTTGGGATTTAGGCAGGTGGCAGAGATCATTGAGTTCGATGTGTACCCGGAACTCTTGATTCCATATGGGAAGAAAGATGAGCCGGATTATCAGCCGCATTATGAGCTGGATTGTGGCCGCTACCTAACATCGGGCCTAGCAGTGACAAGACTTAACCCCAGCGATGCTCCTGAGGCCTGGAGCCTAGCCAAGAATGATGTCCGATATATCGGAACTTGCTACGGTCAATGGATTTCCCTTTCCCCTGACACCTTACAGCGGAAGGCGGCAGAAGGATATATCATCGTAGCCCGGACAGAGTCCCGCGAAATCGTAGCAGGAGCGCTGCTGGACGACTGGTATGAAGACCACGACAATGAGCGCGGGAGGCCAGAATTGGAACAGGAGATGACCTCTTTCTTTGGTTCGGTCCGGGGAATCCGGGCCTTGCTCCACCACGCAGCCGCGGTTCTTTACGCGGAGGCTTCCAAAAGAGGAGGTATCCCGTGCCGGCTCAGGCCGTCGGTGGAAAAGCAGAGTCCCGCCCTGGAAAAGATAAGGCAGATTGCAATGGTTGAAAACGCACGCCGGGAGGCATCACCCGCCAAGCGCCAAGGCTTGCCTGTCATCGAAACAGGCGATGTGATGCTCCTGTGGGAATATCCGCTCGGTAAAAAATAGCATAATGATGTGTGGCGGCATTTTGCCGCCACATCTTGATCAAGTACTTCTCTCCGCCAGTTGATTTGCAAACGGTTACCAATCCACAGTATCAGGATCCCAAGATTCACCGCATGCTCCGGTCATTCCGGCAAGATGGGCGACATCGTCTTCATCAAGCTCAAAGTCAAATACATCTGCGTTTTCTTTCATCCGTGCTGCATTGGTGGACTTAGGCAGTGGCAGGAATCCCATCTGCAGGCTCCACCTGACCAGTAGCTGTGCCACGGTCTTGTTGTACTTGGCGGCGATTTGCTTGAACTCTGGCACTTCAAACGCTTTGCCCGTGCCAAACGGGCTGTATGCCTCGATAACCATGCCCTTATCCCGGCAGTACGCCACCAGGTCTGCTTTAGTATCCCCGGGACACAGCCGGATCTGGTTCACCATAGGTATTATCTCCGCTGTTTCCAACAGGGCCTCGATGTGGTGCTCCAAGAAGTTGCTGATTCCGATCGCCCGGATGCGCCCTTCTTTGTAGAGATCCTCCATAGCCCGCCAAGTCTCGGCGTTAGCCTCTTTCCACCTATCCCTGAAACCCGCAGGGTTAGGCCAGTGGATTAAGTAGAGATCGAGGTAATCAAGGCCAAGTTTTCTAAGGGTTTCTTCAAAAGCTTCCTTGGTTTCGTTGTAGCCACGGACCGTATTCCAAAGTTTGCTGGTAACAAAGATTTGATCCCGCGGAATGCCGCTGTCTCTTACAGCGCGGCCGACACTCTCCTCGTTGCCGTAAACTGCCGCTGTGTCAACATGGCGGTACCCGATTGACAGCGCATCCCTTACTGCATTGTATGCAAGGTCGCCGTCAGGCACCTGCCATGTGCCCAGCCCGATACATGGGATTTCTACGCCGTTGTGCAGGGTGTAGGTATCAGTAAGGCCGGTGAACTTGCTCACTGTTCAACCCCCCTATCTGTATGAATATCATGGCGCTTCCTTATATTGCCCCGCTGTGGAGTGATCTAGGAATTCGTCATGGAAGCCGTAATCCCTTTGGGGTCCGAACCGACGATGTCAGATTACACACTCAGACATTGTGCTCCAGGATGGCAGCTAGACCAGCAGCAAACAGCAGGACCTTGCCGCCCAGCCCTCCCACTCTGAATCTTGCACCAAGCCAGAAGGACCGTTGGCAAGGTCCCAGTGGTTTATCTACCGTACTACCCGGCCCAATGGGCGGCAACGTTTAAGACCTTTACGCCTCGAAAATGCCCCGCTCAACCAGGAGTTGATAATACTCTACAAGCGCGTCCAGATTGGAAAAACCGGTCTCGCTCTCTATGAGCAGGGCTATGTCAAGCAGGGTCCTCTGTCCGTCGGCCCAGTATTCCAGCTGGCTGCCGGGCAGGAATCTTACGCCGTACTTCTCCCTGAGAGCCTTGACCTTCTCGTTATGATCCTCAGGGATTTCTCTGGCTATGCTCGAGAAAGGTCCGCGGAATACCCGCTTGGGAATTATGCTCTTGGCCTTCACATGAGCCTCATCTTCCTCCGGGTGCCATGGGGGCGGAAGGTGGGACACATCATCCAGACCTGCAAGAGCAGCCAATCCCCTTAGAGCCTTGTCCCTAAGGAACCTGCCTGTTTCCTCGACTACGCGATCGGCTTGGGCCTGTGCTTCTGCCAGCATGGGCGAATCGGGGACCAGACGCTTAAGGCTGGAGATGTCAAGCTTCTTCCTGTCCACAAGGAACCCGATCCTGAGTTCAATGGACCGCCGTGCTTTGGCAAGGGCTTCGCTTATCCTTGCATCACTTGATACATCTGCAGTTTCACCTGGCGTTTCACCCGCGGGTTCACCTGCTGCCTCGCCCGGTGCTTCACCCATGGCCCCTCCCGATTTTGCAGCACGGGCCTCTCGGGAAAGCTTGCCAAGCTCCTCCTGGACTTTGTCCAGCAGTGCCGACAGCTGGGCATCAGCCTCGACTGCAAACCTGGCTGCAGCTTCATCCGCGATTACCGCAGCATCTCCAGGCGTCGGCGATGCAGCAGTGTAAAGGTAGGTTGCGGTGAGCACCCCGGCAACCTTTAGCATCTTAGGATCCACCTTGTCGATGGTATCCTCGCTGGTGTGGTAGAACTTGTCCGGCCACTGGATGAGCATAGGACACGTGATCCCCACGCTGGGATCCCCCCAAATCCAGTGGTCGCTTCCGCCTGAATACGGGCTTACTGTCCATCTGAAAGTAGAGTACGAACTGGTGCCTGCCAAGTTGCCCACTTCTTTGGCGATAAGGCCCAAAATCGCAGCGGCCAGATCCCCGCCAAATCCAGGCAGGGCGCTGATGGGCCGTTCTACCATAAAGGTGCTGCCGCAAAGCGCTTGATTTTCGCCCACCATATCGAGGTTTATTGCTGCCACGATATCGGATAACTTGTCTTCATGGGTAGCAAGGAACGCGAACGACCCTGTCATCTCAGGCACCCACAAGAACCGGATGGTCCGTTTTGGCTTCTCAAGCCTGCCTGATTGGATAAGCTGCCAGAGGGTCCTGGCGGTTTCCATGAGGGTACCGCACCCCGAAGCGTTGTCGTTAGCCGAGTGCTCAGGGTGGCAAAGGTGGGCAACAGCCACAACTTCTTCGTTGGTCTCACCCTGGATAACCGCGGTAGGGATCACCCAAACCCCGTCTGAGAACTCTGCGTCCACCATAGCCCAGACTGACAGTTCCCTCTTGTCCTTGAACCGCTTCCTGAGGGCTTCTGCTTGCCTGGGGCTCACCATGAAACCAAAAGCTTTATGGTTAGCGGCGTCTGCAGGCCAGAAGGATTGATATTGCCTGGCATCAGGGAGGTCAAACCTGTCCCTCACAAGGGGAAGTTCCCGCATGTTGTCCAACACGATGCCGGCGGCACCCATCCGGTCCACCGCAATCTTTGCCACCTGGGCTACATCGCCCCTGGTAAACACAAGTTTACCCTTAATATCTAAGCCCTCATACGACTTAGGGTCCTCCCCGTTCTCCACGTAGACCATGGTGGTGTTTATGCCTTCAGGAGGCGTAGGGGCGCTCCGCTGGATCAGAGACGTCTTGATCTCCGTAAATGCACACAAAGTCTCCCGCTTGCCGTCTTCAAGGAGCACAAGTTGAGCATCGTTTGCCTTCCACTGCTGGAAGCTCTCCTGGGACCACCACCTGACCCCCTGTTTAGCAGGGAACTCCAACAGTTCACATTGGAGGCCTGCATTACTGAGGTACGAATAGATAAAACGGGCGGCGTCATTAATCCCAGGGCTCAGCTGCACCCTGTGAAAAGATGCTATCCTAGCCACATCATTGAATGCTTCCTGAGCCCTGAACTCTTCTTGCACCAGTTTCAGCGTACGTCTTATCATACACATACACTCCCCATATTTCCTTCCTTGAGATTTCAAGAGCCCTCATATGTTTTCCTCCATGGGTAAGGCGGCAAAGTCTTCATTTTTTGAAGAAGCAAGCCTTTACCAGATAATCATGGTTCATAGCGATGCCGGTAGCCGAAGGGTTACGACGGGCTCATCAAGAATATTCTAGGCATCCTAATTGTAAATGGAACACCGCAGGGCATGCCGCAGAGTGCTTGAGCATGGCAGTGGGCAAAGCGGCGCGCGACAGAACAGTATCAAGCTGACAGTGTCAAGCAAGTAGCAAGTGGAACACAAGGTTTCCAGACCAACCGGCCAAGACCTGATGTGTTCACGGTATCCTGTAAAGGAGGCACCTATTGAGATGAGACACGATAACATGGGAGCTGAGGCCCCTTTCACAGCTGAGGTGCGCCTAAGGCAGCACCTGATCCAGGTCGCCCTGGGCAAACATCCGGCTGACCTGGTCATAAGGGGCGGTAAACTTGTGAACGTGTATACAGGAGAGATACTTGAAGGTTTGGACATCGCCGTCGCCGGTGAAAGGATTGCCCTGGTTGGCGACGCTAGTCCATGCATAGGTCCGGATACGGAAATCGTTGACGCAGAGGGTGCTTACCTGGCCCCAGGCTTCGTCGATGCACATTATCATATTGAAAGTTCCAGGCTGGCACCTTGGCGCCACGCCGAAATCACCCTCCCTAGAGGCCTTACTGCCCTGGTAGAAGACCCCCATGAGGCGTGTGCACCCGGCGGGCTGGACGCAATCCGCTACTTCCTCGAAAACACCAGGGGGTTGCCTCAGAAAGTGTACGTCCAGGTGCCGTCGGCCACACCGCCTACCAACGTGGAAACCACGGGCGGCTTCATCGGCGGCGATGAGTTCAGGCAGGCACTTAAGTGGCACAGGGTCACAGGCCTAGGCGAGATGATGGACCCGCCCCGGATCTTCGGAAATGACCCCCGGACTTGGAGCCTGATTCACGAAGCCATCGCAACCGGCCAGCCTATTGAAGGCCATGGCGGGTTTTCAGGAAGCCGGCTGGCAGCCTATGCTGCCGCAGGAGTTCAATCAACCCACAGCCCCAATACTCCGGAACAGGCCCTCGAGATGCTCAGAGCAGGGTTTACCATCCAACTCAAAGCCGAACGGGAAGCAGACACAATCAAGAAACTCCTGAAAAGCCAGGTCGACTGGAGCCGGATAGGCTTGGCGGTGGACGACAGGCCCGTTGAGAAGCTGCTGGAACTCGGCAGCCTCGACCACGAAGTCCGGCTGGCTATCGAACTTGGCATCCCTCCAGTTACGGCATATCAGATGGCAACCATAAACAACGCCCGCCACTGGAGGCTGGACCGGGACATCGGAGGGATCGCTCCGGGCAGGTATGCGGATATCCTGGTCATCAGCGACCTTGACAAGGTTGTGATTGAGCGGGTGTTTGCCAACGGTAAGGAAGTGGCACGCGCCGGCAAGCTAATTATCTCGCTGGAAGCCCCGGATGGGCCAAGCAGGCGGGCCCCGGGGTATGCGCTAAATACCGTGCGGCTGCGGCGGCAGGTTACCGCCGATGATTTCAAGGTGCCTGCACCTATCGAAATCACCTGCAGCGGAGGCCAAGAACGCGTCTGGGTACATGCCGTGGTGATGCCCCCCTTCTACTTCTCAGACGACATAGAGCCAATCACATGTAAACTCCCTGTGCGCAACGGGTTTGTGGAACCTGCCCCGGGGACGGGGATAAACAAGGTGGCGATCGTGGAAAGGCACAAGGCTACTGGCAACATCGGCATCGGTTTCTGGCGCTGGGGGTTCCGGCGGGGCGCCGTGGCCATGAGCGTGCTACACGACAGTCATAACATCTCAGTTGTAGGAGCCAATGACCAAGACATGGCCGTGGCGATCAACCGGGTGGCGGAGATCCAAGGCGGGATTGTGGTCGTGGAAAACGGCCGGATCCTTGCAGAACTGCCCCTCCCCATATTCGGCCTGATGTCCGATGCACCTCCTGAGGAAGTGGCTGAGTTGAGCCGGGCGGTTGAGCAAGCGACGGCATCTCTGCGGCAGGACGCGGCTGAAGAGGCAACGGCGGGTCAAACGCACAAAGCTGAGACAGGGACCGGGCCAGGTGCCGGGCCAGGGGCTGGATCCGGGATGTCTCAAATACCCCCTGATCTGGCAAAGACCATGGAGACTAAGCCCGTTGACGTGATGACCTTTGCATATTTGACGTGTCATCCCAGAACATATGTGCTTACCGATCAGGGTGTGTTTGATATAAGGACTGAAAAGCCGCTGCGCGTTGTGTGGTAGGAATAGGTACGTGCCGGCGATTTCCGGCAGGGAGATTTCCCGGCATAGGATCAAGCAGGATCATTCGTCTAAGGCGTATAGATTAGAAACCGGCTGCCATACCAATGACGCGCAGAAGAAGTAATTATAGATAGACATGATGGACCGACTTGGTGAAGAGAATAACCCAGGCGCAAACAAGCCGGAGCCTGCTGCGACCGGAACCCGTGTAGACTGACGCCAGCAGAAAACGCCGGCCAAGACAACTGGATTGGAGGGAAACCAGATGATAGTGACCACAACTCCCGGAGTGGAAGGCAAGCGGATCGTTGAGTACAAGGGCATCGTGTTCGGCGAGGTTATCTCCGGTGTAGACTTCCTCAAGGATTTCGCCGCCAGCCTCTCTGACTTTTTCGGAGGCCGTTCCAGGTCCTATGAAGGAGAGCTCATGTACGCCCGGGAAGAGGCGCTGGAAGAAATGAAGCGGCGGGCACAAGCCATAGGTGCCAATGCAGTGGTAGGTGTTGATATTGACTACGAGATACTCGGCGCCAACAACAGCATGCTCATGGTTACAGCATCAGGTACGGCGGTGGTAGTAGAGTAAGTGGAACTCAAATAGTTGGCATTAGTAGTTGCCATTAGAGGAAGTTGGATGGTGGTAGAACAACTTGCAGTAGAGTAAGTGGTAGTAGCAAACAGAGCGGCATGTTGGCAGGCGGTACTACCGGGTGTACGTACTACCTGCCGGAGTTCCCGGCTAGGCAAATCCCACATCGGAAAGATATTCCATGATAGCATGCCGCTCTTCTTTTTGTTCATAGCTATGTTCATCATCGAGCTCCGACAACCTGGCAGCACAGGTCACAATCAGCCACTCAGACAGGGCCTCCCTGCTTACACCCATGTGGCCGAGATATATATCGGTTGCGCGCTTCCTCATGGCAGCGATTTCTTGTCTACCGCCAACATCTCTAGGCGCAGCAGACCTCTCCAGGATGTACACCGTCCTGGCAATATCCCCATACTTATGTCCGCAGCAGATGTCCATGTAATCGATAATGAAATACTCCCCTTGGCTTACAAGGATATTGTCAAAGTGGAAATCGCCGTGACATAAGCTACTGCCGGCGGGCAGTGAATCGATAAGCGCCAAGAGCCGGGCCTTGCTTTTCCGACCGAGGTCACGAGTGGCGTCTATGTTCCGTCTGAGCCGGGCTTTCAAGCTACCAGCGGACGGCACCTCATAGGCCAGCATCTGCTTGTGTAACGACGCCAGATCAGCCGCATAGTTCTCCCAGTCTCCCGTCATAAGAACCAGCTGAAGCATAGATTCTCCGTGGACCCTGTCGTAGATGATGCCGTAGCGGTTTCCGGATTTGATAAGGCCATGGCTTCTGGTAATGGGCAGGTCAAGGCATTCAAGGAGCTTTGCGTTCTCATACTCCTTAAGCACCCCGCCTAAGGGATAGCCTGCTTTGAACAGCTTGACCACCTTGTTGTCACCTATATCAAAGATATCTGCAGTATTTCCTTTGCCGATTAGCGGGCCCATGCCCATCCCCCCGGGACTGGGTTCTTTGTCCGTGAACAATAGCTAGGTTGAAGATCACGTGGTGCACCAGTCCAAGCACAAATCCGAAGATAATCAGCCAGAATGGTGCACGCAGTACACCATTCTGACCCATCCTATGAGTTGTCTTGCTTAGGTTTCCGACGCACCCTTCGATCTGGCTTGCTTCTTTTTCTTCTTAGTGACAACCACAGGTTCAATATGAACACCCTTTTTGGCTTGCCTGATTGTCGCAGTCAGGAAGCCGAAGAAGAACACAGCCCAGATACCTCCGGTCACAAAAATTCCATATAGAATCCGGAGAGGCTTAGCCCAAAGCAGAGGTTTGGCCGCAAACCTTACAAGAACAAACAGCGCTCCTAAGAACCCGCCTGGCGGATCAACCTTGGTAAGGTTCGGCGCACCGGCCAGGATTTCCTCAGGCGGGAAAAGGTACAAGAGGCACAAGGCCAACAAGATGACAAAAACTAAGTTAATAAGATACATAATCAGAGAAGCACCGGGCGCCACCCTCTGTTGGGGGTTATCCGGGTTGTAACGGGCACCGGTGGCAGAGTAGAACAAGCCTATTGAACTTGAACCCAGCGATAGGAACACCGCACCCACAGCAAACATCAACGTAGTGCGTGCCGGGAGCCTAATGGCTACAGCAGTACCTACCAACAGCGCTTCCATCAGCACTAGCGTGGGCAAGACACACGCCATGAGTTTCCCCAACACTACCGGGGCACCGGCCAGAGGTACGCTTCTCAAAATCCAGTCGGCTTCACCCTCCCGGCCGAAGGACTGAAGCGCAATGTTGCCGCTGAACATCAGCGTATACATGAACCAGACAGTTACCAGGGTGCCGCGGGTAGAATCCGTACGCATGATAAGGTGTTGTCCCACGAAGAACGCCATGAATATCAGAGGCGTGAGATAACCGAACCATTCCCGGGTATCCCTCACCAAGTAAAGCAGGTCTTTTTTGGCTATTGCCCACATTCCGTTCCAAACAGGAGCGGTGGCTGCGTTGTCCCCGGCGACCGCCCATCCTGCTGACATCGTTCGTGAGGCCATCGGGCTTGCAACCGCCATCCCTGAAGCAGCACCGCTTTCAGCCGCCACCTCTGGAACAGCCCTGACAGCATCCGTCATGTTTGCATTGGCCTCCCCTGCTTTCCCGGCAATGGCTGTTCCTGAAGACATATGGACAGGCGTTTGGGCATGCCCTTGAGCAGGCGCCGGAACAGCAGGCTTGCGTCTTTTCTCACGCCGCCTTGCGGGCTGTTGGGTGACTGAGATCCATCCCTGACGGAAACCCCGTTCCAGTAAAGTAAAGGAAACCGCAAACAAGCCGACAGCCGAGAGCAACAACAATGCGGACCAGCCCAAGGCTGGAATCATATCACCCGAAATGCCGCTCACCAACGCCCGGGAACCCCAGCCCCAAGGGAAATACAAAGACGTACGGAATACCCCTTCGTTCCTCGTAATGAAGTCAGCGAAGTCTATCTCCCCTTGGGTCTGCAACATGATGTTGGGGATCTGGAACAGCAAGGCTATCACGATACCGGCGATTGCGCCGATAACGCCTACTGCCTCTTTGCTCCTGTGGGGAGGCACTATACGCATGATGAAGAGGTTCAGGAACACAGCCAATGCCGTGCCCAGAATCCACAAGCTAATTACCACCAACAGGAGAATCAAGTAGAAAGAAACTCCTGCCTTGAAAAGCAAGCCGTAGAAGATCCCCGGCAAGATGGCAAGGAACAGCACAGGCAGGAAGTTGCTTAGGGCGATTACCACTGATTTTACGGCAAACACAGCCCGTATGGACACAGGAGACGCAAACAGTATCTCTAAGTCCTCGGACATATACAAGGTCACGAAAGCAGACGGTATACCGAACAGAACCTGGGCGATGACACTTGCTAAGGAGGTAATCGCCAAGACACCGCCACCCAGCTGCGGCCCGACTGACAGCAGCGACCTGTAAGCCAACAAGCCGAGGTAGACAAAGAGCCCGCCCAGTCCAAGGACTAACGACACAGTAACAATCCATACCAGGACCGGCCAGTGACGGCACTTGTTGACAGCGACCCGCCAATGGGCTTTCAGCAGATGGGAGAAATCGCTTAGAAACGGCTGCGGAGGAGGCGGCTCATCCAAGGGGGGTGATATGACTATTCTCATTAGACATCCCCCTCCTCAAAGCTCTTTATGATTTCAAGGGTTTCACTTGTGCCTGTAAGTTCCAGGAAGATATCCTCCAAGCTCTCTCCCTGGCTGCCTGTGAGCTGCCTCAATTCGTCGGTACTGCCTTCAGCGATCAGCCTTCCGTTTTTCAGTATGCCTACCCGGCGGCACATCCGTTCGGCGATCTCCAGTATATGGGTTGAGACGAACACGGCTGCACCTTGGGCTGCCATCTGCTGAAGCACATCTTTGAGAAGCCTGGCGCTAGCCGGGTCAAGCCCCACCGTGGGCTCGTCGAGAAGGATCACCCTCGGCCTGTGTAGCAGAGCTGCCGCTATTACCACCTTCTGGCGCATACCGTGGGAATACCCTTCTAACAGATCATCTGCGCGCTCAGACAGCCCGAACAGATCCAGCAGCTGCTCAGCCCGCTCTTGAGCGATTTCTTTGGGGATACGGTAAAGCGCGCCGATGAGCGCCAGGAACTCCCGGGCAGACAGTTTGCCGTAAACTTTCGGCTGGTCGGGCACATACGCCAATAGCGATTTGGCTTGGGAGGCTTGAGACGCTATATTGTACCCGCAGATGAAAGCCTCTCCTTCCGTGGCGTCTAGCAGCCCTGTGAGCATCCTGATGGTCGTAGTCTTACCTGAACCGTTGGGACCCAAAAAGCCGTAGATCTCCCCGGCCCTCACCGCCAGGTTCAGACCATCTACAGCTGTAAACGTGCCATAGCGTTTGGTGAGATTCTTGGTTTCTATGAGGATATTGCTCAACTGTACCACTCCTCCGTCAGAAGCATGACGTGCTCCCCGGTTACTTCGTCACCGGCAGCGCCTTTGACTATCAACATACACTACGTAAATCGTCAGGATTGGTTAGCCGCTAATTCCTCCGGCGCAACACCATGCCCGGGCGTGCTCCTGTGTGTTCTCCGTTTTCAACTACAATCATGCCGTTTACCACCACATATCCGATGCCCGACGGGTACTGATGGGGATCGGTGTATGTGGCATTGTCCACTACTGTATCTGCATCGAAAAGCACAAGGTCAGCTCTCATTCCTTCCCTCAGGATACCCCGGTCTTGAAGCCCCAACCGCATGGCAGGCAGAGAAGTCATTTTCCGCACGGCTTCCTCCAGCCTCAACACCTTGTATTCCCTTACGTACCGTCCCAGCACCCTAACAAAGGTCCCGTAATTCCTGGGATGGGGTTTGCCGGTAGCTGTGCTTATATTAAGCGCGCTGCCATCTGAACCCACCATCACCCAAGGCAGTCGCATGATGGTCCTCACATCATCCTCATTCATGGCGAAGTTGACAATTTGTACCGAACCACGGTTTCGTTCGAGGAGTCCCAGCGCCGCTTCTTCGGCACTTATACCCTGGATTTCACCCACTTCTGCAACGCTCTTGCCTATGAACTGCTGATCATCTGGATGCTCCAGGTTGGCTACGACTATCTTGTCCCAGTACCTGGATCTGAGCTGGTCCAGGAGTTTCTTGCGCTCCTCAGGATCCCGCAACCGTTCTGAACCTTCTCCCCCGGTCCAGGCAGATGCGGGCAGGGGTGAGCTCATGCCCGTGGATGAAGCGATATACGGATATTGGTCTGCCGTGATATCAAGCCCATCTTCCCTGGCCTTTTCGACCATGGCGATGGCCTCGGGAACTTTGTGCCAGTTGGGCTCGCGCATGGCTTTGAAGTGAGAAATCTGCACAGGCAGTTTAGCCTGATTGCCGATCTCTATAGCCTCAGCCAGAGCTTCTAGGAGGCGATCGCTTTCGTTGCGAATATGGGTGAAGTAGATCCCCCCGTATTCCGCCACCACCTTGGCAAGTTCTATGATTTCACCGGTCTCGGAGAAACGCCCAGGCACGTACACAAGCCCCGTGGACATCCCAAAAGCGCCTTGCTCCATGGCGTCCCTGACCAGGTTCTTCATCTTTTCGATCTCTTCAACAGTGGCCGGGCGTCTTTCAGCACCCATCACCTGGCGCCTTACAGTACCATGCCCGACCAAAGCAGCAACGTTGATGCTCACACCTTGAGATTCAAGCACCTTTATGTACGAACCCATGTCCGTCCATTGAGGAGTACCTTCAGGCAGCTCATCCTCATTTGGATCATCCTGCTTCCTCAACCCCATGTTCCTTGGGGCAGCAGATGATCCACACTGACCGATAACTTCCAGGGTGACACCTTGCATAACCTTGCTGTCAGCCGTCGGATTTTCCACCAGCACTGAATCTGAATGGGAGTGAGTATCGATGAACCCCGGAGACAGGTATTTTTCCTTAGCGTCTATGGTTTGCTTGGCCTCTCCCTCAACCTTTCCGACCTTGACGATGAAACCGTCTTTGACGGCTACGTCTGCTCTGAACCAGGGGGCACCGGTACCGTCTAGGACTCTGGCGTTCTTAAAGATGATGTCAAACAATGCTGATTTCCTCCTTTGACCGCCTTGCTTAGTGTGGGTATAGCCATATCCTTTCTTATTGTCCTCAACCGCCCTGATTCCCTGCAGAAAAACCAGACTTCTTTCAACTGGGTTTCCTTTTTGTCTGCTTTGAACTTAAAGACGAACTTAGAGACGCACAAATTCTGCAAAACGATAACCTTCCTGCTGCTTTCGATAGCGTCTGAAGACGAACCTAAAGGCGCACAAATCCGGAAGCTCCAGCGGGTCCTGGATGTTGTATGCGACAAAGGTGTGTGGGACAAAGATGTATGGGACAGGTGTATGAGGATACATAAGATGTGTATGGGGAAACGTATTGCAAAACCGGATGCATCATACCAATACGAAACAGCCCCGCTCTGCAAACGTATGGGGAAGGGTATGCCAAAGCCGGATGGGGCAAAAATGGATTGCGATAAGAACTATAAAGTAAGAAGGAAGGCTGAACCTTGCAGTCGGGTGGCCACCGGACGAGAACACTTTGCCTTTACAAAGCCATCGGGCTGCCCGGAGCCTTGTGCAGCTCCAAGCAGCCCTGCTAAAACGCTAGTTATCTCCTAGGTTATCTCAGCACATTCGGCACTTACTTCTTCTGTGCTGCGCTCTCGCCTGCGATCCGGCCGAACACCAAGATGTCGGCAAAGGCGTTTCCGCCGAGACGGTTACCAGCGTGGATACCGCCGCAGACTTCTCCTGCAGCATAGAGTCCAGGAATGGGCTGGCCTTCGGTGCTGATTACCCTGGCCAAGGTGTCGATCTTAACACCACCCATGGTGTGGTGGACTGCAGGAGACCTTGGTGTTGCGTAGAACGGCGGTGTTGTGATCTTGTAGTTGCCGAAGTTCGGCTTGCCAAAGTCAGGATCATGCTGAGCGTCGACGTAAGAGTTGTACTTCTCGATTTCTGCGACGAAGGTGTCAACAGGCACACCGATCTTCTCGGCCAATTCCTCGAGGGTATCAGCCATGATGACATCTTCAGCCTCAATCAGGTGATCGAGGTTGCGGCCACCGGCGATCTGAGCGTCGCAGATGATGAAGAACAGTCCATCTTCCTGCTCAAGCGCGGCTTTGGCCAGTACGTCTCTTTCAGCGTACTCGTTGACAAAGCGCTTGCCTTGCTTGTTGATGAACACCTGGGTCTCAGCGCTGCCCCACAAGCCGTTAAACAGCACGCCGGTCTCAGGGTCAGAGCTGGGCATCAGCTGGATGAAGCCCATGCCGACCAGGTCTGCGCCGACTTGCTGGGCCATGATAATCCCGTCACCAGTAACTGTGGGAACGTTGGTGGACGGCATGGTAAGGGGCATCTCAGGCCAGTAGGTGTTGTACTGGGCGCGCATCTCGGGGTTCTCGCCGTAACCACCGGTTGCAAGTACGACACCGTTGTTAGCCCTGAGGATGAGCTCAGTGCCGTCGGCCTTAACTGCCTTGACTCCTACAACCCTACCGTTTTCGGTAATGAGTTCTTTACCTGCGGTTTCAAGCAATATCTCAACATTGTTCTGTTCAGCCGCAGCTGTAAGGGTATCAATGAGGCCTCTGCCTCCACCTACGCCATGAGTCCGAGGCCACAGCGCGCCTAGTACGGTGCTGATGCTGTCGCTTACCTCTAGACCATAGCCTTCCAGCCATTCGAGGGCACCCAGAGCGTTGCTGCACAGGATCTTGGTGAGTTCGAAGTCGGGCGAAATCGTGTTGCCTTGCAAGTCAGTCCTGGTGCCACCAAGGTAGGTGTGGATCATGTGGAGTTCTACAGAGTCAAATAGATAGCTGGTGTCTCCTTGGAGATACTCGTTAATCTGCTCTTTGAGTACGCGGAAAGTTTCCGCAAACTCGCCAAATTCGCTCTCATCGCGCTGTACCAGTTCCTTGAGTTCAGCGAGGAGAGCATCGTTCATCGGCACATTCTTCTGTCTCTCGGGGTCTACCGCGTTGTACGCACCGCCGGCAACCAGGGTGTTGCCGCCTAGGTTGGCAGCTTTTTCGATCAGGATCACGCTGGCTCCGTTTTCAGCTGCCGAGACAGCTGCAGCGAGACCTGCACCGCCGCCGCCTACCACGATTACGTCAGCGGTCATGTCGGCTTCTGCTGCGGGCGTCTCTGGCTCTTTGGGACCGCAGCCGGCTGCTGTCAACAGGAAAATCCCTACCAGCAGCAATACTGCCCACTTTCTTCTAGTCATGTTACTCCTCCCTTGCTAGCTTGGCTATTTTGCTTTATTGCTTGTTTGCCATCTACTCGCTCACTACTATTGTTTGCAGTGAGCGCCTAGCCAACTCCGTTGATAACAATCCTCCGGCTTTGTTGCCTCATCCATTTGTGAAAATCTTCACTGGTAACTCATCTTCATAGTACCATAAGGATTGAACAGTGGCAACTGCATCTGTACAATGTTTACACATCCTGTTATGGAAAACTATGCCTGATTAGGCATGTCTTCCGGTGCTTCCTTGCCCCATATTCCCTCTGCATTTCATCAAAGCCATGAGAATCGGATTCTTCGAGAATCGGGTCTTTCGGTGGTAATCACAGTTTTCCTATCATTCTCGCCCCCCTATCCTGCTGACTTGCCTGTAGTTCCCTTTGCCGTTGTCACCAGAGCAACAAGCCGTGAGCCGTCAAATAGAAAGCGGATGGATGCTCATCCTGAAGGTGTGTGCAGTGTTTCATCCGTAAGTGTAATCGCTATTGAAGCTGCTTTCATAGTACCATAAGGCTTGGACGTCGGCTAATGTCATCTATCTTCATCCGCGGTTCGGTACCAAGTTCTTCGGGCAAAGGCCAACAAGTTAGAAGGTTTGCTTCATGGTGGTGCATCGGGGGCACCATTCTTTCAGGTGTGAACCGGATTTTCGTCAAGAATGGTGTACCGCGTGCACCGATCTTGAAGCTTTTCGGCGCCAGAAGCGCGGAAATGGTGTACTACGTGCACCAAGTTTTTCGCTTTTCAGCATCCTCACAGCCGGAATGGCGCACAAGGTGCACCGTTTCTGAGTCTTTTCCGCACCGGGAAAGTGGAAATGGTGCACTACGTGCACCATTATTCTCAGGTTCATGTAGGATTCTGCAGGAAATGGTGTACAGAATGCACCATTTCCGCCACTCTTTGGGCTGATCTCCCCCATAATGGTGCACCAGATGCACCGATCCGCCGGGTTTCCAGGATGTTTCCCAGTAAAATGGTGCACGAGGTGCACCAATCAGCCGGGTCCCCGAGACGTTTTCCCGCAAAACGGTGCACGAGATGCACCAATCGGTCGGGTCCCCGGGACGTTTTCCCGCAAAACGGTATACAAGATGCACCATTTTTTCAGATTTCTCGCCCTCTTGAGGTCAGACTGGTGCAGTGTATGCACCAATCCTAGTCTTTTATCAGGATATCCCCATCAGAATGGTGTACCACGTGCACCGGCTTCCGGCTTTCGGCGAACGTATAGCGACCAATGGTACACTACGCCTTTTGTTCACGGTTCCTGCATGAAGGCATATCTGTAATCAACCGGCGGGTTAAGAAGTTCCTTTATAGCCCTGGGACTTACCCAACGCATCATGTTTATCTTGGAGCCTGCTTTGTCGTTAGTACCTGATGCTCTGGCACCGCCGAAAGGTTGCTGGGCTATCACCGCACCTGTAGGCTTGTCGTTGATGTAGAAATTACCTGCTGCATGAGCCAGCCGCTTTTCCATTTTGGCAATAGCCTTCCGGTCCTGAGCAAATATGGCGCCTGTAAGCCCATAAACCGATGTGGTATCGCAGAGATCGAGCGTCTCGTCAAGTTCTTCATCCTTGTAAACGTAGACTGTCAGCACAGGCCCGAAAATCTCTTCCTCCATTGTCTTAAATCGCGGGTTGGTAGTGACGATCACTGTGGGTTCGACGAAAAAGCCAACGCTGTCATCGCAATTCCCACCGCAGATTATCTCCGCCTCGGAAGACTGCTTGGCAAAATCGATATAGCCTTTTATTGATTCAAACGCTTTGGCGTCGATCACAGCGCCCATGAAATTAGTAAAATCCTCTACATCCCCCATCTTGATGGTGCTTATGTCGTCAAGCAACTTCTGCTTTACCTCAGGCCAGATGCTCTGTGGGATATATGCCCGGGACGCAGCTGAGCACTTCTGTCCCTGGTATTCAAACGCACCTCTTACCAGCGCAGTCACCAACGCATCTATGTCGGCCGACGGATGGGCGAACACAAAGTCTTTACCGCCGGTTTCACCCACAAGCCTGGGGTAGGTCCTGTAATTGGGCAAGTTCTTGGCCACCGTGAGCCACATATTCTGGAAGGTTTCGCTGGAACCTGTAAAGTGCAGCGCGGCAAACCAGGGATGGGCGAACGCTACTTCTCCTACAACGTTCCCAGGGCCCGGCACAAAGTTGATAACACCGTCTGGCAGCCCGGCCTTCTGCAGGATCTTCATCACATGGTATGCGGAGTATACTGCCGAAGAAGCAGGCTTCCATACCACTACGTTGCCTGCAATCGCCGGCGCCGTAGGAAGGTTACCCGCGATGGATGTAAAGTTAAAAGGCGTTACCGCAAACACATATCCCTCAAGGGGCCTGTATTCCATGCGGTTCCACGCATCTTTGGTAGACTCGGGCTGCTCTTTGTAGATTTCGTTCATAAAGTACACGTTAAACCTGAGCATGTCGGCTAGCTCACACGCCGCGTCGATCTCAGCCTGGTGGGCGGTCTTGCTCTGACAAAGCATCGTGGCAGCATTCATGGTGCTCCTGTATGGACCGCTGATCATTTCAGCAGCCTTTAGGAAGATGGCAGCCCGATGTTCCCAAGGCATCGACTCCCATTCATGGCGCGCAGCCAAGGCGGCATCGATGGCTGCTTTCACTTCTTCCTCACCGGCCATATGGTATATGCCGATGACGTGGTTTTTGTTGTGGGGGATTATGCATTTCCCTGTTTTCCCGGTCCTCACTTCCTTGCCGCCTATGAGCAGCGGAATTTCAATCTGCTGTTCCCTTAACTCAGCCAGGCGCTTTTTGAGTTCCACCCGCTCTTTGGTGCCCGGTGCGTAGGACAACACGGGCTCGTTTTGGGGCTTGTCAATCTTAAAGATCGCGTTTGCCACCTAGCTCACCTCCGGAAAATTATCAGACTCATCTGATTGTTTGACCAAAATACATATTTTGGCGTAGAGGGAGTAAATCCTTCTTGAAATAAGGTTAGGAACCTATCGGGGTTTTCTCAGGATCTTGCTGACCGGATTCACACAAACCGTCAAGAGTTTCAACCACCTTGCTCACCTTGCGGGCGAAAGAAGCCAAAGGCCCCCCGGCCCATCCCGTGAAAGGCTCCGACGGCATACACTGTCTATTAGGCTAATCTGGGGTCAAGAGCTATAGGTCGATCTCGAGCAATACCGGAGTGTGATCTTGCCTTGGGCCTGAATCCAGCATCTCGGACCTGACTACCTTGTCAGCAATGCGGTTGCTCACTAACCAGTAGTCAATTCTCCAGCCAGAGTTGTTGATCTTGCTTGTCCGGGCACGCTGAGGCCACCAAGAATAAACCCCCGTCACATCACCGTGGAGGTACCGAAAGGTGTCTGTAAACCCTCTTGCCAAGAGATTGGTGAAACCCTCACGTTCCTCATCGGTGAAGCCTGCTGTACGACGGTTTCTGGCAGGATGAGCCAGGTCTATTTCCCTGTGGGCAACATTGAAGTCACCTGTTGCGATAACCGGCTTCTTTTTGTCCAGGGACTCCAGGTAATCGGCATACTTTATGTCCCAGATCTGGCGTTCTTGGAGACGGCCTAAATCTTCTCCGGCATTGGGCGTATACACCTGGGTCAGGAAGAAATCATCGAATTCCAAGGTGATAATGCGGCCTTCGAGATCCATAGTGCCCGGGGCCCCAATGGTGGGACACGTGACAATTGGCTTCAGCTTGTCCTTGTACAAGAACATGGTACCCGCGTACCCCTGCCTTGCCGGTGGCACCGAACAGTTCCAGACGATTTCATAGCCCGGGAACATTGACTTTAGAATCTCTAGGTGCCTCTCAGTGGGACCGCTGCTGGGCAACTTGGTTTCCTGTAAGGCAACAGCGTCGGGATCATGATCGATGATGGTGTGGAGTACATCCCGGGTCAGCAAAGCACGTTGCGACTTACCTGTTAGTGCAGCATTCAGCGAATCGATGTTCCATGATATGAAAATCATATTGTGCCTCCTCTGGTATCTCCTCTGATATCTCCTCGGGTCTGTTTTGAACTCCTTAGGCAAAACTAAGGCTTGTCCCTAAATGCGCCGTATCATCAGCTGCCGTATTAGGAGCAATGGCTCTTCGGCATCACCAGCCAACACGGATATCAGGGCTATCTCGCGCAGGCTTCACCTAGACAGCAAGAGCGTATAGAGCCCGGGCGTAGATCCTCACAAGGAGCATGAGGTCGTCAATGGATATCCTTTCATCTGCCTGGTGTACCCCGCCGTCTTCTCCCGGACGCACGGGGCCATAAGCCACACCACCCGGGATCACCCTAGCGTAGGTCCCTCCGCCTATAGCCATAGGTGGCGAGTTGTCTCCTGTCTCCTCCCGGTAGATCCTGAGAAGGGTCTTAACCAGGAAGGACTCCGGGTCGCTGTAGTGGGGTTTGCTCGCCGACGCGATGCCTATCCGGACGCCCTTCGGTCGGGGACACCCAAGGATCCTCTCTTTGAGTTCGTCCAGCCTTGCACGGACCGGGAACCTTATGTCGTACTTGCACTTCAGGACAGGTCTGCCGCCCACAAGTTCCAGGCTTGCCAATCCTAAGTTGCAAGTAAGAGGCCCGGAAATATCGTCCTCACACTTTACGTCAAGCCCTTCTCCGTTGATCCGGCTTGCTTCGGCCGCAAACCCAATCGCCTCGGAAGAAGCCAAGAGGGTTCCGAGAGAACTGAGCAGATATAGGAGCCCTGCGATTGCATTGGTGCCCTTGTCGGGCTCAGATGCATGGGCAGCCTTCCCTTTGGCGGCTACGTTTACAAAACCGTTTCCCTTCTCAAACCGGAACTCCAGGGGTTCAGGGCCGCCGGCAAAGTCCCTGGCGCTTGGGACAGCCGATTCCAATAGGGAAATAACCTTGTCTTCGCAGCCTTTGGCGACCCTCAAGGTAGCCGAGGCCTTGTCTGCCACTACATTAACCCTCTCTCCGCCTGTAAAGCCGTCCAGGAAGGCGATGGGAGTCTGCACTCCTTCAGAGTCGCAAGGACAGGAAGTAGCCTCCGACACCTCAGAAGCCTCCGAAGCGTTATAAGTGTCTGAAACCGCTGGGCCGTCTAGGCCCTGGTCAAGCTCCAGTTCAACTGAGACCTTGATGCTCCCCTTCTCAGCAAATACCAAGGGAAACTCGGCATCAGGCGAAAACCCATATGTAGGCTTCTCTTCGACTTTGAAATAGTGTTCTACGCACTTGAAGCCCGACTCTTCGTTGCCTCCTACCACGTGCCTGACCCTTCTCTTAAGGGGCACTCCGCTCTCTTTCAGCGCCCGGATCGCGTAAAGACAAGCCACACTGGGGCCTTTGTTGTCCAGGGCTCCCCTGCCATATACATATCCGTCTGCAACTTCGCCCCAGGGATCCCTGGTCCAGCCGCTACCTGCAGGAACAATGTCCACGTGAGTAAGGGCCATGACCAGTTCTTGGCCTGCTCCGATTTCGGCGTGAGCCGCATACCCGTCTACGTTCTTGGTCTTAAGGCCAAACCTCTCAGCCGCATCTACGAAGAATTGGAGGGCTTTCCCAACCTCTTTGCCGAAAGGCATGCCTTCGGCAGGCTCAGAGCCCACGCTTGGAATCCTGATAAGTTCCAAAAGGCAGTCAACTATTTCCTCTCGCTTATCCTCGATCCAAAAATCCAAGAAAGATGCAAATTCTTTTTCGTTCATACACAATCCCCACTTTCCATAGCAGCTGGGTCTTCAAGCCAGAATCACTTCTAATATAACATGAGTTGCTAATGATTCTCTCGTCACCCGCAGGCGGGGCCAGTACCTACTGCAGATTTGTTTTTCTACCGCGTGAAGGGTTACCCCATAAGGATCCACGTTTGAATCCTTGAAGTCACTGACAACGAAGCTCGTATAGCTGTCTTCGCAGAAAAGCTACCCACCCAATAGCACCTAGCACGGCTTCCCATAGCATTGCCCATAGCAGATTTCGTCTGCTGCCATTACCTTCGGAAGGGAAAAACGCCTATGTAAAGGCCAGGTACGTACCTGAAAACAGCAAGGCGTTCAGCAGCAGCCGAACGGCTTTGTTCACCTTGCTTCCCTTCATTAACGGGAGGAGTAGTTCTACTGCATAGGCGATAGAGGCAGAGGCAAACAGGATTAGCATGCCGGTCATTCCTAAGCCAAACAACAACCCGATGACAAGGGACAGTGCCCCATAGGCTGTGAGAGGAAACNNGCAAGTATCCAAGGAGTATCCTATTCCTCTCAAAGGGGATGTGAAGTCCCAGCAAAGACTTGGCCAGCACTGTGTTGGCCTGCCTCAGCCAGATTTCTTTCAGGTTGGCGAATGCCGTGGCTATACAGAAAACCGCGATGGCCTTGGCGAACTCAGGAAACTCAGCTGATCCCCAGGATAGCCACGTTGTCTTTGTAATGACGTATGCAAAGGCAAGCAGGGCCAAGAGGATAACGAAGACCGCTCTTCCCATTCTGGCTGTCTCTATGATGTTTTTGTAAACGAGCACATTGTGGCGCTTAAGTTGAAACCGGTGCAGCATGATCCTGTATTCTTGCTTCAGGCTGTGCTCCTTGGCTATCTGCACCATCTTCGCCCAGTTGTTCTGGCTCTGTGCGGCCATGGTTTCATCGAGGAAACGCAAGTAGGCTTCGTACTTGGAGTAATCCGGCTGAAACTTCTGCTTTAGGTAGCCTAGCACTGCTATCAGTTCAACTGCGAGAAACGCAACAGCCAGACAGGGCCTGGCAAGTTTTCCAAGGAGCCCTGAGAAGAGGCCTCCGGCTGGATCTCCGGACAAAGGTGTGCTGCCGACTCCTACTATGCTGTATCCCCCCGCCAGGATACACACGGCGTTAAGGCACATCAGCCCGAGCAACCGGGCCTTGGAACCTGAGGTGTGGTAGGCTATCCACGCAATAAGCTCGCTGAGCAAAAAGTATGCAAACAGCAGGATACCGGTTGTCGCGAAAACGATGTTAAGGGTCCTGCCTGCGATTAGGTAAGCGGCAAGCCCTGCTATAACCAAGCTTCTGAAAGCAAGCCGCAAGTACTGCCACATCATGACTATCTTGAAGTACCTGGTGTAGAAGGTGTGGTGCAAGGTGGCAGCATTGATGACTATCACAGGCGATTTCATGAGAAATGCCCTGTAGAAGCTTACAGCTGCAAGCGCGGTCATTAAGTAGCACACATACCTGTTGTCCAGAGGCCTGCCCGGTTCCAGATAGGCAGCAATGCGAAGGGCCTGAGACAAACCAATAGCTCCCACGACAAGCAACCCGAATAAACCCATCAGGTTGTGCCTGATTATGCCCTTGGCCAGCCTAAACTTGTTCTTGAATATGTAACCGTAGATCTTGATCATGACTTTTCAACCAGTTTGAGATAGATGCTCTCCATTGAGCTATCCAGGGGCAACCCGGCGTATGAAGCCAGTTCTTCCTGTGTGCCTGTGGCCATCACCTTTCCTTTGTGCAGTACAATGTACTTGTCGCACAGTTTCTCCACCATATCCAACAAATGTGTGGAGAGCAGCACCAGTTTATCGTCGTTCTTGTGATGCAATATCGTCTCTTTCAGCACGCTGATTTGTTTCGGGTCAAGCCCGGTGAAAGGCTCGTCAGCAATGAGGATTCTGTAAGTTCTCAAGAGGGCCATGGCTATCATGAGTCTCTGTCTTGTACCTCTGGAAAGGGCAGAAGGCGCCTTGTTAAGGTGTTCTTCCAGTTGGAAAATGCCGATGATCTCCGATATGCTCCGGGTGGTCCCGGGATATAGCGCCTTGATGAAATGCAGGTGCTCTAAGACGGTCAATTCCTCGTAGAACACAGGGGTTTCCGGGATGTAGGATACAGGGAAATCCTCGTTCCTTATTTCATTCACAGGGATGCCTTCGATGGCTATAACTCCTTGCTGGGGAGTCAAATGCCTGGTGATATTCTTTATCATGGTTGACTTGCCGGCGCCGTTTTCCCCTATCAGGCCAACGATCTGACCGGCTTGCGCGGAAAAAGACACGTGCTGCAACGCCCTTACGCTGCCGTAACTGAACGAAACACCCTTGACCTGAAGTAGCATGGGAGTATCCCCCTTGTCGGGACCCGCTGTAAGCTGTATACCACGCCATGCCGTATCTGTCCACACATGGGTTTCCTTTCTAGTTTCTTCGGAAGGCCCGGAAAGGCCAGACAGGCAGGATTCTTGTCTTGCCGTTGAGGTTGACGGTATCCCCGCTATCAGACTGTCGGATGGACATGAGCAGTATAAACGGTATTCATATGTGGAAGCGAAAGAGTATCTAAAATGGGAACTGATTGCGTTGGTGAAACTGATGCGGAAGCTTCAAGGATGAGAATCCTAGCGCAAAACATCGCCAGCTATCCTCCAGCCCACCAGGTGACGTTGATG
>LFST01000008.1:0-20174 GCA_001513185.1 Candidatus Fermentithermobacillaceae bacterium DTU015
AGATGGAAGTCCGCAAGAAGTTCAGGGCTTTACTGGAAAAGCCAACTTGCATTATCGCCCCAGGCGTCTATGACGGCCTTTCTGCCCTGGCAGCAGAAATGGCCGGTATGGAAGCGGTGGTCATGGGCGGTTACGGGGTGTCTGCTTCTAGGCTTGCCAGGCCTGACGTAGGCCTGCTTACCATGACTGAAATGGCTGAACAACTCAAAATGATATGCGATGCAGTAAACATCCCTGTAATCGCCGACGGTGACACAGGTTACGGCAACATCATAAATGTGGAGCGTACTGTACAAGAATTCGAGCACGCAGGCGCCGCCGCTATTCTGCTTGAAGACCAGGAATTCCCCAAACGGTGCGGCCACATGGCAGGCAAGGCGGTGATTCCAGCTGAAGAGCATGTCCAAAAGCTCAAGGCAGCAGTGTCAGCGCGACGGGATCCAGACTTTGTGATAATCGCCAGGTGCGACGCCCGCGGTCCTCTTGGCCTGGATGAGGCTATCAGGCGAGGGCATCTTTACCTGGAAGCGGGAGTAGACATGCTCTTCATCGAAGCGCCACAATCGGTAGATGAACTGGAAAAGGTGGCTCAAGAGTTCAAGGGAGCAAAACTTGTGGCTAACATGATCGAAGGAGGAAAAACTCCCGAGGTAGATGCCAAGACCCTGGGGGCGATGGGCTACAAAGTGGTGTTCTGGCCGTGCACCGCGCCGTATGTAACCCTGAAGAACCTGCTTGAGGTGTTTAAGGCCTTGAAGGCTGACGGAACCACAGCCCGCGTACGTAACATGATGTTTACTTTCAACGAATTCAACAGATTGGTCAACCTTGAAAGATTTGCCCCATCAGCCGTGGAGGAGAATTAGGGCTAGGAGACTATTCAATCCCAAGGTCTCTCAGCTGCCTCCAAAGGGTTGTGCGGCTGATTCCCAGAAGGCGGGCGGCTTCAGACTTGTTGCCGCCTGTCTTCCTCAATGCTTCCAACAGTTTTTCAACTTTAAACCTCTTGATTTCCATTGTGAGATGTTCGGTGGGCGGTTGGTTACTGGTGTCGTCCTCAGCAGCAACTTCCTCGTGGAGTAAGTTCGAGCTCTTACACCCCCGCTCCGCCCTGGAAGTCTCGAGGAGCTCTTCCACCACAGTTTCCAGTTCTACCGGGGAAGGAGCTTGTCCGTGAAGCACAATTATGAGCCGATCGATGATGTTTTCAAGTTCCCTCACGTTGCCTGGCCAATCATATTTGCACAGCACCCTGCAGATGGCGTTAAGCCGTGGCTCTTCCAGAAGACGGGGGTTAGCTCCAGGACGCTTGGCAAGAAACGAACTCACCAGTACAGGGATATCTTCCGGCCGCTCCCTCAATGCAGGGATACTCAGGGTGAGCACGTTAAGCCTGTAGTAAAGGTCGTCCCTGAAACGCCCTTCCTGAACCATTTGCCATAGGTTCTTGTTAGTAGATGAGATTATCCTTACGTCAACAGGGATGACCCGAGTGCCACCTACCCGGAGGATTTCCTTTTCCTGAAGTACCCGGAGAAGCCTCGCTTGCAGGGCCGGGGAGATTTCCCCTATTTCGTCCAGGAATATTGTGCCGCGGTGGGCAAGTTCAAAGAGCCCCTCCTTGCCTCCTCTCTTTGCCCCGGTAAAGGCACCTTCTTCGTACCCGAAAAGTTCGCTTTCAAGAAGGCTCTCAGACAAAGCAGCGCAGTTTACCGCCACAAAGGGGCCTGTCCTTCTGGGGCTTTCGTTGTGGATGCTCTGAGCAAACAGTTCCTTTCCCACACCGCTTTCACCGGTTATGAGCACAGACAGATCTGAATGGGCATAGCGGATTGCCCGCTGTATCACACTACCCATCTTATGATCCTTGTAGATTATATCCCTAAAGGTTGCTTTGGCTTTAAACCCTTTCTTGTACTGGGACCGGCGGATCTCGTCGGTAGCCTTCTGGATATATCCAACGTCCAAGAAGGTGGCTACAACCCCCACCACATCCTGCCCATCGGTAATGGGTACCCTGTTGGTCACAATTTTGACGTCACCTACGTCTTGCACTTGGTTTAGCTCGGCTTGCCCCGTCTCAAGCACCACATCAATCCTGGAGTTTTCGATCACGTCTACGGCTTTTTTCCCCAGAACCTTCTTTGCGGGAATCCCCATGATGCGCTCCGCAGCCGGGTTAAACAGCGTGATCTTACCTTCTGAATCTGTAACCATAATCCCGCCGTAGGCAAAGTTGATGATAGTCCAGAGCCTCTGGGTCCTCTCCCTTTCTTTTCTTCTGGATTGCCCAACTTGATAAGCATGTCTTAGCGCAACCCGGAGGCTTTCGTTGGAGTACACCAGCACACTCTTAAGCCCATGGTACCCGGCTATCTCACATGCCAGGCTGGCACCTACTACAGCCTGACAAGAATGCTGCTTCCTTACGGCTGCGATCTTTCCCAGCAAATCGTCATAGTTTTCGTATATCACTTGCACAACCTCTGGCTTTAACACATCAAGAACCTCTGAAAGCCCTTCTATTGGTTCCCTGAAACTTACTACCGCCACCGGCCCTCCATAAGCTGATGCCTTCTTTATGGCAGACATAAGGTCGAAAACACTTACGTTGATACACACAACTGGAGTCTGGATATGGGGCTTAATGAAACTGGCATTGCCGCTTCCGCTCAAAAAAACATCCACTGCATCTTCTTGTTCAAGCTTTGTGGCTATTTCCAAAGTCTTTTCGAAAAGAGCATCATACACTTGAATGGATACTTTACCTTCGAGATCCGGAGGCAGGGTCATATTCTTGAACAGCTCAGCCATGGCCTTGTAGCCCATAACGGCTATCTTAATCTGCACAGGAATCACCCCTGTTTGCCTACCAATCCGAAGCTTAGACCCGATAGATGTCACAGCGGTAGCGGGAGCATACACCTCCGCCCTATGAACAACCTGAAGCCACCCTAACTGCGAACAAGATTGGTCGTGAAAGTGACTATGTCTTGCTTTATTTGGAGTGGTATGTGACTTGCTTCACTAGTCTTAATTCTACTTGCAATCGGGCACAAATTCCATGACTTCATCGAGCCGCAAACCCCTCACTTACCAAACCACCTCCTTGAGCACAGGATGCCTCAACCTGCCTTCAGGAGTGATTTCGGTATACTGCACTCTTACGCCGAAAAAGGGTTTGACCCACCTGACGTCTCGCTGCTCTTGCTTGGATAGTTTTCCCTCCACTTGGGCTAGAGGATGGGGTGCAGGCGGGCTGAACGCAGCCTCAAGGGCGTCTTCCGTCTCCTGGTCAAGCCCCGTTGACACCCGGCCCATTAGCACGAGCCTCCTAGGCTTGGGTTTTACGGATTGGCGGAACACCACCTCATGCACTGAGTCATGTACGGTTCCCGTGTCCTGTTGGGCATGTGCAGGCGGCCCCCCCGGAACGGCGCCTGCTGACTCGGACACCTCTCTTGCCACCAGCAAAGACCCGATCTTGCGCCCAGGGGAAGGGAAGTAACCTACCACCCACAGAGCTATTTCTTTGAAGTTTTTGATTTTGAGCCAGTCATGTGTCCGCTTTCCGGGAAAGTATAAGCTGTATTTGCGTTTTGCCACCATGCCTTCCAGGTCCCTGCTTCTAACCAACTCAAAGAGGGTGCGGCCTTGTGCCTCCAGGGCTTCTGAGAAATAGATGAGGTGGTTCCACGCAAATGCCCTAAAAAGCTCGTACCGCCGGTCTACCAGGGGGACCTCTAACAAGGCTTGGTCATTGAGGTACAAGAGGTCAAAGGCTATATACACTGCGCGTCCGGGGTTGGTCTTGAGGGAGGCAAAATCGGGCTTACCTCCTTTGAACACCACAATCTCGCCGTCGACGATGAGGTTGCGGAAGTCTCGCTTTACCGCTTTTGTCACCGATTCAAGTTGGGGAAACCTGTGATTGAGGGGGTTTCCGTTGCGGGACCGCAGCAGCAGCTGCGAGCTCCCTATATACATCAGGCACCTGTAGCCATCCCACTTAAGCTCAAACAACCAGTCTTGCCCGTCAAACGGCTCGGGCCATTTGTGAGCTAGCATGGGGGCGATATCCGGCATCCCCAGGAGCACCCGCCTCCGTCACCTGCCCTCAGGCCCCGAGCCTACTTCACCTGTTCTCTCTGCACCGCCGCCTGCCGTGCTTGCCTCTGCACCATCGCCTACCGGGCTTCCACCTAATCCGCTGCCCGCTGTGCTCCCATCTATACTACCACCCGGAGGCATTCCTGCTCCCCCGCCTACCCCTGCTGCTCCGACAGCTGCATCTCTGCTTTCAGCCTTGGCTCTTTCGACGCTCCTGCGGAGGGCTTCCATAAGGTCGATAACCTCAGGCGCCTTTTCAGGCTCTTTAACTATTTGTTTACCTTGGATTTTTTGCTGGATTAGCTCCTGGAGTGCCTGCTTTTGGCGGCTCTTGTACTTGCCAGGCTCAAATCCGGTTGACAGGGTTTCAATGAGGGTGATGGCTAGCTTCATTTCCCGTTCATCCAGACTGGTCTCTCCTGGGACCTTGAGTTCCTGGCCCGACCTCACTTCATCGGCCCAATACATGGTTTCCATCATGATGAACTTATCCTGGTAGGTCCTCACCACAGCCAAGGTTTCCCTGGCCCTCAGAGCTACCCTTGCAATTGCCACCTTGCCCTGGAGCCCCATGGCTTCCACCAGGAGCCTGTAGGCCTTTTCGGCACCTTCCCTGGGCTCAAGGAAATAGCTTTTCTCAAAGAACACAGGATCCACGTCAGCAAGGTTCACAAAGTCCAGGATTTCAACCTTGTGGGCATCAGGCCCAGGTATGGCGTCCAATTCTTCTTCGGTCAACACCACATACCGGCCTTTCTCATACTCGTAACCTCGCACAATGTCATCAGCGTCAAGCGGCGCATTGCAGGCCGGACACCACTTCTGGTACTTCACAGGAGAGTTGCACGCTGAGTGGAGCAAACGGAAAGATATGTTTTGCCTCTGGGTAGCTGCATAAAGCCTCACGGGTATCACTACCAACCCAAAGGCTATAGTTCCGTTCCAAATCGGCCTCATGCTTCCAGTCTCCTGTACTCTAATTGCCCTATATCCCCATGGTGACTGAAGCCACTGTCATCAACAGGCAGCCCATCTAGGCTTACCTAAGACGGCATGGAGCTTACCGGCAACTAGCCCCACTACTCAGTGGCGGGGCTCGAAAATTTCCGCTTCCTCTTCCTGAATGTGCTTCCGCTCCATGATGTCTGCAATCTTATCCAGCAGATCCGGCGCAGCTTCGACCAACCGGTCGTAGATTGCCCGGGAGTCAACAGGCAAAAAACGCACCTTTCCGTCTCCCACAACCAAGAACCCTACGGGCTTGACTGAAACCCCGGCACCGCTGCCGCCGGCAAATGGTAAGTGGCTCTGCTCAGCTGCACCAGAACTGTGCCCCTGGGAACCTCCATATGCTTGCCCTTGTTCTATGGATGTGTCGTCCCCGCCGCCTGCCACAAAGCCGAAGGAGACCCTGGATACAGGCACGATAACCGTCCCATCTTTGGTCTCGACTGCATCACCGACCACAGTGTTAACATCCACCATGGCCTTTAGGCTTTCCATGGTAGTCTTCATCAGATTCTCAATTGGATGACCCACGATATGTTAACCTCCTTCACCCTGCTTACTGACATATGAGTTGTGTGCCGGCGACTACAGTAATCCCGTATGGTCACCGCTTTTTGAGCAAATGTTTTGCAAAAATCACAAGTCTTATGCCGTTCAACAGGCTTACTCTAACCACCAATTTGGCTTTCAATGCAAAATGGCTTTTTTGGTACACGGGCATGACCCGCACATCCCAACGACCTGGCCCCATGCGTGAGTTTGGCAGCATCCCTCTTATGGCTTGGAGGGCACCGCACAAAACTGCAGTAGCACACGCGTCGTCAAACCCGATCTTGGCTCTGACTACAAGCTCCTCTACCACCATTATCCTCCTGGCCTCATCCAAAAGATCCCGGTATCCGCCTTTGGAGCCTGACGACACCTGAGACTTGGGTGAGCCTGAACTCTGTCCCGCCGCCGGAGGTCCGCCTGAGGAAGACATCCCTGAATGGATTTTCCGGGAGGGAACCTTCCAGGACGGAAGTTCCTGGGAGGGACCCTTTCCGCCCATCGCCTTTTTCTTATGTTTTGCCCCGGATCGGTTTTCTATTAGCGACAACACCCAATGGACGAGAGCTTCGCCGGCGGTCATCTTGGTTTCCCGTCTTTGTTTGAAAATAATGAGGTATGGAAAAAACAAGGGTTTGACTGAGACGGTTATAAGGCTCGTGCCACCTTCATGGTCAAGATCAACCCTAAACCGTGACGGCAAGGCCACGGCCAGGGCAGCGGCACAAATCATGCCGAACACCAGCTGAGGAATATAACTTGCGGCTACCAACCCGGATACACGCGTTCCTTTCCCCGTTCGTTCTGGCTTGTTTCCAAGTCCCTGTTAAGTTCCTTCCCAGGCTCGTTCCAGTCCGTTTTCCCAGAATGCTTTCTTGATAGCATGTCCCGGGTAGCGGCAATTTATAGAAATCTTAATTGATGAGGTACATCAGGTTGATAGGTTAATTATCGGTGCCGCCGGCGCCGATCTTTTCCTCAAGCGCTTTTATGCGGGGCAAGTCCGACAGGGAATTAAGTGAAGTTTTCTTGAGGAATTCGTCTGTGGTCCCATACAGTTTGGGCCTGCCTATGGTGTTTTTGCGCCCGACTTCTTTTATGAGGCCTTTTTCCAACAGGGTCTCTATGCTTGCATCTGGGTTTACGCCTCTTATCGACTGAATATCCCGCCTGGTCACAGGCTGGCAATAGGCTATTACCGCCAGGGTCTCTAAGGCGCCTTTTGACAGAGCAACAGGGATCTTTCTGGTAAACGCCTGAGATATCACCTCGCCGTACTCCGGCCTAGTGGCAATCCTCAGCCCGCCTGCAACCCTCTGGATGAAGATGCCCCTATCAGCATAGAGCTTGTCCAGGGCAGCCACGGCTTCCTCAACCTGGTCGGGCGGAACTTCAAGCGCCTCAGCCAGTTTGGATACGGGCACCGGTTCACTGGAACAAAATAAAACGGCCTCTATCAGGGCATCTAGTCTCAATCAAGATCACCTATCCCCGTCAAAATATCCCGTCTGGTTGAAAACATGATATCTCCAAAAAGCCTCGGTTGCATGGCAAAAACCCTTCGCCGCTTTACAAGTTCAAGCAGCACAAGGAAGCTTAGAACCGAGTCTTGAGCCCTACTGCTCCTAAAAAGGGAAAACCGGAGCACCTTGTAGCGCGATGCCAGCCGGGTAACTTGTCTCCAAAACCACCTCATGTGGTCCGCGAAATTCCTCCTTATTATTTTCACCGTGCGCTCCCTGGGCCCCATTTCCGCCAGGAGGGTTTCCATGGCTTCAACCAGTTCCGTTGCGTCGATAGCGGCGGTTTCGATCTGTCCCAACTGGTCTATGGGAGCCGTATACCCTCTGGTGAACTCAAACCGGGACTTTTGCAAGAGCGCTTCAATCACACCTGTTACCTGTTCCAATTCAGCTGGTTCCAGCAAAGGAGGAGTCTCTTCAAATACCTCAGCCTCTTCACACCAATCGTCCACTAGCTCCTCTTCTTCAACCGGCATAGATTGGGGCAGAAGCCACTGGGTTTTGGCAAATATCAGAAAGGACGCGTCCACAACAAGGTCTACCGATTCATCAAGGGACACCGCGCCTTCTTCGATTTGCTCCCGCAATCTCCTGCATAATGGGGCCAGTTGCAACACACTCATCTGTCGACACCTGCCTAAAACCTACGCAGTAGGAGCGACAGGCTCAAGCCGGCTTTTTGGGCAAAACCCATGAACCCCGTCACCAGCGGCTGCATAATCCAAGATACCACTCCCAGCACCAAGAGGGCTACAAGGATGATGAAACCGTGGCGCTGTACTTCATCCCAAATATGCTGGTACCTGTACGGTATGTACTGCTCCAGGATACGTGAACCGTCCAGGGGCGGTACAGGTATCAGGTTGAACACGGCAAGGCCTGCGTTGATCCGGGCCGCCATCTGCAACACCATGGGAACATAGATCCATACCCCGGAAAACTTGTAGAAGGTGAAAAGCAGGATAGTTGCAACTTCCAACACAAATGCAGTTATCAGGTTGGCCAAAGGCCCTGCAAACGCGATTTTGGCCATATCCTTCTTGGGATCTTGGAGCCTGTACGGGCTTACAGGCACAGGCCTGGCCCATCCAAATCCCACCAGCAACAACATGAGGGCCCCGATAATATCGAAATGGGCCCATGGTTCCAGGGTCATCCGTCCCGAAAGCGCAGCTGTGTCGTCTCCCAGCCTATAGGCCATCCTGGCATGGGCATATTCGTGGACACTTATGGCAAGAAGCAATCCGGGAAGCCGCAAGATGAGCACACCGAGCGAGCTAGGCATCCAAGTACCTCCTAATACAATAATCACCAAGGTCCATTATAGCATCTCAGGGCTTCCCACCTAAGGTGGGGATGTACGAAAATCAGCCGGCTTCCTGAGAATCTGTAGGAAAATCCGGCAGGTTCCCTGCTAGGCGATGGATTTTCCAGACGGCTGCCGGATATTCCTGCGGCCTTCCCCGGAACTTGTAGGAAAACCAGATGGGTATCCCAGAAAACTGCTCATTTTCCAGCCGGCTGTAGAGATTTCCTACAGCCTGCCGCCAGGCAAGATCTAAGACGGAGCCGAGGCAGATCCCCGGAAGTCCTTACATCAGCCTTTGGGGTTAAACAGCACGGCCATTAGATAACCAAACAGCACAGCCGAGAGGAGTCCCGCAGATACGGCTTTGAAACCACCGGTGAGGATCCCGAAAATGCCCCACTGGGCGGCATCTTCCAGCATGCCGGTCACCAGGGTATGGCCGAAACCAGGCAAGGGGATGGTGGCACCTGCACCGGCAAATTCCACAAGGGGAGCATAAAGGCCCAGCCCTGATAAGATGGCTCCCATGCTCACCGCTGAAACCATGATTATGGCCGGGTTGGCCTTGGTAAGGTCCATTGCCGCTTGGGCAATGGCGCATAGCAGCCCTCCCACAACAAAAGCCCTCACATAGGGCACAGCGTCACCACCTACCGTTTCTCTAATTTACTACTTACTCTAGCTCGGCCCTCACTTACCAAGCCCAGTCACAGACTCTCACTTACTGGTCCTCACGTACCATCCTTGACTCAATGATCCCCACTTACTATAGACACGGCATGGGCCACACACGGAATCGATTCCCCTTGCTGGCAAGCAGTAGGGCTGTGCAAGGCGCCCGTGGCCACAAGGAGTACCCTCTTGTATTGCCCTTCATAAAGCTCTTTCCACACTTTTCCCGCAAACACGCTGGCCACACATCCGCATCCTGATCCGCCGGCCCCCACTTCGGGGCTGGGATCATACAATATCACCCCTGCATCTTGATGGATTTCGTCGATGACTATCCCTTTCTTGCGCAAGAGCTGGCGGCCTACTACAGAACCTATCCTGCCGAGGTCTCCAGAGAGTATAAGATCATAGTCCTCCGGTTGCCTGGCCATATCTTGGAGGTGGCGCCACACGGTATCGGCAAACCCCGGAGCCATGGCTGAACCCATGTCGTTAGGTTCAGTCACCCCATAGTCCTGGACCCGCCCTATGGTAACAGACTCAATCCGGGGACCTTTCCCCTGTGCTCCCAGCACCACCGCCCCGGCCGCAGTTGCAGTCCACTGCCCTGTTGGAGGCCGCTGATGGCCAAATTCTGTTGGATACCTAAACTGCCGCTCGGCAGCGTCATGATGGCTGGAAGATGCCACAAGCACGTAGCGGGCAAACCGTCCCCCCACAAGGAAAGACCCCAAGCCCATCCCTTCCGACATAGTGGCACACGCACCGTAAATCCCCAAGAAAGGAATATCGTATTCCCTGGCCATGTAGGCAGAGGATATTATCTGGTTGAGGAGGTCTCCGGCGATCAGGAAATCAACATCTGATTCCTCAAGGCCGGCTTTGGCCAACGCCAGGTCCACCGCTTGCCGCAGCATCTTGGATTCAGCCTTTTCCCACGAAGTTTCTCCCAAGAGTGTGGTGCTGTACACCATATCGAACGTATCGCCTAGAGGCCCTTTTCCCTCACGGGGCCCCACCACCGCGGCAGCTGAAACCACAACCGGCATGTCTTCAAACACACAGGTAGACGTTCCCCTCCGATGAAATTGCAAGAGCCACGCCTCCCGGACTACTGATTCAGAAAACGTAGAGTTTGATGATGGATACGATAGTTGCAGTCAAAGTGGCGTACACTATTACAGGCCCTGCCACTTGGAACATCTTGGCACCGACGCCCAGCACAAACCCTTCCCGCTTGTACTCCATAGCCGGGGATACCACTGAATTGGCAAACCCTGTGATAGGCAGCGCTGCCCCCATACCGCCAAAACTGCCTATCCTGTCGTATACGCCGAGCCCTGTGAGCAAAGCCCCGGCAAATACCATCACCGAAGAGGTAAGCACGTATGCCTGCTTAAGCGGAATGCCCTTAGACAAGATGAACGTAAGCACACCCTGCCCGATGGTGCATATAAGGCCTCCTACTAAGAAGGCCACCACGATGTTGCGCAATGTAGCCCGCTTCGGGCGAAAGTCCTCAAGAAACACCGAGTACGCTTCCTGTTCCCGGATATTTGCCTTGGTCATCTGGCATCATCCAAATATGCGACTTTTACGTTGGCTTTGTACTTGACGATCTGCCCGTTTTCGACGTTTGCAGTCCAGTTGAGCACTTCCACGCCCGAGAGAGAGGGTATCCTTGCGGCAACTTCCTTGACACAGTTACTTACGGCGTCGGCCCAGCTCTCGGTGGACTCACCTACGATTTCCAGGACTTTGACTACAGGCATACAGAAACTCCTTTCCAATAAGGGTCATTAGGGATGATTCTACGTCTAGTATTGCCTGTAGCCTCAAAAAAGAATCTTAGGGCTCAGGCTGAAGCGCCTCCCTCAAAAGGAGCAGAGCCCGTTTTTCCAGCCTCGACACATGGGCTTGGGAAAGCTTGAGCTCCCTGGCGATTTCCTGCTGGGTCTTGCCGTGGAAAAAGCGGCTTTCAATGATAGTCCTCATGGGCTCATCTAGCCCCGCCACTGCATCCTGCAAGTCAATTGATTGGAAAAACTCTTCCCTTCCTGGAATACCGGTATCCCTGCGAGCACTTACCTCTTTATGGGTCGTAGCCAAAAGATCTTCAAGATAGACCACCTGTTGGGTCGCTTCTAAAGCTTGACACAGCAAATCCACTTCTACCTGAAGTGCCCTCGCCAGTTCCTCCATTGAGGGTTCCCTGCCTGTCTGGGCCTTCATCAGGGAAGACATACGCTTTGCAGCCATGGCGAGTTCTCTAAGGCGCCTGCTCACCTTGAGCGCTCCCTGATCCCTGAGGTACCTCCTGATCTCACCAAGGATGAGCGGGACTGCATAGGTGGAAAATGCAGTGCCATAGGCGGGATCAAACCTGTCTATGGCCTTGAGAAGCCCCATGGCGCCGATTTGAAACAAATCTTCTTGCTCGAGCAAACCTGCATATCTACGTATACACGCGCGGACTAGCCCGGTGTTGGCCTCAAAAACCCGTTCCCTGGCTTCGGGATCTCCCTTCTTGGCCCTTTCAAAGAGAGCCACATCTACAGTCATACCTTCTTGACCATCCTTACCGTGGTACCGCTTCCAGGTTGGGATTCAACATGCAGTTCGTCCATGAAAGATTCCATGAAGGTGAACCCCAGCCCCATGTGCTCAGGCATTGTGGTAAACCCGGGCTGCCTTGCCTTATCTATGTCTTCAATCCCTTTACCGGAGTCTTTTACCGTGATTTGGATGCCTTCGTCATGATCCTCCATGATCACTTCAATCATGCCGTAGCAGTCGGGATATGCGTGAAGCACTGCGTTTGACACAGCTTCTGACACGGCTACTTTGATTTCCTCAATGTCAGATATGGAAAACTCCTTAAATGACGCGAAAGTTGCAGCAGCAATCCTGGCCACGGAAACATTGGATGATACATTTGGAAACCGGATTAGCATGTGGTTATTCATTGGTGCTTGCCTCCCCCTGGTTAGCGTACCCGCCCGACTCAATTAAGCCGATTGCATCTTGCTCAGTCCTGGCTGTGTCCAGCACGCGCATGAGGCCGGCCATCTCCAGCATGGACATTATCTTAGGAGGTACGTCCGACAAAATGAACTTGCCGCCCCACGACTTTACAGCCTTGTGGCGGCCAAGGAGTACGCCTAATCCTGTGGAATCGATAAAGGAAAGGTTCTTGAGGTTGACTATCACATTGGGCACTCCGGACTTCCTCAGTTGCTGGTCGAAAAGGTTGCGGAACTTCGCCGCCGATGATAGGTCAAGTTCCCCTGATACCCTGGCTACGGCAAACAAGGGTGTGACGTGAAATTCAATTTCCATGCCCTCGCACCGCCCTTGCTAAAATTTTCCTTAGCATATTCGACAATCCGAGGGCAATTCCTTTTTTACCTGCCGATCATGAACGCCTTGAGGTACTTCTTGATGTAATCCAGGAAGCCCGCGCGCTCCACATCGCTCCTGGCGATAAGGGGCAAGTGCGCAACGATCTCGCCGTCGATTTCGACTACCATTTCCCCGACAGTTTCCCCCTTGCTCACAGGCGCGGTCACTTTCTCAAGATTGATTATCCTCTTGACCTCTCCCGGCCTGCTCTTTAGCACAGTAACGGCAAGAGGTTCGGAGGTGCCCACGTCAACTATGTCCCGCTTGCCCTTATACACCCTCGCCTGACAAACCGACTCTGCGCCTACAACCGGAACGGTCTTGAAGTTGGCAAAGCACCAGTCCAGGAGCCTCCAAGCATCGTCTAGCCTCTGATCCGGGGTTTCAGCTCCCATCACTACCACGATGAACCTGGAATCTCCCCGCTTAGCGGTGGCCGCAAGGCAGTAACCGGATTTGCTGGTCATTCCCGTCTTGAGCCCGTCGGCCCCCTCATAGAGGTAGACCAGCTTGTTGAAATTGGTAAGCTCATTTTTTCCGCCCCTGAAAGGTGCCTGATAGATCTTGGTGTAATCCAGAAGATGGGGCACGGTTACTGCATGCCGTGAGAGTATTGCCATATCCATAGCCGTGGTGTAATGGCCTTCTTCGTCAAGCCCGTGGGGATTCTTGAAACTTGTGTTATACATGCCGAGTTCCTTAGCCCGGGCATTCATCCGCTGGACAAAGTTTTCTTCAGTTCCGGCTATGAACTCAGCTACCACTACAGCTCCGTCGTTGGCCGAGGCGACCGCCACTGCCTTCAGCCATTCATCAAGGGGCATGGATTCACCTGGCTCAGCCCAAACCTCAGTGCCCCCCATTTCCCACGCGTTTTCCGACGCAACAGCTTCATCCATCAGGCTCACCACTCCGGCACTTACGTCTTCTAAGGCAAGCACCAGGGTCATGATCTTAGTCATGCTGGCAGGCGCCCGCTTGGTATGGGCGTCTTTTTCAAATAGCACAGTGCCTGATGTCGCATCCATGACTACACACGAAGGGGAATCTACCCGGGGAGGCGGTACAGAGGTGAGGTCAGGGCCTGAGTGGGCCGCTTGGGCAAGGGCTTGGACCGTAAGGAGCGGACCGGCTTGAGAACCAGCCTCGACAAAAGAGGCTACGCTGCATAAAAACGTGAGCGCCAGCATAAAGCACAATGGCTTAGTCCAGCGCCTGCTTCTGTCCGACGTCACATAAATCCCTCCTGAATTTAGATATCCCTTCCTTAGGATACCTGCATAGCCAGAAGGTTATGAGCGCCGGTTACGCCCTTGGATGGCTCCTGGCATACACATCTTTGAGCCGGTCCTTGGTCACATGGGTGTAAATCTGGGTAGTTGAGATATCGGCGTGGCCGAGCATCTCCTGGACCGCCCTGATATCCGCCCCGTTTTCCAATAGGTGGGTGGCAAACGAATGCCTCAGGGTATGGGGAGTAATGTGCTTGTTTATGCCAAGCTGGGCAGCGTACTTTTTTACGATTTTCCAGAAACCTTGTCTGGTAAGCCTCCTGCCGTGGTGATTGAGGAACAGCGCATTTTCCTTGGGATTAGACATCAGTTTGGGCCTGCCTTGGGACAGGTACATCCTGAGGGAGTTGATTGCAATCTCGCCCATTGGCACTACCCGTTCACGGGAGCCCTTCCCAACGCACCGCACAAAGCCTTCTTTGAGGTCTACGTCATCCAAGTTAAGGTTTACCAGCTCAGATACCCGGATGCCTGTTGCATAGAGCACCTCAAGCATGGCCTTATCCCGTATCCCCGCAGGTGTGGATGTATCGGGTTGGTTCAGGAGCTTCTCGACTTCCTCAACGCTCAGCACCTTTGGAAGCTTGCGCTCCAATTTGGGAGATGACAGTTCATCGGTGGGATCCTTTGTCACGTAGTTTTCTTTCAACATGAATTGATAAAACGCCTTGAGGGCCGCAAGCCGCCTGGCTATTGTGGCGGTGGCTTTGCCTTGCTTTCTAAGTGACATAAGATACGCTACGATCGTAGCTTGGGAAGCCGTCTCAGGCGTCTGTGAAGTGCCTTCAGACAGAAACCCGCAGTATTGCCTCAGGTCTCTCCCGTAAGATTCCAATGTATTGCTGGCTAGCCCCTTCTCGTGGCCGAGGTATTCTATAAATTCCTGGATGAGGTTTTCCATTAACATTTCTCCCCCCTAGCCTTTGGTCAATTACAACCTCAATTTCTTCTAGGTTTCCCCTTAGCAGGTGAAATATCCTACTTACAGAATAGCTTTCATCTAAAGACTTATGTCAGTAAGGCTAAGACTATTCGGGGGCACCTCCTGATGTTATAGGTAACCTACGGCCTTTCTCAAGAGAAAGGGCGTCAGGTACGCTTCCAACAATGAGGCGGCTAGGAGCAACATAGACATCAGGGCAAACCTGAGAGTGTATCCGGCGGCGAGTTTGAGCAGCCCCCCTTGCACCCAGGGGCGCTCCCTGAACAATTTCACCGAAAAGGACAGGGACACAGATGACAGGAGCACCAGCGCCGGAAGTGCCACCAAGTTGTGGGGCAGCATCCCTGATGCAAACACCAAGAAACCCTTTTGCGGGACTTGTTGGACCACAAACGCCGAACTGAAGCCCAAGGCAAACCCGCGGATAAACAGCATGATACATGTAAGGGGCGCCCCGATTACCGCGAGCCCGAACGCCCACAATAGCGCCACTGACTTAAGGTTGTGGGCAAGGGACAACCTCAGGATCACTGGCGGCTCCAATCCGGGGTTGGACAGCCCTCTCATGAATACCTCCAGATACGATGCAAGTTCGGCTTTTTCATCAGGGGAAAGCACCCTCAGCCCCAGGGCGCCCATGATAAGTCCTGAAATCAGCAAGAGGGAGCAAAATACAATGGGTGACGCGACGGCACGTGTTTTCATGACCCTGCCTCCGGTGAGCGTATTACACATAACAACCTTATGAGGCAGGGTGTCCAAGATATTCTACAATCGGTTCATCACACTAATACATAATGTGTTGTTCGGGCTCGTCTTCAGGGGTTGACACGGCCTGGCCGGCTTCAGCATCATCTGCCTGGCCTTCACCTTCTCCCGGATCCTTTTGAGACTCCTGGAGACTTCCTTGCGTTGGCAATACCTCAAGCCTCCTGTTTAAGGCATCGAGGGTGGCCCGGACACAAGCTTCCATTGGCTCCCGCCTGATAAGGGCCGCCCCCAAGAGTTCTTCATGGTTCCTCCTGGGGGTAACCAGGGTTACGAGCACTGCAACTGCTTGCCTGGGCCCCACTTGGATGATTGCCACATCTTCTGGGAAAAATGCGTTGGGAGGCTGGATGGTGAGGTTTACAGCAAGACATGTAGCACGGGCAATGGCATAGAGTAAGGAGCCTTCGGTCCCGTCTGTCTCTGCTTTACCTACATAGACAGCAGTCTGTTCTTCGTTGGCCCGTTCAAGGGTAACGCACACTTCGCTTTTTCCTGTGCTGGTCTCAGTCTTGATCTCCAGCCCTGCATAGCGGAGACGCCCAGGAGTCACAGGTGTAGTCGACTTGAGTTGGGCAACCGAAACCTTCCGGCGATCTACGGTTATGTCCCACTGGGCCTTTAAGGCACTCTGGACGTCCCTCACTATCTGTTTAGGGCTACGGTCCAGACCTGTGAGGATATGTATTTCCTCGATGGCACCCCAATCGTTGACCACCACACGGGCTTTCTGAACACCAGGAAGACATACCAGAATGTTTTCTACATCTTTTACGCTGACCACTCTTCTTTGACTCATGTTACCCCTCACATTCCAGCCCAAATTCGGATCAAAGCACTATTTGATTCTCCGGACCATTTCGTATCCACGCCTGAGTGCTTCTGCGTTAAGGTCGAGCAGGTGGTGGTATCTCTCCTGTATTACTTCAGGCAGAGCTTCTATTACAGTATCGATGCTGACTATATCCTCAACGCCCAGCAAGCCACCGAGACATACCATGTTGGCCGCGCGTTCTGAGCCAAGGTTCGCCGCTTCGTCATTGGCGGGTATGTGGTAGGCTTTGATGTCTTCTCGTATATTCTCGGCATTTACCAAGCTTGAGTTAATTATAAGCGATCCTCCGGCTACTAAAATCTTACTGAATTTCGCATAGGATGGCAAATTCATTGCAATCACTGCCGTAGGTTCTGTGACCACCGGGGATGCTATAGGCGCATCTGATATGCATACCGAACAGTTGGCCGTCCCGCCCCGCATTTCAGGCCCATACGAGGGCAACCACGACACGTGCTTGCCCTCACGCATGCCGGCGTAAGTCAACAGTGTGCCTATGAGCATCACTCCCTGCCCGCCGAACCCTGCTATTATAATCTGGTGGTTCACATTCACTCACCCTCCCCAGTCTTGAACTCGCCTAACGGATACACCGGGATCATATGTTGCTCTACCCATTTGAGGGCTTCCACAGGGGTCATGCGCCAGTTGGTTGGACACGTCGACAGGACCTCCACCATGGAAAACCCCTTGCCCTCTATCTGGTTCTCAAATGCTTGCTTTATGGCCCTTTTGGCCCGGGCAATGTGGGCTGGATTGTGCAGGGAACACCGGACGACGTAGTAAGCACCCTCAATCGTGGCAATTAGCTCTGACATCTTCAGAGGATAACCCTGGACAGAGTGCGTCCTGCCTGAGGGGGAGGTAGTGGTTACCTGGCCTTCCAACGTAGTAGGCGCCATCTGTCCGCCTGTCATGCCGTAAATGGCGTTGTTGATGAATATAACCGTGATGTTTTCGCCTCTTGCAGCAGCGTGCACGATTTCGGCAGCGCCTATCGATGCCAGGTCACCGTCACCCTGATATGTGAACACAATCTTGTCGGGATGTACCCGCTTTATCCCCGTGGCAACCGCCGGCGCCCTGCCATGGGCCGCTTGCTGGAAATCCACTTCGAAGTAGTTGTAGGCGAAAACAGAACACCCTACAGACGCCACGCCGATAGTCTTACTCTGTATGCCTAGTTCGTCGATTACTTCAGCTACCAGCCTGTGGGATATGCCATGGGTGCAGCCAGGACAATAGTGGCTCACCGTTTCGGTAAGGGACTTAGGGCGCAGGTATACCGGCTTCATTTGCCTCCACCTCCCTGGTTGTGCTCCAGATAATCGGTGACCACAGGATCCCGCCCTGCAATCACGTCACGCACACGCTTTTCGATTGCCCTGGGCAAAGGCACTGCACCTCCGGTACGCCCGTAGAAGTAGACAGGAGCCTTACCTCCCACCGCCAGCCTCACATCTTCCACCATTTGCCCTGTTGACATCTCGACGCACAGAAACCCCTTAGCCTTGTCAGCCACCTGCCTCAAGATTGCCTTTGGAAACGGCCACAGGGTAATGGGACGGATGAGCCCAAGTTTGACCCCTTCCTTCCGCATCTTTTCCATCACAGACATGCATATCCTGGCTACGGTACCGTAAGCTACCAGGAACCACTCGGCGTCATCTTCGTGGTAAGTCTGGTACATCACTTCGTTCTCCTCGATGGCCTTGTACTTCCGGAAAAGCTTCCAATTGTGGGCATCAAGCACCTCAGGGTCAAGGTATATGGAGGTTATCACGTTGGGTTTCCTGCCTTCATTCCCAGTGGTTGCCCAGGGTTTTTCAGAGATAGATGACTCCCGGGCATCGTCCTTGAAAACCACCGGCTCCATCATCTGGCCAATCATCCCGTCTCCCAGGATCATCACAGGATTGCGGTATTTGTCAGCCACATCGAACGCCTTCATCATGAGGTCGCACGCTTCCTGCACCGAGGAAGGCCCGTAGACGATGAGCCTGTAGTCACCGTGGCCGCCGCCTTTGGTGGCCTGAAAGTAGTCAGCCTGGGATGGCTGGATGCCACCGAGCCCCGGCCCTCCCCTGGACATGTTTACGATGACGCAAGGCAGCTCGGCGCCGGCAAGATACGAAATACCTTCCATCATTAGGGAAATCCCCGGGCTGGAAGACGAGGTCATCACCCTGGCACCTGCCCCGGCCGCGCCGTACACCATGTTTATGGACGCAACCTCACTTTCTGCCTGCACGAACACGCCTCCCACTTCAGGGAGCCGTTTGGACATATACTCTGGGATCTCGTTTTGAGGCGTAATCGGGTAGCCGAAGAAAAACCTGCAGCCGGCACGGATCGCCGCTTCTGCGATGGCTTCATTGCCTTTCATAAGGATAGGTTCTGCCACAACACTCACCTCCTATGGGTTACCTGAAAACTTCAATCACCGCATCGGGGCACATGCGGGCGCACATGGCACAACTGATGCATTGTTCCTGGTCTTCATCGCTGACATAAGCCGGGCGGTATCCTAGTGGATTGAGTTCTTGTTTGAGGTGGATAATCTGCTTGGGACATATCCATACACACAGTTCACAACTCTTACAATGGGCTTCATTAAACACAACCCTCTTGTCCAAGCCTAACCTCCTCCTTTACGGCAAATAGATCCGCTTCTGCTCAAAGGCTTTCCTGATTCTGTCTTCCGCCATCTGATTGGCGGCTTCTGCGGTGGTTATGCCCCGCTCATCGGCGATTTGGAACACTCTGAGCAGGATGTCATAGATCTTGGACACCTTCGCCAGTGACTGCTCTCGGTTGTACCCGCCTGGTGCAAGCTCAAACGACACGTTGATAAGCCCCCCGCCGTTTGCCACAAAATCCGGTGCGTAGAGGATGCCTCTCTCGGCAAGCACTTGGGCGTGGCGGTCTTCCAAGAGCTGGTTGTTGGCGCTTCCGCACACTATCTTGGTCTTGAGCCTTCCTACTGTTTCGTCGTTGATGCACCCGCCAAGGGCACACGGAGCGAAGATGTCGCACTCCTGGTCATAGACCTCATCGCAAGGGATGGCGTGTGCACCCAGCTCCACGGCCCTTTCGGCTTTGTCAGGAGACAAGTCTGCCACGTACACTTGGGCACCGGCTTCCAACAGGCGCTGGGCGAGATGGTAACCTACGTTGCCCACCCCCTGGATCACCACTTTCCTGCCTGCCAGGTTTTCATCGCCGAACACGTACTTGGCGCAAGCCTGCATCGCCCTGAAAGTACCGAATGCAGTAAAGGGTGAGGGGTCCCCGCTGGTGCCTGAAAGCCCTACCACGTGGTCTGTGCAGGTCTTGATGATGTCCATGTCGTCTGTAGTGGTGCCTACGTCTTCCGCTGTGATATACCTGCCCATGAGGGCTTCTACGAACATGCCGAAGGCCCGGAACAGCTCTTCAGTCTTGTCCGTCCTGGGGTCGCCGATGATCACGGCTTTGCCGCCGCCCAAGTTCAGCCCCATGGCGGCGCTCTTGTAAGTCATGCCTCTGGCGAGCCTGAGGGCATCGAAAAGCGCTTCTTCTTCAGATTGGTAAGGCCACATCCTCACGCCGCCCAGGGCGGGGCCCAAGGTGGTATCGTGGATGACGATGATGGCCCTTAGGCCCGACACCTTGTCGTAGTTGAAAACCACCTGTTCATACCCGTACTCCTCCATAGAAGCAAATACTTCCATTGGTCTTCCCCCCACTGAGAGATGTCTGGGTGGCATGACCTTATCGATGA
>LFST01000008.1:20219-82607 GCA_001513185.1 Candidatus Fermentithermobacillaceae bacterium DTU015
GAAAGGAAGCTAATAGCCAGAAAAAACGGGAAAAACGTTAACCGGCTAGACATTATGGGAGAAGCAAGTCTGCACGAAAGTGCATATGAGCAGTTCTATGCTTGCACAGAATTGCACGCGGGACTTTGTATTTTCTTTCACAAAGGCTTGGGGTCTAACCCGTACTTATGTATCTTGTTGTAAAGCGCCCTGATGCTTATCCCAAGCGACTTGGCTGCGCGGGTCTTGTTGTAAGAATGGCGCTCCAAGGCTCTTTTTATCGCCTCAATCTCGGCCTTAGCCACAGCGGCTTGCAAGGTGTCTTCACTGTCGGCGCCCGAGGCTGATACCCCCCATGATGCCGCCGCAGAAGGTTGGCCGCCCCAGCCCAAGGGGGGAACATGCTCGCTGCAGATGATCTGCTCCCCGAAACCCATGTTTATGATGGCTCTTCCCAGTACGTTCTCAAGTTCCCGCACGTTCCCCGGCCACTTGTAAGCTGCAAACCGGCGCATCACCTCATCGTCTATACCTTTGATCGCCCGCCCGTATTCCTGGTTGAGCTTACGCAACAGAAAGCGGCACAGTTTAGGCAGATCTTCCGGGCGCTGCCTCAAGGGCGGGATGAAAATGGGAATCACGTTGAGCCTGTAGTAAAGGTCTTCCCTGAACTTGCCTTGGGCTACAAGCTGTTCAAGCGGTACATTGGTTGCGGCAATCACCCTTACGTCAATGGGAACCGGCTTAGTGTCGCCTATGCGGATGATCTCCCGTTCCTGAAGCACTCTCAAGAAACTCGCCTGGACTGACAGATCCATGACCCCGATTTCATCGAGGAATAAAGTACCGCCGTCAGCCTCTTCAAACAGCCCCTTCCTGCCACCTTTCCTTGCCCCGGTAAAGGCGCCTTCCACGTAACCGAAAAGTTCCGATTCAAGCAAGGTCTTTGGCAAAGCAGCGCAATTGACCCTCACAAAAGGTTTGTTCCGCCTTGGAGATGCGTTGTGAATGGCGTGGGCGAAAAGCTCTTTACCGGTGCCGCTTTCGCCCCTCAAGAGCACGGTTACAGGTGTCGCAGCCACCTGTTTGGCTTGCTCTACCGCCTGGACCATGAGGGGACTTTCAGCCACCACATCATCAAATGTGTACTTGGCTTCGAATCCTTTGACCATGCTCCTCATTCTTTCCAGTTCTTCGGTAAGCTGCATGATTTCGGACACATCCCGGATTACTGCAACGCTGCCCAGAAGCTTGCCATCCACTAGTATAGGCGAACCGTTAACCACCACAGGCCTTTTCATGGGCCCCACCTTCATCTTGGCATTCTTAACAGGCTTCCTGGTCCTGAGTACTTGCAGGTGGACGCTTTCACCTTCGGCGATGTCCACCGTTGCAGGCTTCCCGATTACATCTTCCTCTGACAAGCCTATAAGCTTGGTGTATGCGGGATTGATGAGGATACCCATCCCATGATGGTCAACCACAGAAATCGCATCTTGGGTGGAGTTAATCACGGCGGTGAGCAGGGACTGTATTTGTTTGAGGTCGGTAATCTGTTCTGCCAGGGCCCTTATTTCGGTGATGTCCCTAAAGACTGCGACCGCACCCACGACCCTACCCTGGCCGTCTCTCACCGGCATCCTGTTGGTTACTACCACTGTACGGTTGTGAAGTTCTTGGGTCTTATTGATCTCTGGTATGCCGGTCCGGAGCACATCATCAAGGCCTGTGTTGGGAATAGCCTCTTTGACGGGCTTTCCCAACACTTCTTCGGCCCGTTTGCCGATAAGCTTTTCGGCAGCGCGGTTGAAAAGCAGCACATCACCGGCGCTGTCCACGGCGACGATCGCATCGTGGGTGGAATTGAGTATGAAATCAAGTAATCCCGCCCTGGCGCTATCGATAGTATCCATAGGCCACACCCCGGTAGATATTTCAACGCGCCGGTGGCCTTTATCCTCTTTTTAGGAAGTCAATCGTAATTTGTCGGCAATCATTGCTATGAATTCAGAATTTGTGGGTTTACCTTTTTCTTGGCTCACAGTATGCCCGAAAAGCTCATCGATGTATTCAACGTTGCCCCTGGTCCAAGCCACCTCAATGGCGTGACGGATAGCTCTTTCTACCCTGCTGGGTGTGGTGGAATATTTCTCAGCGATTGTAGGATAGAGTTCCTTCGTGATCCGGGAAAGCAATTCAACCCTGGAGGTTACCATGAGGATAGCATCCCGGAGGTACATATATCCCTTGATATGTGCAGGGATCCCAAGCTCGTGCATAATCTGGGTTACCCTCATGTCCTGTTCTTTCTGCTTATCTCTTACGGTAAGTGTCTTAGACGGCGGCGCGTCGCCTTTCGCCATTTGTCTGAGTCTATGGGCGAGGATGTCTAAGTCGAAAGGCTTAAGTATGTAGTAATCGGCACCTAGTTCCAGAGTCCTATGGGTGATAGATTCTTGTCCAAAGGCAGTGAGCATCACTATCTTAGGGCGTTTGGCAAGGGAATGGGTAGACAGCTGTTCAAGCACACCGATGCCGTCAAGGTATGGCATGATGATGTCAAGCACCACGATATCCGGGGAAGATTCTTCGATAAGCTCTAAAGCTTCCAGCCCGTTGTATGCAACCCCCACAACCTGCATATCCTCTTGTTGCTGCAGATATTCATTAAGAAGGTCGGCAAATTCCCTGTTGTCATCTGCAATAAGCACGCGGATTTTCTGCATTCGATCCCTCTCCCCATAGTTAATACATCAATGCACTACCTTTGTTTTCCTTATTTTGCCATTCTCTGCCAACTATTGTATATCTCTTCTCCGCTGTTGACAAGACTCCTCCACAACAGATCCAAAATTATAGATCGCCTTCCACAATCTTCGCTGCCGCCCTGTAACTTGTATAGCCGTCCCCTGGGACTATGTAGGCTTCCTGGGCCATCCACAGGGCAAAGGTGCCATAGCCCCGGGCAGGATCATTTACCAACACATGGGTTATTGCCCCTACAAGACGGCCGTTCTGGATTACAGGGCTCCCGCTCATCCCTTGCACTATGCCACCGGTAAGGGACAAAAGCCTGGGATCTGTAATCCTCACTGTAAATCCTTTCGATGAAACCCCCGAGCCAGAAAAGACGCTTTCTATCTCGATAGAAAACTTCTCTATCCGCCGGTCGCTCACCGTTGTGAGCATCTCAGCCGGGCCTTTCACCACTTGGCTGGGAAGCCCCAACGGGATAGGTTCGCTGTAGAACGGGTTGACCAGGGACGTGTTGAGTATGCCGCTTATCCCGCACGGCCCGTTCTTGATTATGTTGCCGATTTCGTCCTCATCTTCCACGAACATCCCGAGAAACTCCCCGGGCTGCCCTTTCCTGCTAGGCTGCACTCCGGCTATGGTCGACCGGACTATGTGGCCTTCTTTCATCACCAAAGGCTGCCTGGAATCTCCATCTGAGATCACGTGGCCCAATGCCGCGTACAGCCTTGTGTTCTGTTCGTAAAACGTAAGGGTCCCAACCCCAGCCAGGGAATCCCGCACTACCAGCCCTACCCTGAATCCCCCGTCCTTGTGTTGCACGGGCCTCAGCACCTTGTTGATCAAAGACCCGTCTGGCTTTTCAATCAGGACCTCCAGCCAGCTGCCCGCCCGCCCTGCCGCATCTACCAACATGGACAGTTGTTCTTTGCCCTTCACCTTCTGGTCGCCTACAGATATGATCACGTCCCCGGCTTCAATACCTGCGTTCCTGGCAGGCCACACTTGCCTTCCGTCGATGGATTCCACAGGCGCCAACCCTGTGACCACAAGTCCATGGCTTCTCAAGATCACACCGATTGAATGGCCGCCCGGCATGACCATCACAGGTTCTTCTACGACCAAGGAAACCTTTCTGATGGGTATAAGTCCAAACAGCCGGAATTCTACAGGGAAGCTCCCTGGCTCCTCAGTTTGGAACACCACTTTAGTAGGGAGATTGCCGATAGGGTGCCTTTCAACTGAAGAAGCCCTTGGAGAGTACACTGACACCACCGGGAACCCGGTATCAATAGCAAACAGCTCACCCGCCGCTACCGATATGGCATCAGGGAAGGAAAACGCCGTCCGGAACGAACTGGAAGATACAATTGCTACGACCAAGATGCAGAGTACAATGCCTAGCGTTTCACTTTTTTGTGCCCCAACGGCAGCACACCTCCTCTACGGCTTCACAAGTATTAAGGTTCGCCGTAAAGAAGGGTTTTATTAAAAAGCAATTTCTGGCTTATCCTTTGTATCTTTGCTTGTACTGTTGCGCCGCTGCCAAAAGCTCCCGGCCGTGTTCCAAAGATACTCCCCTCTCGCTGCCGCTCAGCATCCGCGCAATTTCCCTGGCCCTGTGCTCACCGCTGACCTCAGTGACTTGAGCGTAGGTCCTGCCGTCTTTCTCATACTTGTTCACGACAAAATGGGTATCAGCCATGGCTGCGATGGACGCTAAGTGGGTCACGCACAACACCTGATGATTCTGGCTGAGTTGCCAGAGTTTTTCGCCGATGGCTTGTCCGGCTTTTCCGCCTACACCTGCATCGATTTCGTCGAATATCAGGGTAGGGACAGAAGCCACCCCTTCCATGCAAGACTTGAGGGCCAGCATCAACCGGGACAACTCTCCTCCCGAAGCTACTCTATGGATGGGCATGGGCGCTTCTCCTGGATTGGCAGAGAATAAGAACCCTGCAACGTCAAACCCGTCGGCAAAGGGTCTGATCTTCCTCCCGTCCACACAGATACCGTTTTCGTCGTCCTGGTAGTCCAGGGATATAAGAAACCTGGCACCGGGCATGCCCAGCTCCTCTAGCACCGAAGACACCCGCTCGGCTATCCCGGCTGAGGCTTCCCGCCTGATTGCCGAAAGCTTCTTGCCCAGCTCCGCCATCTCCGCTTCAACCTGGTCAAGGGATTCCTTAAGTTCCCTCAGAATCTCATCGGCATTTAAGAGTTTGGCCAATCTCTCAGCTGACCTATCCCTGTACTCCAGTATCTGGTCTATGGATCCACCGTACTTGCCCTTGAGTCTTTCGATCAGATCCAACCTGGCTTCCACCTGTTTGAGCCTTGAAGGATCCAACTGTAATCTCCGCTGGTAATCCCGCAAGGTGTCCACTGCCACTTCTAAAGCGAAAAGCACCTGTTCGACGTCTTGCACCAGCTTTTCCCCTGCCGGATCAATCCCGGCTATTTTCCGGGCCAAAGACACCGCCTGGGTGAGCTGGTCGTAAGCCGACTCAAATCCTTTAGCCCCTTCATACAGCCTTTCATACGCCTCCTGGGCCAACTCGACCAGGGTCCGTTGTGAAGCTAGCACCCGGTATTCCTGCCTGAGTTCTTCTTCCTCGCCGCGGCGCAAGGCGGCTTTATCGATTTCATCAACCTGGTATGAAAGCAGATCAATCTCCCGCTTGCGCTGTGACGCATCCCGGTTAAGCTCCTCAGAGTTCTTCAGGATCTCTTGCCGGGCTGAAAACGCCGCCTGGTAGTCCCGCTTTATCTCGCTGAGTTCGCCCTTTATCATCTGGTCCAGTATGGCCAAGTAGTTCTGAGGCCTTAGAAGTGAATGGTGATCCTGCTGGCCGTGGATGTCAACGAGGTAACCACCGATAGCCTGTGCCATCGACATGGTGGCAATCCTACCGTTAATGCGCATATACGACCTTTCAGGCAAGATATCCCGTTGGATCATGATTTCAGGTATCTCTTGGGAAACTTCCGCCACTTCGTTGAGCCGGGGCACAATGTGCTGGGGCGGGGAAATCAGAAGTTCAAGGGTGGCCCGTTCCGCTCCGCTCCTTATGGTATCCGGAGAGGTCCTGTATCCCAGGCAGGCAGTGACCGCATCAACGATCATTGACTTACCGGCGCCTGTTTCTCCGGTGAAGACGGTCAATCCAGGCCCTAGCTCAATATCTACGTCATCGAAAATCCCGAAATTTCTGATCCGCAGATAGGTAAGCAACAATCATCACAATCCCGCTATATTCCTTAAAGATTGAAGCACTTCACTTGCTGGATACCCTTCTCTTGCCACTACAAGTACTGCGTTGTCTCCGGCTATGGTTCCCAGAACACCGTCTAATTTGAGGCCGTCAATCGCCTCTCCCACCGCTGACGCAGTGCCTGAAATAGTCTTCACAAGTACTAAATTACCTGATTTCTCCATATCGATGCAACAATCCATGAACAGTCTGTGAAAACGTTCCCTGTATACAGCAGTGGGGTCTCCTGGCATAAGTGCATACTTGTACCTACCATCGCCGGCCGGAACCCTCACCATGTTGAGTTCTTTGATGTCCCTGGATATGGTCGCTTGAGTAACCTTGATCCCTTCCTTGGCTAGTAACCTGCATAATTCTTCCTGGCTGGTGATGACGTTCTGGGACACCAATTCAATGATTCTCATTTGCCTCTTGGCCTTCATGCAGGAAATGCCTCCTCACATCATGGTTTTGCACTCAGCCCGGCATCCCCTTGGGGCAATCTGGCCCCTCCTTCTTTCATTTTCTTGCGCAACACATCGTAAAACGACCATCCTTTGCGCCGGAGAAGCATTACCTTAAATTCAGACTTCCTGATCATGATCATGTCATTCTTTTCAAGCGAATAGAATTCCTGCCCATCTAAAGACAGCATCGTGGATTGACTGGGCAGCACCACTTCTATCTCGCAGGTTTCAGAGCCCGGGACCATAACCGACCGCGAGTACAAGGTATGGGGACATATGGGGGTGACAAGAAAAGCATCTATTTCAGGAGCCACAATGGGGCCGCCTGCCGAAAGCGAATACGCTGTCGAACCTGTAGGAGTAGAAATAATGATTCCGTCACCTTCATACGCATCTACATCTTTGCCTGATACTCGCATAGACAGCACGGTCAACCGGCCATAATGCCCCCTGGCTACACAAGCTTCATTGAGCGCCCTGCCACTGTATACTACCTCTCCTTTGCGGATCACCGCCGCCGAAAGCATGAGCCTCTCATCTTCTATGAAGTCCCCGGAAAGAAATGCAGGAAGGTGCTCAAACACATTGCTTGTCTCAAGTTCGGTCAGGAAACCGAAATGGCCGAGGTTTACGCCTAAGATAGGGATGCCTGACGGTGCAAGGGCTCTGGCCGCTCCCAGCAAAGTGCCGTCGCCCCCCAACACTATTGCAAACCTGACCCTGTCGCGCCACCGGTCCACAGGCACAGCCTGGCACCCCGCACCAAATGCCATACCAGCACAGGAAGGCATATAAACCTCAAATCCCCTAGGCTTGAGCCATTCAATCAGTTCCCTTGCAAATTCCCAGGTTTCGTCCTTCCCCAGGTTTGGAATAATCCCTATTGCATCTTTCAACTCAAGACTTCTCCTATCTACCAAGTAATTTCTTGACCTGCGCCACTATACCCGGCACATCTAAGCCGTAAACCGAGCGGAGCCGGTCTTGGGAACCGTGGGGGATAAACTGCTTAGGCAGAGCCAGCTTGTGGATCTTGTCCTGCCCAAAGCCCACGGCATTTGCAACCATCTCGCCAAACCCGCCGTCTTGGACGTTTTCTTCCACCACCAATAAAGGTGCTTTCCTGAGAAGATCGGTCACCGTGTCCAAATCAAAAGGTACTACAAACCGTGCGTTTACCACGCCTGCGGAAATGTCTTCTTGAGCCAGTTTCTCACAAGCTTCAATCGCTGGATACACCATGCTGCCTAGAGCTAGGATGTTGATATCCTCCCCGCGACAGAGCACCTCGGCCTTGCCTACATCCAAGACCTCAGGGCTATCAAAGGCATCTTCAACCGGTACTCCCACACCGCATCCCCTTGGGTACCGTATGGCACACGGCCCGTCAATACTTAAGGCGGTCCACAGCATGTTTATGAGTTCCCGCTCATCTTTTGGCGCCATGACTGTAAGCCCTGGAATATGCCGGAGATAGCTTATGTCAAACTGCCCGTGATGAGTTTCGCCGTCTTGGCCCACAATGCCTGCCCGGTCTATGGCAAAAATTACTTTGAGGTTCTGTAGGCATACATCTTCTACTATTTGATCGTAAGCCCGCTGCAAAAATGTTGAATATATGCATACCACAGGTATCATGCCTCCCTGGGCAAGTCCTGCGGCAAAGGTGACCGCGTGGCTTTCGGCGATGCCTACATCGTAGAATCTTTCAGGAAATTTTGCTTTGAAAGGTTTGAGCCCTGTGCCGTCTGTCATGGCCGCGGTAATTGCAACTATCTTGCGATTGTTTTCAGCAAATTTCACTAAGGATTGCCCCAGCACCTGGCTGTAAGTGGGGGGAGCCGGTTCTTTTACGATTTCACCTGTTTGAGCATTGAAGGGTCCCGGCCCGTGAAACTTCTCAGGTTGTTCCATGGCAAAGGAATACCCCTTGCCCTTCTGGGTTACCGCATGAATGAGCACAGGCTCCTTAAGGGCCTTAGCTTCAGCAAGTACCCTCTTTAGCCCTGCTATGTCATGGCCGTCCACAGGCCCGTAATACCTGAAACCGAGCGCCTCGAACCAGGCTTCGGGAAACAGGAAGTACTTCAGGCTGCCTTTGAATCGTCGCAGCAAAGAGATTGTAGACGGCCCTGTGGGTATATGGTCCAGTATCTTCTCTATCCTTGCCTTTGCAGAACGATATGCCGGAGCAAGCCTCAGCAAGGTAAGGTACTTGCTTATTCCGCCTACGTTTTCCGAAATGGACATTGAGTTGTCGTTAAGTACAACGATAAGAGGGGTTTTGAGCTCGCCTGCATTGTTGAGCCCTTCGAAGGCGAGCCCCGAGGTAAGTGCCCCGTCACCTATGACCACGACTATATTGTAGTCTTCAGCGTTAAGGTCCCTGGCTTTGGCAAGCCCCAGGGCATATGAAATCGACCCTGCAGCGTGTCCCGTGTCGTACACGTCATAAGGGCTCTCTGACCGTTTGGGGAAACCGGAAAGCCCGCCAAACTGGCGCAGGGTGTGAAATCTGTCATACCGCCCGGTTATGAGTTTGTGAGCGTATGTCTGGTGCCCCACGTCCCACACGATCTTGTCCCGGGGCGTATCGAAAACTGAGTGGAGAGCCAGCGTCAGTTCCACCGTGCCCAGGGACGCCGCAAGATGGCCCCCGGTCTTAGACACCGTCTCAATTATGGCAGTCCTTATCTGCTGTGCCAAATCCTCAAGTTCCCTGACAGACAGATTGCGGATGTCTTCAGGAGACTTCACGTTGCGGAGTTCCAATAAGCCTTCCTCCTTCTACTTCCTCCTGAACACACGGCACATCAAATAGCTGGCTTTCCCGAGTATCAGCACCATACCTTCGGCGTGTTTAAGCGCAAACGGTTTAAACAGGGCCTTTCCCGCGATCCCCAGAGCTGATACAGCCCCTACACCCAAGCTGCTTAGCCACACCAGATTGGTCCATGGAAACAAGGCCCTTACCTTGTATATCATAGCAATTGCCAGGGCACCTGACAAAGTGGCACACACATCACCGACTACATCATTGAAGACGGAGGACACCCTGGGGGCGTTCCTCACAAACCACAGCGACTCTCTTGCCCCTGGGACCTTCCTCGACGCCATGGACAGAATCGCCTTCTCATCAGCTGCGGTGGCAGCGAGCCCGATGCCGTCTGTGAGGATGCCGAGGGCAATCACAAGCAGAAACAGGGGAATGCTTAGGTAAACCGAGATTTCCTGGGCCAATTCTTCAAACGAAGCGTTGAGCACAAAACTTAGCAAGAATGCAAGCAATCCAAGCCCCAAGGCTTGGATCACGTAGCGGTTATTGTTCCTCCGTTGTTTGGTCATTTGGTCATCTCACCTCTTTGAGGGTAGTATCTGTGATTAATCTTGTGACTTAAGGTCCAGCAGGATTTCCCGCAGGCCAACCCGGGCTTACGCCCAAGGCGGTTCCCCTTTAAGGCCTGCCTGTTCCGTCGCCGAAAACAGCGCTGGATCGCCACTTAGTTCACACCGCAATCCCACAGATACCCCCGTGAGAGACAGTCTAGGAGCTTTCCTCGAAGATCCTGCCTTTCCTAGCTTCTTTTGCAGCCGGATTTTCAGGAGACACTCCATCCCATCCAGCCACTCAAAGCAGGCCCTTCTCGTAAAGAGAATCTACCTGTGAAGCCGGGACAACCCGTGCTTCCCGAAAAAAGGGCAGCTTTTCCTTCATCACCTGCATGCCATTGCAGGCCTCCCTTTTTTCCTCCTCCCTGCCCAGACCGAACGCTGGGCGCATCCGGCCCGAAGCAGGGCGACTTTCAGGTACAGGCCATGACGGATTTTTAGCCCCGCCCTGGGAACGCAGAATCTACTAGAATACTGTACCCTCAAAGAGGTTGCAGCAACAACTATACAAAAAACCAGCGTAATAGTCAAATCACAGCCGAGGTCACTGCCAAAATGGCACACTAAGTGCACCCATTTGCTTTGCATTCTCACGGTTTCGGCCGCAAGACTGCTTCACCGATGATACGGTTCTCCCCTTGCAATCTTGAACGCCCTGTACAACTGCTCCGCAATGAGCATCGGCATAAACTGGTGAGGAAAGGTCATGGGGCCCATGGACAGGCGGAGCTGCGCACGGGACAGGATTTCTGGCGCCAATCCCGTGGTGCCGCCAATTACAAACGCCAAGCTGGAGTCACCATAAAGGGCACGTTCCTGAACCCATCTGCTGAGTTCCTCAGAGGACATCTGGGTGCCCCGGATGTCCAGGGCAACTACATACTCATTGTCCGTGATCGTCCGCAAGATACGTTCAGCCTCTGCCTGCCGAGCCGAAGCCAGCTGCTTCTCTGAAAAGGCCTCAGGAACCGGTTCATCTTGCAATTCAACCAGTTTGATACTGGCGTAGGGTCTAAGGCGTTTCAGGTACTCACAAACGCCCTCACAGAGGTATCTCTCACGTAGCTTGCCTACAAGGATAATCCGTATGCGCATTGGCCTTCCTCCCAAATGGGAATCACTTATTAGGGTGTCCGGGAGCCTCGAGTCTTGAGAGGTACATGCGTGAGAGTTCCTTTATCAGGGCCTGCCCAGGGAACGCAGCTGAAGCGGCTTGGATGCTCATTTGAAGGATTTCCCTTGCCTCCTGGCATGCCTCGGCCATGGTCTTGGTCTTAAGCAGCGTATTCTTGTCTTGCTCTTTGCCGCCTTTGCCTAAGTCCTCGATGTCATCGATTATCTGATACGCATACCCAAACTGTTCACCCCAAGTGCCACACAGCTCAACTACCTCAGGGGAAGCGCCCGCCAATATGGCTCCTGCCATGGCAGAACACCTAAACAGCGCGCCTGTTTTCATCCTGTACATATCAGGTATCCGCCCGGTTTGGGTTTGCCCTTCCAATAGCCAATCCAGCACCTGCCCGCCTACCATGCCTGACGGGCCGGCCGCTTTGGCGATCTCAACCGCCGCATGCAGCACTCGATGGTGGGGCAAGTTCCTGCACGACAGCATGCACTCAAACGCCATAGTGAGCAGTGCATCCCCACAAAGCAGGGCAAGCGCTTCGCCGAACTTCTTGTGACAGCTGAGCCTGCCTCTCCGGTAGTCGTCATCATCCATACAGGGCAAATCGTCGTGCACCAATGAATATGCCTGGATCATCTCAAGGGCTACAGCAAACGCCATAGGCCCGTCCAGGTATTCCGGGGAACGCGGAGGGCTTGATGAGTCCGGGCTCCCTGACAGCATTGCCGATGGCCTGGCAGATAGCCCTGCCGGCGATAAAGGCTCTGATACGTTTGATAGTTCATCGTATATAGAAAGCAATATGATGCTCCTGAGCCTCTTGCCGCCCACAAGGGAATAGCTCATGGCTTCCCTAAGTTCAGGCACTGCCCAAGGATAAGCAGCCATAGCTGCTTCAATCGCCTTGTCAATCGCTTTACGCTTTTCCTCAAGCTTCTTTGCAAGCGTCGCTGAAGTCATCAGCTTCCTCCGTTTCAAGGTGTTCCGCTTCCGCCTTGAGTATTTCCTGAACCCTGCTCTCTGCACGGGCCAAGATGGATTCCAGTTGTCTCGCCAGCCGTACCCCTTCTTCGAATTTGGCAAGCGACTCTTCCAGAGACAACTCTCCGCTTTCCAGGCGGTCCACAATTGCCTCGAGCTGCTTGAGCATCTCGGCAAAGCTCAGATCTTTCTGTTCGTCCTGTGCGGGCTGGACACCGGCCACATCGATTTCAGGCTGGGAATTCATTCTGAACGTGGCACCTCCTCCTCGCTGGTTTGTTCAACGCGGCAAATCAAGGAACCTTCATACAGATTGATAAACACCTGATCCCCTTGGCGAACTTGTTTGTAACTCCTGATTACCCTCATGTCCGGGACCGACCGGGTCACGCTATAACCCCTTGAGAGTACCGCAAGGGGGCTCAGGGTTTCAAGCTTTAGGGCCAGCGAAGCAAATCTTTGCCTGTTTCCGTCCAGGGAAGCCTGCATGACCTGGGTAAGACCTTGTTTGAGATGTAGAACTTCATCCTCAGCTGTCTGGATGAATCCCATTGCGTTAACCAGCTGCTCCTTGAGCCTGAGGAGGGTCTCGCCTTGAGACACCAGGAACCAGTCAGGCCTTTGTAGGCACGGGCGTGAGGCTAGGCCTTGCAGACGGGTGCGGTTGTTCCTGATCTCCAAGGCCAGGCTGGCATAAGCCCGTTGAACCAGCCTTTCCACCTTGGTCTTGAGTTCTCGGGCGTTGGGCACCACCAATTCAGCCGCCGCCGACGGTGTGGCAGCCCTCACATCTGCCACGAGATCCGCTATGGTAACATCACGTTCGTGGCCCACCGCCGACACCACGGGCACCCTGGAAGCATATATGGCCCTCGCCACTAGCTCGTGGTTGAACACGAACAGGTCTTCCTGGGAACCACCGCCCCTGCCCACGATGATTACATCCACACCTGGCACCTGGTTGAGGAGCTTGATACCTGCGGCGATTTCCACCTCGGCTCCCTCGCCCTGGACTTTGGAATCCGCCACCACAAACTGTACCCCGGGATAACGCCGCTTGCCGACGGACACAATGTCCTTTATGGCAGCGCCGCGTATGGAGGTTACCAAGCCAATCTTGCGTGGAAACAAAGGAAGGGGCCGCTTGCGCGCCGGGTCGAACAGCCCTTCTTTCTCAAGCTTCTGCTTGAGCTGTTCAAGCTGGGCATACAAGGCGCCTAACCCTGCCGGCTCCATGTAGGTGACGTAAACCTGATAGACACCGTCCCGTTCAAACACAGACACACTTCCAGCAACGATCACCTGCATACCTTCCCTGGGCACGAAGGTCATGCGGGTCCTGTTGCTGCGCCACATAACCGCCCTCACGCTGGATTTTTCATCCTTGAGGGTAAAATAAAGGTGGCCCTGGTAGTCTCTCAGGTTGGCTATCTCACCCTGCACAAACACCTGCCGCAAGAATTCGTCCTGCCAGAACAGTTTGCGGATATAGGAGTTGAGCTGGGTAACAGATATCACATTCCTAAGATCCACCCAGGTGCCACCTTTCGTACCGCCTATCTTCCAGTTTGATTCTATGCTGACCGTTTTGTCCTAAAGGGGCCAGAGGCTAAGCCTAGCCCCGGATGTGCTTACCAATCAGTGCTGCCGCTCTGCAGGTACTCGTGGATGTCCTTGGCAGCAGCCTTGCCTGCGCCCATGGCCTGGATTACAGTTGCCGCGCCTGTTACTGCGTCGCCGCCGGCCCATACCCGTGGCCTGGTGGTCCTGCCTCTTTGATCACCGGTAATGAGGCCGCCCCAATTGTGGGCATCCAGTCCTTCTGTTGTCTGGACAAGGATGGGATTGGGCCTGGTGCCAAGGGCCATGATCACAGTATCCACGTCCATCACAAACTCAGAGCCTGGGACGGGAACAGGGCGCCGCCTGCCTGACGCGTCGGGCTCGCCGAGCTCCATCCTAATGCATTCCATGCCCTTAACCCAGCCGTTTTCGTCGCCAAGGATCCGGACAGGGTTGGTGAGCAGGTGGAATTCCACGCCTTCTTCCTCTGCGTGGTGAATTTCCTCTGCACGAGCAGGCATTTCTTCTCTGCCTCTCCTGTATACTATCATAGCTTTTTCTGCTCCCAGCCTCAAGGCACACCTGACAGCGTCCATGGCTACGTTTCCGGCGCCTACCACTGCTACCTTCTTGCCGGATACGATAGGAGTGTCAAATTCGGGGAACTTGTAAGCTTTCATCAGGTTGATCCTGGTGAGGTATTCGTTGGCTGAATATACCCCGTTGAGGTTCTCGCCAGGGATGTTCATAAAGATGGGCAAGCCTGCACCGCTGCCGATAAACACTGCGTCGAAACCGTTTTCAAACAGTTCATCGACGGTCATGGTGCGCCCGACGATAAAGCTGGTTTCAATCTTGACTCCCAGGCGCTTTACGTAGTCTACTTCTTTCCTGACGATCTCCTTGGGCAACCTGAACTCAGGAATCCCGTATATCAAAACCCCGCCGGGTTCGTGGAGCGACTCAAAGATCGTCACTTCGTAACCCAGCCTGGCCAAGTCTCCTGCGCACGTAAGTCCTGCAGGACCTGCACCTACAATTGCGACCTTCTTGCCGTTAGGCTTAATCTCAGGTATTTCAGCCTCGCCGTGCTTCATCTCCCAATCAGCCACAAACCTCTCCAGCCTTCCGATGGCTACAGGCTCGCCCCTGCGGCCGAGGATGCACTTGGATTCGCACTGGGTTTCCTGCGGGCATACCCTTCCGCATACTGCAGGAAGGCTGTTGGTAGCCTTGACCACGTTGATAGCTTCCTGATACTTCTTCTCGGTGATAAGCTTTATGAATCCCGGAATGTTGACGTTAACCGGGCATCCGTCGACACAGAAAGGCTTTTTGCAATTAAGGCACCGAGACGCTTCTTCCAAGGCCATCTCTTCGGTGTAACCGAGAGCTACCTCGTCAAAGTTGGACTTCCTCTCCTTTGGATCCTGAACCGGCATTTCAACTCTGTTCTTCTTCAAGGCCATTAGTGGTCACCTCCGCACCGGCAACGTTCATTGGCAATCTGTTCTTGTTCCCTGTATGAGTTAGCCCGTCTCCAAGCTTCATCCCAATCTACCAAGTGACCATCAAACATCGGCCCGTCTACGCATGCAAACTTGGTCTCTCCGCCCACAGTAACCCTGCATGCTCCGCACATACCGGTTCCGTCAACCATAATCGGGTTCATGGAAACCCAGGTCTTGAGGCCGAATTCCTTGGTAACAGCACATGTAGCTTTCATCATGGGAATGGGGCCAATGGCTATCACTTCGTCGATGTCTTCAGGTTTCAAGCTGGTCTCAAGCAGTTCCTTAAGCTTGTCCGATACAAACCCCTTGAAACCGCGGCTTCCGTCGTCAGTACAAATGTGCAGCTCATCTGAACAAGCTCTCATTTCCTCTTCCAGGATTATCAGGTCTGCAGAGCGTGCTCCAATTATGCTGATCAAATTGATCCCACGCCTATGGAGTTCTTTGCACTTGGGCAACAACGGAGCAACCCCTACTCCGCCGCCAACTGCTACCACCCGTCCTTTTTCAGGGAGCTCTGCAGGCAATCCAAGAGGCCCTGCCAAGTCCAAAATGCAGTCGTTGGGTTCAAGTTTACCTAACAGCCTGGTGGTGTAGCCGACTTCCTGGTAAACAAGGGTAATGGTGCCTGCTTCGCGGTCGAAATCTGCGATGGTAAGAGGGATCCGCTCCCCTTCTTCGGTCACCCGCAAGATAACGAACTGGCCCGGTTGGGCCTTTCTCGCGATGTGAGGCGCCGAAACTACTATTTCCTTGGTAACAGGAGTCAGCACTCGCTTCTTGAGTATTTGATTCATTCGCCTATCCTCCCACACCTACAATGATTTACGGTATTGAGTTTCACTAAATGATGTGCACCCTCACTCCCGTATTGTACCGTTTTTCACAATCTTTGACCAGCCCAATTTGCGGAAAATCCCCATAAGCAATCCGTTGACGAATTTGGGAGAGGCGTGGGTGCCAAACTCCTTGGCCAACTCTATTGCTTCATCCAGTACTACTTCTATGGGAGCTCCTTTGACGTAGGCGGCTTCAGCATAAGCCAGCCTGATAATCGAGAGGTCCACTTTGGGCATCCTTGACACAGGCCAGCCAACCGATACTTCGTTGATCACCTGGTCTATTTGACCAACGTTCTCGATGGCGGCCTGGGTTATCTCGCGGGCATATTCCAGGTTGCGGGGTTCAAGTATATACTCCTGCCCGGCTTCGCCGGCAAGGTAATCGAAGCTCTCTTTAGGGTCTATATTGCCGACTTCCCAACAAAAAAGCGCACGCAGCGCCAATATCCGTGAATCGTGTCTGGTCATTCTCCGCTTATTCAATGGAAATACGGTCTCCCCGGAAGCCTTTCTTCCAGGTACTCCCTTATCCCCTTTCCTTCGTCATCTGTCCATTTTCCTATAGAATACCCCAACCATGTAGCTAATGCTATCACAAGGGTCTTCCAAACTCCAAGGAAAATGAGGGATAGCCCTGTAGCAAAACCGATCAGCGTCCCCAGTGCCCGGCCAGGATGCTCCCGCACCCAAGCAACGATGATGTTCAGGAGTCGGTCTTCCACCGCCGGGTCACCTCCTAACGCCTGCCTTCAAGGGAAATATCCGCTACAGATACTGATACCCTTTCTACGTTCACACCTACAATATCCCTCACGTAGGTGGACACTGCCTTCTGAAGCTTGTCTGCCAATTCAGGCAGGTTAGCGTCTACCGCAACCTTGAGCTCCAAGGACACACAAAGCCCGGTTTCGCCTAGAGTAACCGCTGCCCTGACGTTCCGCACCCCTGAAATCCTGGATGCCACGCGGGTGACCAAGTTCCTCACTGCCACCAGGGAAATGCGCACCTGTCCCATTTCGGTATCATGGACAAGGGCGTGCACAGGGGCCCTCTTTAGGCCCATAAACACAAAGCGGAGGCCTATCAAAAACAGGAACCCTGAAACCACCCCCAGGGTAGCCCTGCCTGTAGGCGTTTTCACCCCTTGCACAAATGCAGTGAGAGGCCTCTCCCACCCGAGGCTGACTATGAGGAACACAAGTGAGATTACTGAGAGGGATACTGCGTAGATAGTCAGGACCACTCTGTCAGCTAAGCGCACACAACCACCTCTTTCTGCTTACGCGTCAGTGCCGGCTCTTACACCCTCATGGGAGACTCCCTGTATATGAATGTTGACCTGCGTCACCTTGAGGTCAGTCATGCTTTCTATGGACTTTTTGACGTTCTCCTGGACTTTATAAGCTACTTCGGGGATCCTGGCGCCGTATCTCACGTTCAGGTAAAGGTCCAACGATACCTCTTTCTCGCCCAGGGAGACTTTGACTCCCCTGCCCTTGTTTTTCTTGCCCAGGATGGCGCTGCTGATATCACCTACAAGGTTGCCTGACATCGCAGCCACGCCCTCTACCTGAGATGCAGCCACACCTGCTATGGCAGCGATCACTTCATCCGAAATGCGCACTTTCGCACCCTTGTTTTCCGTACCTTCCGAAACATCAATATAGTCGGGCATGATGTGCCTCCTCTGCACGTGTATCCATGACCATTATACAGATGCCGCTTAGACACCTGCAATCCCAATCACTTTTCCCGATCACTTGGGTGTAGGGATCACCGTGATGTTGTGCAGGCTTATCTTTGCAATCCGCTTTACGGCATCCCCTATTTGAGCCACGTCCTTTTCAGTCAGGGCTGTAGTCTTGACCACTACGGTACATGAATCCCCTGAGATAAACACCAGGGAATCTAACCCTTTGGCTTTGAGTATCCCCTCAATCCTGAGTTCCTTGCCTATGGCGTCTACAAGGTCAAGATACCTTAGGTGGGCTTCGTCCCGCACTTCAGGGGATGCGTTCTTGTCCTCCATGACCTGTTTAACGAGGTCCATCTGCTCTTTCTGTACCTTCTCCCGGGTTAACCTGAACTCGGCGAAGAAGTCCTGCGCACCCACTAGCGCCCCGGTGGGGACATCAGCAGGTTCTAGCCCCAACATATCTTTGGCCCGTGTGGACACATAGTATAGCAGGCCCGCAACCAACAACAGAAACACCAGCACTTGCCAGATTTGTTTCTTGGCGTTCTTTGCTGTCTCCATGCTTTCATGAAATCTTCTCATGGTAGAGTGAGATTTCATTTATTTCCCTCCTTGCATAGGAAGTACCTCAATTTTGTAAATGGGAATCCCCAAGAGCACCTGAACCGCCCTGTAGATGTTGGTCTTTACTACCGGATCCCTGGCGCCCTCGGCCACCACCACACACCCTGAGATCCTCGGGGTAAGCACCGTCTCAGGGATGAGGGAATCGCCTGAACCGGCACCCCTTCCGGTAACTGCCTGGGTGGTCTCTGTTTCGTTAACGGTGTGCCTGGTCTGCCCTTGGGGTGTAGATTCCGACTGGGTGTTTCTTGATACCGATGTGTTCGCTACATAGACCGTCTCTGGCCCCCGTTCCAAGGTTATGGATACGTGCACCTTACCTGCACCTTGAACCGCCGAGACTACTTGCTCCAGCTGTTTGGTGAGTGCATCCTGGTACTCCCTGAGCTCAGAAAGCAGGCGCCCCTCCTCTGCTTCTGCCCCTTTGCCTGTGCCTGACATGAAGCTGCCTGCGATAATCAAGGCCAGTCCAAGCGCACCCAGCAATGCAAGCCTTAAGTACTCAGGCTTGAGTACCGGAATGCCAAAAGGCCTATCTTTGGCCTGAAACCTTTGGTTCCCCGCGGTTCGCTTCTGATCCAAAGGGCCACACCTCCCCCGTAAGCTACTCTTGGAACCCTTCAAACCGGATATTGCCGGGATCTATATCAAGCTGGGTTGCAATCAGTTCCCTGAATTTCTGGAGCACCTCCCCGTCTGGCTCATATAAGGAAACGGTCAGGTAGAGGGTGAGCTTGGTCGCTGAAAACTCCGGTGCCACCCCTGCTGGTTCAACTTGTACGCTGTGTATGGGCAGCCCCGCTGCCAGGGCCAGCTGGGTCACGCGCCTCTGTACTTCCAGGGCATAGAAGCGCTCCAAGGAGAACCCATCCGCTTCCCACGTGTCTTGTCCCAGCCTGAGCCCTGCCACCTGCTGGGGCTTACCCACAAACCCCGCCACAGGCGCCAGGATGCATAGCAGAAGTAGCAGTTCAATCACAAATTTAGACTGCTTCTGCATTGACTTGGGGATCAGTACCAGGGCAGCAGACGAGATAACTGCAACCAGGTACACGCCTTTGGCCCACGCTTTCAAAGACTCCACTTTTGACCTCCTTTACCTACAGGGCTTTGGCCGCCTGGGCTACCAGCGACAGGCAAATTATGAATATGAATGATGTGGCAAACAGCACCATGGCCAAGAGCCCTACCCCGCCGGCCATGGCCTGCAGTGAGCGCTTGACCTGGGGCCCGCAGGTGGGCCCAAGCAGCGCCAAGGCAATCCGCCACGCCACAAAGCAGGCAAACACCTTAACCAGGGGAGAGAGCACAATCCCGATTATGGCGATACTTCCCGCCAGCCCGATGGCTGACCTTAGAGCAAACAACGAGTGGAAGAACATATCCATGGTGTCCCCCACCATCTTGCCGGCCACTGGGATAAAGGTTGAGCTCATGTATTTTGCAGTGCGCAGCGCTATACCGTCGGCCACCCCTGCAGCCGCCCTTTCCCCTGCCACCACGCCCACAAACCCGGACATAAGTATCCCCATACCCAGGAAGGCGGTCTGCCTAAGCACTTCAGCCACGCCTGACACCCTGTCGCCGCCACCCAGGTTGCCCGCCATATCTATGGCGATGGAAGTAAAGATCAGGGGAAACGCCACATCCAGGATGAACACGCTCACAAAGGTGCCCATGCCGAACACTGTGGGATAGAGTACGCCTGCTGTCACCGGCGCCCCCGAAGCAAGCACCATGCCGGTCACAACGGGGATGAAGGCGAAAAATGCCGTCCTGAGACCGTCTACTGCTTCTACCGCCACAGCCAAGACGTCTTTGAACGAGAGTACCGCTATCAGCACCAACACCATGTGGGCCGCGGTCTGGGCTATCCGGCTGGAACCGTCAGGCGCCATGGTTTCGCCCAGGATGTTAAGGCTGCTGATGGCAACCCCCACCAGGATTATCTGGCCCAGAACCCTGGCATAGCCAGAGAAATTGCCCAGGGCTTGGCTCAGCAGGATCTTCAGGCAGTCCTTCAGCCTTACGCCCTTCCCAGTGAGGATGCCCTGGATAATATCCCTGAACCTAGGCCCTTCGTGACTGAAAACCTCTTCAAAGATCTGCTCTATGGGCGCCCCCAGCCCGGAATCCTCGATGTTGTCCAAGGACTGTTGCCAAATAGCCTCAGGGGTTTGGGCATAGGCAGGTCCGGCAAGTGAAAGCATTATAGCTATGGCAGCCACGATACACGCCAGCACTCTCGAACGCCTGGAAAAAATGTTACAATCCATGGCCAGATACACCTCTTACCTCTGTCGCCTCAAGCCAAGAGCGTTCTAATAAGCTCCACGATCCCCTGGATGATGGGGATGGAGCACACAAGTATCAGGATCTTGCCCGCCATCTCAATCCGGGAAGCTATAAGGTTCTCATCGGCATCCCGGCATATTGAAGCTCCCAGGTCTGCGATATACGCTATTGCGACTACCTTAAGGATGATGCCGAAATACAGTGGCCCTACCCCTGCCTCCCTCGCTATGTCTGAGAAAGCCGTGATCACCATCCTGAGCCCCGGCAGCACGGCCACGAGGATCGCAGCGCCTGCGGCCATGGATAGAACCAGGGCCAGTTCAGGGCGCTCACGGCGGAGGATGAGCAATATCAGGCTAGCAGTGATTCCCAAGATCACTATCTGGAAGATGTCCAATCAGGCCCACCTCATGGAAGGTTAAATGTAGACTTGACCGCCTGGAAAAAGTCGGCCACCAGGCCCAGAACCATAGACAGCACAATCACCACGCCGGTGAGTGTAATCAGCCACGCATATTCTTCCTTGCCTGCCTGTTTAACCACGGCATGCAGCACGGATACAATGATTGCCAGTCCTGCAATCTTGAAGATCAAGTCGGTATTGGGCAACTCCTTCACCTCTCACAAGAGCACTATTACAATACCTAGTGCGAACAGCAGTCCCAAAGAACGGTACATCCGGGCTTTTTTCAGGTACTCTTCCTGAACGCAGGCTCTGTAGTTTCTGGTCTCTCCCAACGCCATGTCTATGAAGCTCACTTGCTCCTTGGATCCCCATACCCCAAGGTTTTTCACCAAAGAGCCCATGATTTCAACCACACATCCGGGCAGGTCCAGCCCCTCCGCTTGTTCCAGGGCCAGCCGGAAACCTTCTTCTACGGTCCTTCTCTGTTCCAGGCCGCAAAGGCTTCCGATGAGGGTAAACAAGGTGCCGGTGTCCCCGCCTACTTTGTGTCCTGCGTTCACAAGCGCTTTGGGCAGCGACGACAAAGAGTACGAGATCTCGTTTGACAGGGTGAGCAAGGCCAGTTCAAACCTGCTCAGTTCATCCAGCTGCTTTTCCAGCTTGGCGGCCATGCGGTTGCCGCCTAAAGCACCTGCACAAAGTATGAAAACCGAACCCAGAGCTTTTGTCCAAAATGCTACGCCGGCCATTTACATTATGTCTCCCACGTATTCAATGGTCCCCGGCCCGTGCCGCTTCGAGAGCACCACTGCCTTGGTGAAGTACCCCCGAGAAACCAGCCACTCGGAATAGGGCTTGCTCCTTATATCATCCAGGTCTCTGCCGTGACAGCTGGCAATCACTTTGACGCCACCGGAAAGGGCCATGGCCACTGCCCTCGCATCATCTTCCCCGCCCAGTTCGTCGGTCACGATCACGTCGGGGTTCATCGACCTTAGCAGCATACCTATGCCCTTGGCTTTGGGGCACCTGTCCAAAACGTCTGCCCTGGGGCCCACATCAAGCTGGGGGACGCCGCCGTAGCAGGCAGCGATCTCAGACCGCTCGTCCACTATGGCAACCTGGGCAGGACGCAGACTACAGGAGCTTAGCCCGTGTCCCAGAATCCTGCAGAGGTCCCTCAAGAAGGTGGTCTTGCCGCAGCCGGGAGGAGAGATTATCAGGGTAGAAGCAATGCTGCCATCGGAAGACATGAGCTTTGGCACTATGTGTTCGGCAACACCCTTCACTTCCCTGGCGATCCTGAAGCAAAGGGCGGATATGAGCCTTAGCTTGTGCCCTCCGTCTGCATGTGCAATAACCTGCCCGGACAAACCCACCCTGTGCCCGCCTGGAATGGTTATGTAGCCTCCCTTGAACTCATCTTCCAAGGCGTAATAGGAACAGTCGGTGATCAGTGACAGCGTCTTGTCAATGTCTGCCCTGGACACCACCAGACTGTGGATTAAGTGGTCATGGCCTGGCAGCCCTATGCACAAGGGGAGCCCGGTTCTCAACCGTATTTCCTGGATTGTTTCAGCTTGGTTTGGATGGCGCTCCATCCAGCCGCCCAGGGCTTTACCTATCCTGCTGGAAAACAGGGGCATTATATCCTGGATGAGAACGCCGGTCATGGTCCTTGGCATCGGGCGCTTTCCCTCCTCGTTGTCATAACATATGGCTGCGGACGAGCTTATATGACTAAAGAAGGGAACCGCCCAACAAAAAAGGCAGCCATGAAATGGCTGCCTGTGTGCTTACCAGCAAAGGTTTACAGTTTGAGCTTACTCTTCATCATCTTCGTCTTCTTCGTCGTCCCACTCGTCGTCATCCAGCTCGCAGTAGCATGTGACCCAGTCGATGTCATCGGCACAGAAGGATTCATTGCACTCGGGACACACTATGGTAATGTCCGGGTCCTCAAACACCGATGCATCCACTTCAATGGGCTCCCCGCACTTGGGGCAATCAATTTCCACTACATCGTCTGCATACACTTCATCTTCAAGGTCAGCTAGATCGTCATCTATGGAGTCTATGTACTCTTCAAGTTGCTTCTGGGCCTCTACCAGGTCGGAAATCACATACGCCATTTCCTCCAGTATGTCAGCTATCACACGGATAGCCTTGCCCTCTTTGCTGTCGTCTTCAAGGCTCAGCCCGTCAATCAACCCTTGAAGGTACGACACCCTTTCGTTAAGGTCGTAAAGGTCGTACACCTCATTACCTCCTTTGGCTATATGATTATCTGGAAACTCTTTCAATATACTCTCCGGTTCTGGTGTCTATTTTCACCACATCGCCTACGTTAACGAATAAAGGCACCTTGACGACCGCGCCTGTTTCCAAGGTGGCAGGTTTGGTCCCGCCGGAAACAGTGTCCCCTTTGAAGCCCGGGTCGGTCTGGATAACTTCCAGTTCCACGAAGGTGGGAATCTCTACGCCTATTACCCGGCCTTCATACGTCATGATATGCACGTTCATGTTTTCTTTGAGATATATGACCCCTTCGCCTATTGCTTCCTTATCTAGTGTGATCTGATCATAGGTCGTAACATCCATGAACGTGTACTCCTCGCCCATGCTGTAAAGATATTGGGCTTCGCGCTTCTCAATGTGCGCCCTGGGTACCCGCTCCCCGGCACTGAAAGTCTTCTCAAGCACCGCGCCTGTGATCACGTTCTTGAGCTTGGTCCTGACAAAAGCCGAACCTTTGCCGGGTTTCACGTGCTGGAAGTCGATGACGATCCAAGGTTGTCCGTCGACTTGGATTGTGACCCCAGTCCGGAAATCATTGGTGGATATCATCAAAACTACCCCGCTTCCCAAAAAACCTTTCTAGACAACTATGAGTTGCTTTTGGCTTGACGTCAAGTTTTTCTTGCCGTCTTCCGTGACCACCACCAGGTCTTCAATCCTGACTCCGCCGAACCCGGGGATATATATCCCTGGCTCTACGGTTATCACCATTCCGGGCTCAAGCATATCTTCTGAAGTTTTGCCCACAGCAGGCTTTTCATGCACGTTGAGCCCCACACCGTGGCCTATGCCATGGCCAAAATATTCGCCGTACCCGGCTTCCTCAATCACCCTTCGCCCGGCAAGGTCCACTTCTCTTGCCGGAATGCCGGGCCTTATGACCTCCAGGGCTGCAAGCTGCGCCCTTAACACCACATCGTAGATTTCTTTGTGCTTATCGGACGCATGCCCCACCACCACCGTCCTGGTCATGTCAGAGCAATATCCGTTGCAGCGGGCCCCGAAATCCAAGGTCACAAAATCCCCGGGTTCGAGCTGCTTCCGGGTGGGTACGCCGTGGGGCAACGAAGACCTTACCCCTGATACCACTATGAATGGGAATGCAACGCCTTCTGAACCCAACTTCCGCATAGTAAACTCAAGCTCCAAAGCCAAATCAATTTCGGTGACACCGGGCTTTATCAGAGGCAACAGCCGGCTGAAGGCCTCGTCGGCTATGCTTTGGGCTTTGGCTATGAACTCAATTTCTTGTTCGGATTTTACCGCCCTGAGTTCCTCAACCCAGCCCGAAACGCCTATGAGTTCCTGGCCGCTAAACCTTTCCTTGAGCTTTTCCCAACGGGCATAGGTGACGTAATCTTTCTCGAAGGCAATGGTTTTCAGCCCAAGCCGATCTGCAGTCTCCTTGATTACATCCTTTTCCACTACGGTCTTTATGACCTGGTAACCCGGTGCTTCTTGCTCAGCTTGTTCCGTGTAGCGGGAATCCGTAAAGATAATCGCATCGGTTCCGCTTATGAGCAAAACGCCTGCATCGCCTGTGAATCCTGAGATAAAGCGCCAGTTATTGGGGTTTGACACCATAAAAGCATCCACAGGTACCTGGCTCATCTTGAGCCTGAGCTTTTCCAAGGCGCTCACTTGGCTCACCTCTCCTAAGCTTTTACCCGTTGTAGAACGGATACTTGTCTGTGAGTTGTTTCACCTGTGCTGCAACCGCCTGCAGCTTAGCTTCGTCCCCCTCTGACGACAAGGCTGCATCTATGAGGGAAGCGATAGTCTCCATGTCCTCTTCCTTCATGCCCCTGGTGGTGACAGCAGGGGTGCCTATCCTTATGCCGCTGGTAACCGTGGGCTTCCTCTTATCGAACGGGATGGTATTCTTGTTGACGGTGATCCCCACGTAGTCCAGGAGCCTCTCGGCCTTCCTGCCGGTCATCTTCTTGGGGGTAAGGTCCACCAAGATCAAGTGGGTATCGGTCCCTCCTGAAACCAGTCTGTATCCCCTGGACAACAGCCCTTCAGCCAAAGCCTTGGCGTTGCGCACCACCTGCTCCTGGTACTCCTTAAATGACGGTTCAAGGGCTTCCTTAAACGCAACTGCTTTAGCCGCAATTATGTGCATGAGCGGCCCGCCCTGGATTCCAGGGAACACCGCCTTGTCAATGGCTTGTGCCCACTCCTGGGTACACAGGATCATGCCACCCCTGGGACCCCTCAAGGTCTTGTGGGTTGTGGTGGTGACAAAATCGGCATAGGGTATAGGAGACGGATGGAGCCCCGCCGCCACAAGCCCTGCAAAATGCGCCATGTCTACCATCAGCAGCGCGCCTACCTCATCGGCGATTTCCCTAAACCGCTTGAAATCTATAGCCCGGGGATATGCGCTTCCCCCGGCCACTATCATCTTTGGCTTGTGCTCCTTGGCCAAGGCACGCACCTGCTCGAAGTCAATCAGTTCAGTCTCGGGGTCCACCCCGTACGCCACAAAATTGAAATACGTCCCGGAAATATTCACGGGGCTGCCGTGGGTCAGGTGGCCTCCGTGGGACAGGTTCATGCCCAAGACTGTGTCCCCAGGCTTGAGGGCCGCGAAATATACTGCGGTGTTTGCCTGAGACCCTGAATGGGGCTGTACGTTAACATGCTCTGCACCGAAAAGCTGCTTTGCCCTCTCCTGGGCGAGGGTTTCAGCCATATCGACAAATTCACAGCCGCCGTAGTATCTCCTGCCCGGATAACCCTCTGCGTACTTGTTGGTGAGCACTGAGCCAGCCGCTTCCAACACTGCTTTGGAGACCATATTTTCTGATGCAATCAACTCTATCACGTTTTGCTGGCGTTTCGTCTCGTTATCTATGACTTCCTTGAGTTGCGGGTCTACTTCAGCCAGGCTTCTCAAATGCAATTTCATAGGTATTCCCCCTTTAGCCTGTCACTCCTTGAAACCGCGGCACCTACCTGCGGCTCAAAAGGTGGATTGGTCCATCGCCCAAACCGTAAAACGCCTCCAAGACTGCTTCCGAGAGGGTGGGATGGGCATAAATCAGTTCCTGCAGCCGGTCCGCTCCGAGGCCCAACTGCACTGCCATGGACCCTAGGTGGACAAGGTCGTCGGCGTGTGCCCCCAACACGTGCATGCCAACCACCTTCCCGGTAGCGCTGTCTGCCAGAACCTTTACTAAACCGTCTGTGGCTCCCATTGACAACGCTTTACCGTTTGCGCCAAAAGGAAACTTGGAGACCGTAACCTGCAAGCCTTGCCGCTTGGCCTCTTGCTCAGTATATCCTACTGAGGCACACTCTGGAATCGAAAATACACAGGCGGGGATGGCTGAATAGTCCATGATCTTGGGGATCCCGAAGATGTTTTTCATGGCGGTGATCCCTTCAGCTGAAGCCCCGTGGGCGAGCTGGGTACGCCCTACTACATCCCCTATGGCCCAGATCCCCGGGACATTAGTAGCCATCCGCCCGTCTACCTTAATTCCCTTCTTGTCGTATTCAACCCCCAAAGCATCCAGGTCAATACCGCCAAAGTTAGGCACCCTGCCTACGGCTGAGAGCACCAGGTCCGCTTCGAACCGGACCTCTGAGCCGTCTTTGGCTTTCGCCAGCACCACCTCGATTTCCCCTTCGCGCCGGACTTCGGTGACCTGGGTGTTGGTGTGGATCTTGATGCCCCTCCGCCTGAGGAGCAGCGCCAGCCTTCTGGCTATCTCCTGATCCGTGTTGGGCAGGATGGAAGGCAAGAGCTCTATTACCGTGACTTCAGATCCGAAAGCCGAGAAAATACACGCAAATTCAATGCCGATTACCCCGCCGCCTATTATGCACAGCCGCCCAGGCACGTAATCTAGCTCAAGCAAATCATCGGAAGTCACAGCGTGCCCCTGAAGAAACGGCAAAGTGAAATGCTTGGAGCCTGTGGCAATCACAATGTTTTTGGCCTCGAGGGTCTCGGTTGAACCATCTTCAAGGCTTACTTCGACTTTGCCCGGGGCAGGTATTCTGGCCCAGCCCTTGTAAACCGTAACCCCATTGCCTTCTAGCAGTTTCTCAACCCCTGAGACCAGCTGCTGGACCGTGTTCCGCTTGTGGGCCATCACCGCTTCCATGTTGAGAGTAACGTCTCTGGCTTCCACCCCAAATTCGCTGCCCCTTTTGGCGTCCAGGTAGGTCGTAGCACAGTGCACCAACGCCTTGGTTGGGATGCACCCTATATTGAGGCATGTGCCTCCCAAGGCATCGCCCTCGACCAGGGCAATCTTACCGCCCATCTGAGCGCCCTTTATGGCAGCCACATAACCGCCTGGCCCGCCACCGATTACCACAACGTCAAACATATACCTAACCTCCCCGGATACTAAGATTCAATCCTCGTAGTTGACACCGGCGCCTGCCCGCTTCATTGTCCATGTATCATCGCCGTACTTGCTTTGACATAACTTAACCGTTTCGGCGATCTCCTCCGGGCTAAGGCTGCCTTTTTCCAATTTCCAGCCGAAAGTAATCTCAAATGACTGTATGAGCTCCTCTTGGAGTTCATCTATTCCTACAGGCCGCGGGGCTAGCTGGCACACCCCCGCCGCCTTGTTGGACAACATAGACTCAAGCCGCCCGGCATGGGCTTGAGAACTGGACTTTAGGCATTTGACCAGTTTGGCGTAATCTATGCTGAGGGGGATTGAACCATGTTGGAGTATTACCCCGCCTTTGCGGAACTGGGCCGAACCGATGATCTTCTTGCCGTGGGCTTCGATCTCATACCAGGACGCTGCAGAAAAACACGCCGCGCCTTTGAACCTGGGATCCCTCGCGGTCACTCCCTTTTCCAGCTCTGACAGCTGCGCCGGCACACCCAAGTTCCTCAGGGCGTTCACAAGCGCCTGGGAGATGGCCTTGTAGGTTTCAAGTATCGAACCGGGCAAGAGTCTCTCGGAAATCACCAGGCTGTAAGTAAGTTCGTCATCGTGAAGCACTGCCCTGCCGCCGGTCTGGCGCCTTACCAGATCTATACCCAGCTGCCGCAGGTTTTCCAGGTTCACCTGTTTGCGCACATCCTGGAACCGTCCCACTGACAAACACGCAGGCTTCCACCGGTAAAACCGCAAGGTCGGGCCTGTGTGTCCCCTTTGGTAGGCATTATGTACCGCTTCATCAACGGCCATATTGTATTTGCCCTTCCCCGGCCCATGTATTAGGAGCCTGACTTTCACCGGTTTGCCTCCTCCCCGCTGAATCAGCCTATGCTAAGCTGCGACTCCAAGAGACAGTTCCGGGCTTCCTCGGCAGTAAGAGGCCTGGGATAGTTCATAGGTACCTGGCCCGGCCGTTCATTGTAGTAAGGCCTGTTGCAATCGCTGCAGCCTGACGTCTCAAAAGCACGTCCCTCAAGGATCTCGCGGAGTAGCTCTGGGTTTGGAATGCTAATGCGGGCAATCCTGCCTGCTTCAAACTCAATCCAATCCAGGCTGCCGCCCCTCGAAAGGCAATATGCGGCCAGCTGGATCCTCCTGTAAACCCCGATGTCCGGCGCAAGCACATCTTCCATGGGCGTCCCTTTTACGGGGGTAAATGCAAACAGCGCTACGGTTACCCCCAAATCCCGGGCCTTGGCGATGCATCTTACCATTTCTTCCTCTGTTTCACCTAAGCCGGCTATGAAATGTGTGGAAACCCGTCCCGGCCACAACTGGGAAGCTTTTCTCAGTACCGCCCAGGCATCTTGGAAGCTGCGGCCCTTGATCTGCTCATGCAGGCGGACTGAAGCCACATCAACAGGAAGCCCTACTCTTGAAGCGCCTGCTTCCAAGAACAGCCCCGCCCTGGATACTGAAGTCGGAGTTATGCACACGCTTATGGGAATCCTGCCGCTGATCTTGCGGATCTGCCTTATCAGGGCAAGGGCAGCCGGCACGGCTCCGGGGGCTTCCACCACTTGCAGGCAAACCCGCCTGACCTCCCCGGAAGCTATCCCTTGTGCAAGGGGCATGGCTAGCCGGTCCCATGACACTTGGGGCCAGGTAACCCTGGACAGCATGTGGGGTGCACTATGGCTGCCCCGGCCCTGGGCGCAGAACTTACAGGAATAAATGCAATTTTCGCCCAGCATAAAGTGGGCAGTAGCCGGCCGGACCAGGGGCTTTGCATTGTTCAGCCCCAGCACTGTTAACGTACCGTAAGACACACCGATCTTCTCAATCAAAAGCGCAACACTCTTCCTTCCTGCAAATTGTAAGCCTCCTGCGCCTGACCTCTGCTACCGCATCAGGATGGGGCAACACTATGGCATCTACCCCGGCTCTTACTGCCATGAGATCCAGCGCCCGGCGGTACTTCCCCCTAGGCCTCATGCAGCCCAGAGTGAGTTTGGCCCCTGGGAGCCGTATCCGTGTCCACGCCAGAAGGCGCACCACATCTTCAACCTGAGGCGGGGCCAGGTGCTCCCACCTTGTGCCAGGCGTGGGGATAAACACGATGAAGACTATCTGGCCTGCGCCCTCCCTGGCGAGACACTCCACTGCTTGGTATTCCCCGCGGATCTCGCCTCTGTAAAGCCCCACGAGTATGTGGGGCACCACCTTGGCTTTGCCTTGTCCTAAGTTTCTGAAAGTATCGACGTAATCCCTGCCTGTCCACGAAGTGCCCAAGGCTTCGCTAATGGTTTCATCGTCCACGATGAAGTCGAATGAGATCACAGTTGCAAAATCCGCAATAAGCTCAGCTTCCTGCCGGTTTACGATGCCCGGGTGGACGTTTACTTTGAGGGGACGGCGGGTATGAGCAAGCTTGCAGCGCACTCTGTCTATGATCCGGGCCAGGGGGACCCGGCCTGTGGGGTCGCAACCGCCGCTTAGCAAGATGCTGGCGGGGTTTTTCTCCGACAACGCTTCCTCGAGGACATCCACGCTTACCATGTGTTCCAGGTATTTGCCCCCGCAATGGGCGCAATTTAGGGAACAAGCCGCGCCGGTGACGCTTACCGGCAAAGTGCTGCCGGGGTACACAGCCTCGAAACAATCAGGCCTTGACAATTGCCTGGCTTGCCACGACAGGTCAAGCAGTTCTTCCAAAACCATTGCTTGTGCCACATGAGGTGCAAGGGTCAACAACTGTAATGCATGATCTCCTCTCATTCTGTGTAAACAGGCAGCCCGGATCGGTACAGCCGGGCGGCCGGACCGGCCGCCCGCCTTCATTCAGGCTTTCGCCACCTTATATTGAGATTACGTGCTGCACCTGCTTCGTCAAGCCTGCCCACCACTGTAGTGTGAGGCGCGCTCTTGACCTTGTCAGGATCTTCGTAAGCTTCTTTTGCGATGGCGATCAGCGCATCGGCAAAATAGTCCAGGGTCTCTTTGGATTCCGTCTCGGTTGGCTCGATCATCAGCGCCTCGTCTACGATCAACGGGAAGTAGTTGGTGGGAGGATGCACGCCGTAATCCAACAGCCTCTTTGAGATATCAAGGGTTCTTACCCCGGTTTCCTTCTTTATCTTGAGCGGGGCTACTACAAACTCGTGCTTGCAGTAGCGGTCGTAAGGCACATCGTAGTAGTCGCGAACCCTGCTCAGGAGGTAATTGGCGTTGAGCACTGCATCCCGGGAAGCTTGCCTTAGCCCGTCTGGCCCGAGAGACCTGATGTAAGCATACGCTTTCACCATCACCAGGAAGTTGCCGTAAAACGATTTCATCTGGCCGATGGTATGGGGCCTGTCGTAATTGAGCCGGTACTTCCCGTCCTCGTACACCACTGTAGGTACAGGCAAGAACGGTTCAAGGAAATCCTTGACTGCAACCGGTCCTGAGCCGGGCCCTCCCCCGCCGTGAGGGGTCCCAAAAGTCTTATGCAAGTTAAAGTGGAGTACGTCAAACCCCATGTCACCTGGCCTTGAGATGCCTAGTATGGCGTTGGCGTTGGCGCCGTCATAATACAGCAGGCCGCCTCTGTCGTGGACGATCTTTTCAATCCGCTGGATGTTTTCGTCAAACAGCCCCAGGGTGTTAGGGTTGGTCAGCATAAGCCCTGCAACGGTCTCATCCATGGCCGCCTCAAGGGCCTCAACGTCCACTCCGCCCCGCTCATCTGTGGGCAACTCAACCACGGTGTAACCGGCAAGGGCTGCCGATGCCGGGTTGGTGCCGTGGGCCGAGTCGGGGATAAGGATCTTGGTCCGCTTAAGATCGTTCCTGGATCTGTGATAGGCCCGGATAATCAGGATACCGGCAAGCTCGCCGTGGGCGCCGGCAGCAGGCTGAAGCGACACATGGTCCATGCCTGCAATTTCAGCCAGGTAGTACTGGAGCTCATACATAAGCTGCAAGGCGCCTTGGGCCAAGTCTTCCGGCACATAAGGATGGATGCGGTTAAACCCTGGAAGGTTGGCAGCATATTCGTTAATTTTCGGGTTGTACTTCATGGTACATGACCCAAGGGGGTAAAACCCGATGTCCACCCCGTGATTGAGCTGGGACAGCCTGGTAAAGTGCCTCACCAGGTCCACTTCTGAGACCTCCGGCAGCTCGGCAGGCTGCTTTCTGAGCTCCCCTTGGGGCAAAAGCTCATCTATGCTCTTTGCAGGCACATCGAGCGCCGGAAGCGAATACGCTTTCCTCCCTGGTTTGGAGATTTCGAAGATCAGGGGTTCAGGGCGTCTCATGCCAATCCCTCCAATCCGGCCACAAGTGCATCCATTTCCTGCTTGGTGCGTTTTTCTGTGACTGCAATGAGCAAGTACTGTTTGAGTTCAGGATACGCGCGCCCTAAGGGGTACCCTGCCAGGATGTTTTGCTCAAGCAGCGCTTCTAATACCTGTTCTGCGTCCACAGGACACTTGATTGCAAACTCGTTGAAGAACGGCGCCTCCCAAGCAAGGCTGAACCCGTCTATTTCAGAAATCTTGCCTGCCAGATATGCAGCCTTCTGCACGCACTGCTCACCGATTTCCCTGAGCCCCTGCTTCCCGGCCCATGACAGGTACACCACCGCAGCCAGGGCGTTGAGGGCTTGGTTGGAGCAAATGTTGGATGTAGCCCGCTCCCGCCTGATGTGCTGCTCCCGGGTCTGGAGGGTGAGCACAAAACCCCTGTTGCCCTGATCGTCGGTGGTCATTCCCACCAGTCTTCCGGGCATGCGCCTGAGAAGCTTATGCGTTACCGCCAAAATACCCAGGTACGGGCCGCCAAATGCCATGGGGCTGCCAAATACCTGCCCTTCGCCTACTACGATGTCAGCCCCGTATTCGGCAGGGGGACGCAAAAGCCCCAGGGTCATAGGGTTGACCGATACGATGAAGGCCGCCCCTGATTGCTTCACCTTGGCCGAAATCTCGTCTACCGGCTCAAGAGCACCAAAGAAGTTGGGTTGTTGGATCACCACGCAGGCCACATCATCCCCGAGCTTTGCGGCCAGGCTTTCTACATCGGTTACACCCTGCGTGTAGTCGATTTCCTCAACCACGATATCCCGGGCGTCTGCATAGGTGCTTATCACCGCCCTGGTCTCAGGGTGGACGGTCTTGGATACCAGCGCCCGCTTGCGCCGGGTGAGCCCTGCGGCTATGGTCACAGATTCAGCTGCCGCAGATGCCCCGTCGTACATCGACGCGTTAGCTGCATCCATTCCGGTAAGTTCGCAAATCATGGTCTGATACTCGTATATTGATTGGAGCACTGCCTGGCTGATTTCAGGTTGATAAGGGGTATATGCAGTGTAAAACTCAGACCTACCCAATACGTGGCCCACCACGGCAGGGATGTAGTGATCGTAAGCCCCGGCCCCTATAAAGCTCACGTAATCCTGGGCCGTGTTCTTGGCCGCAAGCTCCTCCATGTGTCTTGCCAGTTCAAACTCGCTCAGGGCAGGGGGTAGCTTGAGATCTCCCTTGAATCTCAGTTCGGGAGGAATATCGCCAAAAAGCTCCTCAACGGAACTCACACCGATAACTTTCAGCATTTCCTCCCTGTCTTTGTCAGTATTGGGTAAGAAGTTCATTACTCACCGCCCTCTTCAACCATTTTTTGATAATCTGCGCTGTCCATAAGGTTGTCGAGTTCAGCAGGATCAGACATTTCAATTACTATCATCCAGCCGCCCTCATAGGGCTCTTCGTTAACCAGCTCAGGTGCATCATTGAGAGCTTCGTTGACCTCTACTATGGTACCCGACACAGGAGCATACACGTCTGACACGGCCTTTACCGATTCCACGGTCCCGAACATGGCCCCGGCTTTGACCTCGGTCCCCACTTCAGGAAGCTCTACAAACACCACGTCGCCAAGCTGGTCCTGGGCATAAGCGGTGATACCTACCCGGGCCTTGCCGTTTTCCACCTTGACCCACTCGTGTTCTTTGGTGTACTTGAGATCCTCAGGATAGTTCATTTTTTCTTAACCTCCCTGCGATAAAATGGCATTCTTACAACCTTGGCCGGAACCTTTCTGCCCCTTATGTCAATGGTGAGGCCGGTACCCCGGCGGCTGTAGTCTACCTGCACATACGCCATGGCAAGGTATTTTTCCAAGTAAGGGGCATAAGTCCCGGTGGTCACATAGCCTATTTCTTTCTCGCCTGTCTCATCAAACACCTTGTACCCGTTTCTGGGCACACCCTTGCCAACCATTTCGATTCCCACGAGTTTGGTTTCCAGACCTTTTTCCCGCTGCTCCATAAGGGCTTTGGCACCGATAAAGAAGGTTCCCTTGTCGAAAGCCACGGTCCTGCCAAGCCCGGCTTCCAAAGGCGTGTGGTTTTCATCGAGTTCGTTACCGTAAAGAGACATGGAAGCTTCAAACCTTAAGGTATCCCGGGCTCCTAACCCAGCCAAAACCAATCCGTGATCCTGCCCTGCCTCGACCACTGCTTCGTAGAGCTCGGGCCCCTTATCGGCCTGGCAATAGAGCTCAAACCCGTCTTCCCCTGTATACCCGGTTCTGGTAACCACACAGCTGATACCGGCGACATCTACATCTTGTGCCCCGTGATAGTACCGTATGTCTTCAACAGGGTAGGCAGTGAGCTTTTTCAGGATCTCCACCGAATTGGGCCCTTGAAGCGCCAGCTGTGCTATGGTGTCCGATATATCCTCCATGACGGTACCGTTGAAAAAGCGTACCAGTGGCCGGATCCATTCCACGTCTTTCTGTATGTTGGCACCGTTGACGATAAGCCAGTACTTGTCTTCAGCCAGACACATCACCAGCAGATCGTCTACAATACCTCCATGAGGGTAGCACATGGGCGAATAGATGAGCTTACCCGGGTAGAGTTTGGACACGTCGTTGACCAGAAGCATCTGGAGAAGGTCAAGGGCTTCTTTGCCTTGGACCAGCAGTTCACCCATGTTGGATACATCCCAGAGGGCAGCTTTTGTCCGGCAAGCGTTATGCTCTTCCTTGATACCGGTAAACTGCACCGGAAGCGCCCAGCCGCCGAAGTCCACTATCCTGCCACCGTTTTTCACATGGGTGTCGTACAAGGGGGTCTTTTTGGGCTCCTGTGCCACCTTTGCCGTCACCTCCTGTTTGTGTTGGACGATAACCGGGAATTAAGCTTTGCCTAAGCCAGAGGAACTGAAAAATTGAAAAAAAGGACCGAACTTGTGTGAAGTCCCTGTCCTTTCACCTGAGAGATTCACCGCCCATCGAGCGGGTTACCCCTTTGGTGCCACCTTGCGATGGCTCTCCAGAGATGCGTCCGGCGACGGTACTTGTGCCTGAGAGTTTCGGATTTCCATCCTTGCTCCTTCGGCGCCTGCACCAGGGCAGGACTCTCCCGGCGCCTTCATCCGCCACCATATTCAATTGTCGCGTGTGAGATACCCATGGCATGACGCGCACACCTGGATAATCTTGATAAACCAGCATGCACTAATCAGTTTCTACATACCTAAGCAAATTCCTCCAACCGGGCGCCTATTTCAGTCCACCCTGTTTTTGAGGTGCCATGCCCAGGCGGTAGCAATTATGTCTTCCAGGGAGGACAACTTGGGCTCCCATCCCAACACCTGGGATGCCTTCTCCGAAGATGCCACCAGGACCGCCGGGTCCCCTTCCCGCCGCGGGCCTATCACGTAGGGCACTTGTTTTCCGGTTACCCGCTCTGCCTCCCGTATTATCTCCAATACAGAATAGCCTCTGCCTGAACCCAAATTCACGACGAGGCTCCGCCTCTGGTTTTCCAGGAAGTCCAAAGCCAGCACGTGGGCATCGGCCAGATCGGTGACGTGGACGTAGTCGCGGATGGCAGTGCCGTCAGGGGTGGGGTAATCATCCCCAAAGACAGTAATGGGTTTCTGAGTCGTAATCGCCTGTAACACCAGGGGGATGAGGTGGGTCTCGGGCTCATGGTCTTCGCCGATTGCGGCACCCGGATCGGCCCCAGCAGCATTGAAGTATCTTAGGGATACTGATTTGAGCCCGTAAGCATGGTCGTACCACGCCAGCGCCTTTTCCAGCATTGCCTTGGTCTCACCATATGGGTTCTTTGGCCTCACAGGGGCGTCCTCTGTGATGGGTATTTGCTCAGGGTCACCATACACCGCAGCCGATGAGGAGAACACAAGCCGGTTTACCCCTTTTCTCACCATGGCTGAACACAGGTTGAGCCCGCCTATCACGTTCCGCCTGAAATACTTGTCAGGTTTGGACACCGACTCCCCTGCCTGGCTTTCCCCGGCAAAATGTATCACCGCGTCGAATTCGTGGGATTCGAACACGTCCATTACGGCCTTTTCATCTTCCAGCCGGCCGATGATGAGGGGAATTCCAGGGATGTGCTCAGGATGGCCTCTTGAAAGATCGTCAAATACCGTCACATGGTATCCTGCCTCTGTCAAAGCTTTGACTGTGTGCGCTCCGATATAACCTGCCCCACCGGTCACAAGTACCTTCTTAGACAAATTCAACCAACCCCCTGGCTCACACTGTGTTGACGTTTACACGCATATAATATCGGAGGGAGAGGCGAACTTCCAGCTTCGCGATTTTTCACGTCTGGACCATGGCATAAAAATCCATGCCACCCCTAAACAGGCTGAATCCATGCAGGAATCCCCGCTTTAGTGTAGTATTGTTCAGTATATGCGAATCTCCATCGGTTAGCGGGCCATCATATGATAAGCAAAGGAAGGTACATATGGGCCGGCAACGGAGTACTGTGCGGACCCCCTTTGACAACTTAACCAAAGGCTCTCATATTTGCTACTTCTATTTGAACAGCGAGGAACTGTCGCACTTGGTCATAACATACTTCCAGGCGGGACTAGCCAATAACGAAAAGTGCCTCTGGATATGCGCCGAACCTCTTGATGCCAAGACCGCCACTCATTTGCTTAGAGTTCACTACCCTGAGCTCGATCGCTACCTCGAAAGGGGACAGCTGGTGGTGATGGACTATGACCGGCTGTACGTCGCCAACGGACAGGAATTCGATGTGCCTACGGTGCTCAACCGATGGGCCGCTGAGGCATCCCACGCCATAACCCAAGGGTTCGACGGCTTGCGGGTCGCAGGCGACCTGTCGTGGCTGAAGTCCATCCAGGCGCTTAAGGCATATGAAGAACGTTTCTGCACTTTTTCCTTGCAGACCCCTATCGTTGCCCTGTGCTGCTATCCCCTCGCCCGAATGAACCACGTTGATATCTTGGACATATCTTATGTACATCACTTTGTGGTTGCCCCTCAGGGTTCAAGCTGGCGCCTGGTCCCATCGGCCAGGCACAGGGATCTGCTGTGGCACTCTCTGGTGGAAAGCCTCACCAGAGGCATGCTGGCGATTGACGCTTCAGGCACTATCATCACCGCCACCAACATGTTACTCGAGCTTTTCGGCTGCACCCGGCTATCATGCCTGGGCGCTGACATAAAGGAGTTTGCAACCCGTTTCAAAGTAACCTCGATGACAGGCAGGGTCAGGCCTGATACGGTAAACCTGATGTCCTCCTGCGATCTGGACGATTACTGGAAAGCTACATCCCCGGCCCACGGGGACATGGAATTTCTGGTCAACATAAAGGGGGCAAAGCCAAACGGGATCATACCTGAAGTACTGCTCCTTATCTTCCACGACATCACAGGCCTAAGAACCGTCGATACCATCGAAGGCAACTTCCTCCAGGTGGTAAGCCACGAACTCAAGAATCCCATTCAAACCATGACGGCACTGATTAACCTCATGAAGGCATCAGTAGATGACCGGGAATCACCTGTGTACAAGTACATCCAGATGGCTGATTCATGCCTGGCCAGGATTTCCGGGGCGTTAGAAGATCTCCAATCAGTAGGCCAAATCAGGAGGGATACCGCGGTCATAAACCCCATCCCGGCCGACCTCACATCCCTGGTCTTAGAGGCCCTCGAACCTTACCTCACTAACCCCAAACATACATTCATCTGCAAGTTTGACAAGACCCAGTACATCCCGGCCATGGTTGACCCAGTGCGCATACACCAAATCCTCGCTAACGTGCTTAACAACGCGATAAAGTACACACCGCAAGGCAAGAGGATCTGGCTGGATTTGGAGGTTTCAAACGGTGCCGCAGTGCTGGTGGTGGAGGACGAAGGGATCGGTATCCCGCCCACAGAGCTTGAGCTCGTGTTCGAACAGTTCTACCGCGGCACAAAAACCAGGGGCAGTTTCCCAGGCATCGGCCTGGGGCTGTATGTAAGCAGGTGCCTGGCACGGATGCACGGGGGCGACCTGTGGGCAGAAACCAGGCCTCACGGAGGTGCCCTGATAAAGCTGTCATTGCCTGTGTCCCACAACGACACACAGTTCGAAACTCTTGAAAAGGAGACGATATAATGCGCGTAAAGCCAGGATTGGAAGTGATGTTGGAAAACAGCCGGTACATTGACAAAAAGATAGGGCTTGTGACCAACCATACAGGGGTTGACTCCGGGCTTGAGCAAAACATCGATCTCATGCTTAGGCAAGGATACAAGATAACCGCACTGTTTTCCCCTGAACACGGCTTGTTCGGCGACTATCCTGACGGGGAATATGTGGAAAGCTCCGTCTACCCCGGAACGGGAATTCCGATCTACAGCTTGTTCGGGGATACCCAGAAACCTACCGGAGATATGCTCCAAGACGTGGACGTGTTGATTTTCGATATCCAAGACATTGGCTCGCGGTACTACACCTACATGTCCACCATGCTGCTTTCCATGGAAGCTGCGTCCCAACACGGCGTGCAATTTGTAGTATTGGACAGGCCCAACCCTATAGGTGGCACAGATGTGGAAGGGAATGTGACCAAGCCTTCCTGGATATCCCCTGTTGCTTACGCCCACATCGCCATCCGCCACGGGATGACTCCGGGTGAGATCGCCAGGTTTGTAGCCGCTCAAGAAGGCCTTCCGGAACCCCAGCTTGTACCCATGGAACACTGGTCCCGGGAAATGTATTTTCCGGATACAGAACTGCCCTGGGTGCCCACGTCCCCTAGCGCCCCGTCAATCGAAATGGCCCTGCTATATCCCGGTACCTGCCTCCTGGAAGGCACCAACGTATCTGAAGGCCGGGGTACCTCGGTGCCGTTTCAAGTGCTTGGCGCTCCGTGGATAGACGGGGCTGAGCTGTCCAAGGCCCTCAACGATATGGGGCTGCCCGGCGTCAAGGCCCGCCCGGCATACTTCAGGCCTTCTTTCAGCAAGTGGACTGACCAGGTCTGTAGGGGCATCCAAGTGCACATCTTTGAACCGGAAAAGGTGCGCCCTGTCGAACTAGGTGTGAGGCTGCTGTTCGCCTTAAGGGACCTGTACCCCAATCACTTCAGACTCACGCCCCCAGGCGCAGACAGAAAGCGTTTCCTAGATCTTCTGTGTGGAGGCGATGATCTGAGTACTGCATTGGAAAACGACCACTCGCCGGATGCCCTTCTGGAAAAGTGGGCACAGGAAGCTGAAGAGTTTAGGAAACAGCGTCAGGATTACTTGCTATACCAGTGAAAGAAGGGGCTAGAATGCGCTATTTTTTGGGGATAGACGGCGGGGGCACCTCAACCACCGCATGCATAACCGATGACAAAGGCGAAGTGATTGGAACGGGCTCAGGCGGGCCCAGCAACATAAACTACACTCCCGAGAATCAAGTAAGGCAATCCCTGAAAGCTGCCATAGAAGCCGCTCTCAATTCAGCCAGGGCCAAATACCCGCATCTTACCATTTCAGCCGCGTGCGCGGCCCTTGCAGGAGCAGGCCAGGAGCGGAACAAGGCAAGGGCGGCCGGCCTGTTAGAGCCGCTTCTGGACACTACCCCCTTCCTGGTCGTCGAAGATGCAAAAGGCGCCCTTTACGGTGCACTTAGAGGGCAAGACGGCATAGCCGTAATCTCAGGCACAGGCTCCAACTGTCTGGGCGTGCGCCAAGGCAAATACAAGCGGTCAGGCGGATGGGGCTCCCTTTTAGGAGATGAAGGCAGCGGGTTCAGCATAGCCAGAAAAGGGCTTATCGCTGCCCTAAGAGGTTACGACGGGAGGAGTCCGGCAACTTCCCTCACCCAAAGGTTTGTGGCCCGTTTTGGGTTGGAGACCCCTGAAGATATCATTGGGGCAGTCCACCCCTTGAGCCGGCATGAGATCGCAAGCTTGGCCGTGGTAGTGTTTGAAGAGGCAGAAAACGGCGACATCCTGGCCCGCAAGATCATCCAGGAAGAAGCCTTAGAACTGGCTGTCATGGTACGGGCGGTATACCAGGGACTGGGATTTTCGGGAGAAACGCTTGTAGCCATGGTGGGCGGCTGTTTCTCCCAAACCGTGCTCAAAGAGGCTTTTATCTCCCAGCTTAAATCAGCCCTGCCTGAGGCCAGGCCAATATTCCCCATGGAGCCGCCCCACGTAGGGGCTGCTTTGCTTGCCCGGGATGCCCTGCTGCCCGGACAAAGCTCACAAAACCAACATTGAGAGGTCATGCCAATGAAAGCTCAAAACTTCGTTCCCAGAACCGAAAACTCAAACCCCCTCACCAGAGACATAGATACTTGGCCTTTGCGCAAGATCCTCGAAGTGATGAACTCAGAAGACCACAGGATAGCCCCTGCAATAGCCAGGGAGATTCCCAATATCCAGAAAGCTGTGGAACTTGTGGTCGATAGCCTGTCAAGAGGCGGCCGCATGTTCTATGTAGGTGCAGGCACCAGCGGACGCCTGGGGATACTTGACGCAGCCGAACTTAAGCCCACCTTTGGCCTGCCGGATGACAGGGCCATAGCCATTATATCCGGGGGCAAACAGGCGGTGTTCTCTGCAATTGAAGGCGCTGAAGACAGCGAAGATGACGGAAAGCAAGCGCTTATGGCCCACAGCCCCACTGAGCGCGATGTGGTAATCGGCATCACTGCCAGCGGCAGGACTCCCTTTGTATTGGGTGCTATGAAAGCAGCAGCTGCTGCAGGCGCCAAGGCCATCGCCGTGGTTGGCGACCCAAGAGGGCCGGTCGCACAGTACGCCCAGACCACCATTTCCCCTGATGTAGGGCCTGAAGTGATCACAGGCTCAACCCGCCTAAAGAACGGTACCGCCCAGAAGATGGTGCTCAATATGATATCCACCGCGTCAATGGTCGTCTTGGGCCGGACGTACTCCAACCTCATGGCCGGTACCAGCCCTACAAACCAGAAGCTTACATCCCGGGCCAGGCGTATCCTCAGGGAAGCTACCGGATGTGGCCCCGATGAAATACAAAACGCCCTGGAACAAACCCACGGGGAGATCGCGCCGGCGCTCATCATGCTCATGGCCGGGGTAGGGGTAGATGAAGCCAAGAGTGCCCTGCGGCAAGCTTCCGGTTCCATACGGAAAGCCCTGGGACTTGCCATGAGAGCAAGTGCTGACGAAAGGAGGACGTTTGCAGTGCCACAACCAGATGCAGACAGCAGTACCAAACCTGACCTGCCTCTGGGTACACCGGAAGAAGCAGGTTTCAATCGGGAAAGGCTTGAACACGCGTTCCAGGTAGTTGCCCAAGCCGTAGGTGACGGCAGCGGGCCCATACCTGGCGCGGTAGCCCTGGTGATCAGGAACAACGTGGTAATCGGGCCCAGGGCATGGGGATGGGCTGTGAAGACACCTGAGCGGATCCCGGTAACACCAAACACCATCTTCGATATGGCTTCCCTCACTAAGGTAATGGCCACTACCCCGTCAATACTCATCTTGTGTGAACAGGGCAAGTTCCGCCTGGACGATCCCGTAGCCATGTTCATACCTGAATTTGCAGCCCACGGCAAAGATGCCATCACTATAAGGCACCTTTTGACCCACACGTCCGGGCTGCCCGACCACATCAGGTTCTGGCAGGAAGGACTAAGCGGCAAGCAAATCGTAGAACGGATATGCTCCATGGAGATCCCTCAAGGTAACGAGCCCGGCAAGCAAGTGATATACAGCGACCTTGGGTTCATACTTCTGGGCGAAATCATTGAACGGATAACCGGAATGAACATCCAGCAATTCGCAGAGCAAAACGTGTTTAAGCCTCTAGGTATGCATGACACATATTTCGTGCCCCCTGATGAGCTTAGGCACCGGATAGCCGCAACCGAGTACCGCGAAGATCTCGGCAGGGTGATGTGGGGAGAAGTCCACGACGAAAACGCCTACGCCCTTGGAGGAATAGCCGGCCACGCAGGCTTGTTTAGCACAGCAGAAGATACTGCCAGGTATGCCCTGATGTGGCTCAATAACGGCAGCTGGGGCGGCGCCAGGATCCTGGGAAGGCGTACAGTGTGGGCGGCCATTAAAGAACAAGTAAACCTCGAAGAACGCAGGAGCCTGGGTTGGATGCTCAAGTCCAGGGCTTTTTCCTCAGGCGGTGATCTCTTGTCAGACATGGCATATGGACACACAGGATTCACAGGCACTAGCCTTTGGTGCGACCCGGTTCACAATCTTGCCATCATCCTGCTCACCAACAGGGTGCATGTGGGACGTGAAGGCAACGCCCATATAAGGCTGCGGGCAACCTTTGCCAACGCAGTAGCAGCGGCAATTGAACAATGATAAGGAGGATAGTCTGTTGGAACAGCTCACCCTTGAACAGAAAGTCGGACAGGTGTTTATGTTCGGGTTTCCGGGAAAGGACCCTGAAAATGCCCGCTACTTGGTCCAGAACCTCCAACCGGGGGGCATCATCTATTTCGCCCGCAATTGCGGCACTGTTGAAGAAGTAGCCGCGCTTTCCGCCCTGCTGCAACAGTGGGCCACTACTTCCTGTTCAGGCATCCCCCTGTTTATCGCGGCCGACCAGGAAGGCGGAGTGGTAGCCAGGCTGACCCAGGGGATTTCAGTGATGCCTGGCCCCATGGCACTTGCCGCTGCAGTGTCAGACGGAAGGCCGGAGCTGATCGAAGAAGCGTCGTGGGCAATGGCTATACAGCTCCGCAGTGCCGGTATTAACCTCAACTTGGCACCTGTGCTCGACGTAAACGACAATCCTGAAAACCCGGTCATAGGCATTAGATCTTTCGGGGAAAATCCCCAACTGGTCGCTAGACACGGCGTGCTTGCTGCCCAGGGCTTGCGCCGGGGAGGGGTGATTGCAACGGGCAAGCATTTCCCAGGCCACGGCAACACCTCTGTTGACTCCCATTTGGACTTGCCTGTGCTTCCCCACTCCTTAGAGCGGCTGAATTCATGCGAACTTGTGCCGTTTAAGCAAGCAATAGAAGCCGGTATCCCGGCGATCATGACCGCCCATATCGTGTTCCAGGCTATTGACCCTGAAAAACCTGCCACCTTATCAGGCCCGGTACTTAAGGGGCTGCTCAGAAACACCTTAGGCTTCAAAGGGGTCATAATGACAGACTGCCTCGAGATGAACGCCATTGCAGAGCATTTTGGCACCGCAAGGGGCGCTGTAGAGGCGTTTAAGGCCGGGTGTGACTTGCTGCTTATCTCCCACACCCGCAAGCTACAGGAAGAGGCTTGGCACGCCCTGCTGGAAGCGGTCAAGTCAGGTGAGATCCCCGAGGAACGGCTGGACGAATCAGTTGCCCGCATCCTGGAGCTTAAGCGGGCATTTCAAATTCCTAACCCTCTGCCTGAGGCAGACGCATACCACCCCAGGTTTGAACAGCTGTCCCGCGATCTCCACGTGAGTTCGATCACCCTGGTGAAAAACGAAAAAGGTTTGTTCCCGCTGGCCGTGCCCGCAGGCCGCAAGTTAAGGTTATGTGTGGCTGCCACCATGCCCAAGCGCTTGCTCCAAGTAGAAGATGACCCAAGCCGGTATCCCGGCCTGTCATTGTCCGGGCCCAGGACACACCTGGCCAAGAGCTTGCTTGAGGTTGGCAGTTCCCTGGAAATAGGGCTGGTAATAGATGAAGTTGACATGGATGCGCCAGGCGCCTTGGAGACTTGCCTGAGCTTGTCCCAGGAGGCTGACGCAACCATCATCCTCACCCAAGATGCAGTAAAGAACCCTGCCCAAGCAAGGTTTGCTCAGGCAGTAGTCGAAAAAGTGCCAGACACTTTGCTCATCGCAAGCAGGAGCCCTTACGACATCCGGGTGATCCCTGGGGCTCATACGTACTTGTGCACGTACAGTAACCGCCCAGAAGCCATGGACGCCCTGGCACATGTGCTACTAGGCAAGAAGGTACCGGCAGGCAGATTGCCTGTAACCATACCGGGGCTCAAAGCAGACTGATTTGTGGAGGTAGCAGGATGATAGATTGGCTCACAAAGATCAGGGACAAACCATCGAGGATGGTAATAGGGCTGATGTCAGGCACTTCCGCTGACCAGGTAGATGCCTGCCTTTGCGAAATTACGGGATTTGGGCTCGATACCAGGGCCAGAGTGGTGCACCTGGCGTCAGTAGATTATCCGGAACGCGTAAGGCACCTCCTCACCCACAGGATAGGCAGCCTCACTGTGGAAGAAGTAGCCAGGCTCAATTTCCTGATAGCCCAAGTGTTCGCCCAAGGGGTGCTCAAATGTATCCAGCAGGCAAACTACCGCCCGTCCCAAATCGACTTCATCGCTTCCCACGGCCAGACCCTGGCCCACTATCCTGAAGCAGACAATGATTGCTTGCCTGTACCCGCCACCCTTCAGGTAGGAGATATCTCGCTGATAGCCCAGCTCACCGGGATTGTCACCATCGGGGATTTCCGCCCTGCCGATATGGCCCAGGGAGGTCAGGGGGCACCCTTGGTCCCCTATGCCGACCTGGTCCTGTTCAGAGACTCTTCCATAGGCAGGGTGGTTCAGAATATCGGAGGGATAGCCAACCTCACCTACCTTCCCCCGGGCTGCACCCCTGAGCAAGTTGTGGCATTCGATACAGGCCCCGGCAACATGGTGATCGACGCCATAGTGGACAAGTTGACCCAGGGCAGGCAGACCATGGACATGGACGGAAAACTCGCTCTATCGGGCACAGTAAACCAGGAATTCCTGAGCTGGCTCATGTCCCATGAATACTTCGCCAAGCCCCCGCCTAAATCTACCGGCAGAGAAGAATTTGGAGTCCAATATGCCGCACAAATCCTGGAGCAATACGCACAGTTCACCAAGAAGTCCGGGGCAACATGGGACCCTGCTGTGCACCTTGAAGACATAGTGGCAACAGTATCAGAGCTTACGGTCCGGTCGATAGTTGAAGCTTACAAGTCGTGGATCCTCCCCAAAGGGCCCATCCACCAAGTAATCCTGGGAGGAGGCGGCGCGCGTAACCCTTATCTTGTCAGCAGGCTGGAGCAAGAGCTATCGGAGTTTAGCCCCGGCATCCAGGTGCTCACCCACCAGCATTTCGGGATATCCGACAAAGCCAAAGAAGCCCTGGCGTTTGCCATCTTGGGAAACCAGTTTGTGGGGGGCATGGCCAACAACGTGCCGGCGGCCACCGGCGCATCCCGGAGTGTGATCATGGGCAAACTGGCACTTCCGTGGTAACCTAGCAAAGATAACCTATATCAGCAGGAGAGTCGTAACCTTGGATGAACTGAAGTACATGAAGTTTCCGGGAAACACTTGTGCAAAATACAACATTCTATACATGCTGCTAGAAGCGCAGGGCACGATAGTTCCGTGGGAACAAATAGCGACCTGCGCCGGGACCACCGCTGAAGAAGCCCGGAGGTATGTCAAGAGTCTACTTGACCAGGGCTTCCCTGTGGAGATCCATGGACACACAGGATGTGTGATTCCAGCAGACGAGGACATCCTATCGCCCTCCAGGATTTACAAGCATCTTAGAACCCGCGCCTTGGGCAGGCACATCCGTTACACCTTCACCACGGCTTCAACCAATGACGATGCCAAGTGCCTTGCAGCCGGCTCGCCCGACGGCACTTTGGTGATATGCGAAACCCAGACCAAAGGCAAGGGCAGGCTGGGCAGGCAATGGGAATCCCCCAGAGGCGGAATATTCATGTCGCTTATCCTAAAGCCTCAAATCCAGCCAACCCTGCTCCCTCCCCTGTCACTTGTGGTGGGATACGCCACTGCAACCGCGCTGAGCCGTTTTGGGCTCCAAGCAGTGGCAAAGTGGCCCAATGACGTCTTGGCCAAGGGGCGCAAACTGTCGGGAATACTATGCGAGATCGGCGCTGCGCAGGGTAAGCTTGAATATGTGGTCGTGGGGATCGGGATTAACGCCAATATCTCCACAGCCCAGATGCCCTCCGCTGTGCGGCATAGGTCCACGTCTATACTGGACCAAACCGGACGGCGTGTAGACAGGAATCTTGTTATTGCAGAAGTGCTTAGCCGGTTTGAACCGGTTTACTTGAAGTTCTTGGAGTCCGGAATCGGGGCCCTGATACCTGAAATCCAAGGTTCAATGGCCTATGTCGGGAGCTCGGTAGTGATCAGCAACAGGGCCATGGGTTCAGACGAAACATACAGCGGCGTGCTCCAGGGGCTGGACGAGCACGGCCGGCTGCTCCTCCGCACTTGCAGCGGAGAAATCCAGGCGTTTGCAGCAGGGGACTTGTCTCTCAGGCCTCAATAGACAAGCCAATCAAGACGCCTGCCGGTCCGATGTCCGGCAGGCGTATCTGTTTGCTAAACGGCTTTACACCTCAAGTACCGGCAGCCTATGCCAGTGCCATCATGGTGCGTGCACCGCGGTATGCTTCAAGGTAATCCTTTCCGGTAAACTCAACGGTCACCGGGTCTATGCGTACGGCCCCGGGCATAATTGACGCCCCGTCTGCATGGACTGAAGTGTGGAACTGAATCCTGACGGTGCTGGGCGCCTCAGGTACCACTGGTTTATATTTCTCAAGGTTCTTGAGGCTCAGAGCCACTCTTTCGCGGATGAGTTCCTGGGCCTTCACAGGATGGATGCACATTGCTGAAAATTGGCTCCTGGGCTCTTTCACCGCTACCGTTTCAATGTCGCCCAAGAGCTCTTTTGCCTCTTGGACCACCACAGAGTCGCCGGAAACAAACACCACAGGTACCCCGTAATAGCCTGCGATGAGGGCATTCATCCCCGTCTCGCCCAGGCACTTGCCGTTTACCCAGAAATGGGCCACCTTGCCTGTGTAAGTATGGTTGAGCACCCCGGTGGTTGACGCCCGGGAATGGTAACCGACGAACATTGCCGCATCAAAGTCCGGGCTTATTCCTTCCATCATGGACATGGGCTTTGCTGTGCCGGTTATAAGCTTGACCCTGGGATCCAGGTCTTCGATGATGATGTTCCGCATCCCGCCGTGGGAGTCATTGATGATCACTTCGGTGGCGCCTGCATCGAATGCCCCTTTGGCTGCGGCATCTGCTTCCTTGGTCATGAGCCGCCTGAATCTTTCATAGCTGTCTTTGCCGTACACAGTGTGGTCCCAATGGACTACGCCTGTAATGCCCTCCATGTCTACTGAAATGAATACTCTCATCCTGAAATGCCCCCAATTCATTTGTGTGTTTGGAACAGGCTAACACTTTTGCACCAAATAGTAGTGTTCTGCGTTTGTCGCGGGTTTCCTGCCAGAATCTTGTGTTTACTGCGCCAATTTCTAACCGTCCATTTCAACCACACCGGACCTGCTTGATATAACCAGCCTTTCGTCGACTATGCGGATTTCCACTGATTCCAACAAATTCTCGGTCCTGGCCTTAAGCCTGCCCAAGATCAAGGTGGTGTTGGGATAGATTGTACCTGCGATTATCTTGCCTTTTTCAGATACCCTAAGCACCGTTGCAGCTGAACCCTGGCTTCCGGCCTGGTTAACGTGGATGAGCTCAGCAGCGCTCACTTCTCCACCTCGGACAATCCCAGGGCTTCCTACTACCTTGACCGCCCGGCCCGCAGAAAGGTTGGAATACAGCGCCCCCTGCCCAGTGACCACGATATCTCTGGAAGCTTCAATGGTGGAGCTTTGGACGTAGGGCACGATTACGTCTGATTCGCCTTTGGAGAACTCATATTCAATCCAAGCCCTCACATAGTTGATGTCGCCTTCAATCGACTGGGCCCGCTGGTACACATCCCCTCTCGGCCCGGCGATCTTCTCCCTGGTACCCAGGATCCTTTGGATGATGTCGTTGGGAAGTTGGGATAGGTCTTCTTTGTACAGGGCGCTCAGGGACACTATAAGCTGCCTGAAATAATCAAACAACACTTCTGAGTCGGAGATTTTTATGTCTGCGACAGCCGCGTTGCCTGCTGCATTCTGGGCCTCTTCTGCCAGGCGCCGGTCAAGCGCCTTGATCTCCATGATCCGTACCAGGCTCTCTTCTACGTTTGCCAACAAGTCGTTCCATCTGTGAAGCCATTTCACATCTTTGCCTGCTGAAATACGGGATTTGAACACGTTACCCCTGACGGTGATGTTTCCCCAAGCGATGAGTTCTGCATCTGTAACCGTACCGCTAATTGTCTGGTTGCCCTCACTCTCAACCCTCATGCCTTCAAACACGTTCCCGGCGACTTCAATGCTCCCAGATGTCTTGAGGTTGCCTGAAGACAGATCCACGTCTCCCCGGTGATAATATACTTCGTCTACTTCCACTATCCCCGAAGCTTCGTTGTACCTGGGCCAGCCTGAGGTGGTGGCTACTGCCAGGACGAAATCGCCTTCTTGCTTCAGTTCAACCCCTTTCCCCGCTCTAAGCCGGGGATCTCTGGGCTTCTTAGGGGGAATGGCCTTACCGCTCACTCCCTTGCCTGGCAACCCGGGTTTGGGCGGCGTCTTCACGGCAATGGTCTGGCCTGCCTTAACATCAGGGATTTTCACAGAAGACCTGAAGTCAACCTGGATTTCGTCAAGAGGAAGTTCCACCACTTTCTCCAGGGGGACGGCAAATTCAAGTTTGCCGTCTTGTCCCGGAGTGGCCGGGACGCCTGACGCGATGAGCACAGGCTTGGACGGTTTTTCAACGCTTACCTTGTGGCACGCCTGGGTATCGAGGCCAAACCTGATACCTGCCTTCTCGGCCCCTTGGATTATCTCTTGCGGATCCACACACGCAGGAATCGGCTCGCTTTCCACGTCCAACTCCAGTCTGTGGGAAGGCTCTGTATCTTTCACCTTATACCGTACTCCGTCTATGACTTCGAGCATTACATAAGCTTCAAGATCATCAGGAGTTATCTGGAACTTGAAAGATACGTGGGGCGGTTGTTCTACAGGGCGTATGATTACGTTGCTGGATTCAGTTACCTCGGTCTCGCCGGTTATCTTGACGCCTTCAACAAAAACCTCCACACCGTCTGAGGGTATTATCTTTGCGGGAGCCCCTCCAGGGCCAGGATTTTTGACCTTGAGTTTCCCGTTTTCAACCCAAGCTAAGCCTAATGCGGTCTTATCGCTTCTGGGCCGCATATCTCTGCCCCCCGTTATCGATTAGTTGACGTACTCTCTCAAACAACTATCGGAAACTCCAGGAGCAAGTATGAGAGGAAATTCCATCAGAACATTGTGAGTTTTGCCTCCCTGTGATATACTGGACTTGCTCAGCGATGATGAGGAGTGAATTGCAATGTCCAACTCTGACCCTTACACACGCAAGCTTGTCAACACCGGTTACTACGCACAAAGAAACGAGCTCGTGGCTAAAGTAGTAGCGGTTCTAAGAGGCCAACTTGACAACCGCAACCTGGAGCTCATCCCTCAACCCTCCCGGGCCATAAGGCAAGGGGAAATCCACGAACTTATCGTCACAGATGAAGAGGCAGCCCCTGGTTCCAACGTACAGCGGATTGCCTACGTGGCGTTTGTGGAGTTCCTAAACGGCGGGGTTCTGTTGCACAAAGACCGCGTGTTGACGGAAAAAGGCTGTCTGGGTACCTTGGCAGGCTACGATATGGCCCATTTCCCCAACCATATGAACGTAGTGCTGCAAGGGAGCCTCAAGTCAGGTGAGGACTGGGGCTTAGAAGTTGGTATGCATGTGGTTTTCAAGCCACACTAGTTTTGCATTGGTATCAGGTGCAAGACAACAAAAAAGAAAGGGTGGAATAGGTACATGTCCAACTTCAAGTACAAGTTTCAGATGTATAAACATCTGCAGGCGAAGACGCCAGAGATCTACGCAGAAGCCCGCAAAGCAGCTGACGACTTGGGCATCACCAAGTATAAGGGTCAGATAGGGCTTACAGGCGCCATCTCAGGTTGCCCTGCGCCCATGCGGAAAAATGTGGTGAAGGCCATAATGGATGGCGAGCGCCGCTCCATCCCCTTGGCAACCTTGGTTGAAGAGATCAGGGAAATCGTGAAAGACGTATACGGCGATGAGTACGACGCTTGCCCTGTCGCCACCTGCGAAGGCGGCTTGTGGGTATCTTTTGACACGCTGTTCTCGCCGCCTCTTGCCGGCCGCGGGGACAAATACCGGGCAAGGTACATAGTGCCTTGGGAGAAACACATGCATCACCAGGCCGGTTACGGTCGCCCGGTACCTCCTAAGTACAAGGAAATCCTTGCAGACCGTGGCACCACCCCCGGCGAGTTCGGATTTGCAGGAAAGCGCCTGGACAACCTGGACGTAGTGATTGTGCCTCTGGTAGGCGCAAAGTATGACGTGCACGGAATCAAGTATCATCCTGTCCCAATGCTGATCGATGTTGACCCCGAGGCATCTCTCGAGGCAATCGCAGCTACTGCAGAAGTCCACGCTCCGTTCCTGTCAGGCTTCTCATCCTTGGCTTACGACACCCCCGGATACGGTTATGGCGTAAAGGATGAGACGGGGACTCCGGTACTCCAGAAGGGCTTGGCAGAACTGGCAGAGGAATTTGATGTGCCTTATGTGCTTGACAATGCGTGGGGCCTCCCCTTTGTAGGCCATGACCTGAGGAAGTCAGGCGGACACGCCATCGTCTACAGCATGGACAAAGCATCGGGTTCAGGCACTTCAGGCCTTATCATCGGTCGCGAAGACGTGATGGTCCCCATCAGGCGGGCAATGGGCTTCCACGGAGACAGGTGGGGAACCACCGCTTCCTACGGCAAGGCTGCCTACGTAATGATCGACCCGGGCAAGGAAGCGCTGCTCACACAAGTTGCCGTACTCAAAGACCTGAGAGACAACCCCGAGATGTACACCAGCCAGGTAGACAAACTGTATGAAATCGTAACATCCGAGGTGGACCAAGTCCATCCCAAGCTCAAACAGGGGCTGGTCATCTCCAAGTCCTACAACTCGGGAACTGTCGAGATTAACTACGAGAACACATGGAAAGAAGGTATGGGCTTCCCGATCTTCTCCATCGAGGACATGTACGCAGGCTCCCATCTGCTGCAGGTTGGCTGTGCCCAGATGGGTATCATAGCCACCATTTCCTACGACGGAAACATCTTCATCTCACCTGGACAGGGCACTTCCGACGAGGAAGGCAACCTGGACGAAGAAAAGATGAGGCTGGCCGTCAAGGGCCTGCTCACCCTGATGGAAATCATCGGGAAACACGCAGGATTCCTATCCTAACCTTCCCCCATATGCAAACCAGAGGCGGGACGGCCCCGCCNNTCGGGACAGCCCCGCCTCTGGTTTGTTTTTTGAGGCAGCCATTTGGCACGCCTTCGCGACTTCAGAGTTTGACATAGACTGATTCAGACGCGTGGTCAAGCCAGGTTAATAACCCGTAAGACGAGATCGCCAGCAGCGTAGCTGATATGCCATACAGCCAGCCTGCCGACAGGCCCAGGAGGTAAAACCCTCTCACCACAAATGCCACGGCAGCCAGGTAAAGCATGGAAAGCAGCCACGCCACCATGGTCTGGAAGTTGCCCTTCATGGCTTGCTGGGGCTCTGTCCAGTTAAGTTTTGGCCTGTGCAGGTCGTTTAGCAAGCATATGATGCTTACCGGGACAGAAACAAGGATACCCAAGGCCATTAGCACCACAAACCTTAAAGCGCCCAGCTTAAAGAACCAAATCCCTACCCCTGCTAGGATCACCAGTTGCACAAAGGCAAACAGCAAGCTGTAGATGAGTTTGGCCCGCATTTGAACCTTGGGAGATACAGGGATCATCTTGCTCATCCAGAACATGGGCCCTTCCCTGGAAACAGCGGTGGAAGCCACCTGGTTGAGCCCTGTGACCACACCGTGAAAGCCCACCATGGCCAGCACCACCACGTCTTTTGCCTGCGCGCCCAATATCATTTCCAGGAACGGAGCCAGCTCCTCACCGCCTGTAAAGTACATGGATACCATCAGGATAGGCAATATCAACAGGTTAAGCAGCACAGTCAACAAGAAATTGGGCGTCCGGGCTATGATCCTGTGTTCCCTGAGGAGCAGTGCACCTATAGTACCCCTCTGCCTTGCAAATATGGCCCTGACCTCAGACACAGGCTTCTTGGCGGAAGCACCGGTATCAGTGGTAACCCCGCCCAAGAACCAGCCCTGGGTGAGCCCGATCACAAGGTTAAGCAAACCTAGCGATATCCCTGAGTACAACGCCAACCCTGACGCCCTCCGGACGAAATCCGTACCGGTAAGCGCCCACGCTGCCCATTTGAGCACCGGGTAATATCCTGCGGCAACGCTTACCAGGCCATCCTTTTCCATCAGCCTGGCCATGAGGGTGTCAGGGCCGTACCGTATCATGTTGGTGTTCAGGTATTGAAACGCAAAAATCACAGCCACAAATAGCAGCCCAAACAACACCCGGAACATATCCCGCCTGCGGGTCCCGGCAGTAAGTATCATAAGGGGTACCACAAGCAACAAACCAATCCCTAAAGGCACAGCAGGGATAAGCAAAAAAATCACCAAGGCGAGAGGCCAATACAGTGCTGAGCTTAAATGAATTCCAAGAGTTATCAGAAACGGCCCTGCCACAAACAGCATGATCGCGAGCTGCCCTGCATAAATCACACCCACCTTACCGTACATTATCTGCCGCGGTGTAAGGGGCAACGACTGAAGCTGTTCAAGATCGCTGCTGTAATACAAGCTGGACATCAGGTGGCTCAAGCCGAAAAACACCACTACCAGCTGCCCTGCCATTACGGCCAAAATCACTGCCAGGCCCGGCTGATTTGCCTGCACCAGCACCTGGCTCAACATATTGGCATACTTGAATACCATCACCGTAAATGGCACAAACGCTAGAGCCATGAGTCCGAGGTAAAGGTATACCTGGCGGCGCTTGTTGTCGTCGAGTCCCAAGCTTTCCGCTACTTTTGCGGCATTGAACTGAACCTTAAATTGCATTCTCAGAAGCGCCCAAAACGGCTTCCGCACGCCTTTGGCCCTAAATCCCTGTATGCGGCCGGTCATAAGTATCCCTCCATCCGTGTCACTTCTCCAGGGATGCTAGCTGCTCTTGCGGAAGCTTGGCTCCCGTAACCTCCAGGAATATTTCCTCCAAAGACTTATCGCCTTCTTTGGCGAACAGTTCCTTCATTTCGCTCACCGTGTTGACTGCTATGAGTTTGCCTTTGTGGATGATCCCTACCCGGTCGCACAACCTTTCAGCCACTTCCAACACGTGGGTCGAAAAGAACACGGCGCCCCCTTGCTCCACATGGGAACGCATAAGTTCCTTGAGCAAGTATGAAGACCTGGGATCCAGGCCCACCATAGGTTCATCCAAAACCCACACTGGGGGACGGTGCAAGAGCGAGCCTATCAAGGCAATCTTCTGGCGCATACCCCTGGAATAGCTTCCAATAGGGTTGTTTACTGCGTGGAGCATCTCGAAAGTCTCAAGCAGGGGCAAGGCCCGGGCCTCCCTGCTTTCACCAGGGACTCCGTAGACATCGCAGATGAAATCAAGATACTCCGCCCCTGTGAGTTTGTCCCACAATTGGGCTTCATCGGGGACATAGCCAAGCTGCTTTTTTGCCTCGATGGGGTTATCAGCCATGCTGATGCCGTTAACTTCAATGGAACCCTCGTCGGGCTGGAGGATTCCTACCAGCATCTTTATGGTAGTGGTTTTCCCGGCGCCATTGGGCCCCAGGAACCCGAAGATCTCTCCGGGAACCACGTGCAGGTCCAGGCTGTCTACGGCCTTGACGCCGCCCCCGTAGCTCTTGGAAACCTTGGAGAGTTTAATCACCTATACACACCTCCCTGGGTCCGCCATGCCATCGCATTGAAGTCTCACGCCCTAATGTAAAACGCATCAGCCATCTGTTTGTAACTTAGGTTTACGATTTCCGCTTCTGCACAAGCGCTGCACCGCTTTACTACCAATCCATCTTGTGTAACTGTGCCTATCACGGCAAAAGTCACGCCCTCTGAGCGGCACAGTTCCTCAATCTTATGTTCGTATTGGGGGTCAAAACTCACTATAGCCACTGAGTCGCACTCGCCGAACAACACACCGTCAGGCCTGTGGGAAACCTCGATGATTCCATGGAGAGAACCCAGGGCAATATTGGCACCTCTGGCCCCTGCCTCACCCCAAACGCATGACTGGGCCAGGGTAACTGCCAAGCCACCAATTGAAACGCTGTGGGCTGACGCAAACAGCCCCTCTTTGGCACCTCCAACTAATACGTTGATGATGCCTTTTTCCATTTCAAGGTCAGGATATCTAATGTCGCCCGCCACGGCGCCGTGGATAAGTTCGAGGTATTCGCTGCCATGGAGGGATTGGTTATCGCCGAAAATTTTCCCTATGATGGCAATCTTGTGGCCTGAGGCCTTAAATCCCGGAGTTACCACCTTGGCTGCATCGTCCAAGAGCCCAACCATCCCGATTACAGGTGTGGGGCAAACCGGTTGTCCTTGTGTCTCGTTGTACAAGCTTACGTTGCCTCCGGTTACAGGAGTGCCAAGAGCGTCACATGCTTCTGCCATACCTTGGACGCTGTGCTCCAATTGCCAGAAGATTTCAGGCTTTTCAGGGTTACCGAAGTTGAGGCAATTACTTATCGCCAAAGGCACTGCTCCAGATGCAGCCACAGTCCTGGCAGCATGGGCTACCGCCCACTGGGTACCGGCTCTGGGACTTAAGTAAACCAGCCTGCCGTTACACTTGGTGGTAACCGCCAATCCCTTGGACGTGCCCTCCACCTTAAAGATTCCTGTACCTTTGTCCCAGCCCTGAACCCCGTCAGGCTCTCCTCCGTGCCGGCTATAGAGCGCCTGTTTCGAAGCTATGTTGGGCGATCCCAAAAGCCTAATCAAGATCCCGTTGAACTCATGGACTTCAGGTACAGGGACGGAACTTGCCGAAAACCCCCTGATGGTTTTCATATATCCGGGTTCTTCGGATTCAGGATCGTATACCGGGGCTTGGGTGAGCAGGTTTACCGGCACGTCGGCCACTTTCACTCCGTTCTCGAAAACCTGAAGATTTCCCGAATCGTTGACCACACCTATCTCAGCCACACTAAGGCCCCACTTGTTACCTATTTCCATGACCGTGTCCACCTTGTCAGGGGACACGATGAGCAGCATGCGTTCCTGGCTTTCTGACAGCATGATTTCGTAAGGGGTCATCCCTTCCTCACTTACCGGGACCTTTGACACCTCGATGGCAAGCCCGGTGCCTGCCCTGGCAGCAGTCTCGGCGCCTGAAGAAGTGATCCCTGCCGCGCCCATATCCTGTATCCCCAACACTGCACCCTGAGCCATCATTTCAAGGCAGGCTTCGATCAGGCGCCTCTCGATTTCAGGATCTCCTTTGGCGACGGTTGAGGTGCCTTCAGCCTGGGAACCTTCCAGCTCGTCAGAGGCAAAAGTACAGCCGTGGATGCCGTCCCTGCCTGTGGTGTTGCCCACGACCATTACCACGTTACCTGCCCCTGCAGCCAAGCCTTTGTGGAGATCTTGGTGGCGCAAGATCCCGGCGCACAATACGTTGCACAGGGGATTTAGGATATACGGCCCAGCAAACATAATATCGGTGCTGATCGTCGGGATACCAAGGGTATTGCCGTAATCGGCGGCCCCCTTTACCGCCTGGGAAAACAGGAAGCTGGCCCTCTCGCCCTCAAGGGTGCCGAACCTAAAGCAACTAGCCAGCGCCACAGGGCGTGAACCCATAGCCAGGATATCCCGGACGATTCCCCCTACACCCGTGGCAGCACCTTCGTATGGTTCAACGGCGCAAGGATGGTTGTGGGATTCGATCTTAAAAGCCACTCCCAACCCGTCGCCGATGTCCACCACACCTGCATTTTCTCCCGGACCCACCAAGATCTGAGGGCCGGTCACGGGCAATTTCTGTAGAAGTTTCTTTGAATGCTTATACCCGCAATGTTCTGACCACATCACGGCAAACATGCCTAATTCGGTGAAATTGGGCTCCCGGCCCAATCGATCTACGATCAAGCGGTATTCGTCGTCTTTGAGCCCCATTTCCCTCCAAATGCCATCCCTGAGTGTTTCATTGTGGTTGCTCATTTACGTCCAGCTCCTTGACCTTGAATTTGCCGGCAAGTCCTAGCCGCTCAAACACAGCATCTACATGGGCTAGCGTCTTATTCAAGTCAAAACACGATTCCAATTCTTCTCTCGTGCAAACCTGGGAGATTTCAGGATCGTCAAACACCCTTTGCCTGAAATCAGCGCCGCCTTCCCAAGCCGCCATGGCCAGGGCTTGCACCTTAGCATAAGCTTGTTCCCTGGTAAACCCTTTAGCAATCAAAAGGAGCATCACTTCCTCGGAAAACACAAGCCCGCCTGTGAGGTTGAGGTTGCTGAGCATCCTACCGGGGTACACCCGGAGATCAGCGAGGATTCCCGTCATCCGGTTGAGCATGTAGTTGAGCAAGGTTACCGAATCGGGCAGGATGATCCGCTCTACAGAAGAATTTGATATATCCCGTTGATCCCAGAGATTGTTGTTCTCCAAGGCTGCCAAAGCGTAACCCCGCATGAGCCGGGCCATACCGCATATTTGCTCTAAACCTACAGGGTTTCTCTTGTGGGGCATGGCAGAAGAGCCCTTTTGCCCCCGCCTGAACGGTTCTTCTACTTCCCTGATCTCAGTCCTGGCAATTCCCCTCAAGCTGGTTGCCATCTTCTCTAAGGTCCCGGCAACCACTGCCAGGGTAGACACGCACATGGCGTGCCGGTCCCTCTGGATTATCTGGTTTGACACAGGCGCAGGGGTAAGCCCCAGTTTGTCGCACACATACCGTTCCACAAACGGGTCCACGTGGGCGTAGGTCCCAACTGCCCCTGAAAGCTTGCCCACTGAGACTTCCTGGAGCACCCACTCAACCCGCTTGAGGTTGCGCTTCATTTCCTCATACCACAACGCGAGCACAAGCCCGAAAGTGAGCGGTTCAGCGTGGACCCCGTGGGTCCGCCCTACCATGGGAGTATGCTTGTGCTCCACTGCCAAACCGCCTAACACGTCCAGCAACCGCTTGATGTCATCGATTATGACCATTAACGAGTCTCTCAAGAGTGAAGACAAGGCAGTATCCACCACGTCGTATGAGGTTAGCCCGTAGTGTATGTACTTACCAGCCTCGCCTGCGGTCTCGGCCACCTGGCTTACAAAGGCGATCACGTCGTGGCGCACCTGGGATTCGATCTCTGCTATCCGGTCTACATCTACCCTGGCTTTTTGCCTCACGGTGCTTGCGGTACCCTGGGGCACCCTCCCTAGAATCTCCCATGCCTCCAAGGCAAGTATCTCAACTTCAAGCCAGCGGCGGTACTTGTTCTCGTCGCTCCACAGACGGGCCATTTCAGGCCTGATATACCTGGGAATCATTGAGATCCTCCCTCCTATTCCCACTCAATGGTTCCCGGAGGTTTCGAGGTAATGTCGTAGACTACCCTGTTTACCTGGGGAACTTCTTCGGTGATCTTCTTTGCTATCCTGGCAAGCAAATCGTGGGGGATCCGCGCCCACTCGGCCTGCATGGCATCGGTAGACAAGACCGCCCTTATGGCAATAAGGTGCCCGTAGGTCCTTCCCCCTTGCTTGACACCCACGGTCCTTACATTGGGCAGTATGCAGAAATACTGCCACAACTTATCATACCAGCCGGCTTCGATGATTTCTCTGTCGAGCACCGCCTGGGCCTTTCTGAGGATGTCGAGCTTCTCCCGGGTCACCTCGCCCAGCACCCTCACTGCCAATCCGGGGCCTGGGAAAGGGTGCCTGTAGATAAGGTCTCTCGGCAGCCCCAGAGCCTCTCCCACAAGCCTCACTTCTTCTTTGTAGAGGTCCCTAAGCGGCTCTAGCAGTTCAAACCCGATATCCTCAGGTAACCCCCCGACGTTGTGGTGGCTCTTTACAAGGCGCGGCTTATCATCCTCGCTGCCTTCTGCCTGGGAGCCTGACTCCACCACGTCTGACTTAATAGTCCCCTGGACCAGGAAGCGCACATCCTGGTACTTAGCCGCTTCTTCTTCAAACACCCGTACAAATTCTTCGCCGATGATTTTCCGCTTGGCCTCAGGATCGGCCACCCCCGCCAGCCTGGCGAGAAAACGGGAGCTGGCGTCGACCACCCTGAGGTTTATGCCAAGGCCGGCAAAACACGAAACTACAAGTTCAACTTCCCCTAGCCTAAGCAGGCCGTTGTCGATCATCACAGGTATCAGGCGGCCGCCTATGGCCTTATGTACCAAAGCCGCGGCAACGGCAGAGTCCACTCCGCCTGAAATCCCTACAATCGCCCGGGACTCCCCTGTAATTTCCCGGATGCGGGATACCGAATCCCGGACAAACTGAGAATACCATTCTTTATCCCGTTGTATCATGGCTACCATTCCTCCAGTGCAGTTACCAATCATGACTGTACCACCTGGAACCTGCCGCAACAAGTAGGCAGGCTAGCCTCAGCGGCTTGCTTCCAGCCTCCTGAGCTGTGCCAGTGCCTCCTGGTACTCAGTTTCAAGCCTGAGTTTGTCCCGGGCATCGTCTGCCAGGGCCAGCTGAGACGCAATATACGCCAGCCTGGTCTTGAGGGCAAGTTCCATTGCCTTCCGGTCGCCTGGGGGTTCCCGGCGGGCATGCCCACCGCCGGCTTCATCCGTATCAACCCCACCGGCCGCCCCGTCTGGCCTGCCGGATTTCCGGCTCTCAAGCCACCGGGTAAACTCTGCAAATGAACCTCCATACACATGAAGTTTTCCCTGTTCAAGGTACCATATGGACGTGCACGACTTGTCTACGAGATATCTGTCGTGGCTGGCAATGATGGCAGCCCCGGGGAACGCCCGGACCGCCGCTTCCACAGCTTCCCTGGCTATTAGGTCCAGGTGGTTGGTAGGCTCATCCATAAGCAAGAGGTCATAAGGGGCAAAGGTGAGGCACGCTAGGGCAACTTTGGTCCGCTGCCCCATGCTCAGCTTGCCTAAAGGCAGCATCTGGGTGTGTTTGGATACCCCCAGATATCCAAGGAGATGCCTGGCCTCCGGGATGGGCCTGCCAGTGTGGGTGGAAACGTTGTCTGCCGCACTTCGGCTTAGGTCCAGGTGCTCCAGCATCTGGGCAAGGTACCCCACTCGTATATTGGGATTTACCCACAGGCTACCTGCCTCAGGCTGCAGCTCTCCTGCAAACAGCCTTATCATGGTGGTCTTACCGCTGCCGTTGGGACCCACTAAGGCGATCTTCTCGCCTGGAGACACAGAAAAGCAAGCGTCCTTTATGACCTGGGGAGCTCCTGGTGCGTATCTGAAGCAGAGGTCTCGGGCCCTGAGGATGGTCTTTGTCCTATGGGAACCTTCCTGGAATTTTATGGTCACAGGCTTGAGCTTGCGGGGCTTTTCAGGCTTTTGGTCCAACAGCTTATCCAGCCGCCGCTGTTTGGCTTTGAACTGGGTGGCGTGCTTCTTGGCACGCCTCCTCAGGTAGTCATTGGTGCCTGCAGCTTTGTGGGCTCTGTCATACCACTGCTGCCTCGCCCGGACCTCAACCGCCAATCTGTCCACGGCAGTTTGCCACTTTGCATACTCCCTGGCCATATGGGTTTGTTCCGCCTGCCTGGCTTGGAGGTACGCCGAATAGTTGCCCTTGTATGTTCTCAGGTTGCAGTTTTCTATCAGCCAGATCTCGCTGCACACAGAGTCCAGGAAGTAACGGTCGTGGGATACGACTAATACGGTGCCAGGGAACTCTTTAAGCATGGCCTCCAGCTGCTGTATCCCGTGGATGTCCAGGTGGTTAGTAGGTTCGTCCAGAACAAGCACATCGGGATTCTTAGAAAACGCCAGAGCCAGGCGCAACCTGGTACGCTCCCCGCCACTTAGGGCGGCTGCAGGCTTATCCCACAGCCGGCTTGGAAGCCCGAACCGGCCCAGGGCTCCGGCGCGCTCAGGGCTTATAAGATCCAAGGGCGTCTTCTGCTGAAACACACCGGCATCTTCCTGGGGCGGCACATACCCTATGTTGGGGGTTTTCGCCCATTCTACCACGCCCCTGCCAGGCTTAATATCCCCTGTGATTATCCTAAGTAGGGTAGACTTGCCGCATCCGTTGGGCCCGATGATCCCAACACGGGCACCGGGCGAAACGTAGGCGTTCACGTCTTCAAGCACAGGCACACCTTGGAAGGAAATGCTTACATTGCAGAGCCATAGCAAAGCCATAAAGAATCACTCCCGAACCGTTTCATGTGGTTATTCAAGCGAGGTGAGTCACTGGGATTAACGCATGGCTCCGGGAGCGATCCTCCTTCTGGAACGGTGTTGTGATTATAATATCACGGCCCGATTTCTTGGGCAATGAATAAGCCGGCTGCAAGAAAGAGCCGGCCTATTCATCGGTTTTAATCTTGCCATTTGTTCTCCACGAACAGCTCTTCGTGGGACTTCCTGGATTGCATAAACCCGTCCTTGGCAGGTATGCCTATGGTCATCAGACACACCACGCCCACGCTTTCCGGGATGCCGAGGAGTTGTTTAACCTTGGCTTCTGAAAATGCCCCAATCCAGCAAGTGCCCAAACCAAGGGACTTGGCAACCAAGGTGATGTGGTCCATGGCGATGGCCACGTCGACAGAGGCATACCTCTGTCCCGGATTGGTGGCACACCCCACCAGAACCACAGGTGCTTGTCCCACGTGCAATTGGCCGTAGCATATGGGCACCAAGGCCTTCCTCAAAGCCGGGTCTTTTACCAAGATAAATTTGTATTCCTGGCGGTTTGACGCAGACGGGGCAAGCCTGGCCGCCTCAAGTACTTTGGCGAGGGCGTCTTCGGGAATCGGCTGGTTCTTGTAACTCCTAATGGCTCTTCTGGTCTTGACAGCTTCCATGACCTCCACAGTATCACATCCTTTCTGCTGAACCCTGGCTCAATGAGCCCATAGCCTAAACTTGTATTTCTATAAACTCTCTATCGAAATACTCTTAAACAGTATACATAAGAATCCGTTACAGGTCCTGGGCACCAGTGGTGCCTGGCTTGACTAATATAACCAGTAGTTAGACAATGAGATGAGGTGCAGTGTCTCAATTACCGCACTGATAGAACAATGACAAAGTAAGGAGCGCTTACAGTTGAACAAAACTGCAAACTACGTAGTATTCGCCGCAATAGTAATTGCTACCTTTCTCACTGTCATCAACAGCAACATGGTCAGGCTGGCCTCACCCCACCTGCAAGCAGAACTTAACGTAAGTTACTCCAACCTCTCATGGGTGTTTAACAGCTACCAGATCGCCTATGCGATATTGCTGCCTGTATTCGGACTAATCGGTGACAAGTTCGGGCGGAAGTATTATCTGGTAGCTGGGGTTGCCATCTTCGGACTGGGAGCTCTTTTGGCCGGACTTGCCTGGGATTTCACTTCTTTGGTCATATTCAGGACCCTCCAGGCAGTCGGCGCTGCCGCAATTTATCCTAACGCACTGGTTGCCGGAACAGGCCTGTTTCCCCCTGAACACAGCGGTAAAGTAATGGGTATATGGGGAATGGCGGTGTCGATGGCGTCTGTGTTAGGGCCTACAATAGGCGGGTTCATAGTCCAGTATTTGGGCTGGCAGTACATTTTCTTCATGAACGTTCCATTTGCCGTGCTCTCAAGTCTGATCATTCACTTTATGTTCAAGTCAGACAGACGCAAGCCCCAAGAGTTCCACTTTGATTACCGTGGTACCGTTATACTTGGGGCAATGATCATCTTGCTCATAGCAGGGCTTCAGGCAGGTTCGGAAGGTGGCTGGAGTTCTCCCCGGGCAATGATAATGCTTGCCGGGTTCGCAGCGTGCCTGCCCTTGTTTAAGAAGATTGAGGAAAACTGCGACCAGCCCGTGATTGATCTTGAGATGTTCAGAAACCGTGCTTTCCTGTCAGCAGTGTACGTAGGCTGCGTCCACTTAATCGCCATTCAAGGATTGCAGTTCTTGATGCCGATCTATCTAGCGTCGGTAAAAGGATTTGACGCTGTAAAGATAGGCTTCATGCTCCTGCCCCAAGCCATCGTCCGTTTGGCAGTGTCTCCTATTGCCGGCATGCTTGAAGACCGCTTCGGTCCTAAAGTGCCCATAGCTGCAGGCCTGGCCATCCGCAGCCTGGCTCTGGCATCAATAGGGCTCCTGACGCCACACTCAACCAATACGGTTATAACCCTTACGCTGCTCCTGGACGGGTTAGGTGCAGCGCTCATGTGGTCCCCGTCCCTCAACGCCGCCATCAACTCGTCTCCTAAAGAAAAAGCCAGTTCTGCCACAGGGCTTTTCAATACCATTAGGCTTATTGCGGCATCCACCAGCATGGTGCTTGTGGGGCTGGCCATGGACAAGCTTTTTACTGCCGCGCCTCAAGGCGCTTCCGGTCCGGTTTCCGGATTCTTCCACGTGTATATGGCATTTGCAACCCTTGCTGCCGTGGGCCTGATCACCACAAGATATCTTAA
>LFST01000008.1:82720-121593 GCA_001513185.1 Candidatus Fermentithermobacillaceae bacterium DTU015
CTTGAAATGGCACCTGGCCGCTCGGGAGGGTATATATAGATGATAATCGCTGATCTGCAGGACACGTTGGAGGGTGCATATCTGGCGCTTCCCATCCACGGCGACGGCGGCAAACTCATGCTCGCTACCGGAACGCGGCTCACGAAAAATGTGATAAGGGCACTGAGGTCCCGGGGATACACCAAGGTAGTCATAAGAAAATCCCTGGTGCCCAATCTGAAGCCAAGTAACCCCATAAGCCACAGGACGCGGCTCCAAACAGAGACCGCACTTGATCAGGCTGCAAACCGGCTGCTGACAGGCCAATCCCCTGACCTTAAGCAGGTTTTCGAGGCTGTGGACGCGATTATCGCAGATCTGTGGAGCAATTCAGGAATGTCCCGGGGCATCGTGTCAATACAGACGTACGACCGGAATACATACACCCACAGCATCAACGTATGCGTGCTAAGCATCGCTATAGGTGATACCCTGGGATGGCCTCTGAACAAACTCAGGGAGCTGGGCACTGCCGCCTTGCTCCACGATATCGGCAAGATCCTCATACCGGTAGACTTGCTCAACAAGCCCGGCCCGCTTACTAACGAAGAATACGGGCTTATGAAGACCCATTGTGAAAAAGGCTGGGAGATCTTATGTGAATGCTTCAACGCCTGCGAGTATGTGGCCCGGGGCGCCCTGGAACATCATGAAAGGCTGGACGGATCAGGCTACCCAAGAGGCCTCACAGCCAGGGATATTTCGGATATCGGCAAGATCACTGCGGTCGCAGATGTCTACGACGCAATGACCGCAGACAGGCCCCACAGAAAAGCAATTTTCCCCGAGACTGTGTATACCCACATGAACAAGTGTAAAGGGGTGCTCCTGGACACTGCTGCAGTAGACGCCCTTTTCAGCAGGGTAGCCCTGTATCCCACAGGCACCATCCTGTCCTTGTGGGGCGGCTACATCGCGGTGGTCACAGGCCAAGATCCCCGCTCCAACCGCCGCCCTCTTGTACGGATCATCGGTGGCCCGGGCATTACCAAGCCCATTGACCTCGCACTGTATTCAAGGCCGGACATAAAAATCAACCTGCTGCTTAAAGATTACGTGCCCGATGGCAACCGGGTGATCGCAGGCGGTCTGGAGAACGTCAGTTCCAGTTCCGATTCCTAATGTAAGTCTTCTCCACTTGATTGCAAAATTTTCAGGTTGGGTATACACTGTTAAGTAAGTGAGCTAATTCACTAGCCATAATCTACCACCCCAAGTGAGAGGAGGCGTGAGGATGTCCATTGGCGAAAAGGTCCGCAGGATCAGGCTGGCCCAAGGCTTGAGCATGAGAGAACTGGCCAAACAAGTGGGAGTATCGCCCAGTCTCATTTCACAGATTGAGCGCAACCAGGTGTCTCCTTCCTATTCTACCCTAAAAGGCCTAGCCAGGGCGCTTAGCGAAGATCCGTCAAGCCTCATCGATGACAAGACCCCTCTGGAATGGCTGCTGGTAAGCAAAGACGGACGGCGCAACGTGTATACAGGCCAGGAAGGCGTCACCTTGGAGTTATTTGCATTCCCCGGCCCCAGAGACAGGCGGATGGATATTTACATGATTACCCTTCAACCTGGCGGAGTTTTCGTGGCAGACATGCTCTATACCGACAATTCCGACGGACAGGACGATTTCCTTTACGTAATTGCAGGCACAGCTAACATCACCACAGACAGGCGCAGCATGACCGTCCAACACGATGAAGCATGCTACTTGACCTACGAGAATATCCAGTCTGTAGCCAACACCGATCAAATTCCAACCAAGCTTATCTGGTGCATCCACCGTATCTTGTAACAGCCGTGGCCTGAGATTTGGTGATTAGGACTTCGGTAAGTAAGTTGGACCATAGCCATTCTGAAAATTCAGGCTTATCCAAACCCTCTGGAGGGCTGACCATGGTAGAGGTAGAGGTTTGCGTTGGAAGTTCCTGCTTTCTGAGGGGTTCCCAAGAGGTAGTCAAGGCTTTTCAGCATCTCATAGAACAAAACTGTCCAGGACAGGCAGTACTCAAAGGCAGCTTCTGCATGGGCCAATGCACAGAAGGAGTTACAGTCAAAATCCAGGGCCGGCAATTTTGCTGCGTGACCCCTCAGGATGTCCCGGAATTATTTGAGAAGTACATTCTTCCACATATAGGGTGATAGCCAATGGATTTTATTGTACGCACCCCCGCCAAGTGCAAAGACTGCTACAGATGTCTGAGAGAATGTCCGGTCAAAGCTATCCAAGTGGTACAAGAAGACGACGGCCCTGAAATGCACGTGGAGATCATCGAACACAGGTGTATCCTTGACGGCAAATGTATAACCGTTTGCCCTCAAAACGCAAAACAACCCAGGTCAGACATAAAGACAGTCAAAACCATGCTGTCCCGGGGTTACAAGGTAGCGGCAACGGTCGCGCCGTCTTTCGCCGCACTCTTACCCCTGGATGAACCGCTCAAGCTCCCTGCCATCTTAAGGCAACTTGGGTTTGCCACGGTATCAGAGACGGCTTTCGGAGCAGAACTGGTGGCTAAAGCTCAGCGCAAATTGCTGGACCAAGGCAAAGGGCCTTACATCACTAGCCCGTGCCCTGCCGTGGTAAACCTCGTGGAAAAGCATTACCCTGAAGCTATCCCCTACCTAACGCCCCTGGTTTCACCGGCAGTGGCATCTGCGAGATATCTTAAAGCCCTGGATCCGGATGTGAAGGTGGTTTTCATAGGCCCGTGCGTGGCAAAGAAGGAAGAATGCACCAGGCCCGATGCGGCCTTATCAGTGGATGTGGCCCTTACCTTCTTGGAACTTTGGTCGTGGGTTGAAGAAGCAGGTATCGATGTGGAATCGGTAGAACCTTCTGATTTTGATCCCCCCTACCCGGATCTGGGAAGGCTGTTCCCCACCGAAGGCGGAATCATAAGGGCTGCCGGAATCGAAGGCAGCGTGGCTTCTTCCAAAGTGGTAATGGCTTCAGGCATAGAAAACTGCATCGAGATGATTTCCTACGTTACGTCAGGCAAAGCTTCCGTCGGCTTGGTCGACCTCATGGCTTGTAACGGAGGCTGCCTGGGGGGGCCAGGAGCGGCCAATGACCTTAACATTTTCGCCAGGCGCCAAAAACTCTTGGAATACTGGCACACCATGCGGTCCAAACATACCTCCGGCGGTAAACACACCGGCGACGTGCACCTGCTTCCTGAATCCCATCTCTTCCGTACATATCGGAACAAGCAACCCAAGCCGGTTGAAGTACCGGAGGAAGCCATCAGGGAGATCCTAGCCGCAACGGGCAAATACTCCCCTGAAGATGAACTAAACTGCGGCGCATGCGGCTACCACAGCTGCCGCGACAAGGCAATAGCTTGTTACATGGGATACGCTGACCCGGTGATGTGCATCCCCTACATGAAACAGAGGGCGGAGTCCATGGCCAACTTGATTGTATCAGCGATTCCCAGCGCGATTTTCGTGGTTTCCCCCGACGGGCGTATCCTCGACGTAAACAGGCTCGCTCAGGTGCTGGCCAAGGTGCCCCTCCGGGACTTAATCGGGATGAACATCGAGCAGATCTTGCCGCCTGACTTGTGCTCCCACCTGGACGAGATGCAAGACGATGAAGATGTATACCGTGGGCTCTCCCAATTTGGCGGAAGGTGGTTTGACGTTACGATTTTCTCTGAACCCACCCAAAGGGTTAAAGTGATAATACTTACCGACAAGAGCAAGGAGATCCAGGACAGGGAGCGCCTTATCCAGCTTAGGAACGAAACCCTGGGCAGGGTCGAACAGGTGATCAACAAACAGATGCAAGTCGCGCAGAAAGTGGCCGGCTTGCTCGGGGAAACCACTGCAGAGACCAAAGGCACTCTGAGCCAATTGGTAAAGATTCTAAAGGACGAAACCAGCACGGGGATGGGACGGGGTGACGCCAATGGCTCTCAAGATTGACGTAGGCAAAGCACTGCTCCCCAAGAAAGGCGAAGAGCTTCCCGGGGATACCATAGAAGTAGGTTCCTCTGAATCATCCACCGTGGTGGTGCTGTCAGACGGGCTCGGCAGCGGCGTAAAAGCCAACATCCTGTCCTCTCTCACGGCCAAGATGACGGTAGGTATGCTCAAGTACGGCTGTGACCTCAGCGAGGTCATTCAAACCCTGGCAGGCACATTACCCGTGTGCGAGGTAAGGCACATCGCTTATTCCACCTTCACAATACTTCAGGTGTTCGATGATGGCCGGGCCTACCTTGCAGAATACGACAACCCGCCGGCGATCATCGGGCGCGGTGGCACCATAACCCATGTACCTAGGAACACCAGGGTCATCTCCGGCAGGAAGATAAACGAGGCCTACTTTGAGCTGGACGAAGACAGCTGGGTAGTGCTAGTCTCTGATGGAGTGATCCACGCAGGCATCGGCGGCATATGGAACCTTGGCTGGACCCATGAGCGGGTCCAAACCTATGTTTCCAGGGTAATCACGACATTTGATGATGCCCAGGAGATGTGCGACGACCTTTGCCACGTGTGTCAGCGGTTGTATGCAGGAGAAATCGGGGATGATGTAGCAGTGGCCACGGTTATGGTGCGGAAACCTCGGTACCTTACGCTCATGATCGGCTTGCCCAAGGACAAGTCCAAAGACAGGGAGATGCTTGCCCAGTTCATGGCCCGGGAAGGCAAGCGGGCGGTTGCAGGCGGTTCAACCAGCCAGATGGTAGCCAGGGAGCTTGGGCGCGAACTTAGGGTGAACCTGGGTTCAATGGTGGACGGTATACCCCCTACCGGGTACATAGAAGGCATAGACCTGGTGGTAGAAGGCACGTTGACTATAGAAAGGACCCTGAAATACTTGAGGGAAGACAGAAAAAAAGTATCCCTTATGTACAAACCCGACGGTGCGTCAAGACTGTGCGCCGCCTTGCTTGAAGCCGACGACATCCACATACTCATGGGTACGGCAGTCAACCCTGCCCATCAAAGCCCTGACTTACCTGAAGCTCTGCAGCTTAAGAGCAGGATGGTAGAAGAGCTTTCCAAGATATTGACTGAGAAGGGCAAGAAAGTCACGGTCACAAGGTTTTGAGTTTGTAGACCGGCAGGTGGGACCAAGCTTGTTCCCACCTGCCGTTTTCTCATGACCAACCCACTAGCTCAAAACACCCAGTTCTTTTGCGGTTTCTACAAATTTCTCCAGGGCAAAATCCAGGTCTTGTTTTGAGTGGGCAGCAGACACCATGCAGCGTATCCTGGCTTTGCCCCTGGGCACCGTCGGATAGCTTATCGACTGGGCAAATATGCCTTTTTCAAACAGTTTCTTGGAGAATTCACTGGCCAACTTGGCTTCGCCCAGCATCACAGGGGTAATCGGCGTTTGGGTCCCGCCTGTGTCAAACCCGGCTTCCTTAAGCCCCTTCTGGAAGTAGGCGGCGTTATCCCACAGTGTCTTTACAGGCTCATCGCTTTCAAGCAGCATATCCACTGCGGCAATGGCTGCTGCGGTATCGGCTGGGGTGAGCCCTGAGCTGAACAAGAACGGCCGTGCCCGCTGCCTGAGGTAGTCAATGAGCACTTCCGGACCGGTTACGAAGCCGCCCATCACACCAAATGCTTTGGACAAGGTGCCGACCTCGATGTCAACCCTGCCTTCCAGTCTAAAGTGGTTCACAATACCCCTGCCGCTGTCGCCCAGCACCCCTTCGCCGTGGGCATCGTCAACCATGACAATGGCGCCAAATTCATCTGCAATCTCAACTATCTCAGGAAGGGGAGCGATGTCTCCGTCCATGCTGAACACGCCGTCGGTGACGATGAGCATCCTCCGGGCAGAATCCTTATGTTCAATGATCTTGTTCCTCAGGTCATCCACGTCGTTGTGCTGGTACCTTACCACATCGGCCCTCGACAGCCTGCAACCATCGATGATGCTGGCGTGGTTCAGCTCGTCTGAAAAGATTACATCACCCCTGCCGGTGATCGCCGGGATTACCGCCGTGTTGGCAGAAAATCCAGCCTGCAGCACTATACATGCCGGGGCATGCTTGAAATCTGCCAGTTTCCTTTCGAGTTCCAGATGGATGGTCTGGGTGCCTGCGATGCTCCGCACCGCACCAGGGCCAACGCCGTACTCGTCAATTGCTTTCTTGGCAGCCTCTTTGAGTCTCGGGTGATCGGCAAATCCCAGGTAGTTGTTTGAACACAGGTTAAGCACTTTCCGTCCATCAACAACAAACCAGGCGCCTTGGGGGCCGTCTATTGTCCTGATGACGTTAAACAAACCTTGCTCTTTCAAAGCGCCGAGTTCCTCAGAAAGAAACTCTAACTTAGACATAAGCTAAACCCCTTTCCTATTGGTTGCCGGCCCAGCTGACTTACAGGAATATTTTGGCCATTAGATGGAATTCTACTTTCAAGTGTCAATTCCTGCCGGGCGAACCGGCGCCTTTGAAGCCCCTTTAGGTGTAGAACACAACTATATCCCCGTCGTTGAGCACGTGATCCCTGGGGACCATCTGGCCATCGAACACACCTGTGCCCCAAACCCGGGCATATTTGAGGTTTTCAGCTATTTCCTTGTGGATTTCTGCTGCCGCTTCCATCACTGTAGTGCCTTTATCCAGGACGAAGGGTTCAGAATAGTCCACCTTGCCACCTGGCGGCCGGGTAAAAACACGGATCTTGCCCAGAAGCTCAAAGAACACCCTGGCAACTAAGGTGGATAATCCGTCCCCTGTAAGTGCCGAACACGGGATGATCTCCATAGTATCCCCGACTATTTCCCGGAAAAGCTCGAGCCGGGTGAGCGCCCCCGGTGCATCGATCTTGTTGGCGGCGCACATAGCGGGCTTTTCGGTAAAATTCCTTTCACCCTGATTCTTGATCCTCACGTTGTTTTGCTCCATGAGGTTTATAAGGGTCTCGTATTGGTCGAGCACATCGTCGTCGCCCATATCGAAAACAAGCAAGAGCCCATCGGCCATCCGCATCATGGCCCACACCCACGGTTGTGCAGTCTCTAGAGCTATGGGAGGCATATCTATGAACTGAACCTGGATATTCTCCCAACGGGCCATACCCGGAAGAGGCATCCTGGTCGTAAACGGATAATCAGCAACCTCAGGCTCAGCCTTGGACACGCTTTTTAGCAACATCGACTTGCCTGAATTGGGAGGGCCAACCAGGAGTACTTGCCCTGCGCCTTCTTTATCGATCCTGTAAAACTCTTTCCTGGCAGGGCCCTTCCTTGCAGCAGACTTGAGCTCTTTCCTCAGTTTTGACATCTGCCGCTTGATTTGAGCTTGCATCTTCTCCGTAGCTTTGTGCTTCGGGATTGTAGCAAGCATTTCCTCAAGCGCTGCAAGCTTTTCTTCGGAGGTTATGGCCTGCTCGTGTCGCTTCTTGGCAGCAAGGAATTCAGGGGTCAAGTTGGCTGACACTTCTCGACCACCTCCTCATGGCTCAGATTTGGGCGTTGCGCCCACATTACTACTTTACGGGCAATTTGCACTCCTGACAAGAACAGCCCCCAGGGCTTATTATCGGCTCATGAGAAGCAAGACATCATCCAGCCGCAAATCTGACAGGTAACCGCGCCAGTCAACTGCCACTTCTTTGCCTGCGGTGAGGAACACAAGGGACACCCGCTTGACCGGCATCCCAAGTATTTGCTCAGCTGCATACGCATACATAGCAACCTGGGGGGTGTAATTGCGTACAACCTGGGGCAGGTATTGGGTGGTGACCGAGTCGGTCTTGTAGTCAATTATCCACAACCCGTCATCTGTATCCAAAACGGCGTCAATCACCCCTTGGACCACCACCGTCTCCCTGGCATGCTCCTCAGGCAAGCCGGCAGGATTTACAGCTATTCCGATGGTAAACGGCACTTCTCGCCGCACCTTGTGGGGGGACGCCACAAGCATCTTGCCTGTGTCAGAGTTGAAGAACTCTGCGATCCGCGAGGCATCTTCTGGATTTATATATTGGCTGTCCAGGAAGCCGAGGCTGCAAAGCCTCTCGATTTCCTGGCGCACCCCCGCTTCACTCTGTGCCTTAGAAAGATCCATCCTTGCCAGCAGTGCGTGGACTGCAATGCCCCGCTCGATGCCGCGCCTTCGCTTGCTCACAGATAGGCTCCGTTCGCCTAAAGCAGGTACAAACTCCCGGAACTCATCCTCCAGGTCCAGCTTGCTCTTAAGTTCACTAACGCTCATTTTGGCAGGGACTTGGCTCAGCGCCTTGTATGGATACTCCCACTCAAGCCGCTGCCTCACTTGGTCATAGACTTCCCGGTTCCCAGGCTGTTCCAGGGGCATAAGGTGCTTGACCTGAGCCCAGGTGTGCTCCCCTTGGCCGCGGCGTGCAAACGGCTGGGGTATCCCTGGCAAGCCAGGCAGCCCGAACACCTGGATGTCAAAGGGAACGTCCGGCCCGTCCACGTCATCCTGTACCCCCGTCTCAACCACCTGCCTGAGTTTGGGCAGCACAGCAGGGCATATCCAGTCAAGGAAGGTCACAGCCCTGTCCAACCGCATGTCCTGCCATTTGTCCATCTGGGATATCAGCCCCCTTGCCGAGCCGACCAGAAACAGTTTTTCCTTTGCACGGGTCATAGCTACATACAGGATGCGCATTTCCTCAGCAAGGTTGTCTTTCCTTATCTGGACCTGAGCAGCCTTGTATGGCAGGCTGGGATACTTGACCTTGTTAGCCAGGTCGCAACACAGCGCGCCAATGCCAAGGTCTTTGTGGAACAGTATGTCCCTTCTTAGATCTTCCATGTTGAACTGCTTACCAAGGTCTAACACAAACACCACGGGGAACTCCAGGCCCTTAGACTTGTGGACCGAAAGCACTCTGACCACATCTTCCTGCTCGCCTAAGGCCCTGGCAGAACCCAGGTCACCTTTGGATTCCCTGATCCTGTCGATAAACCTGAGAAACCGGAAAAGCCCGTGACGCCCGAATTTATCGAATTCCATCGCCCTGTTGATCAGGGCATTAAGGTTGGCCTGACGCTGGGCGCCTCCCGGCAGCCCCCCTACATAATCGTAGTAACCTGTTTCACCCAACACAGCCCACAACACGTGGGCAAGGGGCATCCGCCTGGCCATGGTGCGCCAGCGGTCTAGATCGTCCAAGAACTTGGCGGCCGCCTCTCTCGCTTCAAGGATCTCCCGCTCCCCTAAGTCTTCCCTAAGGTTTCCTGGGTCAAGCCGGGACGGTTCAAGGGAGGCAAAACCTTTCACGGAATCGTAGAATTGCCCTTGAGGGCACATGGCTTTGATGACAGCCAGCTGCTTAGGAGTAAGCCCGACTACCGGCGAGCGCAGCACTGCCGCCAACGGGATATCTTGCCGGGGGTTGTCGATGACCGCCAGTAGCGAAAGGGCTACCTCTACTTCCCGGGCCCTGAAGTAACCTGTGCCCAGTTCGGCATAGGCCGGAATACCGCACTGCTGGAAAATATCCAACACTACGTTGGCCCTGCCTTTGGTGGAACGCATGAGCACGGCTATATCCCTGAACATGCAGTGCCTGTATTCCGATGCCTTGGCGTCCCAAACCCGGAACCCGCTTGCAGGGTCAACCAGTTGCTTGATTTTCGCCGCCACCAGCAGCGCCTCCTTTTCCAAAGCTTCGTATTGCTCCAGTTCAGAGTCTTCCTGTCCGCCACCGCCCTGGGGCCCTTCCCGGGACCCGGTTGCACCCTCGTCCACCTCATCCCGTTCCAGCAGGATAAGTTCGGTAGCCAGGTTGTAGTCAGGCGCTTGAGGGTACGACGCACCCAAGTTCAACCTGTGTTCCTCGGTGTAATCGATTTCAGCCACAGAACGCTCCATGATGCGCCCGAACAGGAAGTTAACCGCATCGATGACCTGCTTTCTGCTCCTAAAATTGCTTGAAAGCCCAGTTCTCACCCCGGGCACGCCTGCGCCATGGGCAAATCGGTCTACCGGCGTATAAAGGGTATACTTGGCGAGGAACAAATTGGGGTCTGCCAGCCTGAACCGGTATATGCTCTGCTTTATGTCCCCTACCATGAACATGTTGTCGCCCCGGGACACCAGGGTCAGGATCTCGTCTTGTACCGGGTTGGTGTCTTGATATTCATCCACAAACACATAGTCGTAACAAGCCCTTATCTCTGCTGCCAACCGGCCGTCCTCCTGCCTCAAGATCTCCAAGGTGTACCGTTCAAGGTCTGTGAAATCCACGCCGGAAATGGCTTTCTTCTTGAGGGTGTACACCCGGTCCAAACGGGTTACCAAATCTACGAAGGTTTCCATGAGAGGCAGCGAATCTGCGATTTCTTGCAGCACCTCCAAGACCGGCCTCATGATGGCACTGGAAGCGCAATTGTTGTGGCACTTTTTGGCCTTATCGCGGAGTTCTTTAGCCATATCCGACAGGGCGGGATCTACCGTCCCCTTCTTCCTCGAAGGCAGCCTTTGAAACTCAAACTCTGCAAACCCCCTGAGCACCTCCAGGCTGCCCAGACCGGCCTGGAGGCTTGCCCGGCTCCCCCTTTCCCCTCCGCACGGGACTAAGCCTAGCAGCTTCTTGACCTCGCCGTATACCTGCTCGAACACAGAGAGTTCAGGCACCAGGACATCGAGGTAATGCTCAGGGCCGCCTGGCAGCCGGCATATGTTACACGCTTGGGTTAATAAGCTTACACCTTCCGCCAGCTCAGACTCTATTTGCTCCAACAGCAGCCTTGTCCAAGGCAAGCTCAACATGAGCCCGTCAAGTTGTTCCGGGGTTATACCCGGTTTATCAAGGGCGTCTGCCACCTTTTTGTACTGGTCCACGGCGTCATCCAGCCATGCTTGGGGGGAAGGCTGGGTCCCGAGGAACTCGTGAAGACTCAACACAAGCTGCTTAAGATCCTCATCTATTTCCCGGCCGCCGAAACCCGCCACAAGGTCTAAGAATCTTTGATTCTCGTCGGGGCTTAGCCCATACAGGGCTTCAAACACTTCGTCTACGGATTCATAGCGCAGAAGTTCAGCTTCGTTGGGGTCCAGCACCCTGAAACCCGGGTCAAGGTCCACCCGGTAAAAATATCTTCTCACGATACTCAGGCAGAACGAGTGGATGGTCGAAATCTGGGCCCTTTCAAGCAGAGACAGTTGCCTTGCAATCCTAAGGTCTTGGGGATTTTGCTCCCACGCTTCTTGCAGCGCCCTGCGGATCCTTTCTTTCATCTCCAGAGCCGCTTTCTCAGTAAAGGTTACAACCAAGAGCCGCTCTATGTCGCAGGGATCCTCTTTGGAGAGGATCTGGCGGATAATCCTTTCCACCAGCACAAAGGTTTTGCCCGAGCCTGCTGCGGCAGATACCAACATGTTGTTGCCCTTAAACTCCACGGCAACCTTTTGTTCTTGAGTGAGAGTCACCTTGCCCTGGGGCAAACCTTATTCCCCTCCCCTCATAATCTCCCTGATCTCTTCCCATATCTGTGCCTTGGACAAGTTGCTCAGGGTGTTGTATTCATTGCCCTCAACTAACACATCAAAAGTACACACAGGGCTAAACTCACAGTGAGTGCATGCTGTCTCCCGGTTTCTCCGATACGGCCTTATATCGATCTTGCCGGCGATGATATCAGCACATATCTGGCTTAGCTTGTGCTCCACGTAACCCAGGAGCAGCTCCAAGTCGGATCCCGCCAGGGTCTGGGAGTTGGCCCCTATCCCCCCTGCCTTGGTAAACTGGACCGGCAGGATGTCTGAGTAGCCCGAAGCCGCCGAATCCATCAGTCTAAGCACGTCTATGTCCTCCAATAGCAGCCCTGCCATCTTGAGGTTCTTCTTCCGCTCTGCCCACGCCTTGGCGCCGTCAAGAGGCCCGTCTGATCTGATGAAAGGATCGTGCATAGGCAGATACACGGCGCCTGCGGGATAAGGTGTTACCCTGCCGAGATCCCCTCGCCGCTCAGCCGGCCCGGCGGTAAGCGCAAATGCCCCTGTCGCCAGCTCGTTCCATTTTTCCAGCACTACGGCGAGATAGACCAGGAGCTGAAGGGATAAGCCGTAGTAGACCTCAAGCAGGTCCAGCTTGTTTTTGCTGGATTTGTAGTCAACCACCCTGAAATATGCCCGGGAACCCATCCTGGCAACGTCCACCCTGTCAATGCGGCCGCGGAGCAGTACTTGCCCATGGCCGGGTACATCCACCGGATAGGCGGACACCCCTCCGGGCAGTCCAAAAGGCACTTCCACAGCCAACGGGCGGAAGTCACCCCGCTTGGCATGCTCAAGAAACACCCGGGCTGAGCTCCTCAGCAACGCGCCGAGGGAATTTGAAATATACCTGTATCTCGATGAACTTAGGAATATCCGGTCTTGGATCCTGGGCACAAGCCTGCCTATAACCTGGTCCATCAGCTCTACAATCTGTTGTTGTTCCATGTGGGAAACCTCTTCCTCGTGGGCAGAAACTTCCCTGACGAACTCCCGCATGGCTTCGTGGAAAAAGCTGCCCGTCTTAAGGGGATCCAGCCTAAACACCTGCCGCTGCTTAAGCCCTAAGCCGTCGGCGGCAAAATGGCTGAATGGACACCGCTGGAACCGTTCCAACCTGGATACGCTTGTTATCAGAGGTTGCCCGTACAACTTGGCGGACAGGGCTTGTCCCAGATGCTCTAGCTTGTTGGTAAAGCCGAGCGCACCCAGGATCTTGCGAGCCTTATCTACCCTTGAAGGCTCGAGCATCCAGCGGTACACTTCTTCCCACACAATCCCTGGCTGGAGGCCTTGCCTTAATAGTGACAGCCGCCGGGCAGTTACACCCCATACCGTAGCCGGTGCAACGTAGTGGAGATCCTCAGGGTAGCTGCCAGGCGGGTCGGTGGACACAAACCTGATCTGCTTATACGGCATTGTCGCCTTGATCCAAGAGATCACAGGCGACGGGAACATGGCCTTGCCGTCGTTATCCCCAAGGGGATATGAGATATAAAGTGCCTTTCTGGGCCGGGTAAACGCGATGTATACCAGGTATTCTTCGTGGAGCTGCTTAAGCCTGGACGAAGGCTCCAGATTCAAGCCTGCTTTGAGCAAGATTTCCCGTTCTTCGTCGGTAAACACTCCCTTTTCCCCATGTTTCATAGGGAAGCTGCCTTCTGAGGCACCTAGTAGGAAAGTAACCTGGCACTCAGGCTGCCTGGTCCGATCCAGGCTCCCCACAAGCACCTGATCCAGGGAAGGCGGGATGGCACCTAGCCTCATGTCTTCCAATCCGGCGTTCATGATGAGAGCGTAGGTCTCTATGTCGCACGGCAAGGGGCCCAAAATCTCCACAGCTTGTTCCAATATCTCGAGCACTTTATCCCAAACCCCTGCGTGCTCCATGGCTGAAATCAGGTCGCCCCGTTGCTCGCAATCTTGTTGCCACCGGGCCAAGGTCTCCTGAACTCCCAGATCCACGAGCAGATCAAACAACGCCAGAGAAATTCCCTCGGCCGTAAGCCTCGTCGCATCTTCTAGTTTCTGATAGAACCGGCTGAAAGCCGCCATGGCTTGCCGCCGGATACCGTCTACCCGCCTATTGTCAACCCGGGTCCCCGCCGATGCTTCATCATCTGAGATAAACTCCATGGTGTACGCCCAGGGCTCGTCCAGGATCCACTGCTTACCCCGTATCCCGCACGCAAGCACGTAGTTTTCAAGCTCATCGACACATTCCCGGTCAAGGGGCACAAGATCAGTCTTAAGATACCGGAACACCGGGTCGAAGCTGAAATCGGTGAGTACTATATCAAACGCAGACCGTATGAGCTCTGCCAGGGGATGGTGGGCCAAGGAGCTCTTAAGGTCAAGGAAATAGGGGATGCCGTGGCGGGTGAACACCATTTCGATAAGGTGCTTGTAAGTTTCCAAATTCCTGAGTTCAACGGTGATATCTCTAAACCTTAGCCCCTCTTCCCTGACCAGCCTCAAGATCTCTCTGGCCACAAACTCTACTTCCGCTTGAAGATTCACTGCAGAAACCAAGCACACCCCGCCTGGATTAGTCTCGTCGCACAAGGGTTCAAACGCCCTCCACCTGCCCCGGTGTTTGCTCCTGAATGCCGACTCGAGGCAGGCAAGTTCCGGGTGTTTGAACCTGGGAAGCGGGCTGTCTTCCCCTAATATAATGGCATCTTCAACGGAAATCCCGCTGCTACGGCATATGTCCAGGGTTTTTTCGTAAACCTCCCTCACCGGATGGAACAGGCTGGTTTCATTAGGCGGGTGCTGGATTTCCTCCCGATCCATGCAGAGCGCCAGATTTACCTGGGATGCGGTTCTCAGGATGGCCTCGATAACTTCGTACTCCCTGGGGGTGAAACCTGAAAACCCGTCAATCCACACTGTAGCATCCTGCACAAGGCTTGACCTAGGTATGCGCTGGGCCGCCAATATAAGATAGTCGTCAGGGTCGAGCAGCCTGTCCTGGAGAAACTCTCTGTACTTACGGTATATAAGCTCTAAGTCCTGAAGTTTCTGGGACAAAAAAGGAGGGTGCGAAGCTTGGCCCATGCTCAGGGTCTTGAGATCTTCCGGACTTATGTCATATGCGCTGAACTCAGAAAACGCCCTAATCACTTCATCGCGGAACCCTGGGTAATCCACCAAAGGAGCATAGACCTTGAGGTCATCCCTGTGCTCCCACAATATGGACTGGACCGCCATGCTCCTGCCCACAGGGGTGATAAAGGGCCGGGTGACGCCGCCTACCTCGTCTAAGACCTTAAGGCACAGACGCCTAAAACCCAGCACGTGGAGGTTCATAAATCCCCTGATCCTTCCATCCTCAAGGATGGCTTTCTCCATCTGGAAAGTTGCTTGATCGGGGACAATTATCAGCACAGGAGGTTTGGACAATATGTCAAAAGGCCCTGCCTCCGGCCCTTGGGATGCTGAGCCGTCCCGGAGCAAGCCTTCGATTACACTATCGATTATGTACTGTGTTTTGCCTGAACCTGCAGGCCCGATGATGAAACGCAAACCCATATCTGAAACCACCCTCTAGTAACTTCTCTGGTTAGCAGGTGGTTTCCTGTTTAGCCGGGGAAACGGCCTTCAGGACTTCATGGAAAAACAATACGCATCCAGCCACCTAGCTTGGACTGGTGGTAGCTTGATCCCCCAAGGCAAGCTTGTACATCGCTTCAAAACCCATGTCGATCAGCCGATCCTCGCTTTCTATATACAACCGGTCTTTACCGTGGTCGGCAATGGCGAGTCCGCCTTCAGCATACGCCCGGTCTGTCCTAGGCCCGTTATCCAACACAAACGCAGCCCCACACCGGAGTCCCCTGTACAGCCCCAGGATGAACTGGGTGTCCGCCTCCATCTCAACGCACAAAATCCCGCCTTTCCGCATGGCTTCCCGCTTGCTCTTGTCGTCAGGGGCATAAAAGGCATCCACCGTAGCTACAGGGCCAACCAGGGCATCTATGCCGCACTCATGGGCAGCATCCACCAAAGCTCTTGTAACCCAAAAATCCGCTACTGCCGGGAAGGGTTTGGGAAGGTACTCGTCTGCCGTGCCACCGCCCCTGTACGCGGCGGTACCTATCACTATGTCACCTACACCTGTATGCTCAGCAACTCCTCCGGCAGAACCGATGCGGATGAAAGTATCGGCTCCCATGTTGGCCAGTTCCTCTATGGCAATGGCTGCCTGGGGGCCCCCCATCCCCGTAGAGCAAACTGTCATGGGCACACCTCTGTAGGTCCCGGTATATACATAGTATCCGCGGGTATCGGCAACCAGCCGCATCCCCTCAAGTCTTTCCGCCATTTTCCGTCCACGCACATGGCTGCCGGGGATGAAACAATACTTGGCGATATCTTCATCCCTGGCTTTAATGTGATGCTGGGAGAACTCCTGAACCACGGCTACACCTCCAAACTTACTGGATAATGGAGATAATTGCTGACGAACCGCAATACCGGCAGGCATTGGCGAGGTGGGTTTAGGTATCTGCCAAGACCTCAGATCTCATGCTACGGCCGTCACCGCCGTATTCTATATTCAAGAGATCTGCCAGGGTAGCGCCTAGGTCAGCAAAAGTGCGCCTTGTGCCCAGCATGACCCCGGGCTTTATGGGCTTGCCTACAATAAGCAGCGGCACGTACTCCCGGGAGTGATCGGTACTTGGAGTAGTGGGATCGCACCCATGGTCTGCTGTTACCACCAGCACATCATAGGGCCTGAGGCGTTCAATCATCTCAGGTAGCTGGGCGTCGAACTCCCTGAGGGCGTCTGCATAACCCTCTACGTTGTTCCTGTGACCGTAGAGCATGTCGAAATCCACCAGGTTGGCAAACACCAAATGCCGGCCATCGTCCTGTGCACCGCCGCCTTGAGATATGAGCATCTTCACTGCTTCAATGCCTTCTATGTTGGAAGCCGTAGGTATCGAACTGTGGATCCCCCTGCCTGAAAAGATGTCATGAATCTTACCCACTCCCGTCACGGCCACTCCGCTAACAGAAGCATAATCCAGCAAGGTGTCCCTTACAGGTGGCAGGGAAAAGTCTTTCCTGTTGGCAGTCCTGGTGAAGCTCCCAGGTTGTCCCACAAACGGCCTGGCAATCACCCTGGCTACCAAATCATCTACTGTGAGGATTGCCCGAGCCTCAAGGCACCACATATACAAAGTGTCCAAGGGCACTACTTCTTCATGGCAAGCTATCTGGAATACGCTGTCGGCAGAAGTGTACACAATGGGGTATCCGGTGTCTAAGTGAAGCTTCCCCAGTTCTTCGATAATCACCGTACCAGAAGCAGGCTTGTTCCCCAACACCTTGCGTCCTATTGCCTGCTCGAAACGTTGGATTATATGGTCCGGAAACCCGCTGGGATAAGTCCTGAAAGGTTTGTCCAAGATAACACCGCATAATTCCCAATGCCCGGTCATGGTATCCTTGCCGGGGGACGCCATGGCCATCCGGCCACACGCGCCTAAGGGGGGTAGTTTGGGCACTCCCTGAAGCTCCAGAAGGTTTCCCATCCCAAGCCTGGCTAGGTTGGGCAGCTCCAACCCACCCAATGCCTTATCTATATTGCCAAGGGTATTGGAACCCTCATCGCCGTACAGGTGGGCGTCAGGAAGGGCACCAATACCCAATCCGTCAAGCACAACCACAAACACTCTTTTTACGGGCATAAGTTTCCATCCTAGATGACCCGGGTTCACACCAGGGTGATATTGCACATCACCAGGGGTTTTCTGCCCAGTTCATTCCTGAAAAGCCGCCTTATCACAGCTGCCAGTTCGTCTTCTACGGTTTCTTTGTCTTGCAGCTCTTCCAAAGACAGCGTAGACAGGTAATCCTGGGTTAGATTGATTACTTCGCAGGCGACGGCGTCCTGATGCTTGGTACCGGTAAGCCCTGCGCTCCTGACTTCAGGCGGGGTGATAAACTCGCCAGTATCTTTGGACAGCACGCACGAAAGGAACACTGCGCCGGCCTCTCCAAGGGACTGCCTTTCCCTCAAGATGGGATGGCCTATGTCCCCCACCCCGTACCCATCCACAAACACATCCCTGGTTTGGATAGTACCGAGTATCTCTGCCCGATGAGGGGTAAGCCGGAACACGGTTCCGTTTTCGCCTACCAGCACGTTCGAAGGCGGAACCCCCGTAGCCACTGCCAGTTGGGCATGGGTGATGAGATGCCTGTACTCGCCATGGACCGGTATGAAAAACTTGGGCCTGGTCAAGTTGAGCATCAGCTTGAGTTCTTCCTGGCTGGCGTGGCCGGACACATGCACCCCGGATTCGGGCCTGTAGATCACTTCCGCCCCTTGCCTGAACAGGTTGTCGACCACCCTTGACACTGTGGTCTCGTTGCCTGGCACAGGCGAAGCCGCCATTACCACAAGGTCGCCTTCGAGGATCTTAACATGCCTGTGTTCCCCAACAGACATACGTGCAAGGGCAGACAGGGGCTCTCCCTGGCTCCCGGTACTCAGGATCACGATTTTCGACTGGGGGTAATTGCGGACATCCCGGACATCTATCAGGGTCCCCAGGGGTACTCTGAGGAAGCCCATGTCCATCGCAACTTCCACCACTTGTTCCATGCTGCGCCCAATCACGCACACTTTCCGCCCGTACTTATAGGCTGCGTCAATCACTTGCTGGATCCTGGGAACGTTGGAGGCAAAGGTGGTAACGATAATCCTGCCTTTTGCCTGGTAGAAAACCCGGGAAAGGTTCTCCCCTACCTCCCTTTCTGACGGGGTAAACCCTGGCCTGTCTGCATGGGTGCTATCGGACAGGAGACACAATACCCCACGCTCACCTACTTCTGCGAGCCTGTGGTAGTCTGGTGTTTCGCCGTCCACGGGGGTCTGGTCGAACTTGAAGTCTCCTGTAAACACCAGCGTTCCGCAAGGTGTATGTATGATTAACCCGGCGCTGTCTGACACCGAGTGGGTCATCCTCACATACTCGACTTCAAGCGACCCTACATTGACCACATCTCTGGGAGCAACCACCCTGAAATCGAAGGGGCCTTCGAAGTAGTCATCCATTTTCCTCCTGGCAAGCCCAAGAGTAAGCTTGGTGCCGTATACAGGTACGTTGACTTCTTTCAATACAAAGGGTAGCGCACCTACATGGTCTTCATGTCCATGGGTCAGGAATATCCCCCGCACCCTGTGCTTTCTCTCAATCAGATAGGAAATATCGGGGATCACAAAATCCACGCCGGGCATATCGTCCTTGGGAAAAGCCAGCCCGCAATCGATAGCGATGATATCAGGACCTGATTCGAGCAGCATGAGGTTCTTACCGATTTCGCCCAAGCCGCCTAGTGCCACTAGTCGTATCTCTCTTGTCATATTGCCTCACCAAATGTTAGTATAGCCCGTATTGGACAGGAATGCCAGAACGTGGTTGAAGTTTTGGGGCGGCAAGCGGTGCCGCCCCAGAGCCTTAGTGGGTTTCTACCTCTTGTGCACCGTGACGCCTCAAGATGTCCGCGGCTTCGTTAATCTTGCTGTCGTCTGTCCTTACCAGGGCCAGGATCTTGCCTTCCCTGACTCTCTGCTCAAACCTTTGGCCTGCGTCCTCAGGGATACCCCAATCGATCAGGCCTCCTGCTATGCCACCGGTAACAGCCCCGCTGAGCGCTGCTGCAATAGGCCCAGCGGCAACCACAGGTCCCAGGCCTGGAATGGCAAGGGCGCCAACTCCTGCAAGCAAGCCTGCAACCCCGCCGATGGCGCTGCCTGTGGCGATTCCGCCTGAAATATCCTGGCCCGCCTCCATGTCACCCCTGGATCTGCCACCCCTCCGGGCCGAAGATTCCCTGGCGACGATACTGATATCTTCCTTGTTGAACCCTTGCCTCTGCAGATCGTCCACAGCCTTTTCGGCTTGCATAGTATTGTCAAACACGCCCAAGACAGTCTTACTCATCTCTTACACCTACACCTCCGACTTTGAAATTCCTATGTAGTGTCTCCCCAGAACCGCCCTGAAATTCAGAGGGGCCGGGCGGGCATAAAATCCACTATCGGAAAATATTAAGAAATTAGACAAGGAGGTTTGATAAGGAGGGAAAACATGGCTTATTCAATCGCCCTTACGCTGGCAGTGTTTGCGCTGGTATACTTGTCAATGAATGCAAGGGTAAAACAGATTACCCATGCCAGGAAGAGGTCCTACAATGAAGTCCCTTCTCCCCTTTCAGAAGCAATAAAAGACTTTGTGGCGGTCGCAGGGGGAGTATACCTCGCGCTGATGGCTCTCTCAGAATTCCTGAAAGTCCCGGTACCTATCGAAGCAGAGGTGTGGGGGTTGTCCTTTGATCCCTTGGCGGTGGTTGCGGTAGTGCTGGCAATTGTGGCACCGCTGTTTCCTTCGAGAAGCAGGTACTAACATTGTGTTTGGACGGGGTTTTGTCCTTGAAACACGTCTGACCAAGAAATGTCCAATAAAATGAAGAGCAGGCTAGAATCGCCTGCTAATCACATTTACCTGGACTCATGCTTCTTCGCTTGTAACCTGTACCATCTGTTTAGCAGACTGTCCAGGTGTGCACTGAGTGCTTCTGCGGCCCTTATTTTCTCACAGTTATATGTATCTCCTACTTGTGCATTCAACCGGCCGCGAAGCAGTTCGATCTCGTCGAACAGACGCTCTTCGCTTTCGATTTTATGTAGCCCCCTCTACGCTAATGTGTACGCCCCAAAATTCCGCTAATAGGTTCTAGATGACCTAACTGCCAATTATTATATCGTGTCTTTGTCGGACTGAGAAGAGTTTCATAGGGGCCTTGCGGAAATTTGTCAATTATCGCCAATCGTTCATTTGCCGTGCTTAGAGGAATTACGCAGAGCCTTCACCGTAGCCAGGTTGTCTTCATCAGCCGTAGGGGTATCTTTAGGGGTTTCCATGATGCCCGGCATGTCAGGCTTAAAGCCGGGGTAGTTGACAATAGCCCTAAATCCTTCCAGGCCAATCCCGCCTTGTCCGATATGGGCATGTCTGTCCCTGCGGGAACCTAAGGACATCTTTGAGTCGTTGAGGTGGATCACTTCGAGGGTATCCAGGCCCACGTGCTTGTCGTAGGCACGAAAAATCTGGTCGACCTTGTCAGGATCTGACAAGTCGTAGCCCCAACCAAACGCATGGCTGGTATCAAAGCACGTGCCCACCCTTTCACGCGGGAACACGTGGACCAACTTACCTAGCTCTTCAAAAGCCGAGCCGAGTTCCCGGCCTTGGCCCGCGGTGTTTTCAAGGAGCAGCTTCACAGGCCCTGAGTATGCCTCAAGCACCTGGTTCAAGCTGTCTATGACGCGGCACAGAGCCTGGCCGCCACCATCTGGCTCGTCAGGATGCTTGTGCCCGATATGAGTTACCACAAAGCCGGCTCCAAGGGCCTCTGCCCGCGTCAAGTCCTCTGCCAGCACTTCTATAGAGTAAGAGCGTTTCGCCTCATCAATTGAGGCAAGATTGATGAAGTAAGGTGCATGGATCACAAGAGGCCTTATGTCATGGGCCTTTAGCAATTGCTTCATCTTGGCTATATCGTCAGGATCCAATGGCTTCGCCTTTCCGCCACGGGGGCTGCGAGAGAAGATCTGCACCGTCTCGCAACCCAACTTAACGGCGGTCTTAGCCATTTTCTCAATCCCGCCTGATATCGATAAGTGAACGCCGAACCTCAACCCATTACCTGCCCCTTCTGGTGTTGCCCGGGTTTTTCCTGAACTTATTAGGCTTGTTCCGGTTCCTGGGGTCCCGATCCCTGGCTCCACGCCGGTCCTGGGGACTCATCCGGGTGGACAGGTTGATCCGGCCCAAGTGGTCGATCTCGGATACCCGGACCTGGAGTTCATCTCCTACTTCAAGATCATCTACGTCTACAGGATATAGTTCAGTCGAACGTACCAACCCTTCCTTACCGGGCAGCACCTCGACAAACACGCCAAAGGGCGCAGTTCTGGTAACCTTGCCGGTGTAAGTTGCACCCACCTCAACATCTGCGGTGAGTTTTTCAATGATCTCCTTGGCTCTAAGTCCTGTCTCTTCATCTTGGGATGATATGAACACCCGGCCGTCTTGTTCGATGTCGATCTTCACACCGGTCTCATTGATGATCTTGTGGATGGTCTTTCCGCCGGGGCCTATTACGTCTCTTATCTTGTCAGGATCTATCTCGATCACAATCATCCTCGGAGCATAAGGAGACAGCTCTTCCCTGGGTTTGTCGATGGCTTCCAGCATCTTCTCCATCACGTACATCCGGGCTTCCCTGGCTTTCTCAAGAGCTTGAACCAGGATTTCTCTGGTGACGCCTGAGATCTTGATGTCCATCTGCAAGGCGGTTATCCCGTCTTTGGTGCCTGCAACTTTGAAATCCATGTCGCCTAAGGCGTCTTCCATTCCCTGGATGTCAGTGAGGATGACTGCCCTGTCTTCTCCCTTAACCAGCCCCATAGCGATGCCTGCAACAGGAGCCTTAATCGGGACTCCCGCGTCCATAAGACACAGGGTGCTCCCGCATACTGAGGCCATGGAAGAAGAACCGTTGGATTCAAGTACTTCAGACACTACCCTGAGGGTATAGGGAAACTCGTTTTCATCCGGGATCACCGGCAAAAGCGCCCTTTCGGCTAAAGCCCCGTGGCCGATTTCCCGGCGTCCCGGGCCCCTCATGGGCTTGGTTTCTCCCACTGAAAACGGCGGGAAGTTATAGTGATGGATATACCGCTTGAACTCCTCGAGCCCCGTGGTGTCCAGTTCCTGTATGTCGCTGGCCGCTCCAAGGGTCGCGATGCTAAGCACCTGGGTCTGGCCCCTGGTGAACAGCCCTGAACCGTGGACACGTGGCACCACACCAACCTCGCAGCTTATCGGCCTGATCTCGTCGGGCCGTCGAAGGTCGGGCCTGATACCCTCATTGAGTATCATATCCCTGACTTCCCGCTTCAAAATATCGTGGAAGGCTTCTTCGATTTCCTCTTCCCTCTCAGGGTACTCTTCTGCGATCTCATCGAATACGTCCTGCAGCACCTGGTCGATGGCTTCTTCCCGTTCAAGTTTGTCCTTGATCCTGATGGCCTCTTTGAGCCTGGGCGTAGCCAGCTCATCAACCCTCTTCACTATGTCTTCTGACGGGATGAACAGCACTGCCTCCATCTTGGGTTTGCCGATCTCCCGTACGATCTGTTCCTGGAACTCAACTATTTCCTTGATGACCTCATGACCTACCATTATCGCATCCACGATAAGGTCTTCAGGGACCTCATGGGCTCCCGCTTCCACCATGAGGATGGCATCTTTGGTTCCTGCAACAGTGAGGCTGAGTTGGCTCACTTCTGCCTGTTTCACATCAGGGTTGATCACGAACTCGCCGTCAACCAGTCCCACCTCCACGGCACCTATAGGGCCGTTAAACGGGATGTCGCTCACTGACAAGGCAGCCGATGCGCCGATCATACCGGCGATTTCCGGCGAATTATCATGGTCTATCGCCAAGGGTATGATCACTATCTGCACATCGTTGCGGAATCCCTTCGGAAAGAGGGGTCTTAGCGGCCGGTCTGTGACCCTGGCCTGAAGGATAGATTTGTCAGGGGGCCTGCCTTCACGGCGCCCCCAACTCCCAGGAATCCGGCCTACGGCATACAGCCGTTCCTCAACATCTACCGTCAAAGGGAAAAAGTTAACTCCTTCTCTTGGTTCTTTCGATGCAGTGGCCGTCACAAGCAGGGTTGTGTCGCCATACTTGACAACTACGGAACCATTTGCCTGCCGGGCAACCTTGCCAAACTCGAGCACGAGCTCCCTGCTCGCCACAGGCAATGAATATCGTCTAAACTCATCCAATAACCACACTTCCTTTCAGCAGTCCGTTAGCCCCTCAGACCAAGTCTCTCCACAATCGCCCTGTAGCGTTCAGGAGATTCTTTGCGCAGGTAATTCAAAAGGGCACGGCGCTGACCTACCATCTTCAAAAGGCCTCTCCGGCTATGGTGATCCTTCTTGTGCACCTTCAAATGCTCTGTCAGGTGAGCTATCCTGTTAGTTAGTAGCGCAATTTGAACCTCAGGAGAACCTGTGTCGTTTTCGTGGCGCTTAAATTCGTCGATGATGGCTTTCTTGGTAGCTGGATCAAAAGCAGTCATCTATTACACCTCCAAAAATATTGGCTTACGCCTTGAACCCAGCTCTGAGCCGGAGGTACACAGAGCCGAGTATCAAGGTATATCAGCACTGAGAATTTTATCATACGCACTTATACGTGTAAACAAACCCTTATCATGGAAGTCCTGACCCTGGGGCTTAAGTGCCGCCAAAGCAGCCTCATAGTCTACCTTGATCTGTGTTCCGGCTTGTTTCCCGAGTTCAAACTGCCGTTCTTCCCTAATATGCTTCATTAGGAACAATTGCATACCCTCGGCGCGGGACGCAGGTATAGCCCCCACATACACTTGCAGTACCGCCCGGGTTTCGCCTGAAGTGAGGTTTGTCCTGAGGCTTGCCACAGCAGGCTTAAGGAACCTGGATGTCCTGGCCCATACTGCGTACACGCCTGGTTTGGGCAAAAACTTGTCCTGGGGAAAACTCAGCCGGAACACAGGCATGCCTGCCTGGCTTTGAGTCTCGTTATCTCCGGTTGCATCCCCGTAGATGCAGTAAGGCCTGTCTAAGAACACTGCAGCCCGTTCCACATCACCTTCTGAAAGCAGCCGCCTTATCCTAGTGCTGGAAACCACTTCACCATCGATGGTGTAAGGGGGTACCACGCTAACCTCAAAACCCATATCTTGTCCGATTTGGTGCAGGACCTGGGGATTTCCTTCGGCTTTGTACCCGAAGGTGAAGTTAAACCCGCACACCACATGGTCAGCCTGTATCTTGTCCCGAAGATACATACGGGTAAATTCTCTGGGGCTAAGTTGAGACATCTCTCTGGTAAAATGTATGGGCCAAAAATAGTCTATCCCCATGTCCTCAAGCAAAGCTTGCTTTTCTTCCATAGGCGTCAGCAAGCTCTCGTAGTCCCCGCCGGGCTTGACCAGACTCTTGGGATGAGGGTGAAACCCTATCACCATGACAGGCAGCCCGGTGCCGGCCTTGATCTTGAGGGCAGTCTCAAAAAGCTGCCTGTGTCCGAGGTGCAGCCCATCAAAAGTACCGATCGCTGCTATCACTGGACGGGCTCCGACGTCAACTTCAGGTGTTGCCACGGTCTTCAATGCTATCACTCTTCCTGGATACCAGAACTCTCTCATACTTGATTCTACATTTGCCTTGGACCGGTACAAGGGACAGCACGCACGCAATCTCATGTGCCTTGGTGCGAGGATGCCGGTACAGTCCCACAAATACAGTGGACTTGTCCCATTTACCTGCGCATACTCGTTCCATCCAAGCTCTAACTTCATCAGGAGCTGTGAAGTCCCCGGGGCCGATGGGTCCCCCGTTAGCCACCCGGGAAAGGGCATCAGTCCTTATTTCAAACTGAGGGAAGTTGGAAAACACCTGCACGGGCTGGGTCAGGAACCCTTCTAACGGGTACCCGCAAGCCCTGCGTTTCATGGAACACAGAGGCACAGAATCCTTAAGGGCAAAACTGCCTACCCTGGTCCGCAAAAGATACGAAACTGCCGCGCCGCACCCGAGGTCGTCCCCAAGATCACGGGCAAGGGATCTTACGTAGGTACCCCGCCCCACCCTTAGGTGGAACATCCCCCTGGGATGCGGCCCCGGTTTCCAGTGCAAGAGCCGGAACTCATACACATCTACTTCCCGCTCAGGCACCTGGACCTCAATGCCCCGCCTGGCAAGTTGGTGGAGCCTCTGCCCTTTGACGTGCACTGCAGAATACATAGGCGGTCGTTGCTTAATGCGGCCTGTGTAATTCCCCAGTAGCCTGGTCACATCAGATGCACTCAAACGGCTACACTGGGCCCTGGAAATGATGCGGCCGTCCAAGTCGCATGTATCAGTTGAGATCCCGAACACAAACTCGGTAAGATACTCTTTATCCTCGTCCAACAGAAATTCTGACAAACGGGTGTAGCAGCCCAGGGCCATGGGCAGCACGCCCACAGCCATGGGATCCAAGGTCCCAAGATGCCCTACCCTTCTTTCGCCAAAAATCTTCCTTACCTGGAGCACCGCATCATGGGACGTAATTCCCTTAGGTTTAAGTACGTTTACGAATCCGTCCATAACTCCAAACCTGCCAGCACTTCAAATACCCGCGCTTTAGCTTGTTCCAAGGTTCCTTCCACCACCGCGCCTGCCGCCCTGGGATGGCCGCCGCCTCCTAACATGGCGGCAATTTGGGACACATCCACCTTCGATCTTGACCTCAGGCTGATATTGACTGCTTCCCGGTCCAGGTTCTCTTTGAAGCACAAGGCCACTTCCACCCCGGCAATTGACCGGGGGTAATCTACTATGGAATCTGCGTCCTCAAGAGATGCCCCAGAGTCTTCAAGCATGGCCCTGGTCACTTCTATGGTGGCAAGCCGGCCGTTTCCGTGCAAGGTGAGGGTATGCAAGGCGTTCTTGAGCAGCATCAAGGAAGCGAAACTCTTTGCCTCGTAGAGCTGATCGGCGACCTCAGATGGGTTTACCCCCCGGCTCAGAAGCTCTGCGGCAACCTGAAGACACCTGGGGCTGGTGTTTTGATACCGGAAGCCCCCTGTGTCAGTCACCAAGGCCGCATACAGACAGGTTGCAACATCTGTATCAAAGGCAACACCCATGACCTTAAGCAGGAAGAACACCAGCTCGCCTGTGGCCGCTGCGTCAGGGTCAACTAAGCTTACATCTCCGAATCCCGGATTAGAAACATGGTGGTCGATGTTGACCCAAGCGTCAGAGCGGGCATAATCCAGAGCTTTGCCTGCCCTTTCAGGCCCTGCACAATCCAGAAACACCGTGACATCAGGACGGATATCTTCAGGGTCTACATCTGAAACGGTAGCGTAAAGCTGCCTGCCGGGCAAAAAATCGTACACCGCAGGGTGGGGATCCTGGCTCAACAACAGGGCCTTCTTGCCCAGGGACGAAAGGGCCAAAGCAAGAGCTAAGCCTGACCCGATTGAGTCACCGTCAGGCTTCTCGTGCTCAAGGATTAAGATATCCTCGCTTTTCTGCAAGAGTTCCGATATCTGCTCCAAGCTATCCCTATGTGGAATCCCGTTTGCTATCATTTCAAGCCCTTAGATCACCGCTCCCTACTTCTCCGCTTCAGGCTCTTCAGCGTCCTCTGCGTCAAGTTCCTCCTGCTCAGACTCGGTTTCAGATGCCTTAAGTTCAGAAATGATCTGGGATACCCGCAAACTGTGCTCTATGCCCTTATCCAGCACGAACTGGATCTCTGGCGCCTGCCTTATCCCCAGGGCTTTGGAAACCTCGGTCCTCACCAGGCCTTGGGCGCTCTTTAGGCCTTCCATAGTTCTGGCTTTTTCCTCTTCTGACCCTAAGACGCTGACATAAATCTTAGCAATGGACAGGTCCCTGTTAACCTCTACATTGACAACGCTGGCAAATCCTATTCGTGGGTCCTTAAGCCGCCTTAGCAGGAGTTCGGACACGATCTCCCGGATAGACGCTGCAATTTTCTCAGCTCTCTGTGACACGAGCATCACCCCGTAATTCATGAAATAATGTCTATTTGGTAGTCAAGAACCTGGCCATCTACGTTATCTTCAATCCACACTACGGCTCTTTCAAGGAGCTCCCGGGCGTGATTACCCTGGTTGCTCACAACCGCCATGCCAAGCACCAGCCTGCCCCAGGTATCGTGCGCAGCTATCTCTGCGCACGACAAGCCGAAGTTCCTGCGCAGCCTGGTGGTGAGGCTTTTGGTCACCCGCCTCTTCTCTTTCAAAGAATTAATCCCGAAAAGCCGGATGTCAACCAGGCATTGTGCAACTACCATCGTCGCAACACCGCCATACTGCCAGGAACTTTAAGCGGGCTTCACTTCTTCCATGGTATAGACTTCTAAGACGTCGCCCGGCTTTATATCCTGGTAGCGTTCAAGCCCGATTCCGCATTCGTAACCTTGGGCAACCTCAGTAACATCGTCCTTGAACCGCTTGAGCGAAGCAATCTTGCCCTCGTACACAATCCTGCCGTCTCTCAACAGCCTTACACTTGCGTTGCGGGTTACTTTGCCGCTTGTGACGTAACAACCTGCCACGGTTCCCACATTAGGCACCCGGAACGTAGCCCTGACCTCAACCCTTCCCAGCACGACTTCCTCGAACTTGGGCTTGGTGAGGCCCTTTACCATCTGCTCAACGTCTTCCAGAAGTTCGTAGATGATCCTGTAGGTCCGGATCTCTACGCCTTCGGCCTCGGCTACGTTTCTGGCGTTGGCATCTGGGCGCACGTTGAATCCCAGCACCCTGGCGTCAGATGCCTTGGCAAGCATTATGTCAGATTCTATGACCGCTCCCACTCCCGAGTGGAGCACCTTTATCTCTACCTCATCGGTATCCATTTTGCCCAACGCTTGCAAGATGGCTTCCAGAGAACCCTGAACGTCGCTCTTTAAGATCAGCCTCAGCTCGCGCTTTTCGTCCTCTTGCTTCTTGAGGAAATCTTGAAGCGTCATGCGGCTGGTGGCCAGCTCCTGCTCACGCCTCTGGATCTTGCGCTGCTCGGTCACTTCTTTTGCGATCTTCTCATCGGGCACAACCAGGAAGGTATCTCCTGCTTGAGGCAGTTCTTCCAGGCCAATGATCTCTACAGGGGTGGACGGCCCTGCTTTCTGTACCTGCCTGCCTCGCCCGTCAAACATGGCCCTGATTCTGCCCCAGGTAGTATCAGTCACAATTACCTGGCCAACCTCCAGCACTCCCGACCTGATGATGGCTGAAGCTACAGGGCCCCGGCCCTTGTCCATCTCAGATTCGATGATGTAGCCCCTGGCACTGCGGGTAGGATCGGCTTTTAGTTCTTGGAGTTCGGCCACGAGCACTATCATTTCCAGGAGGTCATCTATACCCTCCCTGGTCTTGGCCGATACCTCTACCACTACCGTGTCGCCTCCCCACTCTTCGGGGATCAGGCCGATCTCGGCCAACTGCTGCTTCACCCGCTGGGGATTGGCACTGGGCTTATCGATCTTGTTGAGCGCCACTATCACCGGTACATCTGCGGCCTTGGCGTGGTTGGCTGCCTCTATGGTCTGGGGCATGACGCCGTCATCGGCTGCAACTACCAACACCGCTACGTCGGTAACCCGGGCACCTCTTGCCCTCATCTGAGTGAAAGCCTCGTGTCCGGGCGTATCCAGGAAAATAATCTTATTGCCCTCATGTTCAACTACCGAAGCGCCGATATGCTGGGTGATGCCCCCTGCTTCCCGTGCAGTCACGTTGGTGTTTCTTATGGCGTCAAGGAGGGAGGTCTTGCCGTGGTCTACGTGGCCCATGACCGTAACTACAGGAGGCCTTGGTTCAGACTTTTCGGGATCATCAGGACGATCCAATTCCAGAGCGATTTGCTCCTCAATGCTTTTCTCAGGCTCTTTAACGGTGACCACACAACCAAGCTTCTCCGCTACCTTGACGGCCAAATCCACGGGTACGTCCTGGTTGATGCTTATCAGTTTGCCAAAGCTCATGATCGCCCTGAGCACGTTGGCCACCGGCACGCCTATCAATGTAGCCAGTTCCCGTACAGGCGTGTCACCCTGGATCACCACACGCCTTGCCCCTATCTCAGGCCGGGCTTGCTTCCGGCCGGAACCTTCTGTTTGTCTTGAACCTTTACCCGTGCCCCGCCGGCTTCCCCGCCTGCCCCTGCGCTGGGCTTCCCTGGCTTTGGCTGCCTGGGCTTCCTCAGCACGGGGATGGCGCTCAGGAGAACCGTCTTGTTTGTCTGCCCCTGAGAGCTTCCGGCGCACATCCTGGGCTAGTTTCTCATCTAATGCAGTCATGTGATTGCGTACTTGTATCCCCATTTCGTTCAATCTAGAAATCAATACCTTTGTATCTAATCCAAGCTCCCTTGCGAGCTCATATACACGGATGCGTCGTGTCATCCGATCACCTCCTCATTCTCAACCCCTCTCAATCTCCTCCACAAAACGCTCCAATTCTGAGAACAAATCAGGGGGTGGTTCCACACCCAAGGACTTCTCCAGCCGATTCTTCTTGAAGAGCTGCTTCAGACACTCCGGGTTTGGGCAGACGTAGGCACCCCGGCCTGACTTCTTGCCTGTGGGGTCGAACTCGATCTCACCCTGGGGCGTCCGGACAATCCTGAGCAACTCGCGTTTGGGCTTTACTTCCCGGCACCCTAGACAAGTCCGTTGAGGCTGTCGCTTAGCCACGGATACCACCCCCTATTGTTTTGTTCCAGCACACTGTCCTCTGGTCACATATCCCGATCAGACCTTATATCAATCTTCCAACCTGTGAGTTTAGCCGCAAGACGGGCATTTTGCCCATCACGGCCGATAGCCAGAGAAAGCTGATTGTCCGGAACGGTCACCCTTGCAATCCGCTCATCTACATCCAGCTGCACGTCTATCACCCTTGCCGGGCTCAAAGCGTTGCCGATAAAGACCTGAGGATCATCGTCCCACTGGATAATGTCTATCCTCTCGCCCCGGAGTTCCTGGACGATCACCTGGACCCTGGAACCCCGCGGTCCCACACATGCTCCAAGGGCATCCACTTCCGGAAGGTTAGCTGCCACGGCGACCTTTGACCGTGAACCCGCTTCCCTGGCCAGGGCTTTGATCTCCACTATCCCATCCCTGATCTCAGGCACTTCCAACTCCAAGAGCCGCTTGAGAAGTCCCGGATGTGTCCTTGAGAGCAGGATCTGCGGGCCTTTGGTAGTCTTTTTCACTTCGAGCACGTAACACTTGATCCTATCCCGCTCGCGGTAGCGTTCACCTTTGGGCTGCTCTTTAGGTAAGATAAACCCTTCAGCCCTGCCCAAATCAACGATGACAACGCCCCTGTCTACCCGGATGATCTGGCCCGTCACCACATCCCCTTCGCGCTCGGAAAACTCTTCGTAGATCATATCCCGCTCTATGTTGCGAAGCCTCTGCATGACCACCTGCTTAGCCGTCTGGGCAGCGATCCTGCCGAAACCCTGTGCCTGGATCTCTTCTTCGATGAAATCTCCCTCTTTGTACTTAGGGTTACGCTTCTGAGCTTCACTGAGCGAAATATCCTTGCGTGGATCCCTGACCTGAGACACGACTTCACGGCGGGAGATGACCTTGATTTCCCCAGTCTCCCGGTCAAATTTCACCTTTACGTTCTCGGCTTTCCCAAAATGCTTGCGGTAAGCTGACAGAAGCGCAGCTTCCATCGCTTCTATTAGATCGTCTATTGCTATGCCCCGCTCTCTCTCCAGTTGTTTCAGAGCGCTTATGATTTCTCCGTTAATTTCCTCCCGCCCCCCTTCTTCCCATCACCACGGTTGATCCTTGTAAACCAGCTGGACTTTGCTCACATTGTGCCTGGGTAGGGCTATGTCTCCATCTTCATCCCTGATAACGACGCTTTCCTCGTCTGCCGATCTATCTAATCCTACAAGTATTCCCTCGAACGAACGCTTGCCGTCCACAGGCGCATACAGGTTCACCCTACACTCACGGCCGCTAAAAATCTCAAACTCTTTATCCCGTTTCAGGGTCCTCTCCAAACCCGGGGAAGACACTTCAAGATTGTAACTGCCGGGTATTGGATCCAGTTCCTCAAGAATCGGGTCTAAGGCTTTGTCCACTGCTATGCAATCGTCAAATGTGATTCCCTCGGTTTTGTAAATGGTCACGCGCAAAATCTGCCTTCCCATGTCTGACGTCAGTTCAACGTCCAATAGTTCATACCCCATATCCTTGAGGAAGGGCTCAAACACTTCGAACAGCTTATCCACTACATCCTTCTGGCCCACACCATCACCCCACCAACATACAAAGAGTGGGTTTTGGCCAAAACCCACTCCGGCGAAATCTCCCCGTTGTTTGTCGCAACCCTGACGTTGTACTAATCCAGTATATCACAGCAGTTGTGCAGCTAGCAAATAAATACACTACATATCCAACAGGTTCCTGGGGTACTGAGTAAGGCTTCTTGCTCCTTCACCTGTGAGCACGACGTCATCTTCTATCCGTACCCCGCCCTTGCCAGGGATATATATCCCAGGCTCTATGGTAAACGTTGACCCGGCCGGCAAGGGCCTGTGGTTGGTTGCCACTATGTAAGGCTCTTCATGTATCTCAAGCCCAAGCCCGTGCCCGGTTCTATGGATGAAGCGATGGCCGTAGCCGTGACCGGCTATTACCTCCCTCGCCAGAGCATCCACCTGAGCCCCGGTCATGCCTGGCTTTGCGTTTAACCTTGCCCGTTCCTGGGCTTCTAACACTATCTCGTAGATCCGCCTTAGTTCCTCAGGAATCCCGCCTATAGCATAAGTCCTGGTAATATCAGACCAGTAACCTCTCACGTTGACACATAGATCCAGCCAAGCCAGATCACCTGATTCAATCACCCTAGAACTTGTGCCCGCATGAGGTATTGCAGTGTCAGGCCCTGTTGCCAGGGACATGTAGACTCTGTCCGCCCCTTCCTGCCGCAGTTTCCATTCAATCTCAAGCGCGATCTCCGTGGCGCGCTTGCCTGGAGTAAGGAGATTTCTTGCAATGCCAGCGCCCATATCTGCCAGCCGGGCTGCTTCCTGCATGGCCTCAAGTTCGCCGGTGTCTTTCACCACCCTGAGCCCTTTCATGATTTCTCCTGCATCAACCCAGGCAAACTCACCCAAGACTGCCTTCATAAGGGAGTATTCCAACATCCTAAGGGCGGTGTACTCCAATGCCCAGGTGCCTGTCTTTCCATGGAAGGCTTCCTCAAAAGCTTTGTGCGGGCCTGCCTCGTCGGTGTACGAATATACATGGAACCGGGCCTGGACCCCTTGGCGTTGCAAGCAGTCGGCAACCGCCTCGCCTTTTTGCCTTTCCAGCTGGGGCATGATGAGGCTCACCGTACCTTCTCTGCCAACAACAAGCAGGGTTGGCCTTTCAGACAGGCCCATGGACAGCCCTGTCAGGTAAAACATGTTCGGCCCGGGCATAAGGGCTACGCCTGACACATGGGAGGCTTCCATGGCAGAAGCAAGTTTATCCCACCGTTGTTTGAGCATCCGCACCCTCCTTCCCGCATAAGCTAACATGCCGGCCCATTTGAGGCTCGAATATCGTTCCTAGGTCGTCTTGTGGGTGCCCGCCTTAGGCCGCTCTCAGACTACATTCAAGACTACTTCCGCGAACCATTTCTAGACCACGGACGGCTCCACCCTAAGGTCGCCCCTCTCGAAACGTCCCAGGTCCAGCCCGCTTATGTCGATAGACAGCGGTCTGTCCAGGATCATCTCGGCGATTACCTTCCCGACTATAGGTGCCAGCATGAAGCCGTGGCCGCTGAACCCCACCGCCTGGTAATACCCGTCGATCCCGGACACGGTTCCAAGGATGGGATGGGCATCCGGACTGATAGTATAAAGCCCCGACCACTGCCTCACAACCCGCACACCCATGAGCGCCGGTACCACAGAACACATAATGTCACACATCCGCTTGAGAAACTGCCACGAATGGCCTATGTCATAGCCCTTGGGCTCGTCGGGGTCGCCTATCCCCATGATAATCGAACCGTGAGGAGTTTGCTGGCTGTAAAACCCGCGTGAAAACGACATAAGCATGGGATCGAACAGCCGCCCTACAGGTTCGGTGACAAGGATCTGGTGACGCTCGGTGTACACCGGGAGATCTATGCCCACCATGGCAGCCACAGGCGCTGCCCAAGGCCCGGCGGCATTTACTACCACAGGAGTAGATATGTCACCCCTGGTGGTCCTGACCTTTTGAATCTTGCCGTTTGACTGTTCGATTCCTGTAACTTCAGTGAAGCAATATACCTCGCCCCCCAGCCGCTCAAACGCCTTGAGGTAAGCCCTGGTTGTATGAAACGGGTTGGCGTGGCCGTCCCTAGGGTTATACGTTGCCCCATAAAGCCCTTCTATGTTAAGTGAAGGCACTATTTCCCTAGCCTCTTCAGGGGTGAGCGCGACGGCATTTACACCCAGCCTATGCTGCACTTTTAGATTTGCCTTGAATTGCTCCCATTCTTTTTCGGTATATGCCAGCATCAGGTAGCCTTTTTGGACAAATTCGATGTCGTAATCGTACTCCAGTTCCTCCTGCAAAGTTTCAAATATATCGATTGCCGCTTTGCACATCCTGATGTTGCCTTCAGCGCCCCATTGCTCCCTGACTCCTGCACCGCAGCGTCCTGTTGAACCGCTGGCAAAAGTGTGCTTTTCACATACGACGGTATCTTTGAGCCCCAGTTTGGCCAGGTTATACGCAATCGCAGCGCCCACCACGCCTCCGCCGATTACCACTGCGTCCGCCCTGGTTTTCATCGGCCATTCACCGCCTTACCGCATGTACATTCCGGACTTGCTCCGCTCTGCTGCCCATGCCCGGGTTCTGAAAGGGGTGTCAACTCAAGCGCCGCCAAATCGCCCATTTTCACAGGCTTAACCGGAGGCCTGTACTTCGACTGGAGGATTCCCGAAACGTGTTTTCCGCAAAATCTTGCAATCTCTCCGGCTACCAACAACCTGCAAGTCCTGCCTTGGCACGGCCCCATGCCTGCCCTGGTTATGCGCTTTACTTCATCCAGGGTGACCGCCCCTTCCCTTATGGCCTTGCGTATCTCCCCCAGGGTTACGTCTTCGCATCTGCAGACGATGATGGAATCTTCAGCATGAGACACAGTTCATCCCACCCTTCTCTGCAAGCGGCTCGCCGGTAGGCGTTGCATCTGCAGGTATTTTTCCAGAGGGCACATGATGGTCTGGTTGGGTTTTGTCATCTACAGCCACTTGGCCGCTTTCCTGTGCCCCAGCAGCTTGATCCAATTCATGGGCTTCTCCCATAGGCAGGAGATTCCGTACCTCCATGGACAGCTGTTTGGGAGCACTCACCCACACCACGGGCGTGCCTTGGGGCTTCTTGCCCGGAACCACCCTGTAGGCAACCCCCTGGCCTAGCTTGTTGCCGCTCCTGTCGAGCAGATAAACCGGATCGCCTTTTTGAGGCAAGGGGAGAAACTCGTAAGGCATGGCAATGAGGCATTGGGTATCGCTTAAGGTTTCGTCTACCACGAAGATCGCCAGCCCGGGACAGGCTGCAACGCATACGCCGCAGCCCGTGCACTTATCCCAGTCAACCTGGGGTATATCATTAAGCGACCCAAACGGCTTAATGGCTCCGAACCTGCAGCTGTGATAACAGGGATCGCAAGGGATCTCCTGAAAACACTCGATCACCACAAAGGCTCCCTGCTTCCGGCGGGATTCAGGCGGCGTCGCGCTCTCAATCTGCTGTCTTGACGGAATACCGGTAGTCAACAGCTTGTCGGGCTTCATGACCTCACCTTCTTTCTCGTCTGCGCTCTCGCCTGTTTCCCCATCTGCTCCCTCATGGCAGCCAGCCCCTTAAGTATTGCCTGGCTTGTGGGGCCGGCCCTAAGTTCAGCCAGCTCCTTGAGGCAATCCTGCCGTTTCCGGGAAAACTCATGGTCCGGCACTTTGCCCAGGCTATAGGCTATCGCCAAGCCTGCAAGCCGTCCTTCAGCCATGGCGGTAGAGGCTTCTTCGATCCCCGCTGCGTCTCCGGCCACGTAAATGCCTTTGGCTGTGGTCTCCATGTGTTCGTCATAGAGGGGGACGAATCCGCCCAGTTCAGGGATGTCTGTCATCTCAGCCCCTGCTTGCCACAGGAATTCACACAGAGGCGTAAGCCCGGTGGCCAAGCATATCACATCTACGTCCAGTTGCTTTTCGGTGCCCGGGATTCCCTGCCAGTCATCATCCAACTGCCAGATGACCGCGCCTTCCACACAGTCTGTGCCGTAGGCTTCCTTGATGGTGTGCCTAGTGTATATAGGGATACCCAGCCGCCTTATCTTGGAGGCATGTACCGCATATCCGCCGATATGGGGCAGTGCTTCTACAACAGCTGCCACCTTGACCCCTGCTTGCGCCATCTGATAACTCACAATCAATCCGATGTTCCCCGACCCTATCATGAGTACCGACTTGCCCGGCCTTACGCCGTGGACGTTCATGAGGGTCTGCACCGCACCTGCCCCGTACACTCCAGGCAGGTCGTTGCCCGGGAAAAGGATCATTTTTTCAGAGGCTCCGGTGGCGACAAGTAGCCGCTCAGGCTTGAGGGTCTGGATGCCTTGAGGAGTCTCAAGGAGCAGCACACCGTCGGCTTGATAATAACCCAGCACTTCTGTGGAACCCATAAAGCGGATATCCGGGTTGGCTTTCACCTTGACGGCAAGATCTTTGGCAATCACGACCCCGCGGGTGCCTGCGCTTTTTTCGTACCATCCGAAAAACTTGTGAGTCTGTTTCACCAGCTGCCCGCCTATCCATTGTTCCCTGTCGAGGAGGGTAACCTTGACCCCGTAGGAGGCAGCTTCAAGCGCGGCGCATACACCTGCAGGTCCCGCTCCTACAATCGCCAGCTCCGTCCTTATCAAGTGCGTCACTCCTTACTTACGGGTACTGGCCCGACCCCTTCTTGCATTTCAATGCGCATGCCTGCCCTGAGTTTTTCGGTGCAAGCTCTCACGTTGGGGACCCCGTCGACTACTACCAAGCATGAGGAACAATTGCCAATAGCACAGAAAAAGCCGCGTGGACGGCCTTGCTTGAGACTCTTGTGAAGCACCTTGATGCCTGCTGCGTGGAGGGCAGCTGCTATCGGTTCGCCTTCGTATCCTTCCAGCTCTTTGCCTTCCCAGTAGAACTTGACTTTCCGGCGCTCGGGGAAGTCAAGTATGGGGTGCTGTGTGATCCGGATGCCGGAAGCTTCCAAACGCTGATGCCCCCTTTCCCAAACAGGTGAGGTACGGTATTTCCGCCCCTTCCCTGTGATTCTTGCTCTCTTCCCGTCGTAAACAGGTCCTGCAGATGACATCTGCGTCACGTGGTCTGTCACAGTCCGCATGCCATACCTATGACCTGCACACGGCTTGCCCCCGGTGTGCACGGGGTATTCACGGGGTCTGCACCGCAACCTCACACAGAAGTGTCAGNNTATCCACCTTATCAGAATTCGCCGTATTGGATCGAATATCCTGCACGGAGCGTTCAGTCCCGGTGCGTTGCAAAAAACAGGCGGACAGCTGACTCTGGCTCAGTCCGATGGCACCCGAACGGCTAAAGCAGGCCCATTGTAGCGCAGGGACTGTGCTGCAGCGGTGCAGCCAGGGCCCTATGCCGGCATCCGGCCGTATAGTTGACCCCACAATGTGATATCCGGGGCGTCTTTTGCCTACGCATGATGCGGTGTGGCTGCAAAGAAGGCCACATCTGCTTTGTGGCGGGCTGTCGTTTCCTGCGTATGGTGCGGTCTGGTGGTGTGATGTTATGCCCTTTAGAAACCTGCGTGCTCTGTCCTGGCGATGATCTCATCCTGGAGCGCCTCGGTAAGGTCGCAGAAGTAGTCGCTGTAGCCTGCGACCCTGACTATAAGGTTTCTGTATTGTTCTGGATGCTTCTGGGCATCACGCAGGGTGTCCGCGCTTATCACATTGAACTGTATATGGTGGCCTCCCAGCCGGAAGTACGCCCGCACGAGATGAGCCAGGTTGTCTATCCCCTCCTGGCCTTCTATTAGTTTGGGATTGAACTTCTGGTTGAGCAAGGTGCCGCCTGTCTTTGCGTGGTCCATCTTGGAGCAAGACTTGAGTACAGCAGTAGGTCCCTGCCTGTCTGCGCCTTGCACCGGTGAGATGCCTTCTGACAATGGCTTCCCGGCAAGCCTGCCGTCAGGGGTCGCCCCGATCACTGACCCAAAGTACACGTGGCATGTGGTAGGCAGCATGTTTATCCTGTACGTAAACCCGGTTGGGCTCTTACGTCCGTCTACTGCCTGGTAGAACATATCAAAAATCTGGCTCATGATTTCATCGGCAAAATCATCGTCGTTGCCGTACTTGGGTGTCCGGCTAATCAGGGTTTGCCGCAGAAGTTCATGGCCCTGAAAGCCTGACCCGAGCGCTTGGAGCAACTCCGGCATGGACACGGTATCCCGCTCATATACATGGTACTTTATCGCCGCCAAGCTGTCTGTGATGCTGCCTATCCCCACCCCTTGGATGTACCTGGTGTTGTACCTGGCACCTCCTGCATTGTAGTCCTTGCCGTTCTCGATACAGTCACTTATGAGGATTGACAAGAATGGGCTTGGCATGTATTCGGCCCAAAGCTTTTCGATCACGTGGTTACCTCTGAGCTTGATATCGATAAAGTGCCTGAGTTGTTCTTGGAAGGCTTGCATAAGGTCTTGAAAGGAATCAAACTCCGCAGGATCGCCCGTTTCAAGACCAATTTTCTTGCCTGTCCGAGGGTCAGTGCCGTTGTTTAGGGTAATCTCCAACACCTTGGTTAGGTTGAAGTAACCGGTCAGGATATAAGCTTCTTTGCCGAAGGCGCCTGCCTCAACGCAGCCGCTGGTGCCCCCTTGCCGGGCATCTTCAATCGCCTTGCCCTGGGCGAGCAGCTCCTGGACCACCATGTCGGCATTGAATATCGAAGGCTGGCCCCAGCCTTTTCTCACGATCTCGAGGGCCCGCTTGAGGAACCGGTCGGGATTTTTCTGGCTGAGCTGGATGTTGGCACTGGGCTGAATCAGGCGCATTTCATCCACCACGTCAAGTATCAAATATGTAAGTTCGTTGACCCCATCTTGCCCTTGTGCAGTGAGCCCGCCTGTATTGATGGCTGCAAAGTCAGCGTAGGTGCAGCTTTCCTGGAGGGTGATCCCCACTTTGGGGGGCGCAGGGTGGTTGTTGAACTTGACCCACAAGCACTGCAGCAGCTCTTTGGCTTCGTCCCTGGTCAAGGTACCGGCTTCAACCTCTCTTTTGTAGAACGGATAGAGGTGCTGATCCAGCCTACCCGGGCTGAAGGAATCCCAGGTGTTAAGCTCTGTGATTACTCCTACGTGCACAAACCAATACATCTGTATGGCTTCGTGGAAGGTCCTGGGCGCGTTGGCTGGAACACGCCTGCACACTTCGGCTATTTTGAGAAGTTCCTGCTTACGCTTGGGGTTGGTCTCCCTTCCGGCCAGTTCCAGGGCCTTGTCGGCGTGGCGCTCTGCGTACCTGATTATGGCGTCGCAGCAAATGCTCATGGCTTTGAGCTGCTCGCTCTTGTCCCACGCCTCAGGGTCGTTTAGGAAATCCAGCTTGGCCAGGGCTCGCTCGATGTCCCGTTTGAAATCAAGGAATCCCTTTTGATATATCTT
>LFST01000021.1:0-567 GCA_001513185.1 Candidatus Fermentithermobacillaceae bacterium DTU015
TCCATAGCTGGGCGGGATTCGTGAAGTTGGAGGCCAAGTGTGACACTTAATACAGGTTAAGTGAATAACTGAACAACAGAACATCAAGGACGGGGACAGTTCTGATCGTTTGTGCGCTCGGGACTGTCCTATGTTTTTACCGGTTGTCTCCGTTGGTTTTACAACGACTACGGCCAAGCGCGGCTTTCTCGGACGCGAAGCTCCATTTTCGGCCAGTCAATGAGTAGTGCATGGTTAGTCAGCTTCGCATTGTCAGTTCACGGGCGGGACTTCCGCTTTGCTCTTCCGGTGAAGAAGTTGAGTGCGACCAAGGCAACGATAAGGAGAGATGATGCATCGAGTCTCCAGATAAGCAGTAAAGCTACCACTATTGCCATTACGCCGCTTTTGACATCTTCGGATATCTTCAGGAAACCAAGCCCTAAACGGGCAACAATGTACACCCCGAAGACCAGGGCGTTCTGCAAAGTGTCATGTAAATCAGCCCGGCCTGTCGCGTAGAAAACAAGTGCAACTGTGATCGCCGCACCCAAAACGAACCACTCTCTTTTGCTCATGCCCATGACC
>LFST01000021.1:594-2455 GCA_001513185.1 Candidatus Fermentithermobacillaceae bacterium DTU015
TAGTATCGATGCTCTGGGTCATCAGACTGCCTGCATACAATATTATGGCAGTATTGGCTGATAGTTGCAAGTTCCCGTAGGTCAGCTGGATAGAGCGAATGCGATGTTACCAAGCAAAATGGCCGTGAAGTATAGTAGCATGACAATGGAAACCGATTTGGGATAGGGATGTTCTGGAGCCATGGTCTTGATGGCCATGGGAATCGCACAAAGGCAAACAAGACATATCAGCCAACGTACTCTGGAAAAGCAGACGAGCACAAGCACTGCGTTCATGAATTTGAACGGTTGGTTCTTGACATATTCTCTGATCTTATCTATCACACGTTCGGCCTCCTCGGATAATGAACCCAGAATGGGTGACCGAGGGGCATCTCGGTCACCCGGATAGTCTACTTAATCAATATGCATATCCAGTAACACTGCCGGAGTAGGGGCCAAAACTCTCAGTCCACCATTCAAAACCTGGTATTCTCAGCGAGTTGAAGTGCAGATCCAAATTGAACGAGGCGGAAAATGTGACACTCAGATTATTCGGTCCAAGTCTAGCGTTGGTAGAAATATTCCTTAGTGTATATGTAAACAGGGCACCTGCATTGAAAGAGTCTATGTTGAGTACCGCATCGGTGTATGCTACGATTCGTCTTCCCTCAAAGGTATAACCACCACTTACTGTATACAGCAATTCGAAGGTTTTTCCTGGCATATGTTCAGTGGTTGAATCCAAAACATAGAAAGTATCAGATACATAACGATCAATGGTCATAGGTTCAAAGCTGTTGCCCGACCTGTTCATTGTTTGGATCTGCGACCAAGTAATACAATAGAGTTCATTGAGGAATGCTTTCCAAAGGGCAGCGAAATCTTGGTTTCTATACTTCTCAAGGTATCTTTGGTAAAATACTAGCGATACATCTGTTTGATCCTTATCTAGGGCTCGATAATTCATCGGGTCAGAAAAGAACTGATTGCATGTTTCTACAAAGAGCCTAGTAGGACCTCTCAAACCGACACCTATATCGTCACTTGCATATACAGGATAACAACGTGCAGCCATCATCATGGCAAGAGCGAGTAGAATCCCAAGTATTTTGCTAGACGTTATTCTCATAGTCAAGTCCCCTTGTGGATATTCAGAAAAATCAGACCGACCTGAGAAGAGGCTATCATATCATACCTGTCTCGTAAACCCATATTAGCCTAGAATTGCCTATTCGGAGCGATGACAGGCCTTGTTCCCAAGATGTGATTCAGGCTTGCATTAGTTACTTCTTGGTGCGATCTGCCAACCGCAACCGATGCACTTACCCATTCCAAGTGGTGTCCTAAAATGTACCAAGTCCCTTACTGGCAAGAAGAGTTCTGGCTGAAATGATAGAAATGAGCGAAAGGAATTAGCTTTGTTCGAGTCAAGACGCGTGTTTGGAATGGGAAACACTAGCTGTTGGCGGCATTGTTGCTTCACTATCCACTACACAGACAGATTTTCCAACCTGGTCTTGCGCGGCTCTAACTCAATTCTCTCCCCTTTGTTCCCGCGGGCGAACGCGCTCTTCAAAGCTCACTTCCCTGCGATGGGCGGGTTTCAAGGATTAGCAGAAACTGGTTGTTGCCTTTGGCACTTCTGATACAAGTTTCCTTGACTGTCCTTAGACTGTGCAAAATCGATGGTTTCCTGAAAACAAGCGGTGTAAAGTGGCCGATTTGCTACCAGGCGAAAACCCGACTTGGTTTGCGGAATGAGGAACTGGTCAATTCTTGACCGTATGCGATGGCGCCCTATACGTGTTGACAATCTTCTTGAAACGCTATACCCTGAACATGGAAACGGTTTGCGGGGGAACTCTTCGGAGTTGAGAAA
>LFST01000030.1 GCA_001513185.1 Candidatus Fermentithermobacillaceae bacterium DTU015
ATGGAAGAAGGGCTTAGGTTTGCTATCCGCGAAGGCGGACGTACGGTAGCATCAGGGGTAGTTACCAAGATCGTGTCGTAAACGGCATACCCCTGGCAGGTCAATCCCAGGTAAATACAGCCTAAGATTGACACAGCAAACTCATGTGTGTTACACTCGGCTTTGGCAAATGTACCGGGATGGGAGGGAGATTGAGTGGCTAAAGGCACAACCGAGATCATCACTCTTGCATGCCAAGAGTGCAAACGACGCAACTACACAACTACAAAGAACAGAAGGGCCCATTCCGGAAGGCTTGAACTCAGGAAGTACTGCAAGTTTTGCCGTACCCATACTGTGCATAGAGAAACACGGTAGTTTGCCTTAACGTCGAGTCAACAATCGGCACGGTTGCAAAACCGGGCCGGATCCGCAGGCCCGTAGCTCCAACGGTAGAGCAGCGGTCTCCAAAACCGAAGGATGGGGGTTCGAATCCCTCCGGGCCTGCCATAAATCTTTATATCAGGTGAGAGCAATGAAGATTTTCCAAGGGTTACGGCAGTGGTTCTCGCGGGTGCTCAAGTTCTTCTCGGAAGTCCGCGGTGAGCTCAAGAAGGTAATATGGCCTTCAGCCAGTGAACTCAGGGTCTACACTATTGCAGTGATAGTTGCCATGCTTGGAATAGGCGTTATCTTATGGGGTACTGATGCCCTGTTGACTCTAGTGGTAGGATTCCTTACCAAAAGATAGGGGAGAGACTGGGACCCGGACCAAAGCATGTGAGGGGGTCCTTATTTCATGACTATGTCTGAAGAAAAGGGCCAGTGGTATGTAGTCCATACCTACTCAGGTTACGAGAACCAGGTGAAGACTAACCTGGAGAAACGTATTGACAACATGAACATGTCAGATAAGATATTCAAGGTGCTCGTGCCTGAGGAAGAGGAAATTGAATACAAGGACGGTAAGAAGCGCGTAGTTAAGCGCAAGGTATTCCCGGGCTACGTGATGGTCAACATGATCATGTCAGATGATTCATGGTACGTAGTGCGAAACACCCCGGGAGTAACCGGTTTTGTGGGGCCTGGTTCTAGACCCATTCCCCTGGATGATCATGAGGTTGAAACGATTTTCATGCGGATTAGCGGCGAGGGAGCACCCAGGGTCAGAGTGAAGTTCAAACCTGGACAGAGTGTCAGGGTCAAGTCAGGCCCGTTTCAGGGCATGATGGGCATGGTCCAGGATGTCATGGCCGATAGGGGCAAACTCCGCATACTGATTTCCATATTTGGCCGCGAAACTCCGGTGGAACTGGATTTCAATCAGGTAGAGGAAGTGTGAGGGAAAGAATATGGCTAAGAAAGTGAGAGCAGTAGTAAAGCTGCAGATTGAAGGGGGAAGGGCAACTCCTGCCCCGCCTGTCGGGCCTGCATTGGCGCCCCACCAGGTGAACCTGCAGCTGTTTACAAAGCAGTTTAACGACAGGACATCCAACCAAGTTGGCACCATCGTACCTGTGGTAGTTACGATTTATGAAGACAGGTCTTTTAGCTTTGTTGTTAAGACCCCTCCTGCGGCGGTGCTGCTCAAGAAGGCAGCAGGCTTGGAAACTGCCTCAGGCGAGCCCAACCGCAATATAGTCGGTAAAGTTACCAGGGAGCAGGTCAGGGAAATCGCCGAACTTAAGATGAAAGACCTTAACGCATCTTCAGTCGAGAGCGCCATGCGCATGATTGAAGGTACCGCCAGGAGCATGGGGATCAAAGTAGAATAGCCGGCCTAGGCCGGATGTTTGCCGGTACGTTAAACCGGCTAAATTTTGTGGGAGGATTGCGTCCGCACTCACCACAAGGAGGTAACAGCTAAATGCCTAAGCGAGGCAAGAAGTATTCTGAAGCAGTAAAACGGCTAGAAGAAGGCAAACTATACGGACCCCGGGAAGCATTGGATCTTATCCCCCAACTTTCTTATGCCAAGTTTGACGAAACAGTAGATATAGCCATGAGGTTGGGTGTCGACCCCCGGCATGCCGACCAGATGGTGCGAGGTTCTGTCGTCCTGCCCCACGGTACAGGGAAAGAGCTACGTGTTTTGGTGTTTGCCAGAGGCGAAAAGGCTAACGAAGCCCGCGAGGCTGGGGCAGACTTCGTAGGCGCAGAAGACTTGGTTGAGAAAATCCAAGGCGGCTGGCTTGAGTTTGACAGAGCCGTGGCTACACCTGATATGATGAGCCTGGTTGGCAGGCTTGGCCGTATTCTTGGACCTCGGGGACTCATGCCAAACCCCAGGACTGGAACCGTCACCATGGACGTAAAGTCGGCCATCAAGGAAATCAAGCAAGGTAAAGTGGACTTTAGGACCGATAGGGCCGGTATTATCCATGGCGTAATCGGTAAAGTATCTTTTGGTACCGACAAACTCTTGGACAACTTCTACGCTTTCGTGGATGCTATTGTAAGGGCAAGGCCGCCAGGGGCCAGGGGACAATATATAAGAAGCGTTACCTTGAGCTCAACCATGGGGCCGGGTATCCCCATTGACCTGAGCAAGATTACCAGGCAGTAGGAGGGGCCAATCCCTTAGCAAAACGTACAATTGAATAGGTAAACCGTAGACAGCAGGTGTCGGAAGACATAATAGCCTCTTAGCAGGCTGCCCGCCGAGGTTTAGACTCTTAGATACTCTTAGTAGCTTTGTTGAGATATCAAGGGCCTACGCTTCGTGCGGGGCCCTTTTTGGGTTCATTACCCAGTGGCAAAGGAGGGATATGGTTGGAATCAAGGCAGAGGCGGCAGAAGACAAAGATCAAAGACATGCTGAAAGAAGAGCTGTCCAATGCCAAGAGTGTCATCTTCGCCGACTTCAGGGGCGTTTCAGTTGCAGATGACACCAAGCTCCGCCGGCAGTGCCGGGAGAACGGCGTAACATACCGGGTGGTCAAGAACTCCCTGGCGCTCAGGGCCGTCCAGGAACTTAACTGGGAAGGCTTGGACGACATTTTCAAAGGGCCTACTTCCATGGCTTTGAGCATGACCGACCCTGTTGCCCCCGCCAAAGTGCTACGCCAGTTCGCCCTGGAAACACCTGTGTTCAAGATCAAGGGTGGAGTGCTGGATGGCCAGAAAATGACCCTCGACAGGATCAATTTCCTGGCTACATTGCCGTCCAGGGAGACATTGTTGACCCAGACAGCAGTTGCCATGAAGGCTCCGATTACCGGTTTGGCCACTGTGCTCAACGCCACTTTGGTAGGGTTCGTCAGGGTGCTTGACGGATTGAGGGAGAAAAAAGAAAAAGGTGAAATCTAACCTACAAGGAGGTTCATTCAAGTGTCTAAGATCGAACAAGTATTGGAACTGGTAAAAGGCATGACCGTGCTTGAACTTGCTGAATTGGTTAAAGCGTTTGAAGAGGAATTCGGAGTTTCAGCCCAGGCTGTGGCAGCTGCTCCTGTGGCAGTGGCTGCACCCCAGGAAGCTGCACCTCAAGAAGAAGAAAAGACCGAATTTGACGTGGTGCTTACAAGCGCAGGTTCCAGCAGAGTAGCAGTTATCAAGGCTGTAAGGGAACTTACCGGCCTTGGCTTGAGAGAGGCAAAAGAGCTTGTTGAATCTGCACCCAAGGCAGTGAAGGAAAAGGTATCCAAGGAAGAAGCCGAAAAGGCCAAGGAAGCACTGGAGAAAGCAGGCGCTACCGTAGAACTCAAGTAATATCAGGCGTGGCTCCAGCCAAGCGCGGGATGCGGGCAATCCAAGGATGCCTGCATCCCGCTTTCAATTCACTGTACCTTCATTTATTTTGTGTTCCCGGACTGCCCCGAGTCCTGCGTCCNNGGGGGAGGCCGGCATGGTTAGACTGGTGGTTGTTGGTGCCGGAGGGCTGGTAGGCAGACGGGTTGTACGCGTACTCGGCGAGGATCCCATCCCAGACCTGAAGTTGTACCTCACAGGGTACTCTGAATCCATCGGAAAGAAGGTGGAGTTCAGGGGGGAAAGCTTGCAGATTACCCGCACGGATTTGAGGCTGCTCAAGCATGCAGATATTGTGTTGTTGTGTACCCCTGCTGAGGCATCAGTTGAACTAGTGCAGGAGATAAGAGGCGGCCCCGTGATAATAGATACATCATCGGCGTTCAGGATGGACCCTGGAGTGCCCCTGGTGGTGCCTGAGGTCAACTGTGATGAGATATTTGCCCATAAAGGCCTCATAGCAGGCCCCAATTGCTCCACGATACAGCTTGTGATGACCCTCTATCCCATATATCAGGAGTTCGGGTTGTCCAGAGTACACGTAACCACCTATCAGTCAGTGTCTGGTGCCGGGTACAAAGCAATCTCCGAGCTTGAAACAAGCTCGTTTGACTTCATCGCTACAGGCAGAGCAAACCACGGGGAAGACTCAGTGTTCCCACACCCTATAGCTTTTAACCTTATACCCCAAATAGACGCTTTCCAGCCCAACGGGTACACAAGGGAAGAGATGAAAATGGTAAACGAAACACGGAAAATCCTAGGCGAGCCCGATCTTCCCATTTCTTGTACTTGCGTGAGAGTGCCTGTATTCATAGGCCATTCAGAAGCTTGCCTGGTTGAAACCGAGAAGCCGCCTTGCCTGGAGACAATCAGGGAAAGCCTCAACCGATTCCCAGGGGTGGTGGTGTTGGATGACCCGCCAAACCAGGTGTATCCCACACCCCTTAAGTGTCAGGACACCGACCCGGTTTACGTAGGCAGGCTGAGGCGCGACCTGAGTTCAGACAGGGGCGTGCTTTATTGGGCGGTGGCCGACAACTTACGGCGGGGTGCTGCCACAAACGCATGCAACATCGTAAAGGCGCTCTTGAGGGGAGAAAAAACATGATGGCGCCTGTGGCGACAGGCAGGGAAAGTGCCGGGGATTTGATCCTGGTCCAGAAGTTTGGGGGCACCTGCCTCGACACCAGAGAAAAGCGCCAGCTTGCCTGCGACCGGATCCAAGAAGCTTTAGATAAAGGGTACAGGGTGCTTGCGGTGGTGTCTGCCATGGGGCGCAGAGGGGAGCCTTACGCTACCGACACCCTTATCGCCCTAGCCAAGAGCATTTCCAAGGAGATAGCGCCCAGGGAGTTGGATTTGCTCCTGTCTTGCGGGGAAATCATCTCTGCGGTGCTCATGGTCCAAGAACTTAAGACACGGGATATACCTGCCTTGGCCTTAAGCGGAGGCCAGGCCGGCATCGTCACAGACACAAACTTCGGCGATGCCGGCATCATTGCCGTAGATCCAAGCCACCCAAGGAGGCATCTGGAGGAAGGTAAGGTAGTGGTGGTGGCAGGGTTCCAGGGGATGGCCAAATCCGGGGATATCACCACCTTGGGGAGAGGGGGCAGTGATACCACTGCAGCTGCATTAGGCAGCGCCCTTCTGGCCAGATGCGTGGAAATATACACCGACGTAGAAGGAATTATGACCGCCGATCCCAAAATGGTAAGAAGCGCCAAGACAATCCCGTTTGTAACCTATGACGAAGTTATCCATTTGGCCATGGAAGGCGCCAAAGTAATCCATCCCAGGGCGGTCCAGATAGCAAGCAGGGCTCAGATACCAATAAAGGTCCGGTCGCTTGCCCCTGACAGCAAAGCGACCATAATAGGGAGCGGGGAAGACAGGGAGACGCCTTGGCTGTTCTTGCGGAACGACAACCCTGTTACCGGGATAACTTACGTGCCTGGGCTGGCCCAGCTGGTGATCCGGCTATGTCCTAAGGACCAGATGGCACAGGTGACCGGCATCTTGCAGTGTCTGGCTGATGTGTCAATTGATGTGATAAACGTGTTCCCGGACAGGTTATCCTTTGCCGTGCCTGAAGCACTTGCCGAGGAAGCTGTGTTGAGGCTTGCGGACTTGGATGTGAGCCTGGATATACAGGCAGGCAGGGCCAAAGTGACTGTAATCGGACACGGCATGCATGGCAGGGCAGGGGTGATGAACAACGTAGCTGCTGCGCTGGCAAGGGAGAACATCAGGATCCTGGGGAGTTCAGATTCAAACATCACCATATCCTGTCTCATAGAAGAAGGATGTCTCCACAAAGCGGTCAATGCCTTGCATGACGCTTTCGGTCTTTGATCACAAACACAAACACGGGGGAGTGTAGGCCTTATGAAACCGTCACCTTACGGGAGCTTGATCGTAGCCATGGTAACTCCGTTTGATGACGAGCTGGAGGTAGATTACCGGGCTGCGGTAAGCCTTGCAAAGCAGCTGGTGTCTCAAGGGGCAGACGGCATCCTCATCTCAGGGACCACAGGTGAGTCACCTACTTTGACCGTTGAAGAAAAGATAAGGTTGGTATCTGAAGTAAGGCAGGCGCTGGAACCTTCGGTGATGGTATGGGCGGGGGCCAGCTCTTACGATACTGCAGCCAGCGTCAGGCTTGCCCGGGCGGTAGAGGCAGCCGGTGCAGACGGCATTCTGGCCGTTACTCCTTATTACAACAAGCCCAGCCAGGAAGGGTTGTACTGGCACTTCCGCGCTATTGCAGAGGAGGTGTCCCTGCCGGTGATGCTGTACAATGTGCCTTCCAGGACAGCGGTGAACATGTTGCCTGATACGGTCCTAAGGCTTACGGAACTTGAAAATGTAGTGGCCATCAAAGAGGCATCAGGCATCCTTGATCAAACTTCGGCCATCCTAAAGCACTGCAGGGAGGACTTCTACGTATACTCAGGAGACGACAGCCTTACCCTGCCTATACTGGCCTTGGGTGGTTCAGGGGTGGTGTCGGTTGCAGCACATCTTGTGGCGCCTGATATCAAGAATATGATAAACTTCTATGCAGAGGGTAAAATACAAGAGGCACGGGAGGTTCACTACAAGCTTTTCGACCTGTTCAAGGTGTTGTTTATTACAACCAACCCGGCGCCTGTAAAAACTGCCCTTGAAATGGCCGGGGTTGAGGTAGGTGGCCTGAGGTTGCCGCTGTATCCGCCCGGGCCGGAGCATAAACAAGCGATATATAAAGTGCTTGAGCAACTAAACCTGCAAAAACCAAAGACCACGTGCTTACCTTAGAGGGTAGGTCTGCACAAATATGTGCTATCGCGTTTGTTGACAACCGTTGACAGGCGTGATAGTATTACTAATTGCATTTGTATGTCAGCCCGCCATCCAGGAATTAGTTTACGGAATTCTGGGTAAAATGTCTAAGTAGTGCTAAAGAGTTCCATCTCCTGGTTGTAGGCGGAGATTTACCCCCTAAGGAGTGAAATGCATGGCCTATCCCATTAAGGTAGGCAAGCGTGAGCGGCAATGCTACGGCCGCATTCGCGAAGTCCTTGACATTCCCAACCTGATAGCAGTTCAAAAGGAGTCCTACCAATGGTTCCTTGAAGAAGGGCTACGAGAGGTTTTCAGAGACATTTCACCTATTAAGGATTTCACTGAAAATTTGGTCTTGGAGTTCATTGACTACAGTCTAGGCGAGCCCAAGCATACAGTAGAGGAATGCAAAGAACGAGATGTCACCTATTCAGCTCCTTTGAAGGTTAAGGTAAGGCTCATCAATCAGACTACGGGCGAAGTCAAAGAACAAGAGGTTTTCATGGGCGATTTCCCGCTCATGACCGAAGCGGGCACGTTTGTGATAAACGGTGCCGAAAGGGTCATTGTAAGCCAGCTTGTTCGTTCTCCAGGTGTTTATTATTCATATGAGACTGATCCCAGCGGTAAGCGGCGTTATTCAGCTACACTCATACCCAGCAGGGGCACATGGTTCGAGATGGAGACTGACAACAACGACATTGCCTGGGTGCGGATTGACCGTACCAAGAAGCTGCCGCTTACCACTATGTTGAGGGCTGTAGGATTAGAGACAGATGCTCAAATTTTGGAGAAAATGGGCGAGAGCGTGGTACTCAAGAATACCTTGGACAAAGACACCACCAAGTCCAGAGATGAAGCTCTCGTTGAAATTTACAGAAGGCTAAGGCCGGGAGAACCTCCTACCATCGAAAGTGCCAGGAATCTTTTTGAGAACCTGTTTTTTGAACCCAGACGCTACGACCTAGCCACCGTCGGACGTTACCGGCTCAATAAGAAATTCGCCTTACGCCGGCGGATTGTGAACACAACTGCCGTGTTTGACGTGGTCCATCCTGAAACAGGAGAGCTCTTGGCCAAGGCAGGAGAGCACATAGACAGGGAACTAGCGCACAAAATCGGTGCGGCAGGGATCAACGAAATCGACGTAGCTACCTTCGATGGCCAGGTAGTCAGGGTAGTAGGCAATGGTATGGACGAACACGATGAAGAAGCCTGGTCTAAGCACAGGACCCTGACCCGGGACGACATTATAGCTGCCGTCAACTACTTCCTGGGGCTTACTAAGGGAGTAGGTACCATCGATGACATCGACCACCTGGGTAACAGGCGGGTCAGGTGTGTAGGGGAACTCCTGCAGAACCAGTTCCGTGTGGGGCTGGCCAGGATGGAGCGGGTGGTCAGGGAGCGCATGACCATCCAGGATATCGACATTATTACTCCCCAGGCCCTCATCAACGTAAGGCCTGTAGTAGGTGCCATAAGGGAGTTTTTCGGCTCCAGTCAGCTGTCCCAATTCATGGAACAGACCAACCCGCTTACAGAACTTACTGCCAAGAGGCGGCTTTCAGCCCTTGGCCCAGGCGGGCTTACCCGTGAGAGGGCAGGATTTGAGGTACGCGACGTCCACCACTCCCACTTCGGCAGGATGTGTCCCATTGAGACACCTGAAGGGCCTAACATCGGGCTTACTACTTCGCTTGCATGTTACGCCCGGATCAACCGCTTGGGCTTTATCGAAACTCCGTACAGGAAGGTCAACAAGGCTGAAAAGCGGGTTACCAACGAAATCGAGTATCTTACTGCGGATGAAGAGGACGAGTGCGTAATTGCCCAGGCCAACGCGCTCCTGGACGAAGAAGGCCGCTTCTTGGAAGACCGTGTCATGGCCAGGTACAGGCATGAAGTGCTTGAAGTGTCTCCTGAACAGGTAGACTACATGGACGTATCACCTAAACAGGTGTTTTCAGTTGCTACTTCACTCATCCCGTTCTTGGAGCACGATGACGCCAGCCGGGCGCTTATGGGTTCCAACATGCAGCGCCAGGCAGTGCCACTTATCAAGACCGAGGCCCCCTTGGTAGGTACCGGGCTTGAGTACAGGGCGGCCCTGGACTCAGGCGTGTTGGTTACTGCCAAGAACCCCGGCCGGGTGGTCCGGGTTACCGCCAACGAAATTGTGGTGGAAACCCCGTCAGGCCAGCGGGATGTATACAAATTGAAGAAATTTGCCCGTTCCAACCAGGGCACTTGCTTCAACCAGGTCCCCTTTGTGACAAAAGGGCAACTGGTAGAAAAAGGCGAGGTGCTGGCAGACGGGCCGGCTACCGACAAGGGCGAGCTGGCGCTTGGAAGGAACGTGCTTGTAGCATATATGCCCTGGCATGGGTACAACTACGAAGACGCCATCCTTATCTCCCGGGAACTCGTAGAAGAAGACGTTTACACGTCAATACACATAGAAGAATATGAGTGCGATGCCAGGGATACCAAACTGGGCCCCGAGGAGATCACCAAGGACATTCCCAACGTGAGCGAAGCCCAGCTAAAGGATCTCGACGAGCGGGGAATCATCAGGATCGGTGCGGAAGTGCGCTCAGGTGACATTCTCGTGGGCAAAGTAACACCTAAGGGTGAGACTGAGCTTACCGCGGAGGAACGGCTGCTCAGGGCCATCTTTGGAGAGAAAGCCCGTGAAGTCAGGGACAACTCTCTCAGGGTGCCCCACGGCGAAAGCGGTATAGTGGTAGATGTCAAAGTGTTTTCTAGGGAAGCCGGAGATGAGCTTCCTCCTGGTGTCAATGAACTTGTAAGGGTATATGTGGCACAAAAACGGAAGATATCCGAGGGCGACAAAATGGCAGGGCGCCACGGAAACAAGGGCGTAGTAGCCAAGATACTTCCCAAGGAAGACATGCCATTCCTGCCCGATGGCACTCCTGTCCAGATAGTGCTTACACCTCTGGGAGTTCCGTCCAGGATGAACCTCGGTCAGATCTTTGAGTGTCACCTTGGATATGCGGCAAAACTCCTGGGGCTTCACATAGCCACGCCGGTGTTTGACGGCATCCAGGAAGATGAAGTCAAGCACTTACTGGAACAGGCGGGGCTCCCCAGAAACGGCAAGGTGTACCTGAGGGACGGACGTACGGGAGAACTGTTCGATAACCCGGTGACTGTGGGATATGTGTACATGCTGAAACTGTTGCACCTTGTAGACGACAAAGTCCATGCCCGGTCTACAGGCCCGTACTCCTTGGTGACCCAGCAGCCTTTGGGTGGCAAGGCCCAGATGGGTGGCCAGCGTTTCGGCGAAATGGAAGTATGGGCGCTTGAAGCTTACGGCGCGGCATACACCTTGCAGGAAATGCTGACCGTTAAGTCTGACGATGTTGTCGGTAGGGTCAAGACCTATGAAGCCATAGTCAAGGGCCAGAACATCCCTGAACCAGGGGTGCCCGAGTCATTCAAGGTGCTCCTTAAGGAACTCCAGAGCCTTGCACTGGATGTGCAAGTGCTTGACAAATACGGGAATGAAGTCGAAATCGGGGAGATTGACGACGAAGTGCAGGAAAAAGCCAGGGAACTTGACCTCATGATTGAGACTGAACCACGTAGGCGTACCCGCCGCGCTCAAAGGGACGCAGCCGGTGATGATGAGGAAGACGATGAGGACAAGGCTGCTGACTACGAAGAAGTGGCTGCCGGCGACGGTTGGGGTCAAGAGCAGGATGATGAGCAAACCGGCGACACTGATCATACCGAAGATGACAGCCTTGATGTTGATGTTGACGTCGACATCGATGACGAGGACACGGCGATTCCGGAGGATATAGGGGATGATGAGAGGATGACCTTTGACCAGCTGTTCAAGGAAGTTTCAGTTCCCGATGACATCTCTGACCTCATGGAGGAAGAAGAGGAACCGCCAAAGAAACGCAAGAAATCCCGACCCAAACGCCGGGAGCGCCTGGGCCCCTTGGATGACCTTGAGCGATTGGGCAGGGTAAGGTCCATCAGGGACCTGGAAAGCCTCGAAGACGACTTTGAAGATGACGATGAACCGGAAAGTTAAAGCAAAAGGGGATGTTAAAGAGTGGACGTCAATGATTTTGCTGCAATACGCATTTCTCTTGCATCACCCGAAAGGATTAGGGAGTGGTCTCATGGCGAGGTCAAGAAGCCCGAGACCCTTAACTACAGGACTCTGAAACCTGAGAGGGACGGACTGTTTTGCGAGAGGATTTTTGGCCCGACCAAGGACTGGGAATGCTACTGCGGGAAGTACAAGCGAATCCGCTTTAAAGGCGTGGTCTGCGACAAGTGTGGCGTGGAAGTGACCAAGTCAAAGGTCAGACGGGAACGCATGGGCCACATCGAACTGGCTACGCCAGTATCCCATATTTGGTATTTCAAAGGCGTGCCTTCGCGCATGGGCTTGCTGCTCGACATGTCGCCCAGGGTACTTGAACGGGTGCTGTATTATGCAGCATACATCGTAACCGATCCAGGCGATTGCGACGGCCTTTCATATAAGCAAGTGCTCACTGAATCTGAATACAGGGAAGCCAAAGAGAAATACGGCAACCGGTTCAGGGCAGGTATGGGTGCCGAAGCCATCAAGGAGATCCTCCAAAAGATTGACCTTGATAAAGAAGCTGAGCAGCTGGTTGAAGAAGCTAAGAATGCCCGGGGCCAGAGGAAAATCCGGGCTATGCGGAGACTGGAAGTGGTGGAGGCTTTCAGGACCTCAGGCAACAGGCCTGAATGGATGATCCTTGAGGTAATTCCGGTGATCCCGCCTGACCTGCGGCCCATGGTACAGCTGGACGGCGGCCGTTTTGCCACCTCTGACCTAAACGACCTGTACCGCAGGGTAATAAACAGGAACAACAGGCTTAAGAGGCTGCTGGACCTTGGCGCCCCTGATATCATTGTCCGCAATGAAAAGCGGATGCTTCAGGAAGCAGTAGACGCCCTGATTGACAACGGCCGGCGGGGACGTCCTGTCACAGGGCCAGGCCAGAGGCCGCTTAAGTCCTTGTCGGATATGCTCAAGGGCAAGCAGGGGAGGTTCAGGCAGAACCTGCTGGGCAAGAGGGTTGACTACTCTGGACGTTCGGTTATCGTGGTTGGGCCTCAGCTCAAGTTCCACCAGTGCGGGCTTCCCAAGGAAATGGCACTTGAACTGTTTAAGCCGTTTGTGATGAAAAGGCTCGTAGAAAAGGGGCTTGCCCATAACATCAAAAGCGCCAGACACCTGGTGGAAAGGGCCCGGCCTGAAGTATGGGACGCACTTGAGGAAGTGATCAAGGACCATCCGGTGCTTCTCAACAGGGCACCTACACTGCACCGCCTGAGTATCCAGGCGTTTGAACCTGTGCTGGTTGAAGGTAGAGCCATCCAGATCCATCCTCTGGTGTGCCCTCCGTACAACGCAGACTTTGACGGGGACCAGATGCCTGTGCACGTGCCCCTTTCGGCGGAAGCTCAGGCTGAAGCAAAGATACTCATGTCGTCCAGGCACAACCTGTTGTTGCCCAAGGACGGGACTCCGGCGGTTACGCCCACCAAGGACATTGTGCTTGGGCTGTACTACCTTACGCTTACAGAACATGACGATCCTGAGAGCCTAAATGAGGCAGAAATCCCGAAGAAGTACGCGTCAATCGATGAGGCAATAATGGCATATGAAACCAGGCATGTAGGGTTGCATGACCTGGTGGTGGTGAAGTACGGCGAAAACGGGAAGGCCCGCAGGCTCATCACCACACCTGGACGCTGTATCTTTAACAGCGTGCTATTTGAGAAACTGAGGTTCGTCAACAAGGTGGTAGACAGGAAACTCTTGGGCGAAATTGTGGCAGAGAGCATCCGCGAGTACGGTATGGATGCCACCGCTGACATGCTGGACAAAATCAAGGACCTAGGTTTTTACTACGCCACCAAGGCAGGGTCAACCATTTCTCTGGACGACATCCCCATGCCTGAAGAGAAAGCCGAGATCATCGCAGAAGCCGAAAAGAGAGTCAATCAAGTACAAGAACAGTACCGCATGGGCTTTCTCACTGAGGAAGAAAGGTACAACAAAGTAATCGACATTTGGAGAAGTGCCACTGACGAAGTTACCGAGGCGCTCAAGAGGTCGGTCAGCAAATGGAATCCGGTGTACATGATGGCTGAGTCAGGAGCCAGGGGCAATATCCAGCAGATTTCCCAGCTAGGCGGCATGCGGGGTATCATGGTGGACCCGTCAGGCAGAATGGTAGAGCAGCCGGTAAGATCCAACTTCCGGGAAGGGCTATCGGTATTGGAATACTTCATATCAACCCATGGACAGAGGAAGGGGCTTGTTGACACTGCTTTGAGGACAGCCGACTCGGGTTACCTGACGCGAAGGCTGGTTGACGTGGCCCAGGATGTAATAGTCAGAGAAGAGGAGTGCGGCTGCGGCTGCGGCATCAGGGTTAAAGCCATAAATATCGACGGAGAACTCATCGAAGACCTGCGCGACAGGATCGTAGGCCGGTTTGCGGTAAGCGACATAGTCCACCCTGAGACAGGCGAACTCATTTGCCAGGCAGATGAGCTCATCGACGAGAAAAAAGCCGATGCAATAATAGCGGCCGGCATAGAAGAAGTAGAAGTCAGGTCGGTGCTCACGTGCGAGACCAAGCATGGGGTTTGCGTCAAGTGCTACGGCAGGAACCTTGCTACAGGGGAGGTTGTAGAAGTAGGCGAAGCAGTAGGCACCATCGCTGCCCAATCCATCGGTGAGCCGGGTACCCAGCTTACCCTGCGTACGTTCCACTTGGGCGGTATCGCCGGGGAGGACATCACCCAAGGGCTTCCCAGGGTCGAGGAACTCTTCGAGGCGAGGAAGCCCAAGCGTCAGGCCGCAATAGCTGAAATCGGCGGGGTAGTTGAAATCAGGGAAGGCGACAAGAAACGGGAAATCGTCATCACTTCACCTGAGGGCGAACAGAACATCATAGCAGTACCCTTCGGTGCCCTGATCAAGGTATCTGACGGCCAGACCGTCGAGCCCGGTGATGTGCTCACCGAAGGTTCGGTCAACCCCCACGACCTGTTGAGGATCAAAGGCGTGCGGGCTGTTGAAGAGTACCTCTTGAGCGAGGTCCAAAGGGTGTACCGCCTGCAGGGTATCGATATCAATGACAAGCACATCGAGATAATCATCAGGCAGATGATGCGAAAGATGAAGGTGGAAGATCCCGGGGACACCCCGCTGCTTCCTGGCGGGATCGTAGATATCCACGAGTTCAACGAAGCTAACGCCAAGGCTTACGAAGAGGGCGGCGAACCCGCTACGGGCAAGCCGATAATTCAGGGTATTACCAAAGCATCCCTTTCGACCGAGTCATTCTTGTCTGCAGCTTCGTTCCAGGAGACAACCAGGGTGCTAACTGATGCCGCGGTTAAGGGCAAAATTGATGAGCTTATCGGACTGAAGGAAAACGTGATTATCGGCAAGCTGATTCCTGCAGGAACGGGTATGCGGCCATATGAGGCTTTGGAAGTATATCCTGCCGCCCAAGAGGAAGGCCAGGCGGAAGTTGCCGGCGACGATTCTGCGTAAGTGATTTCTATCGGGAGGTGTGGGACCTTGAAGTTAAGATGGTTAGGTCATGCGTGCTTTGTGATGGAAACCCCGGAACTTAAGATATTTACGGATCCTTTTGGGGAAGAGGTCCCCTATCCTGGCATAAATGAAGCAGCTGATGTGGTTACTGTGTCCCATGAGCATCATGATCACAATGCAGTAGATAAGGTTCAAGGAGATACCCAAGTGCTCAGGGGTTTGGACGAGCAAACCAAGAAAGCCAGGCGGCTTGAGGCAGAGATAAAGGGAGCAAAATTCAGGACCGTGCCTTCTTACCATGATGATCAAGAAGGCAAGCTCCGCGGAGAAAACGCTATATTTGTCATGGACATAGACGGTATTTCCGTGGCCCACCTGGGAGATCTGGGAGAGAAACTTACAGATTCCCAAGTGGAGGAAATCGGCAAGGTCAATGTACTGCTCATTCCTGTGGGCGGGTACTATACGATAGACGCCGCTACAGCCAAGCAAATAGTTGAGTTGCTTAAGCCCGACATAGTTGTGCCCATGCACTTTAAGACTAAGTATGTTGAGTCTTGGCCCATAGCCCCGGTTGACGGCTTTGTCCAAGGCATGGAGAATGTGACGAGGTTCGAAGGCAATGAAGCAACTTTAGATAAGGAAGCCCTTCCAGACCAGATGCAGGTTTGGGTTTTCTCCATGTGATGTAAGTATCCTTGTGGGAGCCGGACATGGGTTTCCGGCTCCCGCTTAGACAGGTTTCCCATGCCTCACCCTAAACCGGGAGGTAAGCTCAAGTGACACACAATCCCCGTGGATACCTCGACAAGTTCCCCAAAGTGAACTTAGGCATATGGCCTACGCCTTTGCAAAGGATGGACAGAATCGGCCGGCAGGTAAACCACCCTGCCCTTTTCATAAAGCGGGATGATCTTACGGGCCTGGGCCAAGGCGGCAATAAAACCCGCAGCCTTGAGTTCTTGCTGGGAGATGCGCTTGAGCAAGGTGCCGACGTGATCCTTACTGCAGGGGGATTGCAGTCCAACCTGTGTTCACTCACTGCTGCAGCTTGCTGCAAGGTGGGAGTAGAGTGCTGGCTCGTTCACAACGACGATCAACCGGACAAGCCGGAAGGCAATATGTTGCTAAATCGCATCTTCGGAGCTAGATCGGTGTTTGTGGGCAAGGTAGACGAGGAGCAGAGGACCTGTGAGATGGAAAAACTCGCCCGGGAACTAGAAACAAGGGGAAGAAAGCCCTACATTATATACAATGGGTCATCTACGCCTCTGGGGGCGCTTGGGTACGTGGCTTGTGCGTTTGAGCTCTTAAGTCAGATCAGGTCCCAAAACTTAGATGTGAGGCATGTGGCGATAGTAGGCGCCATGGGAGGGACTGCGGCGGGGTTGGTATTGGGGGCCGCCCTCCTGGGGCACCCATTCCACGTCCATGTGATAAGCGTGGAGTACCCGAAACCGGTGCTTGAGCATCTGATGCAGGATCTTATCGGTGGTGCTTTGAAATTGATCAGGGAAGTAGAGGGGTTGGAGCCTGCAGCGCCACCGGAAGAGGTAATGACCATATACGATGATTACCTGGGCGAGGGATATGCCATCCCAACCCGGCTATCCAGGCATACGCTGTACCAATTGGCCCGGACCGAAGGGATCTTGTCGGAGCATGTGTATACCAGTAAATGTCTTGGTGGCTTGCTTGATTTGATCCAGCGGGGAATCATCCCTCAGAACGAAGGTGCCTGCTACATCCACACAGGCGGCTTGGCTTCCATATTTACTCAGAATTTTCTCCGCCGTTGACACCTATTAATCTTGGTGCTAAACTCATAAAGTGCGCTTTTTTGTAATGTATTGGAGAGACTTGTACCATGGTAGGCCCGGTGTACACTCAAATACCAAAGAAATACAAGGTTCCAGGCGCAAAGGCGGTGCTGAAAGCCATCGACAAGGGTATTGTGGCACAAGTGTTGGTGGCTGAAGACGCCGAAACCCATGTGGTATCAGATGTGCTTGCCAGGGCGAAGCAGCTGGACATCGAGGTCAATTGGGTTTCCAGCATGAAAGAACTCGGAGAATTTTGCGGCATAAATGTAGGCGCCTCGTGTTGCGCCATATTGAAATCATGGAAAGGAGGGTGAAATGTGCCGACGATTAACCAGCTTATCAGGAGAGGCAGGAAAAAAGTAGTCAGGAAGACAAAGTCCCCGGCACTTCAAGGCAATCCTTTTAAGCGGGGAGTTTGTACCGTGGTGAGGACCACTACGCCAAAAAAGCCCAACTCGGCGTTGCGTAAGATCGCCAGGGTCCGTTTAACCAACGGGATAGAAGTGACAGCGTATATTCCGGGAATCGGCCACAATCTTCAGGAGCACTCGGTAGTATTGGTCAGAGGTGGACGAGTAAGGGACTTGCCCGGAGTACGTTACCATATCGTCAGGGGTACATTGGATGCAGCCGGCGTAGAAGGCAGAAGGCAAGGGCGTTCATTGTACGGGACCAAGAAGCCCAGTGAGTAGATGAGATTGCGAGGTGAACTTTGTGCCTAGAAGAGGTAAGATTCCGGCGAGAACCTGGACGCCTGACCCCGTATATAACTCTGTGCTGGTAACAAGGCTTATCAACAAAGTTATGTACGATGGGAAGAAGTCCCTGGCCAGGCGGTTGGTGTACGACGCAATGGATATTATCAGGCAAAAGACCAAGAAAGACCCTCTGGAAGTGCTCGAGCAGGCCATACAAAACGCCATGCCTGTATTGGAGGTCCGGGCCAGAAGGGTCGGCGGCGCCACCTACCAGGTTCCTGTTGAGGTGAGGCCGGCACGGCGTATGTCGCTGGCCATAAGATGGATTGTGGACTTTGCCAGGGCCCGCTCTGAGCGGAGGTTCGAGAACAGGCTGGCAGGGGAAATTATTGATGCTGCCAACAATACCGGGAACACTATAAGAAGAAAAGAAGAAATGCACAGGATGGCAGAAGCTAACAGGGCTTTTGCCCATTACAGGTGGTAGGCAACCTGGGGCAAGACTTGAGAAAGGGGGGAATTCGATGCCGCGTACGTTTCCGCTTGAGAGGATTAGGAATATAGGAATTATGGCTCATATTGACGCTGGGAAGACCACTACCACTGAGCGCATCCTGTTTTATACCGGTAAGGTTCACCGCATAGGCGAGGTCGACGAGGGTTCCGCTACCATGGACTGGATGCAACAGGAGCAAGAGCGGGGGATCACCATAACTTCTGCTGCCACGACTTGCCATTGGAAAGATTTTAGAATCAACATTATAGATACGCCAGGACACGTTGACTTCACGGCAGAGGTAGAGCGAAGCCTCCGCGTACTTGACGGCGCGGTAGCTATATTCTGCGCCAAAGGCGGTGTCGAGCCCCAGTCTGAGGCGGTCTGGCGACAGGCAGACGGCTATAATATTCCGAGAATTGCCTACGTCAACAAGATGGACTCACTGGGTGCCGATTTCTACAGGACCATCAAGATGATAGAAACCAAGCTGGGCGCCAACCCAGTTCCGTTATACTTGCCTATTGGTGTGGAGGATACCTTTAGCGGTGTGGTCGACGTGCTCAGGGGTAAGGCATTGTACTGGAAAGACGAACTGGGCCTGGAGATGGAGGAAGCGCTTATTCCCGAAGATATGCTGGAGCTGTACGAGGAATATAGGGAGAACGTCATAACTGTTGCTGCCGATTTCGATGACGCTATCCTGGAAGCATATCTTCAGGGAGAAGAAATCCCTGTTGAGTCCATTGCAAAAGCAATCAGGAAGGCTACCTTGGCCAATAAAGTAGTTCCGTGTTTTTGCGGCACATCCCTGAGAAACAAGGGCATTCAACCGCTTCTTGACGGTATAATCGACTATCTTCCTTCGCCTTTGGATGTGCCACCCATTGAGGGCCAGGTGCCCGGAACCGGTGAAATTGTCGTCAGAAAGCCTAGCGATGATGAACCTTTCTGTGCCCTGGCTTTCAAGGTGATGACCGACCCTTATGTCGGCAGGGTTACTTATTTCCGGGTGTACTCAGGTAAGTTGCGCAACAGATCCTATGTGTATAATGCCAGCCGGGGCAAGACTGAAAGGATCCAGAGATTGCTCCTTATGCACGCCAACCACCGGGAAGATGTTGATATCGTATCTACAGGCGACATCGTTGCAACTGTAGCGCTGAAGCATACATTCACAGGCGATACTCTGTGCGATGAGCAGCATCCCATCGTACTTGAGCCGATTTCGTTCCCGACGCCTGTGATTGCGGTCGCCATAGAGCCTCAAACCCGGGACGATTTCGACAAACTGTCAGATTCGCTTAGGAAGCTGGCTGAGGAGGATCCTACATTTACGTTTAACACGGATGAGGAAACAGGACAGACCCTCATCTCCGGCATGGGTGAGTTGCATCTGGAAATCATCTGTGATAGGCTTCTCCGGGAATTCGGGGTCAAAGCCACTGTAGGGAAACCTCAAGTTGCCTACAAGGAAAGCATCCTTGAGCCTGTTGCCGGGGAAGGCAGGTTTGTAAGGCAGACCGGCGGGCGCGGCCAGTATGGCCACGTCAAGATAAGGCTGGAACCTTTGGGCAGAGGCGAAGGTTTCGAGTTTGTAAACGCCATCACCGGCGGAGTGATCCCGGGCGAATTTGTGCCTGCGGTTGAAGCGGGGATCAAGGAAGCGCTTGAATCCGGCTTCTTGATAGGGTATCCCTTGGTAGATGTAAGGGCGATCCTCGAAGACGGCTCCTATCACGAGGTAGACTCGTCGGAGCTTGCTTTCAAGATTGCGGGTTCCATGGCCGTAAAAGACGCTTTGTCCAAGGCAAAACTTGCGATCTTGGAGCCTGTTATGAAAGTGGAAGTGACAGTACCCTCTGAGTTTTTGGGTGAGGTATTGGCGGACCTAAACGCAAGGAGAGGCCAAATCACCGGCATGGAAACAGAAGGAACCTACGAGAAAATCCGGGCTTTGGTACCTCTCGCCACCATGTTCGGTTATGCAACAGACCTTCGTTCCAGATCTCAGGGCAGGGGTACTTACACCATGCAGTTCCAACACTACGAAGTAGTTCCGCAGAATGAGGCGGACAAGATTATCGCCAAATATTACGGGCGAGTGTAACAAAGGAGGATTAGACAAATGGCTAAGCAGAAATTTGAGAGAACTAAGCCTCACGTGAACGTAGGTACAATTGGGCATATTGACCA
>LFST01000041.1 GCA_001513185.1 Candidatus Fermentithermobacillaceae bacterium DTU015
CGATTACCTGCTTGCCTTCCATGTGTCCGCAGCGCTTGGGCATTACCTGGTCTTCAAGGTGGATGGCAGCCACACCGGCCCTTTCATATTCCCGTATGGTACGCCTTACATTGATTGCATTCCCATAGCCCGTATCGCCGTCGGCTATCAAGGGAACGTTCACTGCCTGGGCAAGCCTAGCCGCATGGTAGGCCATCTCCGTTTGGGTCAGGAGCCCGTAGTCAGGAGCACCCAGAAGGTCTGCCGAGGCGCCGTACCCTGTCATGTACACTGCAGGAAAACCTGCCTGTTCGATTATCTTGGCCGACAGGGCGTTGAATGCGCCGGGAGCAACAACGATTTTTCCGCTAGAGAGAAGTTGTCTTAGCTGGGTCGTCTTTTTCACTTGGTTCCTACCTCCCCGCTAAATCGATTTTGTTACCGGTAAATGAGATCGGCTGCTGCGATTTCTGTGGCGGACTTGTTGCGAAGGATAAGATGCATTGCCTACTGCATGTGGAGTTCTGCATCTGTACTTTCAAAGGAGCAAGAAGCGTGCCAAGGTAAACAACAGGCCAAACCCACCCTTTTCGGTTAGGCAACCGGGCAAGGAACGTGTGGAAAACGATAGATGTTCATACTTGAAACATGAGTGTTTCACGTATGAAACACCTGTCGCTCTATGGTTACAACACGGGATGGGAAATCCACTTGCACACAACATCAGCATGTAGCCCGGACTTCTGATTTCTCGTGGTACGGTTTTTGCGCGAGAACTGTGCTGGATTTGCCTGTTCAGCGGTCATCTATGTGACCCAAGTTGAAACTAGTTTATATGCAAAGGAGGTCCTGCAGATGGAAGTCCGCAAGAAGTTCAGGGCTTTACTGGAAAAGCCAACTTGCATTATCGCCCCA
>LFST01000012.1 GCA_001513185.1 Candidatus Fermentithermobacillaceae bacterium DTU015
ACAGAATAAACAGATTACTGGTGGCCAAGACGGCTGCCTGAGAGCAGGAGATTACAAAAAATGTCTGGAAGGCAGGTGAAACAATTGTCAATCGCACAAGGACAGGTATTCTCCTTTATTGCACTACTGGCGTACTGCATAGCAGTGCTGGCCATGATCGGCAGGGCGCGGAAGGGGATGAAGATTCCCGAACTGTATCAGGTTCCGGGCCTTGAAGCCCTCGATGAGGCCATTGGCCGTTGCACTGAGATGGGCAGGCCTCTTCACTTCTCGCCGGGTATTGGAGGCGTGGATAACGCTCAGACCCTGGCAGCCCTATCCATCCTTAGCTATGTTGCAGGCCAGTGCGCCAGGTACGACACTGATCTAATCGTAACTAACAGGTACACTGTCGTGTACCCCATCTCAGAAGAAATCGTGAAGCAGGCTTTCATCCAAGAAGGCAAACTGCAGAACTTCAAAGTTGAGAACGTACGGTTCATTTCAGAGGACCAGTTTGCCTATGCCACAGGCGTAACAGGTATCATGTACCGTGAACAGCCTGCGGCCAACCTGCTTCTCGGTGCATTCTGGGCAGAATCCCTGATTTTCGCCGAGGTTGGGGCGACAGCCGGCGCAATCCAGATTGCAGGAACCGCTAACACCCACCAGATTCCGTTCTTCGTTGCAGCTTGTGACTACTGCCTAATCGGCGAAGAACTCTTCGCAGCAAGCGCATACCTCACCAGGGAACCTATCCTCATGGGCAGCATTATAGTTCAAGACTGGGGCAAGATGTTCGCAGCAATTGCCATAGCAGTTGGTACCATTCTTGCGACGTTTGGCAGTTCTTTCCTAAGCGACATCATGGGCAAGTGAATTGAATTATAGCGCTGACACTGAGAATCCTTTTATCTCTGAAACTCCTTATGGGAGGGGGGAAGACCGTTGAAACAAGAATTGCCGGTTCTGTTCGGATTTGCCTTTGGGTTATTCATAATCATCGCCATGTTTGTAAGCGGCATTCCGGGTCTTGCAGAGGCAAAGAACGTGGTTGATGACTGGTTCCTGGTGGTGTCCGCATGGGCGGTTGCCGTCGGAATAGTCAACCTGACCCAGATTCACGGAAGAAGGGTCCAGCAGAGGCGCGAGGGATGGATCTACAGCCTGTGGCTCATAATCTGCATGTTTGGCATGGCCTTCTTTGGCATCTTTATCGCCAAGAGTGCAGACCATGAAGGCTGGAAGTTCATGTACAACAACCTCATCGCGCCCATGAACGCTACTGTTTACTCCACTTTGGTGTTCTATATCGGCGCTGCCGCCTATAGAGCTTTTAGGGTCAGGAACGCGGAAGCTGCAGTGCTGCTCATCGCCGCAATAATCATGATGCTCGGCCAGGTTCCTCTCGGTTCTGTGTTGCTGGGGGACTGGATTACAAATGCTTCCGCCTGGATCCTCAACGTGCCTAACTCTGCAGGCATGAGGGGTATCCAAATCGGTGCTACCCTTGGCGGTATTGCTACTGCTTTGAGAATTCTTGTTGGAATTGAACGTTCGCACCTTGGTGGTACGGGTGAGTAATACTGAGACTGGCATTGGAGGAGGTGAATCTTTGTGTGGGAGAGACTAGCTAACATTGACAGACGTGTTATATACGTCCTGATGATACTGATAATTGCCCTGTCTCTCATAAAACCTGTCGGGCTGGCCATCATTCCGTCACCTGAAACCCAGAAGGTGTACGACTTCATCGAGTCCTTAGCTCCAGGCAGCATAGTGTACCTTGGGTTTGACTTCTCGGCAGGCGGAATCCCTGAGCTCATGCCGGCAGCCCAGTCACTGGTGAGGCAGGGATTCAGGAAAGACCTTCGGTTCGTATGCGCAGGCATGTGGGTCATGGCAGGCGACATGGCTGATACGGCCTTCTCGATTGTTCCGGAAGAATTCCCTGACAAACAGTACGGCGTGGACTGGGTCAATATTGGCTATAAACCAGGAGGCGAAGTGCTTTTGCAGAAGATGCTTTCCAGCATATATGAGGCAGCCGTCGGCGTAGACCACTACGGCAATGACTTGAACACCTTGCCTCTTATGAAAGAAGTGCAGACGCTCAAGGACGTCGACGCGTTGTTCATATTCGTTACCGGAACCCCGGGTGAACGGCAATACATTGCACACGTGACCTCGCCCCACAACAAGCCTTTGATTGTGTCATGCATCTCGGTGAGCGTTCCTGAACTCATGCCCTTGGTTCAGTCTGGGCAGGTACACGCCGCTGTGCTTGGCATGAAAGGGGCGGCTGAGTACGAGCTTTTGGTTGGCCACCCGGGTAGTGCGACAGCCGGTATGGACGCCCAGTCATTTTCACATGCGCTGATCATAGTTTTCATCATATTGGGAAACGTGGGTTATCTTTTGACCCAGAAGAAAGAGAAGAAATAAGCTTATGACTTTGGCCGGATTCGGCGACAGGAGGTGAACCGGAGTGGAATTGTTGGGCACTTGGCTGAACGCAATTTTCACCATCTTCCTACTTTCAGTGGTGTTCAAAGATAACCCTTTGTACAGGTTTGCTGAGAACACGTACGTGGGCCTGTATGCCGGTTACACAGTGGCATTGCAGTGGTTTCAGTACATCAGGCCCAGTGTTCAATTGAGAATAATGCAGGAAGGCAAGTGGTGGTACATCTTTCCGATCATCATCGGGCTTATGATTTACACCAGGTACATCAGGCCCATCGCGTGGATCAGCCGTTACCATATTTGCTTCCTGCTGGGAATCGGTTCGGCATACGTCTTGACTACCCAGTTTAAGCCGATGTTCATCGACCAGATCCGTGCCACGTTCCTGCCCCTGTGGGTACCAGGGGATTGGTGGGCAAGCGTCTCCAACATCCTGTACGTCGTGGGTACTTTCACCGCCCTGGTATACTTCTTGTTCACACTTGAAAAGAAAGGTTTC
>LFST01000059.1 GCA_001513185.1 Candidatus Fermentithermobacillaceae bacterium DTU015
GCGATGACGTCGTCCCCGAATACCTGCCCCCACTGATCGAAGGACTTGTTTGTAGTCAAGATAATGGACCCCTTCTCGTACCGGCAACTCACGAACTGAAAGAAAAGGTTGGCTCTTTGGGTATCCACTGGCATGTACCCCAATTCGTCGGCGATGACCAAGTCAAGGCGACTCAGCATCTCCAGGCGCGATCCCAGAGAGCGGTCTACCGTTGCAGCCACCAGCTGGTCCAGCAACGCATGTACGGTGGTGAACAGAACCCTTTTCCTTGCCATACAGGCTTTCAGGCCGAGGGCGATGGCAAGGTGCGTTTTCCCCGTACCGCTCGGTCCGACCAGGACTATGTTCTCTGCCCTGTCCAGAAACCCCAGTTCGGCCAACTCCTTGATTGTTGCCACCGGAATGGAAGGCTGGAAGCTGAAGTCAAAGGACTCAAGGGTCTTTATGGCTGGGAAACGCGCCTTCGCTACCTTTGTGTTAATCGAGCGCTCTGTTTTGGCAGCTACCTCCTCGTCGGCAAGACGTGCCAGGAAAGCAGTGTAGCTCATCTGGATTTTGGCTGCCTTCTCCGCTTCCTGTTCGAATATGGCAGCCATGGTGTGTAGGCTGAGCTTCTTCAACTGTTGTCTCAGCCGCTCTACCTCAGTCACCGAGACTCACCTCCTTCAAGAAGGCGCTGGTATACAGACAGGTTGCATTGCACCTTCACCAGTGGCAGCCCATGCAGGGTACGCACTCCCAGTTCCGGCTGCACCTGAGCAGGGAGCTGCTGCTCAAGCACGCCACGGATGAAACCAACTGAGAAAGTGTTGTATTGCAAGCAGAGAGAGAAGGCTTCCAGTAAGGCCTCCCTTGGGTACAAAGAGGCCAGTTCCAGTATACCCCGCAGGTGGTAGGCTGGGTTGATCTTCTGTTGTGCGTAAAACCGCTCCAGGAAGTTGGCCTGGTCCGGGAAACGCTCCAGGAACGCTTTCTCCAGGAGAACCCGGGTACGTGGAGCAGCCCGTCTCAACCCTTCGTAGTGCTCCTTGTTGATGATGGTGCGTCCTTTGTCGCGGCAGAGTTCATGGGTGGCCACAACCTCACCGTGCATGTCAAGCACAAGGAGATACTTCCCACGAGAGACTCTTACCCATACCGACTTGCCTGCGTATGGATAAGGAACGCTATAGCGGTTGCCTTCGAATGAGATCAGGCAGTCCCAGCTCACTTTCCGGAACTGCTCACGAGTGCTGACAAACCTGGCGGCGGGAAGAGGCGTAAGGTAAGGCTGTTCTTCAGCAAATAGGTCTATGGGCCGCTGGCGCGTGGTGCCGTGCACCATGAGGTCAAGTTCTTCTCTCGCAAATCTTTGGAGTTCCGCCAGGAAATGCTCGAAACTATCCCACCGTCCTCCTTTGATAAAGTGGTCCTCGAGATAGCGGAAAGGATTCTCCACCTTTCCCTTCGCTCGAGCGTTTCCAGGGGCGCAGTGCACAGGCTGGATGCTGTAATGCCCGCACAGCTCCAGGAACAAGGGGTTCCAGCGGAAGTCGGTCAGGCTGCATTTATCAACCATAGTGCGGTGGTT
>LFST01000037.1:0-22010 GCA_001513185.1 Candidatus Fermentithermobacillaceae bacterium DTU015
CACCATTTCCGCCGTCTTCAGCTAGGATTTTGGGAAAAACGGTGCATCGGATGCACCAATTCTGCCGGTTTCAGTCAGGGATTGCCTCAAAATGGTGCACCAGGTGCACCAATTGGACCACTTTCCGTCAGGACTTGCCTCAGACTGGTGCACCAGCTGCACCGATTTGGCTGGTTTCCGCCAAGTCCTGCATCAAAATGGTGCACTACCTGAACCATCTACGAACCTCTTGAGCCGGGCGACAACCTGTTCCCTAGAATATAATCCTGCCGCGTGCCCGGAGTGCATGGACGGCGGTGATGAGAGCCGATAATCCGTTCCCTAGAATATAATCCTGCCTGCCCTCATAAGCATTTTCAGGAGGGATTTGCCTTGGATTTCACTTCACTCTTGGGCGTTGCACTGGCGTTCCTGGTTGTGTTTGTCATGCTCAAGCTCCTGGCCGGCAGACTCAAGCATCTTGGCAAGGTGGCCCTTAGATCCCTGGTTGCGTTTTTCGGAATATGGGCGGTCAACATAGCTGGAGGGTTTTTCGGATTCCACATCGGCTTGAACCTAGCTACCGCCCTAACTGTGGGCATCCTGGGGATTCCGGGGATACTCCTTATTCTAGCAGTCAAATACTTTATCTAAGGTTCGGTAAGAGTTAGACCGCGAACCGAGCAAGCACCAGGTTCGGGCCAACCCCGGATGCGGGGCCAACACCGGATCCGGGACTAACTCCGGATGCGGGGCCAACACCGGGTGTGGGGTCAACACCGGGTGCGGCACAAACGCCAGGCTCCTGTGGGTGAGAGTTTGCCCTTCGTAGTCCCGCTAGCCGTTCCGGCTCAGGCACTGAGGGAAACTTGCTCTGAGATAAACTTGCTTTGGGGTAATGCATCAGTTCAGCCCGCCGCTTAAACCACAGCTCACAAGCTTAAGGCAGATAATCCTTGGGGTTTGCCGCCCTGCCGTTTACTTCGACCTCAAAGTGGCAATGAGGCCCTGTGGCATTTCCAGATTCCCCGACGTATCCAATGACTTCGCCCCTGCCTACCTTCTGTCCCTGGGACACTACGGACCTGGACAGATGCCCGTACTTGGTGCGGTACCCTTGCCCATGGTGGATCACCACAATCCGCCCGTATCCCTCAGACCATCCGGTAAACTCCACTGTCCCGCTTGCAACTGCCTTGACCGGGGTGCCGGATGGGGCTGCAATGTCGATGCCGTTATGAAACTGCTGTCTCCCTGTAATAGGATGTATCCTCCAGCCGAAAGCGTCCGTTACCCTGCCGTCTACAGGCCAGATAAATAAAATACCTCTTGATTCAGATTCATCTCCCCTGCTCCGGGTCGTCTGCAACAGTTCCTGAACCTCTTCGTATTTTCCTACGTTCCGTACGGTATGCTCACCGGCGGCCGATTTGCCTGCACCAACCGTACCAACTGCACCAATCGTACCAACCGTACCAGCCACACCCGCCGCTCCGACGCCCCCGGCCGCACCGGCTGTATCGGCCGCACCGGTTACACCGGCACCACCCGGATGCCCTGTTGCTCCGGTTGGATGATGCGATCCTGTGTCAGACCCTGCTCCAGATCCAAGCGGCATGCCGGATTCAGGGGACTCAGGTGGCTCTGGCAACATAAATGCTACTTCGAGCACTTCAAGGATAGCTGGTTCCGAGAGAGCGCCTCCCGAGGTAGCCTCCTCAGAAGATAAATAGGGCACAACGCTCCGCCCGGCCCATCCTGGTCCGGCAACAGGTGCCCCCATGCTTACCTGGGAATGAACCCCGGCGCTCATCCCCGCAACCAGGCACAATAGCGCAAAAAGCGGCCGCCAAGCCCTTCTTAACCTAAAAATATAAACGACTTCACGGCTCTGCCCCGGTCGCATAGGTGGCAACACTCCCCTGGACATATAATATTTACCTGTTCGGGGAAATTATAATACCAGCCGCCTCATGGCATTAATTACCGTGGAGGAGGATGCAGGATCTGAATACCAACAGAGGGAATCCAACAGACATAAAGGATTGATATCCCAAGTTTATCTATTATAATCGTTATGTATTATAAACCGGGCTTTTAGCCCTGAGCCGGAAGCCCATGCCCGGGCCTGCGGTGTGTCCCTTGCCGGCAAACCTGCATAAGATGTCTTATGTAAACCTGGCAGGAATTTTCTCCTCAGGAGAGAATATTGCCTTTTGCGTGACACGAGCAACCGCAGGACCAAGGGTCGCAGGACCACAGGACCAAGGGTCCCAAGGCCCACGGCCACCCAAACATGCGAATTCTTCGGAAAAGGAGGGAAGGGCTGCACTTTGTAAGAGGAAGGGCCACAGTCTCAGGCTGAGTCAGGAAATGGCGGGTCTGTGTTGAGTGCGGCAATACAAATGGACGAAACCTGTATGAACGTGGAAAAGCCCCATCTGGGCCGGCCTGCGGGCAGGCGTAGGCCCAGAAAAACGAATGTGCCGGATGCGTCATCGCCCGGAAGCAAGAAGGGTTGGACGCACAAACTTAGCAGAAAAGCCATGTACATAACCGTGGCGGTTGTGGTGGCGGCAGCAGCGTTCCTGGCTGTGGCAATAGCTAACGCCAACCGTCCAAGTCTCTACGCAGTCACCATTGACGGCGAGCTAGTCGGATATACCGACAACAAAGATCTTGTCGCAGAAATAGTATGGAGGCTTTCAGAGGAGGAATCCTTCAGGGTCGGTGCAGAGGCTATCCCTTCATGCGAAGTGGATTGCCAGAAAGTAAAGTGGGAAAAAGATTTGGAAGTGACCGATCCTGACCAGCTCGGCGAAATCCTCAAGGAAAGAATCGGCTTTGTTGCCTCAGGCTATGTGATCTGTGTAAACGGACAAGATGTAGTGGCTCTGTGCTCCGAGGAAGCCGCACGTGGAGCACTGGATGACCTCAGGCAGAGCTACATAAACAGCATTGTGAAACCGGGCCATGCGACTGTAGAAGAGGTGCTGATTAAGGAAAAGATTGATATTGTCGAGCAAGAAGTGCCTACATCATTGTTCCGGAGCAAACAAGAAGCCGTGGAGATCCTCAGCAGGGGCACAGACAAGATGCTCAGCTACGTAGTACAGCGTGGAGACAGCCTATGGACCATTGCCATGGCCAACAACATGACTGTAGAAGATCTGAGGAAGGCAAACCCCAATATCGAAGGCGACCTGATCAGGGAGGGAGACAACCTCAACCTGATCGTGCCGGATCCTTATGTAACCTTGCAGAGCCGCGAAATCGTAACCTATACAGTGTCGATCCCCTATTCCACGCAGGTCACCTATGATCCCTCTATGTGGCCGTGGCAGGAAGAAGTAATACAAGCCGGCAAGAGCGGGGAGAAAGAAGTTGTCGAGGAAATCGTCAGGGAAAACGGCGAAGAAGTCTCCAGGACCAAGATCTCTGAAAAGATCCTCTCATATCCTGTGACCAAAAAGATTGTGCGAGGCAGCAAGCAAGTACCTGAAATGGGTTCAGGCGAGCTGGCATGGCCCGTGCAAGGTACTATAACTTCAAGGTTTGGCCCGCGGTGGGGTACTTACCACAGGGGAGTTGACATCGGTGCGCCCCATGGCACCCCGGTGATAGCGGCCGACTCAGGTATGGTAATTTTCGCGGGATGGAACGGAGGTTACGGAAATCTCGTCAAGATAGCTCACGGGAGCAATATGCAGACATGGTATGCCCACCTGTCTGAGTTTGCAGTATCTACAGGGCAAGAAGTCAAGAAGGGCGATGTCATCGGATACGTGGGCAGTACAGGCAGATCTACCGGACCGCACCTGCACTTTGAGGTCCACGTAGACGGTGTCGCCAAAGATCCGTTGAGCTTCTATAAATAGAGAAGCTATACCGAAAATAGAGACGCTATACCGATAGACAATTAGCGTAGAGCAGAATCGCAGTATAGCAGATGATTGGGAGACTGAAGCCATGGCAAGACTTGTAATCCGAGGACGCAACAGACTAAAAGGCAAGGTGAGAATCGGAGGTTCCAAGAACTCGTCGGTTGCCATAATACCGGCAGTGTTGCTTGGGGAAGGCGAGTCTACCCTGGAGAACGTACCTGCTATACGTGATGTGAAAGTGTTTGCCCAGATCCTTAAGGATCTGGGCGCACTTGTTTCCCTCAATGAAAATACAATGACCATTTCCCCAAACGGTTTCACGTCCCATGTCGCCCCCTATGATCTGGTGCGGAAGCTCAGAGCGTCGTATTACCTCATGGGTGTGCTCCTGGCCAAGTTCGGCAAAGCCGAAGTCGGGCTGCCCGGCGGGTGCGACATCGGCCCAAGGCCCATAGACCAGCACCTCAAAGGCTTTAGGGCGTTGGGTGCAGATGTATCCGTAGAGGGCGGGGTCGTGCGCCTCTATGCAAACAAGCTCCAGGGTGCCCCCATCTACCTGGATATCCCCAGCGTGGGAGCTACTATCAACATCATGCTCGCGGCATCCATGGCTGAAGGTACAACCGTTATCGAAAACGCTGCCAAAGAACCTCACGTGGTGGACTTGGCCAACTGCCTCAACTCCATGGGTGCCAGGATCAAAGGGGCGGGCACTGATATCATCAGGATCAAAGGGGTCAAGTCTCTTAAGGGCACATGCCATTCCATCATTCCCGACGACATAGAAGCCGCTACCTATATGATGGCGGCAGTAGCCACCGGTGGCGATGTGGAAGTATCCGGCGTCATAACCAAGCACCTTGAGCCTGTGGTGGCCAAGCTCCGGGAAGCAGGCGCTTCCATTGAGCAAGACGGGGATTTTGTGAGGGTGATCGGGCCTGACCGGCCCAATCCGGTAAATGTCAAGACCATGCCTTACCCGGGCTTCCCCACCGATGCGCAGCAGCCCCTTACTGCAGTGCTCTGCCGGGCACGGGGGGTAAGCATGGTTCATGAATCGGTGTACGAAAACAGGCTGGGCTATGTGAGCGAACTCGTAAAGATGGGTGCCAATATCAAAGTCCAAGGCAGGACTGCAGTGATAGAAGGCACTGACAGGCTTGTAGGCTCGCCTGTAACCGCGACTGATTTGAGGGCCGGCGCCAGCTTGATGGTAGCCGGGTTGTCTGCCGAAGGCACCACAGACATCTACAGGCTTGAGATTATCGAACGGGGCTACGAATCAGTGGTGGAAAAGCTCAAGGGTCTGGGTGCAGATGTTACCCGCGTAGAAGAGTGACCCGATTGAGCGAAGTTAGCACTGGTTTTCGAGTGCAGATGTCACACGCGTAGAAGAGTGACCTGGAAGTTTGGTTTTGGTTGGAAACTGATTTCCACCTGGAAGCAGATTTCTGCATTGACCCTGAGGACCGGAGTTGTGACTTAAGTCAAGACTACCTCAATCGCAAAAGTCTGTCTGGGCAAGTCCCCGCTCGAGTTATGACCCTACTTATCCAATTGTCGCAAAATGGGATTATAATAATTGTAAACCCTGTTTACGCACTGTCGTATATAGTTGTGAGCCGGCTCAGCTGGACGAGATATGGGGGTATATTGTGTACTTGTAAGTTTTGGGGGTGACAATTTGGATATTGAGCCTCAAGCGATCCACGGAACCAGTCAAGCAACTAGCAGGCCCGAGCCCAGGCGCCCCAGGGTATGGTCTTACCTTCTGGTGGGACTGATAGGTGCCATCATAGGAGGCCTGCTCACATCGGCGATAGTACCCAGCCTCATAATCGGGCAAATGGAAGGGCTGCAACTCTCTCTACCGTCTTCTACAGGGTTTTGGGGAGGCGAGAGTTCGTCTTCAGGAGGCATTAGGACAACTGATTACACTCCTTCCGAAGATCCCTGGCAAGTGGTGGTAGATGCGGCCGAAAAGGTAAGTCCCGCGGTTGTGGGGATCGTTAACACCAAAGCGATGTATGACATCTTCGGAAGGCAATACGTGAGGGACACGTCTGGCTCAGGGATAATCATCACAAGCGACGGCTATATCGTCACCAATAACCACGTGATATCGGGAGACTCGAGGCAGCTTACAGTGTTCCTTTCAGATGGGCGCACCATGGAGGCGGAAATTGTGGGTGCCGACCCTGCCACTGACCTTGCGGTGATAAAGATCGACGCCACAGGGCTTCCCACTGCTGTGTTTGGCGATTCAGACACCCTTAAACCAGGGCAGCTGGCTATTGCCATCGGCAATCCTTTGGGCATGGAGTTTAACAGGTCGGTTACAGTAGGCGTAATCTCGGGATTGGACAGGGTGCTCAGGATTGGCGACGGGTACATGCGGCTGATTCAGACTGATGCTGTTATCAACCCAGGCAACAGCGGCGGTCCTTTGGTAAATGGCAGCGCCCAGGTAATTGGCATCAACTCGGCCAAGCTCAACGTTGAAGCTGTCGAGGGCATGGGGTTTGCCATCCCCTCAAACCAGGTAAAACGGATAGTCACCGAAATCATGGAAACAGGCAGGGTCCGCAGGGCTTTTGCAGGGCTCAGCCTCATGGACCGCACAGAAGTGAAAATATATAAACCTACTGTGAAGATCGACCGGGGGATTTACGTTTACGATGTGGTGTCGGGAGGACCTGCAGCCAAAGCAGGCATCCGAGCAGGAGATATTATCATTGAATTCGCAGGGCGAACCATAAATGATGTGGGCACATTCGTAGCGCTTATATCCGAAATGTCCCCTGGTGACAGCGTCAATATCAAAGTGCTCAGGGGCGGACAACAACTGGAATTCACCATAACCCTTGTCGAGGCGCCGTCGGATACCAGGTGATAATTGTATCAGGCCGCAGGCCGGTGTATCCCAGGCATTGTTGCGGTGCCGTGAGATACGAGGCGCTGGTTCTACGTGCCAGGTAGTACCATGCGTGTGAGGCGTGTGTACCGACAAACAAGCGGCTGCTTTTTGCAGCCGCCTTATTTCCACTTAAGACTAATCTCCCGCGGCAGCATATTCTGGCTGTTTCGTTCCGGTAGCTAGCCTCGCCTCTTGAAGCCCGCTGCTTCCCCGGGAGCCGGTAGCGCCGGGATGCGTCTGACCAGGCTCGCCCTGCTGCCCGTTGCCTTCCCCGTCTTGGCCCAAGCCTGATTCAACATCCTCCTGATGGCCTTCCGGATGACTTGGCTCGCCATTTGGCCCATCACTTGTTTCTTCATCTGAACCATCTAGTCCAGCTTCACCCGGTCCGCCGGATTCATCAGGCTCGTGAGGCACTAGTCCAGGCAACAGTTGGCTCCAGTCAAAATCCTCCAGGCCGGTTTGGTCTCCCTGCTCTAAGTAGGGCAGTAATTCTTCGATTACCGACTCGTCAATCTGCTCCAGGTCTTCAACCTGCGTAGTCCCACCCGGGCTGCCCGTTGAAGCAGCAGGCGCATCTTTCGGAATAAAGATTGGTACCCTATTGACCTGGGGTTCTTCTTCACGGTTAAGTGCGCCCAGAAGATACTCAAACACGTGGTTGGTCGGGCACACAGACGCAGAAGTCCCCTGCTTGAACAGCTCATAGTGCCAGTCAAAGCAGGTTATGTTTGCCTTGTGGCCCGTCTTGTCGCAGACCTTATCCCAATACAGATTGTCAGGCATCTCCCAACCCCTGATAGGCTTTCCGGACAGGGCGTTGGCCATAAAGCTTGCCCAGATAGGCCCTGCTACAGCCGAGCCCGTGCCGGAAAGGGATTGCTCCCGGTTATCCCAGCCCACGTAGACTGCGCACGCCAGTTTCCTGGTGTACCCCACGAACCACGCTTCCAGCTGGTTGTCCGATGTGCCGCTTTTGCCTGCTACAGGCCTACTTCCAAAGAAGCCTGCCAGCCCTGAGCCTGTGCCGCCGGGGCTGAACACTGAACGCAACACGCTGGTGAGCATGTAAGCCGTATCGGGACGTAGTGCTTGCCTGGTCTCAGCCTGGTTTTCCAGCAGCACTTTGCCGTTGGAATCCACGAGTTTGAGGATGGCTATGGGCTTGGCGTAGGTGCCTTGGGCAGACAAGGCCGCACATGCCGCAGCCATTTCCAGAGGGGTAACCTCAGAAGCTCCCAGGGCCAAGGGTATATTGGCCTCCAGGGGGCTTTCCACCCCCAACCGCCTCGCGTAGTCGATGATGGTTCCTGGGCCTATCACTGACGCCCACTTGGTGGCCACAACGTTGTCTGATATAGCCACCGCCTGCCGGATATCCAAAGGTGCATAGTGATATCCCTGCCAGCCGAAGTCCCTGGGCTTATACACATCGTCTGAAGCTTTTCCGGGAAACTCAACCGGCTCGCACATCTGCGTGTGGTTGATAGGATATCCTGAATCTAACACAGCTGCATAAAGGAAAATCTTGAACGCAGACCCTGGCTGCCGTCTCACCTGGTAAGCCCGGTTGAGCTGGGTTTCGCTGTAGTCCCGCCCGCCTATAAGCGCCTTGATGTGGCCAGTGTAAGGCTCAACTGCAACCAAGGCACCTTGCGGCTGGGTTATGCCGTCTGCATCTTTGCTGCCTTCAGGCATGTAGCGGGCAAACGCCTGCTCGGCAGCGGCCTGCATGTTAAGGTCCAGGGTTGTGTAAATCTCGTAGCCGCCCCGGTAAATCTGAGAACCTACTTCAGGATTCCATTCCCGGATTTGGGCCACCACAAAATCTACGAAATATGCCGCGCTGCTTTGCTTGGGCATCCCCGCAAGCGTGATCTCTGCTTGCTTAGCCTCTTGGGCGGCTGCCTCATCGATCATCCCCTGCTCCACCATGAGATCGAGCACTATGGCTTGCCGCTGTTTTGCGCGGTCCATATCGTGGTACGGCGAATATATCTCAGGCCCCTTGATTATCCCGGCCAGCATGGCCGCCTCAGCCAAATCCAGGTCCCTTGCCGACTTGCCAAAGTAAAGTTTGGACGCAGTCTCCACCCCGTATGTGCCGTGGCCGAGGTAGATGATATTAAGGTACATCTCCAAGATTTCTTCCTTGGTGTAGCGCATCTCAAGCTTGATGGTGTAGATCGCTTCCAAAACCTTGCGCTTTATGGTCCTGTCATGGGTGAGGAACAAGTTCTTAGCAGTCTGCATGGTGATGGTGCTTCCGCCTTCGACTATCTCGCCTGCTCTAAAGTTTCTCAGCAGTGCCCTTAAGATGGAGCTTATGTCAATCCCCTTGTGGGAGAAAAACCGCTTGTCTTCCACTGCCACCACTGCATCCTTAAGGTGCTGAGGGAGCTCGTCGTAGGGCACCACTATGCGGTTTTCGACAAAAAGCGACGAAATCAGGTTCCCGTTTATGTCGTATATCCTCGTTGCCTCAGGTATCGAAGGCTCAGGCAGGGGCAAGAACACGAAAAGCGCGCCTAAGAAGCCCATGAATATGAGAGCCACAACCGCGCAAATCTTAACCATGGTAAGCAGCATGTTCTTAAGGGGAAGGGTTTTGGTCCGGGATGTACGTTCCGGCATATCTTCCGGCCTTGAACCGCTTTGAATGGTACTTGATGAGTTCCGCATGCCCATCCCTCCTGTTCGAAACACCATAGCTTACCAGTGTGACGCCGGAGAGGTCAAGTTGCTCTGCCGGGGCGGTCTACCCTGGCAAGACAACAATCCTGCTCCTGCTAGTTACTCTCGGGCGTTGGATAACACCGGCACAACAGAGATCTTCTTAGGATCAGATCTTCCTAGGATCAGCCGGTGCAACTTCTACGCATAAGTAATGTCCCCAGAAACCGCCGGTGTCAACAAGCCATCCCATGTTTCACCGTGCTGTTGTTTTCTGATATAATTCCCTAGGTGTTTGGCGAGGATATTTGTACTATGTAGCTCGGAGGGGACTTAGGTGAACGTATATTTCACTGAAGAATGGGTCAAGGGTTTCATGATTGGCGTCAAGATCGACAAGGTGGTTTTCACCAAGCGCACCAAGTACCAGCACCTGGCTATTTACGATACACCACAACTTGGCAGGATACTCACTCTCGACAACGTGATCCAGACCACCGAGAAGTATGAGTACCTCTACCACGAAAGCATCGTACATGTGCCTTTGTTCAGCCACCAGAACCCTGAAGACGTGCTGATCATAGGTGGCGGCGACGGGGGAACCCTGAGAGAAGTGCTGAAGCATCCTGAGGTCAAGCGGGCTGTCATGGTAGATATCGACGGCGACGTGGTCGAGGCGTCCAAGCAGTACTTGCCCCTGTGGAACACCGGATTCAGCGATCCCAGGGCTCAAGTGCTTATCCAAGACGGGATCAAGTTCGTGGCTGAGACAGACGAGAAGTTCGACGTGGTGCTGGTGGACTCGACTGATCCTGAAGGGCCTGGCCTGGTGCTGTTTACACCCGAGTTCTATAAGAACATCGCCAAAATCCTCAAGCCAGGCGGCATCATGTGCGCCCAGACCGAAAGCCCCCTTGCCACGCCTGAAATGGTCAGGGAAATTTACCAGAGGATAGCCAAGGTATTCCCCGTGGCCAAGCTGTTCGTAGCCCCCGTTCCGAGTTACCCGGGTTCATTGTGGAGCTTCACATGCGGGTCCTTTGATGCGGACCCCGCGACACCCGTGCGCCAGCCCGGTGATTCATGGAATCTCAAGCACTACTCGCCGGAAATCCATCGCAGCATGTTTGTGCTCAGCCCGAAGATCAAGCAAGACATAGGGATAACGTATTAAGCCATTTCGTTTGGAGGTACAGGGTATTGTTGGAAGGCCATAGCACCGAGTGGATGAGCCCACACAAGCTCCTGTGGTCGTCGTTTGACCAGAACGCACCCTGTGTGATCATGGGAATCCCTCTGGACGAGACTACGTCGTTTAGGCCGGGTACGAGGTTCGGCCCTGCTGCGACGAGGGAAGCGTCAATGGCGCTAGAAGACTTTTCGATATGGCAAAGGCGCACTGTGGCGCCGGAAAACTACTACGACGCAGGCGACTTGGTGCTGCCCATGGGCAACGTGGAGAACGCGCTTGGGGTGATAGAGGTCGCCGCCAGTCAGATCGTCCAAAGCGGCCGGAAGTTCATGGCCATAGGAGGCGAGCACCTTATCACATACCCGTTAGTCAAAGCGGTACTTCAGGCATATCCTGACCTTGTGGTGATACAACTTGACGCTCACGCAGATCTCAAGTCCCGGTTTACCGGGACAGAACTTTCCCACGGTACTGTGATGCGGAGGATCGTTGAGCTTTTGGGGCCGGGAAGGGTATATCAGCTTGGGATACGCTCCGGGACGGAAGCTGAACTCCAGGAGGCCCAAGGGCTTTCCGAGATCCATTTTTTCAATGTGTTAGAACCACTCAAATCGATAATGCCCAGGATAGACGGCCGTCCCATATACCTTACCATTGACATTGACGTGGCAGATCCCGCTTTTGCCCCTGGAACAGGGGTGCCGGAGCCAGGCGGGATTACATCCCAGGAACTACTTAAGGCAGTTGCGTACCTTGCCGGGAGCAACATTGTAGGCGCAGACCTGGTGGAGCTGGCGCCCGCATACGATAACACAGGCCAGACCGGGCTGCTTGCCGCAGCCCTTGTGAGAGAATGTCTCTTGCTGTTGGCTCCTGACGGGAAGTGAGGGCAGCTAAGCTAGCTGCGAAAGGAGATGTGCCCTGATGGATGAGAACTCCAGCGTCATAAGACGAGTGCAAAATGACATAAAAGAAAGAATTGCAAAGGCTATAGATAAGGCAAAGCAAAAAGGAGACATACCTGGGTATGTAGAGGCTGACATCAAAATCCACATGCCTTCCAAGCCCGAACAGGGCGATTTTACCACAAGCGTAGCCATGGCTTTGGCCAGCGAGATGAAGTGCGACGGCCGGTCTGCAGCAGGTGCCATTGTCCGATATCTGTCCCTGGAAGACTCCTGGATTCAGCGGGTAGATATCGCCGGCCCGGGATTCCTCAACTTCTTCCTGAGCACCGGCTGGCTGCAGGAAGCCATGGCGGATATTTGGAAGAAAGGGCCTCTTTACGGCTCTACTAATTATGGGGCAGGCAAAAAGGTGCTGATTGAGTTTGTAAGCGCCAACCCCACAGGCCCGCTCAACGTAGTGAATGCGAGGGCGGCGGCCATCGGGGACTGCCTTGCTGCTTTGCTTGAGGCTTCAGGCTATGAGGTCTCCAGGGAATATTACATAAACGACGCAGGCAGACAGGTGGATTTGCTGGCCGATTCCCTGGAAGCCCGTTACCGGCAACAGCTTGGCCAGGATGTGCCATTGCCTGAGGACGGCTACCGCGGCGATTATCTCATAGACATCGCTAATGAGCTCATCGAGGAAAAAGGCGACAGCCTGCTTAAGCTCGCTGATTCTGAGCGGCACGAATGGTTCAAACGGTACGCTGTCTCCCGCATCGTGGAGGGCCAAAAGCAGACCCTGCTGGACTACGGTTTGGAGTACGACACCTGGTTCTCAGAGAAAAGCCTGCGGGATGAGGGTGCGCCTGAAGCAACCCTCCAAGAGCTGGCTGAGAAGGGGTATATATACGAAAAAGACGGGGCCAAGTGGTTTAGGTCCACAGAGTTCGGCGATGACAAGGACCGGGTGGTGGTCAAGTCAGACGGTGAGATGACCTACCTTGTACCTGATATCGCCTACCATAAGAACAAGTTCGACAGGGGCTTCGACCACCTGATAGACATCCTCGGCCCTGACCATCACGGATACGTTACCAGGCTTAAGGCGGGCGTCGCAGCCCTGGGCTACCCGCCTGAGAAGCTCGAGGTGATTATCGCCCAGACGGTGAGGCTGGTACGGGGTAACGAAGTGGTGAAGATGTCCAAGCGCGGCGGCGAATTTGTCACCATGGACGAACTTCTGGAGGAAGCCGGCAAGGACGCATGCCGCTTCTTTTTCCTGATGAGGGCACCGTCGAGCCACCTCGACTTCGACCTGGATTTGGCGCGTGTGCAATCGAATGAAAACCCTGTGTACTACGTGCAGTACGCCCATGCCAGGATAGCCAGTATTTTCAGGCAAGCCAGGCAGGAAGGGATTGTCCCGGCATTGGGCCCCAATGAAATCGACTTCTCGCTGCTCAGGGAGCCTTGTGAGATCCAGCTCATGAAGCTGCTGGCGGCGTTCCCTGAGGAAGTGTACGAAATCGGCCAGGCCAGGGAACCTAACAGGCTCATCAACTACATGATGAACGTGGCTTCGGCGTTCCATTCGTTCTACACCCAGTGCCGGGTGCTGGGCGAAGACAAGGAATTGAGCGCAGCCAGGCTGTATCTTGCCAGGGTGTGCCAGATAGTGCTGGCGAACGCCCTCAGGATGGCCGGAGTATCTGCACCGGAGGCTATGTAGCAGGGCGGAATGGTATGAACGCCATGTAGAATGCTATGTAGGATGCTACGTAGGATGCTATGTAGTATGCTATGTAGTATGCTATGTAGGATGCTATGTAGGATGCCATACGGGGTACTATGGCTATGTAACGAGATACTATGACTATGTAGGATATTGTGCTGGATACTACGTATGATGGCATATAGAGGCGGATGTGGCGGCATTTGCCGCCACACATTATTTTGCCTACCCGATGTTTTCCCAGCAAGCAGACTCTATCTTCTACTAGTCCTACTAGCCCTGGGTTAACTTTCTGTTAATTCGACACCGGCCTGGTTCAAAATCGGCCAATATGGCACTTGGCAAATCGTCCTCGGAATACCGCCTCTTTTCAGCTTTGGAAGTTCAAAACCGACCAATATGCCTTGGCAAACCGAGACCGGTCTTAAATTGTTCAATTAAGCCCAAGACCTGTACTGAATTTGACCAGGCTTATGGCATCGCTGGTCAATAATTGACCGGTGCGGACTCATGGTCGCCGGCGATGGTCAGAAATCAGCCGGTTACGAGGGTCGGCTGGTTTCAAATTGACCGGTACGTAACCAAACCTGGTTTGAAATTGACCGATTACTAATCCCGAAAACCAGCGCCGGTCTCTGACTGGTCCAGAATTGGCCATATTCGCAACGGCTCTGGTCAAGAACAGCCCAGCTCTCACTCAAACCTGGCTAATAATTGACCGGGCCGGCTTGCTGTCGCCTGGCTTTGGTCAGAAATCCGCCAGTTCCAAGCTGCATCTGGTCTCTAGTTGACCATCTATCGAGTCACTCTGGTCGAGGATTTGCCACTCTGCCTACGTGGAGGCTCATACCGGTTCCGATTTGACCACTTGGAGGCCTGCGGTGGTCATGGATTTGCCACTTCTCTCCGAAACTTGGTTCAGAATTTACCAGTTCTCGCTCCCACAGGCTCAGGCCGGTTCCGAGTTGACCAACCGCAAGTCCAGTATGGTTTAGGACTGACCACTTCCGAACTAAACCTGGCCAAAATCTTACCATCCCCGCCCCTCGCCCAATCCAAACCGGTCTGGAATTATCCAGTCCGAAAGAAGGCCTGGTTCGAAATCAGCCGGTTCCGACGCAAAGCCGGTCACAAACTTGCCACTTCCTCATCCGGGAAACTACCTGCATCAACAGGCCTGTTGTGAACCTGTTGTTACAATTGCGCAGATGCGGCTTAGTGCTCTCTCCGCGCCCTTTCCCAGCCCGGGTGCAGGCCGCCACGATTCCGGATGCGGCCTATTTCCCCGTTCTCAATCTTGGCGCCCTTATTCCGTGGATCTTCATCCTGTACTGGAGCGTCTGCCTGGGTATGCCCAAAATCCTTGCAGCCTGGGATACCGAACCGCCCTGCTTCAAAGCTTCTTCTATGGCAGCCTTCTCATGGTTCTTGAGCTGGTTGCGTATGGAACCCCTGGATATGGTGGCCGAGGCGGTAATCCCCCTTACAGTAGGCGGTATGTGCTGGAGCTCGATGGTGTTGCCCGTCAAAAACGCCAGGCTGCCTTCGATGGCATGCTCAAGTTCTCTCACGTTGCCCGGCCAATCGTACGTCAGGAAGGCTGACATCACCTCAGGGGAGATACTGATATTCCCTTTACCGTGCTTGCGCAGAAAGTGAGAGCACAGAAGCGGGATGTCTTCCTGTCTCTTTCGCAGAGGCGGCAGCCCGATTTCAACCACTGACAGCCGGAAATACAGATCCGCCCGCATAAGCCCTTGCTCCACGGCTTGCCGCGGCGGTATGCTGGTTGATGCGATTATCCTCACGTCCACAGGCCTCTCATTTACGTCGCCTATCCTCCGCACCCGCCTGTCCTGGATTACCCTGAGCAGTTTTGCCTGGAGCCCCAAGGGCATAGAATCGATTTCGTCAAGGTACAGAGTACCGCCCGATGCCAGCTCCAGAAGCCCTGGGCGGTCTTGGGCGCCTGTAAAGCCTCCCTTAGAGGTGCCGAACACCAGTCCCTCCAGCAACCCTTCAGGCAGGGCGGCGCAGTTTTGGGCTACAAAAGGAGCGTCTGCCCTGTCCGATGCTGAATGAATTGCTTGGACCACCAGCTCCTTGCCTGTGCCCGTTTCTCCCCATACAAGCACGTTGGATTGAGTGCGGGCGACTTGGATCACTTGACGCCGGACTTCCCTCATAACCGCCGACTGGCCCACTATGTCGTCTACTGTGAACAATTTCCGGGAAACCTTACCCCGGGTCCTGGGAGTACCGGTGTGCTCTCTGCGTTCCTTGTTGCGGAGCTCCTGGCTGAGGTCGGCAATTCTTTCGGCCATTTCCTTGATGCGGGTGATGTCCGTGGAAAGCTCACAAGCCCCTATGATCTCATCCCCGTGGGTGATAGGGTAAGTGGAGTTGATGGTGGTAATTGTCTTACCCTTGTAGTTGGTGAAAGTCTGTTGCTTGGCTATCTCAGGAATCCCGGTCCTTAACACCCTGAGCAAAGTGCTTGATTCTTGGGTAAGGGACGGGAACACGTCGAGCACATGCTTGCCTAACACCTCTTCGGGCAACAGCCCGTCCAGTTCAGAAGCAGCCTTATTGTAAACCACGGTTACTCCCCGCTCATCCACCACGTGGATGCCTTCGCTTGCCACTTCAAGCACTTTGAGTAGGGCGGTAAGTAAGTCCAGGGTTCATCCTCCTCTCCTGCGTAACTGCCGAGAATTTGGCGCTCCTTAGTGATGCACATGACCAATATTCGGCACTCCTGGGGCATTGTCCTGCCGGATTTCCTGAAATGTTTGGCCTGCCCAAACAATCAAAAATCCAAATTACACTGGGAAAAGCGGAAGTCGCCCTAGCTGCTTGTTTAAGGGATTCCCTTACGGAAACCCTTGGCACGAATCTTGCGTTAGTAAAACATATGGAACATATGGAACGCATGGAACACATGGAACACACATGTAGAAGGTCCATTGAACGTACATGGAAGGCACATGGAAACGAATGGAAAACACACAGAAGGCGCACAGAAGACGCACAGAAGGCACACAGGAGACGCACAGAAGACGTACAGAAGGCACACAGAAGGCGCACAGAAGGCACACAGAAGACGCACAGGAGACATACAGAAGGCGCGAAAAAGCACACACAGAACACACAGAACACACACTCAGGGTTCACGAACGGCTGTCAAAGGCACAAGTAACATCTTGACTAACCAACTTAAGTTGCTTAAGAGCGGAGGTGTCCAAATGGCAAAAGAGTACAAATGGGGATGCCCCTACGGCTGCCACAGGGTTGTGGAACCTGAAGGCGTGCTGCCCCAAGCGGCGTGGAAGATCGACAACTCCCCGGAAATCAGGGAGAACGAAACCCTCATTGACGTGGAGACCCTCAATATAGATGCTGCAAGTTTCAAGCAGATTCTGTCCCAGTGCGACCCTGATGCAGACGAGGCTACCAAAGAACAGCAGGTAGCAGCGAGGATTATGGACATAGTGAGCCAGCGGGGGAAGATGCACAACCCGGTCACCGGGTCAGGCGGGATGCTTTTGGGCAGGATCAAGGAATTCGGGCCCAAGGTCGAAGGCAGAGACGGCGCCAAAGTCGGCGACAGGATTTGCACCTTGGTGTCTTTGTCGCTTACGCCCCTCAACATCACCAAGATCAAAAAAGTGCACCTCGACAAGGACCAGGTAGACGTAGAGGGCACAGCCGTGCTGTTTGAGACCGGCGTGTTTTCGGTGCTGCCTGACGACATGGATGAAAAGCTTGCCCTGGCAGTGCTGGACGTGGCAGGTGCGCCCATCCAGACCGACAGGCTGGTCCAGCCGGGAGACACCGTGTTCATCCTGGGTGCAGGCGGCAAATCGGGGCTTATGTGCGCTAGCGTGGCTGCGAAAAAAGCAGGCCCCATGGGCAAGGTGATAGGGCTTGCCCACAGCGACAGGTCCGCCGCAAGGCTCAAACAACTGGGAGTATGCGATATTGTGCTCCAGGGGGACGCCAGGAATGCTATGGCAATAAGGAAGCTACTGCTGGATGCCAACGACGGCAAGCAGGCGGACGTGACCATAAACTGCGTGAGCATCCCGGGCACCGAAATGGCGTCGATCCTCTGCACCAGAGAAGGCGGAAAGATTTACTTCTTCTCCATGGCCACAAGCTTTACTGCAGCAGCCCTGGGTGCGGAAGGAGTAGGCGCGGATATAGAATTGATCATCGGGAACGGCTATGCAAAAGGCCATGCAGAGTATGCACTGGACCTTGTGAGGAACGATAGCAAACTCAGGAGCATCCTTGAGGAGATGTTTGTTAAATAGCCAGGCGTTTCCCATAGACCCAGGAGATCAGGCCGGGCAGAAGCCTAGAACGGAGCGCCCATACTGGAATCTGCCATGGACCAAGTGGTGGAAAAAGGTGAGATGCGTCGTACCAGGATCAGCGCTCTGGCACAGGCAACTGCCGGCGCCCAAGGAGGTTTTGGCAAATTGCGCCATTGGAAAGACATTCCGTTGTTCAAGGACGTAAGCGAGGCAGAATGGAATGACTGGCGGTGGCAGTGGAGGAACCGCATCGAAGACGTAGACGAACTGGCTGAGGTGGCGGGGCTCGACGAACAGGCGGTAGAAGGGGTAAAGCTCGCCCTGTCCCGGGTGAGGATGGCCATTACCCCGTATTACGCCAGTCTCATCGAATACGGCAACGAATCATGCCCTATAAGGCTCCAGGCGGTGCCCAGGGCATATGAAGCCACAGTGCTCCCTTGGGAGGCATACGACCCTCTGGCCGAAGATGAAGACTCGCCGGTGCCGGGGATAACCCACAGGTACCCTGACAGGGTGTTGTTCTTGGTGACTGAGCAATGCTCCATGTACTGCCGGCACTGCACCAGGCGCAGGGTGGTCGGGGTGACCGACCGGGTGGCATCTACAGACAGGATCAACCAGGGGCTCGAGTACGTAAAGAGCAACAAGCAGATCCGGGACGTGCTCATATCAGGCGGCGACCCGCTCACCCTGTCAGATGACAGGATCGAGTACGTGGTAGCCAAGCTCCGGGAGATTCCCCATGTGGAGATCATAAGGATCGGCTCCAGGACCCCTGTGGTGATGCCCCAGCGCATTACCCCAGAGCTCGCCAGCATGCTGGCAAAATATCACCCGATTTACCTTAATACCCACTTCAACCATCCCAGGGAGATAACCCCTGAAAGCGCCAAGGCGTGCGCAATGCTGGCCGACGCAGGGATCCCGTTGGGCAACCAGACGGTGCTGCTCAGGGGCATAAACAACTGTCCCATGGTGATGAAAGACCTGGTCCACGGCTTGCTCAAAATCCGGGTACGGCCGTATTACATCTACCAGTGCGACCTTACCTGGGGGCTTGAGCATTTTAGGACTACCGTGGCCGAAGGGCTTGAAATCATGGAGTACCTGCGGGGGCATACCTCAGGGCTGGCAGTACCTACCTACGTGATCGACGCGCCAGGCGGCGGCGGAAAGATCCCCATAGGCCCCAACTACCTGGTGTCTTTCGGCAGGAACACAGTGGTGGTCAGGAACTACGAAGGAGTAATGTCCGCTTACCGCGAGCCTGAATATGATCCCAGTGAAAACCGGGACGAACACGGCAGATGCAAACTCTGCGGAGGCGACCACAAAGATGCCGTGGGCGTAGCAGGGCTTCTAGGCGGCAAACAGGTGAGCCTGATACCCCGCGATACAGAACGGATCAAGCGGCGGCGTACCCACAGGGAAGAAGGTTCCGAGGATGGAGGCTGCAAGCAAGAAGAGTAAGAAGGGCGCCATGGTAGAGCACCATGATAGCACGATGATGGTGCGATGATGCGATGATGGCGCCATGATGGCGCCATGATGCCACGGTGATGGTACGATGGCACGGTGATGACACGATGTCACCGAGTGCCAGACGGAGTGCCAGGATGAAGTGTGGCGGATGAGAGGGCACAAGGCGCTTAGCCGGGGGGGTGATTAAGACGGCAAAACAGCTTGCAGATGTGGTAGTCCATAGTGGCATAAGGTCTGTGGCAATAGTCGGCACGGCGAAGAACGTAGGCAAAACGGTCACCATGAACTACCTGGTGTCAGAGCTGTCTGCAAGGGGCTTAACTGTGGGCCTGGTATCGTCAGGGCGCGACGGGGAAACTATCGACGCGTTTACAGGCCAGCCCAAGCCGAGCGTGGTTGCGCCCCAGGGTGCGTGGATCGCCACGGCTGAGGGCGTGCTGGGCGATGCGGCCGCAAGTCTCGAAATTGCAGACGTGCTGGGTCATCAGGGGCTGTTTGGCCGTCTTGTGCTTGGCCAGGCAATAGAACCTGTTGCCCTCGAACTTGTGGGTCCGAGGAGTGCCAGGAAACTTGCCGGCATTGTGGACAGATTGCTCGAGCTGGGTGCAGATATCGTGCTGGTTGACGGGGCGCTTGACCGGATGGCAGCGGCTAGCCCCAAGGTTACCGGCGCCACGATTTTGTCCACTGGGGCGTCGGTCGACACGGATCTGGAGACCATCGCAGGGCAGCTGGGCTTTCTGGTGTGGCTGCTCTCAAGGCCTGAGCATCCTGTAAAGGGTATTGCCTCCCTGGCAAGGCAAGCTATAGACACACACACGGTGTGTTTCATCCACGCCGGCAGGAGCGCCGGCAGGACCGGGAGGCAGGGTCAATATAGTTTGAGGAGCACACACTACTCCACGGTGCTGGGCGTCGAGGACGAGGTCTTAGAGCAGGCAGGCGAAGCGGCGGCAGTTGTAGTGCCCGGTGCGGTAAGCCAGGCGTTCTTGGACAAGGCCCGTTCGTGGGCAAAACACCGGGAGTTTGCAGTTATAGCCGGCGACACCGTGAGCATATTTGCCACCAAGCGGCCAAAAGTAGGCTTGTACGTAACACATCCTCTCCGCCTCCTGGCAGTCACGGTGAACCCTGTCAGCGCCTTGGGCATATCTTACGACCCCAGGGCAATGGTGAGCGCTATCGGCATTGCGTTAAGAGATATAGGCTACCCGCTGCCGGTGTTTGACGTGGTTTCAGGGGAGATGTGCACAGAGGAGATGAGCGCAGACGAGATAAGTGCAGACGAGATGAGTGCAGACGAGATGAGCGCTGAGGAGGTAAGGCATATGGCTATGGGGTAGCGGTTACCTCAGGGTTTTTCCTGCCTCCCAGCACCAGCGATTATCTGGGGTTTGCTCAAATTTGGGCATCTGTAAGGCCCAGGTCTGCCCCTGGACGCAGAGCCAAGGCCCAGGCCAAGCCGTTTTTGCCCGGGATGGAGCGGGACTTGGAACGGGAGTTTGACCGGCTGGAGAGGGTGCTCCGCCTTTGGCGGGAATTTCCCGATGCATGCTCAGAAATGCCGGGGATTTTAGAATCCCTGAAAGACCCTTCCCATGCCATAGAGCTTCTCAGGGACGGGCATGTGCTTTCCCCCGCCGAACTGTTTATCCTCGCTAACCTGTGCGCCTGCGCAAAACGGATACGCCGCTTGCAAGCGCAGACCGGGATCGCCCGGTGGCCTGCTGACACCGTTGTTCCTAGCCTGGAATCTGTGGAAACACTGCTTGCGCCAGGTTCCCAAGGGCAGCCCAGGTTTTATGTAAGCGATGCATATTCCCCTGCCCTGGCTGAGACCAGGAAGCTCCGCAAGCACAAGCAGGAAATGTGGCACAGCGAAATGGCAAAGCAGGCCAAAGCGGTGGAAGCTGTCCTGGGCGTGAGCATCCCCAAGACAGGCGAAATCGCCATACGCAAGGCAGACCACGCCAAGATTCAAAAAGCCAGGTCCATGCGTGAACTTGGGGAAACCAGGCAGACGCTTACCCACGTGTATTTCAAGCTCAAACCAACCAGGACTGCCTCAAACCTCGAAACACAGCTCGCCTTGCTCAAGGCCAGGCAGCGTAAGCAGGAAACTGAAGTGCTCAGGAGACTGTCTCAAGAACTCAAGCCTTATCTCCCACTTATCGAAGCCGCATCTCAAGCCTTGGGTGAACTTGATTTCCTGCTGTCCAAGGCAGAGCTGGCAAGGGCCATCCATGCCACAAGGCCTGAAATAAGCTATCCGGCTGCAGCAAGTGGCTTAAGTACAAGGGAGCGCAGAGATGCGGTTACCCAAGGGGAACCTGGGCATCGCGCGGCGCCCGGCCCCGGTTTGATACTCCAAGATGCCTTTCACCCCATAGTTCTGGGTGAAGTGGAGTCCCGGGGCGGCAAGTACCAGCCCATAAGCATAGAATTGGACTCCACGGTTTCGGTGATCACAGGCCCCAACATGGGAGGCAAGACGGTGGCCCTCGCCACGGTGGGGCTGTGCGTGGCCATGGCCCAGTGGGGGCTTATGGTGCCTTGCAGCCGCATGAAGTTCGGTCTATATGACTTCATCTATTTCCAGCCCCAGGAAGAACAAACCCCGGGACTGTCCAGCTTTGCCGCCCAGATCGTAAGCCTTAAGCAGCCTCTTGCCAGGGCACGTGAACGAGGTCTGATACTCTTGGACGAAGTGGGCAGGGGCACTAACCCTTCACAAGGCCGTGCGCTTTACGCAGCGCTGCTCCAGTACTACTTGGAGAACGACACGGCAGGCTCCACGGTGCTGGCTACCACCCATTACCACGGGCTTGCGGCAGCCTTGGGAGTGCCCCACTGGCAGGTAAGGGGGCTTACTGAAGATGCGCTGGCTTTAAGCCATGGGAGAGGCGGAGCAGGTGCTGGGGGAGGAGCAGGTGCTG
>LFST01000037.1:22051-24048 GCA_001513185.1 Candidatus Fermentithermobacillaceae bacterium DTU015
AGGTGGCACTGCGGAAAGCCCAGGTGAGGCAGGTGCCGGAGGCCTTGACTGGCTCTACCGCCACATGGACTACACCTTGCAGAAGGTAGGCCCTGATACCCCCACGCCCCAGGATGCGTTGGTTGTGGCAAAAGCTCTGGGGCTCCAAGATGCGATCATAGACAAAGCCCTCAAGTTTCATGGCACAGGCAGATAAGCACGTACTCATGGGGCACAGGTGCCCCGGGCCCGAGAAAAAGGGCTTCATGGAACAGGCAGATAAGCGCGTACGCGGATGTAGCCGTGGTCTTAAGCAGGCTTTTTCGGTTAACCGGCAAGACATGTAGGCGAAACACGGGTGAGGTGAAACCGGATATGCTCAGACTCAATATAGATGCCAAGACCGTAGACAGGTGCCACGAGATTGCCGATAACATCACATCCAGGGTTATGGAAGAACTCTCATCCCTGAGTACCGTAGCTATCGAAAGGACGGTGGCGAGGTTTGCAGGGGTGGACGGGGTAACCGGCGACGGTGTGCCCCTCCCTAATGTGTTAGTGGATCATCTGGTGCAAAAGGGCAAGATCCACGACGGGGTAGCCATCCATCTTGCCAACGCGTGCTTAGCCCTGGGCAAGACGCCGGTCCAAGTAGCCCAAATGGTAGCCGGCGGCGAAACAGATATTTCAAGCCTTGAATGGCAGGGTACTCAAGAGGTAACTAAGAAAGCCCGGGAGATGGTGCAGGACTGCCTGGACAAGATCAAAGCCAGGCGGGCTGAGCGGGAAGCTTTGCTTGAAGAGCTCCCTGTGACCCAGACACCCTGGCTTTATGTAATATGCGCTACAGGAAACATCCATGAAGACGCGGTCCAAGGGAGGCTGGCAGCATCCCAGGGAGCCGATGTGATAGCCGTAATCCGTTCCACAGGCCAGAGCCTCTTGGATTTTGTGCCCCACGGGCTCACCACCGAAGGGTTCGGGGGTACCTACGCCACCCAGGCTAACTTCAGGCTCATGCGTGAAGCCCTGGACGAAGAATCGCGCAAGCTGGGGCGCTACGTGAGGCTGGTCAACTACTGTTCAGGGCTGTGTATGCCCGAGATCGCCTACATGGGCGCCGTGGAGCGGCTGGATATGATGCTCAATGACGCCATGTACGGCATCTTGTTCAGGGACATCAACATGGAGCGCACTTTCGTGGATCAAAACTTCTCGCGGATGATAAACGCCTATGCCGGGATCATCATAAACACCGGCGAGGACAACTACCTGACGACAGTGGAAGCGTTCGATGCAGGCCCTCAGGTGCTGGCTTCCCAGTTCATGAACTACCATTTTGCGAAAAAAGCCGGCCTTAAAGATGAACAGATAGGTTTGGGCCACGCGTTTGAAATCGACCCGGGTATCCAAGACAGCTTAAGCTACGAGCTGGCCATGGCGCTCCTGGTCCGCCAGCTGTTCCCCGCTTGCCCCATCAAGTATATGCCGCCTACGGTGCACAAAACAGGCGATATTTTCTCTTCCCACGTGCTCGATTCAAGCTTCAACCTGGTGTCAGTGCTCACAGGCCAGACCATCCACCTTGTGGGCATGCTCACTGAAGCCATCCACACGCCCCTCATCCAAGACAGGTACCTTTCAATCAAGTCGGCTGCCTACATGCGGCGGGCTGCCAAGCACCTGGGGCACAATCTCCAGGTCAAACCCGGCGGGTTGCTTGAGACGCGTGCCGCAAGCATCCTGGAGGACACCCTCGAGCTGCTGGAGGAGGTAAACCAAGAAGGGTTGTTTGCGGCGATATCAGAGGGCGTGTTTGCAGGGGTGAAGCGGCAGAGGACAGGTGGCAAGGGCAGAGAAGGCGTGTTCAAGAAGAGCCGGTGGTACTTTAACCCGGTAGAAGCAGCACTCAGGGCCGAGCTGTTGGGCGTATCATAGGGCACGCGCTATCGGGCTAATCCAAGGCCCAAAGCAGGCCCTTACAAGCACAGACCTATACAAGCACAGGCCCATACAAG
>LFST01000037.1:24078-29712 GCA_001513185.1 Candidatus Fermentithermobacillaceae bacterium DTU015
GGCATTATGAAACCTTATAATCTGGCATGCGGCAGGGGAGGTATAAATCTATGGCAACCGGAATCGGACGCGGAAACTGCCGACTTGCAGCAGGCGGCAAGGTCTCAACCGCATCACATAGGGCTCAACACGCGGCTGAGCACAGAGATAACCACCTGGATGAGCACCGGGATGAACACCGGCATGAACATCGGCATGAACACCGAGCTGGGCACCAAGATGAGTACAGGGATCAGGACAGGGATCTGCATAAGGATCTGCACAGGGATCTGCACAAGGATCTGGTGCTCCCCTACGGGGACCAGCTCAACGACGGGGTGGTGCAGGTAAGCTTTACCCTGCCTGTTGCAGCCGGTGCCTTAGCGGAAGAGGCGGCCAGGCAAGCCATGAGGCTCATGGGGCTTGAAGATCCCCAGGTAGCCGAGGCAGCTGCCGTTGGCGAAAATGCCACGTTCTTCGTAGGATACGGAAAACTAACCCGTCCGGTGGAATTATCGAAGCTCAGGGTAGCCAAACCCATGTGGGAAGAACTGGACCAGGGTACCATAAACCGGTTGGTCCACGAAACATTGGGACGCCCGATGGTAGTAGTGGGGGCGGCAACTGGGCAAGATGCTCATACACTGGGGCTCGACGCCATATTGAATTACAAGGGGTTTGCAGGCAACCGCGGTTTGGAGGCGTATTCCGCCTTCAAGGTGATAAACATGGGGAGCCAGGTGCCAAATGAGGTGCTTGTGGCAAAAGCCAGGGAGGCCAAGGCAGACGCTATCCTGGTGTCCCAGGTGGTGACCGAGCGGAACGTGCATCTTGCCAATTTGACAAACCTGGTTGAGCTCTTAGAAGCCGAAGGGTTGAGGGACAAAGTGGTGCTGGTCGTGGGCGGGCCGAGGATCACCCACGCCTTGGCAATCGAGCTGGGCTACGATGCAGGGTTCGGGCCGGGCACCAGGCCTCAAGATGTGGCATCGTATTTGGCTCAGGAAATCGCCAGGCGGCATGTTGAACTAGGCCCCCTACATGAGTAGAATTACTGAGGAATTTCGTGGTTGGGGGTGAGGCGTGTGCAAGGAGCAGTCCAGCAGCAAGATACCAAGCAAAGCCTTCCAGTGGCAGATATCGCCTACCGTATCCTAAAAGAACGCCGTGAACCGATGAAGTACAAAGATCTAGTAGAGCAGGTACTTGAGCACAGAGGCGTCCGGCCCGGCCAGAATCTGGCCAAGATCAAAGCCAGGATTCACACTGAGATCAATATCGACAGCAGATTTGTGAACCAGGGGTCAGGTCTGTGCGGGCTTAGGGAATGGACCGTCAAGCCTCAGTCCTACAAGGTGTTGGAGGTTCCTGCGGGAGGCAGGTCTAATCTGGGAGAGAGGCTAAGGAAAGAGCTTAGTGCCGTGACCGAGGCAGAGGAAGACGATTACGAGGAAGAACCGGAAGATGTGGATTTCCCCATAGATGACGAAGAGGTCGAAGAGCCCGAGGAGCTGGAGTAGCCACGCTCCTCATTTTACATAGCGGGTATTATGAACATTGCCCGTTTCGCCCTGCCAGTGGCAGGAATTTGCGGGTTCATCCGGGTTCATTATATTTATGAGTGGCCGGCGTATGCCGGCCTGTCGCAGTTTTGCCGGCGGGATTTAAGACAAGCCACCGGTTACCCTGTTTTGGGCAGGACTCAATATATACCCGCGTCAAATTATTCATTGGCGCTGGACGCAAAAGGTGCCATAGGGTATTCTGATTGGGTGTGATCAGACACTTGTCCAAACCAAGTGTTTGTGAAAGCAGCAATTGTCACGTAGTTAATCGTTCATCATTGCGGAGGTTTTCTTCCATGTCCAAATACATCTTCATAACCGGGGGCGTTGTGTCAGGCCTCGGAAAGGGCATAACAGCAGCATCAATCGGCACCTTGCTCCAAGCCAGAGGCCATTCGGTAACCATCATGAAAATGGATCCTTACGTCAATGTAGATGCCGGAACCATGAGCCCCCTTCAACACGGAGAGGTATTCGTCACTGATGACGGCGCCGAGACCGACCTAGACCTCGGCCATTACGAACGGTTTATAGACCGCTCCCTTACCGGGGCAAACAATATTACCACCGGCCAGGTGTACGGCGCGGTTATCGAACGGGAAAGAAGGGGTGGATACGACGGAAGCACCGTCCAGGTTATCCCCCATGTGACCAACGAGATAAAAGATAGGATTAGGAAGGTCGCCACTGAGTCTCAGGCAGACATAGTGCTGGTGGAAGTAGGGGGCACAGTGGGCGACATAGAGAGCTTGCCCTTCCTGGAAGCCATACGCCAGTTCAGGACCGATGTAGGTGCCCAAAACACCGCCTACATCCACGTCACCCTTATCCCCCATTTGCCCATGACCGGGGAACTTAAGACCAAGCCTACCCAGCACAGCGTGGCAGAGCTCAGGTCAATAGGTATCCAGCCTGACATTATCGTGTGCCGGTCCGGCTATCCTCTTTCGGATGACATGAAAGAGAAAATCGCCCTGTTCTGCAACGTTGAAAAGAGGGCCGTGATATCCAACCTGGATGCCAAAAGCATCTACGAAGTGCCCGTGATGCTGGAAAACGAAGGCTTGGGCAAGATCTTGGAGAAGCAGCTCAACCTGCCTCCCAGGGAACCTGACCTTAGCGAATGGGAGGAAATCGCGCGCAAGATCGCCCACCCCAAACACAGGTGTACTATCGCCATTGTGGGCAAGTATGTATCCCTTCACGACGCCTACAAGAGCGTGGCTGAAGCGCTGCACCACGGCGGCCTGGCAAATGACGCGAGCGTGGACATCTTGTGGGTGGACTCGGACAAACTGTGCGGCGCCAGCCGCGAGCAAGTAGCGGAAATCTTGGAGCCGGCCCACGGCATCCTGGTGCCGGGAGGCGCAGGCGGCAAGGGAAGCATCGAGGGCAAGCTCAAGGCGATAAGGTATGCCAGGGAAAACAAGGTGCCCTTCTTCGGGATATGCCTGGGGCTCCAGTGCGCGGTGATTGAGATCGCCAGAAGTGTCCTAGGGCTTGAGGACGCCAATTCGACAGAATTCGACCCTGACACAGCCCACCCTGTGGTGGACCTTATGCCCGAGCAGAAGGCACGTGAGAATGCAGGGGATGCCCGCACCTGGATGCGCCGGGGGCTGTACGAGTGCCGCCTCAAGCCGGGTTCTATCCCGTGGAAGGCTTACGGGGTAGAATACATCGAAGAACGCCACAGGCATAGGTTTGAGATAAACCCCATGTATGTGCAGAGGTTGGCTCAGGCGGGGTTTGAGCCTGTGGGAATTTGGCCTGCCAGAGGCTTGATTGAGATACTCGAGCTTCAGGGGCATCCGTGGTTCTTGGGTACCCAGTTCCATCCGGAACTGCTGTCTAGGCCAAACCGGCCCCACCCGTTGTTTAGGGAGTTTGTGGCGGCAGCGCTAAGGCAGGCAGCAGAAGTGCAAGGGCAATGACCAAGCATGAGCAAAAGGGATGGGGGCAGCCACGTTTGGATACGGTGAGCCCCCTTAAGCAAGAACTGGCCAGAATTTTGAGTTTTGCAGGGCCTGGAGGTTCCGGGCCCTTTTTGTTTTAAGGAAAATCGGCGTAGGAGTGGAGTAAGAACCGGGGCGGGAAGATAATGAAGATAATGTTGTAAAGGCCGGGATGACCCGGACCGGCTGGCAACGGGAGCAAGATCTTGTGTCAACTGGTCATAAAATGCGTGAGGTGAAGATAAATATGGATAACCGGGATAAGACAGGCAGGCGGTGTCCGGTGAGGGGCGTACATAAGCAAGGCAACACCACACGGCAGAGCCAATCCAAAATCGAAATCTACCAGCTGGATGCATTCACGGATGTGCCTTTCGGAGGCAACCCGGCCGGTGTGGTACCCCATGCAGAAGGATTGTCAGATGAGCACATGCAGAAGATCGCCAGGGAGATGAACCTCTCCGAGACGGCGTTTGTGACGGACCTGAGGCAAGCCAAACAGGCTCCCGGCGACCCTGATTTCCTGGTGAGGTTCTTTACTCCTCAGTCCGAGGTTGACCTGTGCGGGCATGCCACCATAGCCACGTTTTGGCTCCTGGCGGAGCTAGGGGTTATATCCCCCGGACACGGGGCAGGAGAAGCCGAGGAAGAAATCCGGGTGTACCAGAAGACCGGTGCAGGAGGACTCCCAGTGGATCTCCTGTTTGGCTGCGAAGGGGGGCCGGCACGGGTGATGATGACCCAGGCTTTGCCTCAAGTGGCATTTACCCTAGATGAGCCGGAAATCAAGCAACTTGAACGCATCCTCAGGGCACCTCAAGGCAGCATAACAGGCTTTCCAGGGCCCAAACCCCAAGGCGTTTCCACAGGACTTTTGGACCTTATCGTGCCTGTCACATCTATGGAAGCGCTATTCTCAATGCGCCCGGATATGGCTGCTTTGGCTCAGTATTGCAGGGAGCGGGAAGTCATAAGCGTGCACTGTTTTTCAATGGATACGGTAGATGCTGCAGCTACCGTGCACTGCAGGGATTTTGCGCCCGCCGTGGGGATTCCTGAGGAGGCGGCCACGGGCACGGCTTCTGGGGCAACAGGGGCTTATCTTGTGCTCAACCAGCTGGTAGACACAAAACAACCTGTCACACGAATTATATGTGAGCAGGGACATGTGATGAAGCGGCCGTCAGTAATACACGTAGAGATCGGCATGGAAGGCCGGGAGATTACATCTGTACGTGTCGGAGGTAGCGCCGTCACGGTAATGAAGGGCTGGATGTACCTGCCATAAGGCCTACATCCGCCTGAGAAGCCTGCCTAATGATGAAGAATCGGCTTCGATACGGGCAGTTGGTCTTTGAAAAGAGCAGCTTATGCTTGAGCAAAAGAAGGGAAATCGGATTGGGTGTAGAATCATCTTTTCCCAAGGAACATTTATTGCTTTTGGGCGTCTAATTATCCTCGAAAGGCGAAGGCAGCAAGCATAGGAAGCATTCTCCTCAGCAGGCTGCGGTTTCTGGGGAGAAGCAAGCAACGGCTGCTTGAAGGACTTGGAAATTCGGTTAATTTCTTGACGAAATCCATTGGTGAAAAGAAGGATTTTTCGGATTTACGACGAATATTAAGGACGCTAAGACCTTGTTGGGGTATTATGCTTTTGACAACAGAAAAACGGTAGATAACCTAAAGTTACCTGGGCGTGAATGATTGACCTGGCTTGGAGCAGATGCTATAATCAGTCACAGCCTGGGAACATGTCCAGCACAAGGCACAAAAACTAGAAAATCAACCGGTATACAGAATAAGGCCTACCCGGAGAAAAGCTCCCTAGACGAACCAATTATACAGGACTCCTAATTTATACACAGAGGGAGTCCCCTCCAGGACCGGAGGGATAATCCGGGCAAGGTGGAAGGCTGTGAAACAAATCCTTGAGAGGAGGGATCCTGGGCTTAAGTCTTAAGCGGCGGACGACCCAAGTGTTTTACCTCACGTAACTACGGAAATGTAAACCGGTTGAGTACTATAAAGTACCGAAAAACCGAGGAGTAAAGGAGGAAACCTGAAAGCATGAGATTTAAGAGACTTATTGCTACTGCGCTAGCAGCTGCAATGATCCTTGGTCTGGTCAGCGTAGG
>LFST01000020.1:0-12297 GCA_001513185.1 Candidatus Fermentithermobacillaceae bacterium DTU015
ATAGCGGGGCAAAAGCCTCATTTTTGCCCCACCGGTATGAAGTAAGCCTTACACTACATTGGGGGTTGCGGCTAAGCAAGGTTGCCTGCTCAGCGGCCGGCTCCCCCGTTGGGCTTTAGGGCATTGGATATAGGCATCAGATCCAGGGGCATGGGAAACACGATGGTAGAATTCATGTCCATGGCGATCTCCGACAGGGTCTGCAAGTATCTAAGCTGAACCGAGATAGGCTGGGAGGCCATAACTTCCGCAGCTTCTGCAAGTTTCTGTGAAGCCTGAAGCTCGCCTTCAGCTGCGATTATCTTAGCCCGCCTTTCCCTTTCGGCCTCAGCCTGCCGCGCCATGGCGCGTTTCATGTCATCGGGAAGTTCCACTGCCTTAACTTCTACCATGGTGACCTTGACACCCCAGGGGTCAGTGGCGACGTCGAGTATCTCACGCAAGGTTTCGTTAAGTTCTTCCCTTTTGCTCAGCAGGTCATCCAGCTCATGCTTACCCAATATCGACCTTAAGGTCGTCTGTCCGAGTAGGCTGGTGCTCTTTACATGGTCTGCAACCTTGGTTACTGCCAAGACAGGGTCAAATATGTGGAAATACACTACTGCATCGACAATCACAGGCACATTGTCCTTGGTGATCACTTCCTGCTTGGGCACATCGATGGTGAAAGTCCTTATGTCCACTATCCTCACTTGGTCTATCCCAAAGGGCATAAGCACCACAAGCCCGGGATCCAGCACGCCCCTGAGCTTGCCTAACCGGAAATACACACCTCGGGTGTATTCCCTTACAATCCTGAATGAAGAGGCCAGCACGACAATGAGGATCAAAGACGCAATCATTCCAACAGGTGCCGAGACGGCTGAAATCACAAAGGTGAGTACCCCCAAGCCGCCGTGAATCAGGGCAATCGGAGTGTCTTTCTGGGAAATCGCTAGGGCCAAAGTGACAATCCATATCACTCCGGCAATCACAGTTGGAACATAGGGAAGGATCTGATAGATGCTCATACCTGCACCCCCTGTTTACCTTGTCTTCCGGTGCCGGCAAGCTGCCTGAAAGACAGCTGTCCCTGCAAGTGGTCCTCAGACATCAGTGGTCCTCAACTGAATATACGCCAGGTGCTAGGCCACGGTATCAAGGGGCTGTGTGGTTTCTACCCTGGTGACGTTAAGCTTATTTATTTGATGGCAGCGTCTTTTCCAAGAAAAGCAGGAGCTTCTCCATGGTTTCGGGGCTGATGGCATGTTCCATAAGACACGCATCTTTGTCAGCGACATCTTCGCTTACTCCCAGAACCTCGGTAAGGAAGGCACGAAGGGCATTGTGGCGCCGCTTGATTCTGACAGCATGTTCCCGACCGCTGGGTGTGAGATAAACCTTGCCGTAACGCTCCTGGGTCACAAGCCCCATTTCTTTGAGGGTATTGACTGCTGCAGTCACACTGGGCTTTGCCACATCCAGCTTCTTGGCAATATCGGTTACCCTTACGGCTCCGTGAGCTTCTGAGAGCACCAGGATAGCCTCAAGGTAGTCTTCGATTGATGCTGACAGTTCAGGATGCAAAGAAAAACCCACCTTTTAGCCTAATGACTCTTGCCGCTAGGTACATCATATTATTGATTCACTCAAACCGGACAACATCGGACCATCCAGATTAAGCCGCACCTCACGACTTCCCCGGACCATACTTCGCTTTTGTCTCAGGGCTTCCCTGCCCTATTCCAACAGAACAACTAAAGGTTCAGAATATCCAAATTTAAGTGTTTCATATTCATGGCTGTAGTAGTACAATAATGTTAGGCTAAACAAACTTTTAAGGCGCTAAACGCACGTGCGCTAGCGAATGGTGATGAAAGGAGCATGGATGTGCTTTCTGCAAGAAAAGTTGGCCCTACCGAAAATCATTCGGAAGGAAGGCATATTGCTGCGGGTTCAGCCAAGTTTACTGTCGCCCTTGTCGGCCAGCCCAATGTGGGAAAGAGCGTCATCATGAACCTGCTCACAGGGGCCGGGGCGGTGGTGTCTAACTATCCCGGGACTACGGTGGAGCTTACCACAGGGTATTTACAAACACCCTATGGCGATATTGCTGTAATTGACACTCCGGGGACCTACAGCTTGCATTCAGATACCGAGGAACAGAAGGTTGCCCAGAGGGTGCTCTTGGAATCCAACGTCGATCTCATTGTCAACGTAGCGGATGCGAGGAACCTTTCACGTAACTTGTACTTAACTTTGCAGCTCTTGGATTTGGGTATTCCGGTGGTTGTAGCCCTCAACCAGATGGACATGGCTAGAGAAGCGGGCATGATTGTCGACGTCCAAGCACTGGCTGAGGCACTTCAAGTTCCGGTGATCCCTATGGTGGCCTCCAGGGGCGAGGGCGTGGATGAACTCAAAAAACTTATCGCAGACGCAGCCCGCTTTCCTCAATCCTTGGCCTGGTGCGAAGTTAAACCCATGCGTTTTTCACAAGAGATTGAGAACGTGATAAGCGTTTTGCAGAGCCAGCTTGAAGCGATTATCCCCGAAGAAGACGGTAAACACAGGATGCATCCTTCCCGGGCACTTGCCATCCATCTCATGGAACATGATGCTTTAGACGAAGACTTGTTTGGTATATATCCAGAGCTGGAACATTTTGTTGAAGAACTCCAAAGCAAAGTAGCCAACAACCAGTTCCTGTGCAACGGATGCTTTAGGGGATGCCGGTTCTGTCCTGCGGCAGACGCTCTCCATCCGGTACTTCCTACGTGCTTGGAAAGAACCAGAAAAGCCAAGGAAATCACTAACTCAGTGGTAAGGCACATTAAGCAGGCCGGCGCTGCTTCCCCAAGGCAGCACCTAGAGAGGGTGCTGGATTATCCGCCTACGGGAATTCCCATCTTGGCGTTTATTGCGTATATTGCCGTGAAGGTTACCTTGGCCGTCTTGGAATTTGCCGAAGAGTTTGTGCCGGTGGTGTTGGGACCCTTGGTTGGTCTTGTAGATTCCTTGGCTGACGCGCTCCCCCAGGGAAGCCTGGCTGAGATCATAGTAAGGGCAATCCCCGAGGGCATACTGCTGCCCTTTGAGGTTGTAATGCCTACTATGCTCTCGATATACCTGATCATGGCCTTGCTCGAGGACTCAGGGCTCATGCCCAGGATCGCAGTTATGATGGACAGGGTCATGTCGCTGCTAAACATCCCGGGGCAATCCATAATACCTATCGTGCTTGGCTTTGGCTGCCGGGCACCTGGCGTGCTTGCTACGCGGACCCTTCCTAACAGAGAGTCCCGGATAGTTGTATCAACCCTTTTGGCGATCCCTATTCCCTGTGCGGCCACCTTGGGGATCATAACAGGTGTGGCAAAGGCATTTGATGCTGACCTTAGGGTAATTTACGGCGCTATCGCATTCGTGTTCCTGCTCCTGGCGCGGCTGGTAGGCCGGTATCTTGGGGCTGACACCGAGCTGATACTTGAAATCCCGCCTGTACGGGTGCCCTCGGTTAAGGCAGTGGCCTCAAAAGCATGGATGCGTATGGAAGGCTTTTTCAAACAGGTCCTCCCTGTCCTCATGGTAACCGGAATCGGCGTGAGGATCTTGCTGGATACAGGCATCCTGTCAGTGCTGTCACGCTTTGATCCCTTTAGTGCCAGGTTGTTCGGGATTAGCGGCCAGGCCCTGGTATCTGTGGCAGTGACCGTGGTGCAGCGTTACGCAGCGCCCATGGTGCTACTCAACCTGCCGCTGACAGCGCGGGAAGCAACCATAGCTGCCTCGATGATATCCTTGTCATTGCCGTGCATCCCGGTTTCGTACCTGATTGCGAAAGAATTTGGCTGGAAAACCCTGGCGGCAGTTTTTGGGCTTGCCGTATGCATAACTCTCAGTACCGGGTTGGTGCTGAACCTGATACTACCTGTGGTATAAAGTCCGGCATTGACGAAGGAAACTGGAAAAGAGGGGTTGTAACTTGACACTTTTGGACACAAGACCTGGAGATGAAGTAATCATAAGTACGGCCCGGACCGGAAGAGGTGCCATGAGACGCCTGTGGGATCTTGGCCTGCTTCCTGGGACTAGAGTAAAGAACATCGCCTCTCACCCGTTCAAAGGGCCCATCCTCCTCAAGGTGGGTGAAGCTACAGTGGCTGTAGGGCGCAATTTGGCATCCAGGATTTATGTGACTAAGTAACGATGCAAAACTGCAATATTGACTGTTGCGTGCAATTGGAATATGATGTTATCGATATATATCGATAACTTATTGGCAGCTTGTATGGAACCACAGTTAGACAAACGGTGCAAACACTACACCTACAAAGCGTCGCGACAGGAGGTGCAGATGTGCCAAGGCCCACAAAACCCAGGTGGGTGGAGTTCCTGCCCAGCGTCACATATTTCAAACCTGCCGGGGTACCTATGGCGGAGCTGGAAGAGGTAACTCTAGGGGTGGACGAGGTAGAAGCTATACGCCTCAAAGACTATTTGGGCTTGGATCAGGAAGAGTGCGCCACCCGGATGAACCTGGCCCAAAGCACATTCCAAAGGATACTCACACAAGCCAGGGCTAAGATCGCTTCTGCCCTTGTTGACGGAAAAGCCCTGCGGATTGAAGGCGGAAACTACCTGGTTTCCCCATTTACCTTTGAGTGCAAGGATTGCAGTTATGAATGGCAAAACACCGGACAGCACCTTGATACACCTGCATGTCCCAATTGCGGGGGGTTCAACGTGGAATTCTTCAGAAAGGTGCCTGTGAGCGGCGGCTCTCTAAGGCATGGGAGAGGCCGGAGAAGGGCAAGACACGGACGGGGAAAGCCATGAACGCAGGCAGCCAAAGGAGATGATTTGCATGGCAGGCACAAAAACCGATGTCAATCAGGAAATCGGACAGTTTCCGGAATCGCTCAAGCTGGGCCAGCCCAAGAACAGCTATATCGATAAGGTGATTGCCGTCATGAGCGGCAAAGGAGGAGTAGGTAAGTCGTCAGTAGCCGCGCTTCTGGCTTCAGAATTGGCCAGAAGGGGGTTTGCAGTAGGCGTGTTGGATGCCGACATAACAGGCCCGAGCATTCCAAAGCTTTTCGGATTAAGAGGCGATCCCATAGTTGTAGGCTCTCAGCTCCTCCCTGAAACCAGCAAGACATCTATAAGGGTGATGTCCCTCAACTTGCTGCTGGAAGATGAGGAAGACCCCGTGATCTGGCGCGGGCCGCTGATCGCCGGGACCGTAAGGCAGTTTTGGACCGACGTGTTGTGGGGAGAACTTGACTACATGATAGTGGATCTGCCACCTGGTACAGGAGATGTGCCACTTACGGTGTTCCAGTCCCTGCCTATAGATGGAGTGGTCATAGTGTCAACTCCCCAGAAACTCTCGGAAATGGTGGTCACCAAAGCGGTAAACATGCTTAGGCTCATGGAGGTCCCTGTAATCGGCCTTGTAGAAAATATGGCTTGGGTTGAATGCCCACAGTGCGGCACAAAAATCGAACCTTTCGGGCCCAGCAGGGCAGATGAGATCGCCCGGTCCATGGGAATAGGGCTGCTGGGGTCCCTGCCCCTGGATCCCGCAGTGAGCAGCCTCGGGGATAAAGGGTTGATTGAAGACTACCGGCATGACGGCATCAAGGTGATTGTAGACAACATACTAGATTACCTTTCTGAAAGGCAGGAGAAATGATGAAAATAGCCGTTGCGGCTGAAGGGGACAAGGTGTCCCTCCATTTTGGAAAATGCCCTGAATTCCGCGTGTTTCACGTAGAAGGGGGCAAGGTTCAAGCCCTGGAAACTCTCAGGAACCCGGGAGATGAACCTGGCGCCATCCCTGACTTCTTGGCAGAACATGGCGTGAGCGTAGTTATTGCCGGCGGCATGGGTCCCAGGGCGGAAAAATTATTAAAGGACTCCGGTATCCAGGTGGTAACAGGCGTACTAGGCCCTGTTGAAGACATAGTCAAGTCATACCTTGAAGGCAGCTTGTAACCGGGCCCGGTTGCAAGCGCATTGGGTTAGGTGGCAGCTGTTCTGCCACCTTTTTGTCAGGTCTAGTATTCGGAACATGCAAGATTTTGTGCCCGGACACGCCCTCCCTGTTTCCGTGCCTAAAGCAATTCAGCTATGACCCTGGCCACGACGGACCGGGCGAGGATAACCGGTACCCCTAGTTTGTCTTTTACAGCCTGTTTGTCTGCCAGGGTATAGCCGATGCAGTCAAGTACTGCCACCTCTACACCTTCATGTCTTAGATTATCTGCAGCGATAGACTTCTCCCAGGGACACCCGTAAGGGGAAACCGCCTGGACGAACACCGCATCGCTTACAGCAGACCACCGAGCCCTGGCATGGCCGAGCTGATCCTTATCGGGGATGAAGACACCAAGTTTCAGCCCTTGTGCCACTGATTTTACCGTGTTAAACAGCACTTTATGGGGCTCAATTAGGAGTTTGTCGCATTGGAACTCAGGAAAATCGCCTGTGCAAACCAGGGCGATCACTTGGGCCCCTCGTTCCACCAGCTCATCGATTTTCTGTTGCATCCTGGGCACTATGTGCTTCTCAGCTACTTTTACCTGGGTACCGTCGGCCATCCTGGTGATTAGCACTTTGTCCCCAGGGCTTGGGTGAAGTTTTCCGACTTCATCTAGAGTGAGTCCATCCAGGGCCCCGGCTTCAATAATCTCCACCCTGTCATCTAAGAACGATTTGATTTCAGGGATCAAATCGGTTCTCGGCGTCTGGCCTATGGTTACAGTACCGAGTATCAGTTTGCTTGCCATGGTTCTCATCCCTCCGTATGTAGCTGTTGCTTTTCACAACCGGCCCATCCCAGCTTTACAAAGACTAAGGGGGCGACAAAAGTCGTCCACAGGGCGATTAAGGCGTAACGCACGAGGTTAAGCAGTCCTGAACCGGGACAAATCCAGTCAAACAATGCTCTTAACCCATAGCGTAGCGCTCCATAGCCTATGCCACCGGTCACAACTTTCAGGCATTGCTGTTTTGTGGCCGCCCTTTCGTTCCATCCGAGATAACGTTCATCGAGATACCTGCCTAAAGGCAACCCCATAAGCAGCCCTAACAACATAGGCGAATCCCCTTTGGGGTAAATCAGGAAAAGCAACATTGGAATAAAGAACGAAGATGCCAATCTCAGGTATGGGCTCCAGCGGGTTTCATCGTAGTTCCTGAAGATGAGTTGCCATAAGCCTACCCATGCTAAGCCTATGAAAAAGCCCCCTATTACATCAACGGGCCAATGGACGTTTAGGTAGATCCTAGACACGCTTACCAGGAAGATAACGATACCAGAGAGCAGGCAGAATCTCCTGGTCCTGATTTCGTGGCTCAGCCATCCCCAAGAGGTGGTGCTGCCTTGGGCGTGGCCGCTGGGAAATGCATAGCCACCACCTGTTTCCGGGAAAATTACCCTGACTTTGTTGCTCGGTTGGGGCCGGGGGATCGCACAGGCAAACTTAAGCCAGTTGTTTACAAGCATAGACGACAATAACACCATCGCCAGCCTGTAACCTTTGTGCTTATCCCAAATCCAGTAGATAAAGGCCAACGCAGCCACGTAGAAATGCTCCGACCCAAAACTGGTGATGAGGTATACCAGTTTATCCATGGCCGGAGAACTAAACCTTTGAAGAAACTCAGCCCACGAAGTAGTCATGTTATCACCGCGCTTTGCCCTAAGCCGGCAGGCAGATCGTATGTCCCGGCTAGCCTATCCTATGCACCGGCTACGTCTGGCTCGCTTAGCTTACGGCGTTTTCCAGGAAACGCAATTGGGCACTGCCTACACCATCTGATGGAGCCTTAATATGCACCTTGACCCCTAAAGGCAATGTAGCATTAAAGGTTCCGTGCCCGGCAGGCAGGTTGGCTATACAAGCTTTGCCGGTCCCTACAAAGTATTGCTCCAGCACCTCTTGTACGGTAAATGACGGCCTTTCAGGGTCTGGGTCGCAGTCAGTGAAGCTTCCTATGCAGAATCCTGCGGCATCATGCAGTTTCCCGGAAAGCTTAAGCTGGCACAGCATCCGGTCTATCCTGTAGGGTTTTTCCCCCACTTCCTCGATAAACAAAACCTTGCCCTTGGTGTCGATTTCCCACTGAGTGCCTATAGTCGAAGCGATAAGGGACAGGTTGCCTCCGATGAGTTCGCCGCAAGCCTCTCCTGGTTCGAGAGTCACGAGGGTTCCCGGATCCGGAGTTCTTTGATCTGGAACCTGCTTGGGAGCGTTCTGCTTGCTTGCGTTTTTCGAAGCGGCCTCTGACGCAGGTAGCTCCAGGTCGCCTGGAGGCCAGTGTCCGAACAAGACCTGCTGCAATATGCGGCTGTTGTACTCTTTCATGCGGGAGGCCCAAATCTCGGCCACCGGTCCGTGGAAAGTTATGAGGCTGGCCTCTTTCCCAAAGGCCAGGTGCAATGCCGTAATGTCTGAGTACCCCAGCAAGATTTTGGGGTTTTGCCTGATAGCATCAAAGTCTAGGTAGGGCAGGATACGCATGGCTCCGTAACCGCCCCGGGCAGCGATTACAGCCTTGACATCGGGGTCCGTCCACGCTTCCATAAGGTCCTTCGCCCGTGCTTGATCAGACCCTGCAAGATATCCCCAGCGGTGCATCACAGAAGGCCCTAGCTTCACCTTAAGCCCCAGGGATTCGAAGAAGCGTACCCCACGATCCAGCGACTCCTTGCCCACTATACCTGCAGGCGCGACGATGGCGACAGTATCTCCTTGTTTCAGGCTTGGTGGTTTGTGCGGTCCTGTACTCATTTTCCTCTCCCCTTTGTTGGTGCTATTTGTTAAGGCTTTAGGCGCCTGACACAAGACTGCAGGGTGACCATAGGTGCTCGGCGGCACGGGTTTTCAGTATTGCCCCAGCAATCCCATTGCCTTGGCTTTGGTTTCGGCCATGGAAAACACCCCAAGGCCTGCCAAGAAATATGCAATTGTGGCCACTGCAAACACAGCCAAATCCCCCTTAGGGGCTTGTGTAAACTTCATCCCCTCCATCATTATTTCCTGCAAGAGATGCTGTCCCATTGTAAAGGGGAGGTACTTGGCCCACGGATACTTGGACCACGGGATCATGAACAGTCCGATGACGCCAAAGGTCACAACCTGAAAGAATGACTGGATCCGTTTGAAAATAAGCGCCAGGCCGCCAAGGATAAAGCCGAGCCCGTATGCTTGGATGTATACCCCGAAGAACACAGGGAGAATGCTGAATATGTCAAGGTGCAGTTTTTGGCCGGTTGTGAGTACCATAACCGCGGTTATGACTGAGATCTGGGCTAAGCTCATTAAAGCGTTGAAACTACCGGAAAAGAAGGCCAACCATTTGTAACCCACCGGACTTAGGTAGAGTTGTTCCAGGGTCCCCGTCTGGGCCTCGTTGGCTGCGTTATAGGCAAGGTCCTGGTATCCGGTGAGCACTATCATCCAAATAATATATCCGGTGAACAAGCCTTCAAGAGTTCCTCCGAGGTCCAGTGCGCCTGCTCCCACTGCCTTGACGCCGTGGAATATGAGCAAGAATACGATGGACATTGTGATTATGGAAGTGAAGAAGTTAAACAGATACCTTATTTGCAAGGTCAGCGTCTGCCGCCATGACGCTTTAAGTGCAATCAGCCACATACGCCATCCTCCCTCCTAACGATTTCCAGGAAAGCTTTTTCGAGATCCACCTGCTCCTGGGTGATGGATTCAATGGCAACCCTGAAACCGCTTAATGTATTGATAAGGTCATAAATCTCAAACGGGTTGGTGAACTCGACAGCGATCTCTACCGTGTCAGGAGTTTCGTTTATGTCTGCCTGGGGGAAGCCTTGGCTGAGCTCAGCCATTAACAATTCTGGGTGCTGCATATAAGCGTTCTTAGATACTACGATTCTGTAGTTCCTGGTTCTAAACAGCGACAGAAGGTCATCGATGTTGTCATCAGCTACCACCCTGCCATTGGAAATGATAATCACCCGGCTGCAAACATCTTGAATCACCTTCATGTCGTGGCTGGACACTACGATGGTACGTTGTTCTTCCGATTGGAGGCGCTTGAGGGCAGCCCTCAGCTCATACGACGATTCCACGTCCAACCCTAAGGTGGGTTCGTCCAGGAACACCAGCGGGGTCTTCTTGGCAAGCGCACATGCAACAGCGGTTTTTTGTTTGTAACCGCTGGAAAGGTTTCTTACCTCGGTATCCCGTCTATCCTGAAGCTTTAGGGTTTCAAGCAAGTACTCGAAATACTCCTTGTTTTCGGCTGCACAGACACCGTGGATCCCTGCGAAGAACTGCATGTTCTCCCAGACCGTCAGGCGCCAGTAAGTGTTCCTGGCGCCTTCCAGCACTGCTGCCATACGCTTTGCTGCTTCCCTGGGATTTGCGGCGCAATCGATGCTGTCTACCTTGACTATGCCAGAATCGGGCTTTATCAGGCCGAGGATGGATTTGATGGTGGTGGTTTTCCCTGCCCCGTTGGGACCTAAGAGCCCGACCATTTCCCCTTTTGCTATTCCAAAAGAAATGGACTTTATGGCTTCTACGGTTCGTTTTTTGTCCACGAAGGTCTTTTTCAGGTCTTGGACTTCCAGATAATTGTGCTTCTCCGGGAGCCTTGGATTCGGCATGTAAGATCACCTCAATCTTCCAAGGTTTGGAGTCATTCTTGCATATCAGATTAAANNAGATTAAAAATATTAAGTTTATAGTTTAATTTATTTGTTGGATGGCGGTATCCTGTGATCGATTTGGCGACGCACAAAAGCCAGCATCCAAAATTGCCAGATTCATGCATAGATTGGCTGTTATTGACACAAGTTAGCAGTAGCTGTTCAATGGTAATTGGACAGCCAGTACTTAACCAGCCTGAAGGCTTTTCTGCGGAGGTTTGGACAGCAAGCGGCAAGCATAACCTACGGAGGCACTCTCCTTGGATCTGGAAATGGTTGAGCACCTAAGAGAAGTGTTAAATGAAAGTCTAGGACATACGGCACTCATGCTGCCTGTGTTATTTGTGGTTTTCCTCATCATCGAAGCTGTGTCCCACAAGACGGCGCTGTCCAAGGTACGCAGGGCTTTTTCCCAACCGTTTGTTGGCCCTGTGGTTGCTGCGATTCTAGGCCTGATTCCCCAGTGCGGGTTTTCAGTAGCAGCTACCACCTTGTTCTTGGAGGGAATGATCCCGATAGGTTCCCTCATATCTGCGTATATATCCACCTCTGACGAAGCCCTGCCCATCATGATGGCCGACAAGACCACTTTACCGTGGGTGCTTCCCCTTATGGCCACTAAGCTGGTTTGGGGCGCAGTGGTGGGAATATGCGTAAACGCGGCTGCCCTGATACGAAACATGCGTCCAGGGCAGGCCGAGGCCAACTCACAACCGGATCAGCCGCCATGTGGGTGTAAGCTTAGTCTTGGCGGTTGCTCCCATGGCTCATCTTCTCGAGGCGGTCATTCAGGTGCAGTTGAGATCGCGTCTCATGCATTGTCCAGGGCGCTGAGGATCGGAGCCATGGTGTTTGTGCTTTCGGCTGTGTTCAATTTCATTGGGCACGCTGCCCAAGGCCGGATTTACACAGCCCTTTCCCACCCTGGATTGCTGCAGCCGGTAGTTGCAGCGGTTATCGGCCTGATTCCGTCGTGTGCCACATCGGTTGCCCTGGCAGAAGGTTTCCGGGCGGGCATGCTATCGTTTCCGGCTATTGTGAGCGGCCTGTCGGCTAACTCAGGCCTTGGACTGCTCATACTGGCTAAGGAATCCCAAAACAAGAGCGAGGTCATAAAGGTAGTCATCCTGCTTGTGTTCGCCGCTATAGTAGCCGGGCTCTTAGGAACCATGATTTTCCCGCCCGAATATCTCCTAAACAACTAAGCCGGGGTTATGGCGGCAGAACTGTGGGCCGGCATTGGCCTGGCGCTTTTCGGCAAGACCCCTCGTAAGCAGTAGATGTTACATATAATCCAGCATGTTTAGTGCATCGTTTAGTATTTTCTGAATGTCGGAAATCATGACAAGAACCCGTTCCTCAGCCTGCAAAAAGCGTTGTATAGGTCCGTGCATGCTCACCAGCTCCTGTGTCTTTGCAAACTCGGCTCTTAGGCCCTCGTCTGGTTCTGTGCCTGTAACGACAGCGCCCTGGATCATAAGCTGTTGCCGTCTGTATTGTTTTAGCAGGGATAATGCCGACTCGTTGCCTTCGATTTCGTGCTTTGCTTTCTGATATTCTTTGTACTCTGGGCTTTGTTTAAGCTCTTTTGCCAGTTCGTAAGCTTTGTCGTAGAC
>LFST01000020.1:12404-13735 GCA_001513185.1 Candidatus Fermentithermobacillaceae bacterium DTU015
CAAAGGGAATTTGAAGACTAGATGCGAACTGTAATTTGGACTCGTGTTGCTGGACGCTTCATCAAGCGTCAGCAAGGCAAGCCGCTAAGAGTGTTGTTCAAGGAGTGAATGAAATGCTGGAGGACTTGAGACGACAGGTGCTCGACGTATCGCTGCAGCTGCGAGATGCGCAATTGGCAAGGGGGACTTCAGGCAATGTGTCAGCCAGGGATCCTGAATCAGGTATGATCGCTATTACCCCGTCAGGGGTACCATATGATTGCCTGCATATTTCTGATATTGCGGTCATCTCATCTGACGGTGAGCTCGTAGACGGCCGCTACCGGCCGTCGTCTGAGACCCCAATGCATACGGCTGTCTACCGGGCGCGCCAGGATGTAAACGGTATCGTTCATACCCACTCACTCTATGCAACGGTGTTTTCGGTGCTGAACAAGGAGCTGCCAGTGGTTACTGTACCCATGGCTGCATTCGGGCCTGTGAGAGTTGTGCCTTTCCGTCTCCCCGGATCCCGGGAACTAGCCGATGAGGTAGTACGATATCTCGGTTCTACAGGCAAATCTGTACTTTTGCAGAACCACGGAGCCCTGTGCGTCGGCAGAACCTTAGGCGAAGCGCTGGAATGTGCGGTTTACACAGAGGAAGGCGCTCAGGTAAGCTACCTTGCTCTTTTGGCACAAGGGCTGACCCCCATTCCTGATAAGTACGTGGCTGTTATGAAAAAGGCCGCTGAAAGCGGCAAAGCGCTCTAACCGGGCCGGGCGCTTTCATGGTTTGAGACAAATGTGATTCCGGCTGCGACAATTATGGAGTAAGATAGAGCAGTGATTAACACCGCAGGATAATCTGTATGCTTGCACAACCGGAGGAACTGTTATGGAAACTACGCAGCACAGCAGCGCTAGATGTAAGATACCATCCAAGGATTTGACTGCCGGTATCGCACTAAGTAGCGGTGGTGCATTAGGGTTAAGTCATATAGGGGTGCTCAACACCTTCACCGCGGCGGGGCTCCACTTCCCCGTTATCGCCGGTACCAGTATAGGGGCGATAGTCGGGGCGGCTTATGCCTGCGGCACCCTGAAGCTGGCTGAGGAGATGGCCCTGTCTCTTACACGCCAAGATATGCTGCGTTGGGTAGACCTGCACTGGAACGGGGGGCTTCTCAAGGGAGACGCGGTTGAAAGGATTCTGCGCAAACTCACTGATAACCTCACCTTTGAAGATCTGCGGGGCAACGGGATTGACCTGATAATCGTAGCGTGTGACCTCAATGCAGGTAAACCTGTCTATATTTCTGAGGGAGACATTGCAAGGGCTGTGAGGGCAAG
>LFST01000023.1 GCA_001513185.1 Candidatus Fermentithermobacillaceae bacterium DTU015
ATGACGCACAAGAAATGCCCGCCAAGGCCGTTAGGTTGCACAAACATCAATCGCCCTGTCTCGGGATTACGCCCGACAGACAAGCTGCAACAAGCGCAATCTCCAATCTGGATCGGTTCCTGGGCTGTCTCACATCGCAACCAAGAAGAGCACTTATTTTGTCCAAACGGTAGTTGAGTGTATTTCTGTGGATAAACAGTCTCTCGGCTGCCTCGGAAATCTGGCCGCCGCAGTACAAGAAGACGGCCAAGGTCTTGATGAGCTCAGGATTCCCGTCTTGCCCTATGAGTTGCTTCAGATTGTCCTCGGCAAATCGTGCTTGCGTGTCTCTGTCAATATTGTCGATGAACTCATATATGGCTGTATCCTGAGCCAGCATTACTCCCTCTGTGAAAATGCAGGAGTTTCCAATCCTTGCCGCCTTCCTGGCCTCGTCAACAGCACTTGCATAACTGTCGATTCCCACATGGATCCTACTCACACCCAGCAGCATCTCAATGCCGGCATTGCGACACAGGCATCTCTGCAAACGTTGGAGTTCTGCTACACATTGGTCGCTTATCATGTTACTGTCGGGCGTTCCTATTCCGGACCAAACCATGATTACCTCGTCTCGTTCTCTGTCAACGAACACGGGCAACCAACTGCCCACCGAGGGCCTTTCGCTGCATTTCACCAGTTCCAAGCATTTTCTTGCCGTCAGCCATCTTCCGCGGTCCGCAGCCAAGCGTGCATGCTGTCTGGGCTTTACCAGGATGGCCGCGTACGGCTCCTTGAAGACGAATCCGGGTAATTCCTGTATGTCCGGCAACAGCAAATCGGTTTGGAGGTGGGCCAAGCTGTATTCGAGAAGCCTCCGCTTTAGGGTTGTTTCAGCCTCCTGGACTATACGATGTTTGGTCAATTCCAGCACTACCACCGTTACCGCTTCCCTAAGAGCTGTCTCCTCGAACACGTCCAAGGGGCCTTGCTTTGAACGGTCGACGATCAGGTACCCTAAGATGCCCCCTTTGCCACATGCAGGCACACAAAGCAGATCCTCAAACCAGGTTCCTGGCAGACTCCCATCGGTAACCGAGCCAGACTGTTTTCTGCTTTGGTCCAGTAGGGCCTTGATGTTCCGATGCTCAAGATGCTTTCGGCAGGAAGCAAGTAAACGTCCGTCATGAGAGACTATGCAAGTCGGGCTTCCGACTATCTCTGCTATGGTATTGGCAAGGGCCCCGATTCCCCTGTTCTCTATGACGCATTTCTGCAGCATTCCCCGGATGTACGATTCATACTGAAATCTGTATGCATGTTCGTTCAAGATGGCGGATATTATCGGCAAGGTGATTTCGGTATACGGGATGTCGGCGGGAACCTCGATGAGGGGAAAACCGGCCTCCTTGGCCGCAGCTATCATCACTTCGGGTATGGTATCACCAAGATAGCGGCCTGTCTTGACAGCCAGGGCAGCAGCCTTGTTCTCCGCCATGTCTCTGACCAGACGTTCCTGTGCGTGCCTGCTGTCTTTCACCGCAAAACCGGAAGTCACCGCCAGCTCGTTTGGCTTGATCCAATCCCTGATGTCGGGAACTTCTATCACGTCAACTGAATGGATCTCATTATCAAGCCCCTGATGCCCTGCCACAAGTCTCGATTTTGCCAACCCGCCAATCTTGAGTGCACGCCGCACTGTCAACAAAGGGATCACCTCGTAGGCATACTCCCGTTGCTTGGCCTTGGGTTCTGGTTCTGAATCTGTGACATCTTTCAACAGAGGCCAGGCTTCATCCTTTATACTCCTGTATACTCCTGTGCCCTTTATCCCTGTACCCTCTATATTCCTGCATCCTCTGCTGACTGCCTCTACGGGCGAGAGAGCCCTCCTCCCGCACCCTCTGCTGCTGCCTCTACTCTTGGAACATCTGCCCCCGCATCCTTTATTCCTGCCTCTACTCCCGGGTCTCCTCTGCTCCTCTATCCGCCATTCTTGCATCCCAAGTCAACCTATAGATGCATCCTTCAGGCCTGCATACCCTACTCCCCACTTGCAACCTTTCCGATTACAGCATCCATTCCTACAGCCTCTGCTCTCATGTCTGAGCGATGTATCCCAGAACTCTGCCTTAGGAACCTGCATGTTAAGTAAGACTCGTCCAAGCCTCAACATTCGCCAGGCACCCTGTGACATTAACAAGCCCCGGATGCCCCGCTACGTGCACTCAGCCTGTAGCTGTATAACTGCCCGGCTTAGTCTTCATCTAAGCCCGATCTAATTTGCCGCCTGGCGCTGGCAAAAGGCGCACATGCCAGGCCAGGAACGTACAGACAGAGCCCAGAACGTGAACGTTCCACCTCATCGATGGCTGAAGCCTTGCTTGCCGGTAAGGCTCCCAGACCGCATCTGATTTCCGACAGCCGGCATCCCCCTGACACCCATTGTACCGGCCATAAGCCAAACCATGCATCCGACTAGATTCACTGACCCTTAAACGACGAGCGCATCCTCTCAAGCACCGTTTCGTCTGAGAGAATATCCGCCGCAGTCAGCGCCATCACCTTGGCGCCATTGATGACCGCTTCATCTCCCTTCTCAGATATGCTGGCCTCCCGGAACTCGATGGTGTGGCAAACATCGGCGCCGATTCCCACATACGCTTGGATAGTGGGAACAACATGGCTCACATTGCCGACATCGGTAGAACCCTTGGAATCCCCTCTGGGAGCAACGGGTATCCCCAGTGACTTGAAGTTCTCTTCAAACAACCTTGAGAGCTCGCGGTTCACGTTAATCTCCCTGCAAAGGAGCCCTCGAGGCTTTATGGAGTACTGACACCCCGTGGAGATTGAGGCACCCTTGACCCTGCGTTCGACCTGCTGGATAAGCTCATCTAGGTATTCCTTAGTGGTAGCTCTCACCGCAACCTTTAGCTCACTGCGTTCAGGGATTACGTTGACCGCACTACCCCCGTGGGTGATGATGGCGTGAATCCGGCCGTCATCTGTCATGTGCTCGCGAAAAGCATTCAGGCTGACGAGAAATTCC
>LFST01000029.1 GCA_001513185.1 Candidatus Fermentithermobacillaceae bacterium DTU015
CTGAGCCGTGACGTAAAGGACCTGGGCGGGTTGTTATTGCCTTACTGCTTGATAGGAGGAGTCTCCATAGCTACCCGGGAGTCGTGAAGGCGGGGGCTAAGCGTAACACTCAATAGAGGTTAGGCGAATAATGAGGAAGTGGTCAAATCCTGGCCGGTCTCTGGTCGAGACTGGTAAGTCTCGGACCAGGTTTCAAGCCGAGGTGGACAAATACAGACCAGGCTCGGCTTTTCGAAGGCCGGATTGGTCAATCCTAGACCAGGTTGGTTGTGGAAGTGGTCGATTTCACACCACTTCTTGAGCCCGACTGGACAGTTTTTTGAGCGGCTTTGGTTTTCCCAGGACCCCATTGGCCAATTCTAAACCAGGCCTGGCACAGAGGTGGTCAATTACAAACCAGAACAGACTCGGAACTGGACGATTTAAGACCGGCCTGAACCCGAGGGATCGGAGACCGGTTAATCCCGAACCAGATTCCGGTGTGAGGTGGTAAATCTCTGGCCAACTCACACTCCGGAATTGGTTAAATCGGAACCAGTATGAACCTCCGAGCAAGCGGAATGGTAAGTTCTTGGCCAGACGGGCCACATGAGTGGTTACTGCCGGATCGGGTTCGGGCATGAGCTGGTCGGTTTGAGACCAGAGGCGCCTTAGAAGTAAGAGCGATTTGGGTCATCCCCGGCCAACAGGAAGCCCAAGTGGCGAATTTTCATCGTTCTGGTCTCAGACATGTTGACAGTTGGCTTGAAACGCTATACCCTGAACATGGAAACGGTTTGCGGGGGAACTCTTCGGAGTTGAGAAA
>LFST01000019.1:0-5660 GCA_001513185.1 Candidatus Fermentithermobacillaceae bacterium DTU015
TGCGCCGTCGACCCGTGCAGGCCCATGAGCGGCTTCTATAGCCTTTACCCCGCGGGTGATGACGGCGGGTATTTAGACGATCTGGTGGCTGCTTCCCGGGACGTGCTCGAGACCTTGGAAAATTACGTCGCGGTACAGCCCATGGTTACGTTTTTTGCCGCGCTTTACGCCGAAATGCAGTCGATTAAGCACTTGTCGCCGGAGATCAGGGAGACCCTCATGGAGCAGTGGTTCGCCCTGTACTCAGGCGAGGAACTTCCGAAAGGCGCTGGGATCTACAAACTTATTTCAGGCTGGGGAGAGCTTGCCCTTGAAAACCTATGCCGTACCGGCCCTGCGTGTTTTGAGGTAAGTTTCCGCCGGGGGGTAAGCCGCCTCAAATGGTGGGAATTTGGCGCAGCAGCAGGCTCTACCCTGGGTATTTTCAGCTTGATTTCTTATGCAGCCCGGCCCGGCTGTTCAGCCTGCGTCAATGGAGCAGCATCAGCCAGCGGACCCGGCGACCGGCCATCAAGTGTAGGCCATGGGACGGGACGGGGCTGCGCGGGCCCTACTTCCGGAAAGTGCCCCGGTTGCGTCGGTTCTGCGTACTTCCCCTGGATTTGCGGGCTTCACATATTGCTCGACTACTTTATCGATCAAGCAGAAGATCTGGAGTCGGGTGATTTGAACTTCGTAAGCTACTATGATTCCATGCAGGACGCAGCAGCTGCTTTGAACCGGTTTACCTGCATGTCCCTGGAAAAGGCGGAGGCCTTGTTCTCTTCTTGGATTCACACTGCAGTAGTAAGAGGGCTCCTTGCCATGTATTTGTCAGATCCGAAGGTTAAGGCGTGCGGCCTTTCTCAGTACGCGCGCCAACTGGCAGCCCAGGGGGACGCGGGATGGTTGCGTCGGATGTGCGCTGCAGTCAGGAGAATCGCCAGAATCTGAACTCAGGATGCGTATGCCGTGGCAGCACAAGATATGCCCAAGGAACCAGGGAGCGAGGGAGTGTTATTGGGCTCAACCGGCACATGTCTTGCGGGATACCGGGCAGCCTTTGAACAGATACTACATGTGTCATCATTGGGAAAGGAAGGACCCGTTTCTTGGACAACTGGACAGACAGAATCGACAGGCATATCTGGGACTCCCTAAGGGGGACCGTGACAACTCTCCGATTAGACGACAGGCGGCAGGACCAGGAGTTTTCTTGTTCTCTGGGTGTTCAAATGCCGGTGGATGAACCTAGCCATCATGCCGCGGATTACCACAACCTCCGGCTGGCGGAGCTCGAGCAAACAGTTCGGGCAAAACTCAACGGGATTCTGGAAGGTTCAGGCCCCTTAAAGCCCATCTTGGCTCAGCTTTTGTCCACCAGAGGCAAGTTTTTCAGGCCTAGACTGGTGATCTCAAGCTCCTATGCATGCCTTCCATACGTGTTGGACAAGAGAAGGTGCCCTACATGCTCAAGGCTTTATGGGCAACTCCGCAAAGGGCCGGGCTCTGAGCAGTGGGGTAGGGGTGCCAAAGCTCCCGGACCGGCGTCCACAATGCTCCCGTCACACGCAGATTTTGACGACAAGATGCTCGACATGATCACGGACATTGCAGCCGCGTTCGAGATGGTCCATATGGCATCCCTGGTCCACGATGATATCATCGACGGCTCGGCCCACAGGCGGGGCAAGCCGGCGCTCCATCTTACCTGGGGGACCCATTCGGCAGTGCTGGCCGGCGACTATCTCTTCGCCCAAGCAAACAGCACTGTGGTCAAGCATGCCGGACCGGGGATCGCAGCATGCCTGAGCGACGCAGTGGGGCTCATGTGCAGGGGAGAGGTTGCCCAGGACAGCAGGTTTTACGACCCAGATGTGACCGTGGGCGATTACTTCTACCAAACAGGGAGGAAGACAGCTGCCCTCATAGCAGCCGCGTGCAAAGCCGGGGCGATGGCAGCGAAGGCGCCTCTCTTGGCTCAAGAATGCCTATGGCGGTTTGGGATAAAGCTGGGGACTGCGTTTCAGATAATCGACGATATCCTGGATATCGTGGCCGACGGGGAAGCCTTGGGCAAACCTGTGTTCAGCGACCTCAGGCGCGGCATCCTTACCTTACCGCTGATATACGCCATGGGAACTGAGAGCGGCAGGGATATCCTTGAATGCCTGTCACACAAAGCCGTGCCCGACCACCGGATTCCCCAACTTCGCAGCAAACTTGTATCCGGCGGACATGTGAGGCAGGCGGGCGAAGTGGCTTGCAAGCTCCTCCAGTCAGCCCGGCTGGAACTCAGCCTGTTGCCTGATTGTCCTGGCACGGCCAGCCTCAAGAGCATGTGCGACGGGCTGGTGCAAAGGGCACGGGATGTAAGCTTGGCAGAAGGTATCACAATGGGGAAGTAGAATAGGAATTTAGAGTCACCAAATAGTTGAGTCGTAGTCTGAGCGCCTTTGTATGCACATGTGACTGTATGCACATGCCGACGCAGCTTCTAACGCACCGGTCAAGACACTGTAGCATCCACCAGGGCGCCCAGTATCGGCACAAACACATTCGTAGCAGTCGGAACAACAGGCTAACCAATGCGAGGGGAGGAGAACCATGGATCCTGCAGATGTAAAATTCGACCATTATTTTACTTACGACGAAATGGAATCGTTCCTGAAAGCGATAACAAGCAAGTATCCGGACCTTGCCCAGCTGTCTTCGGCAGGCAAGAGCGGCGAAGGCAGGGATATCTGGGTGGTTACCCTTTCAGACAAGCGGACAGGCAACCCTGATGAAAAGCCCGCGCTTTACATAGACGGCAACTTCCATGCCGGAGAAGTCACAGGTTCGATGATAAACCTTTATGCAATAAAGTACATCCTTGAAAACTACGGTAAAGATGAACGCGTCACCAGACTGCTCAAGCGCAACACGCTTTACGTGATACCCAGGGTGTCGCCTGACGGCGCCGAGGTATATCTTACTACCCCCGAGACTTTGCGGTCGGCTCCAAGGCCGTATCCTTTCCCCAATCCTGACGACCTGGAGGGCTTGTATCCCGCTGACGTGGACGGAGACGGGCATATTCTCTTCATGAGGGTCAAGGACGACACAGGCGAATGGAAGGTGTCTCCCAAAGACCCCAGGGCAATGGTGCGGAGGGCGCCTGACGAAGAGGAAGGCACCTTTTACCGGGTCTATGTGGAAGGATTCTTGCGGGAGCACGACGAGGGCGCCATAAAGAATGCACCGCCCAAGTGGGGTTTGGATTTTAACCGCAACTTCCCTTACGGCTGGGTGCCCGAGGTCGAGCAGGCCGGCGCAGGCGAATTTCCCTTGTCTGAGCCTGAGACCCGGGCGGTGGCAGAGTTTATCGTGAACCATCCCAATATTTCCCTTGCCCTTACCTATCACACCACAGGCGGGGTAATCCTGCGGGTACCCGGGGCCCACTCCTCCAAAGAGAGCCCGCGCCAGGACATCCAGGCGATGATTGCCATCGGTGAAATGGGTGCCGAGGAGACAGGCTACCCCTGCGTGCCTTGTTTCGAAGAATTCTACGGTGGCGGAGAAGGGTATAGCAGGGGAGCCTTCGACGACTGGCTGTTTGACCACCGGGGCATCCTGGCTTATACCGTCGAGACATGGAACCTGGCTCAGCGTTCCGGTATCCACCAGTTCCCCACCAGGGAGAAGTCGGTCCAGGAACAAGAAGAAGATTACCTGAAGATGCTTGCCTGGAATGACCGGGAATTGGCAGGCAAGGGCTTTGAAAACTGGCGGCCGTTTGACCATCCTCAGCTGGGCGAAGTGGAGATTGGCGGTTGGTATGTGAAGTACGTGATTCAGAATGCGCCGCACAAGTTCCTGGAAGCCGAATGCCACAAGAACACCATGTTCATCGTCAGGGCAGCGCTGACCCTCCCCAGGCTCGTGCTAGACGACGTGGGTTACCGGGCTTTGGGCGACGGGGTCTACGAGGTGAGCGCCGTTGTGAAGAACGTGGGCTTTTTGCCGACCTACGGCAGCCACAAGGCACTGGAACTTAAGAAGGCTAAGCCTCTTACTGCTGAGATCTATGCGTGTGCTCAGGACGGCCAAGATGAACCGGCAGGTATCGAAGTGATCGGCAAAACCAAGCAGGAAATCGGACATTTGGATGGCAGGTCAGGGACTACGGCAGCCTTCTCCCATTGGACTCCGCGTGCCACAGGGGATCAGAGGGTTAAGAAGGTAAGCTGGGTTGTAAAGGCACAGCCGGGCACGGAGGTCACTATCAAAGTAAGAGGTGACAGGGCCGGATGCGTGACTGAGACAGTCAAGCTGGAATAAGCAGGGCGAAACCGGACCGGGAAATCCCTCTGGTTTCGGGTACCGTGTTGGGCAATTTTTGACCAAGATACTGCCGGTTCCGGTCGGTTCCAGACCAGGTTCTGACCGGGACCGGCCTGTTTTTTACCGGTCTGGACTTGCCTGAGCACCGATGTGGTCAATTCTTAGCCGATCTTGTGGTTGAACCGGTCAGGTTTGGGCCAGGCTTGTGTTGACAGTGGAAGATTCTTAACCACCCGTGAAATCCGGGAGCCCGGAGTGGGCAATTTCAGACCAGCTCCCGTCTTCGACCGGTCAATCCCCGGCCAGGTGCGGCTTGGAAGTGGACGATATGGGACCAGTTTCAGCCCAAAAGCACGGTGGCTGACTTAATTCGAACCAATCACAGGCTAGAGGTGGTAAGTTTCTGAGCAGAACAGGTTTGGAATTGGCTAGATTGTAGCCGGCAAGGACCTATCGTGGTGCGGGCTGGCTTGTATTTGACCAAGGCCTGAGAAGAGCTGATCAATTTCAGACCAGGCTAGCCTGACATCGCCGGACAGCCCTCCATCTTAGGCCATCGCCGGTTACGTTGACTTCACGCGAGGCATACCATATAATCCGGGCGATCGGCAAACCGTCTACGACCCATTGCATCATTGCCGGACATATAAGATAATCATATAAATCCATTGGTTAAATCCATTGATATTGAACCATTAATCAGGAACCATTAATCTGGATCCGTTAAATCCGTACAAAATGAAAATCCGTATACACGCGATGAAGGGAAGCAGTAGGAATCCCAGCCCGGTGAAGAGAGCCGGGGGCAGGTGGGAGCCCGGTACCGCGGAAGATTCCGAACTCGTCCCGGAGCATGTGTTGCGAACGGCTTAGGATGCAGCGATTATCGGGTTAGGGTGCCAGGCCTGAGTAACGGCAAACATAACGGCAACGACAACCGCAAGCACTTGGCACCTGCGTCTGGGAGAGCCCAGTAGCGGCACACGTGATGCGCGCGTTAAGCGCTCAGAGTGCGGTTTATCACATGGGGCCGATGAATATATGATGACTGCTGGGTAGCAGGCCAGATCACTGATGCCCCGGCGACTGATGGCTAGAACAGGACCAGCTGCCCATCAGCATGATCAAGATGCAGCCCGGTGATAAGCCGAACCAGGGTGGTACCGCGATGAAGCCAAAGAGCCCTCGTCCCTTGGATGAGGGTTTTATCTTTATTAGCCTGGTTCGAGTTTATCCAAGCTTTGGGTGAATAGGCGGAATCGTCAACAGGAATTTTGAAGCAGGAGGTACATGATTATGCCGGACGAAAGGAACCGTGGAGCCAAGAACCGTGGAGCCAGAAGCCATACTGG
>LFST01000019.1:5752-8174 GCA_001513185.1 Candidatus Fermentithermobacillaceae bacterium DTU015
GGACAACGAGACCTTTGTGGTTACCGAAGACCCGTCCAAGCCCAAATATTATCTGCTTGAGATGTTCCCATACCCGTCAGGGGAACTCCATGTAGGCCACGTGAGGAACTACACCATCGGGGACGTAATCGCCCGTTACAAGCGGGCGAGGGGATACAACGTGCTCCATCCCATGGGCTGGGATTCTTTTGGGCTGCCTGCGGAAAATGCTGCAATCAACCGAGGCATCAGGCCGGATAAGTGGACGTGGGATAACATAGCCCATATGAGGGAGCAGCTCAAACGAATGGGCTTCAGTTACGACTGGTCCAGGGAAGTCACTACAGCCTTCCCCGAGTACTACAAGTGGACCCAGTGGCTGTTCTTGCTGCTATACGAACGCGGGCTGGTCTACAAGAAGACGGCGCCGGCCAACTGGTGCCCCAAGTGCCACACCGTCTTAGCCAATGAGCAGGTGGAGCAAGGCAAGTGCTGGCGCTGCGACTCCCTGGTGGAAAGGCGGAGGATGGACCAGTGGTTCTTCAAGATAACCGATTATGCCGAGCGGCTCTTGTCTGACCTGGACAAACTCGACGGATGGCCTGAGCATGTCAAGACTATGCAGGCCAACTGGATTGGCAAGAGCGAAGGGGCAGAGATTGACTTCATCGGGCCCAACAACGAGAAGATCCCGGTGTTTACCACGCGCCAGGACACGATTTACGGTGTTACCTACCTGGTGCTGGCCCCGGAACACCCGTTGGTGGAGAAACTCATCCAGGGTACAGAGTACGAAGCCCCGGTGAGGGCATTCATCGACAAAGTGAGCAAGATGTCTGAGATTGACCGGACCGCCGAGACTATGGAGAAAGAAGGCGTCTTTATAGGCGCTTACGCAACCAACCCGGTGTCAGGGGACAAGGTGCCTATCTGGATAGGCAATTACGTAATCTACGAGTACGGCACAGGCGCTGTCATGGGAGTACCCGGCCACGACGAGAGGGACTTCCATTTTGCCAAGAAATACGGGCTGCCCATCAAGATAGTGATCCAAAACCAAGATCAGAGCCTCAGGCTTGAGGAGATGGAAACCGCTTACGTGGATCCCGGGATCATGGTAGACTCAGGCCCGTTTACCGGCCTCGGCAGTGAGGAAGGGCGGGCGCAGGTTACCAAGTACCTGGAGGAAAACGGCATAGGCCGGGGCAAGGTTACCTACAAGATGCGGGACTGGCTGATATCCAGGCAAAGGTACTGGGGTGCGCCCATTCCCATAATCTACTGTCCTAAGTGCGGTACAGTGCCGGTCCCCAAAGAGGATCTGCCTGTGATTTTGCCATTGGGGCTGCAGGTTAGGGCCGAAGGGCCTTCGCCTTTGGCAAGGCATGAAGAATTTCTGAATACAACCTGCCCCGTGTGCGGCGAGGCTGCCAAGCGGGAAACCGACACCATGGACACGTTTGTGTGTTCGTCGTGGTACTTCTTCCGGTACGCCAGCCCCCACAACACAGACGAGGCTTTTGCCAAGGCTGCTGTGGATTACTGGAGTCCCGTAGACCTCTACATCGGCGGGGTAGAGCACGCGGTCATGCACCTGCTGTATGCAAGGTTCATCACAAAAGCCCTGTACGATGCAGGCCTGGTTCCCGTTGACGAGCCTTTCAAGAACCTGCTTACCCAGGGCATGGTGGTGAGAGACGGCGCCAAGATGTCTAAGTCCAAGGGCAACGTAGTTTCGCCCGATGAGATAGTCGGAAAATTCGGCGCTGATGTCATCAGGGTGTTCATGATGTTTGCCGCACCTCCTGAGAGGGACCTAGAATGGTCTGACAGAGGGGTCGAGGGTGCCAACAGGTTCCTGCGCAGGGTTTGGAGGCAGCTTGTGGGCGATCCTGCCGGCGAACATGCTGATGCCAATGAGGCGCCTGGCGGCGGGATTTTCACCGAGGGGCTGCTCCGGATAACCCATCAGAGCATCAAGAAGGTAACTGAAGATCTGGAGCGGTGGGCACTCAACACGGCAGTGTCTCAGCTCATGGAGTTCTCCAACTACATTGGCAGGTATCAGAGGCTGCCCAAGGAAGCACAGAGTGAAGCGGCACTGGCCGAAGCCAAGTCAACCCTGGTGAAACTGCTTGCGCCGTTTGCCCCGCACATAGCCCATGAACTGTGGGAACGGCTTGGCTACGAGGGCACGGTGGAAGAGGCAGGCTGGCCTGACTACAACCCCGACTTGGTTGCAGAGAAAGTCGTGACCATAGTGGTGCAGGTAAACGGCAAGGTCAGGGACCGCATCCAGGTTGAGGCCGGTTCCAGCGACGACGTGGTTACTGAAAAGGCGCTTGCGTCGGAGAGGATTGCGAAGATGCTGGGGCCTGAACCGGAGAATAAGATCGCCAAAGTGATCGTTGTGAAGGATAAGCTGGTGAACATAGTTACCAAG
>LFST01000019.1:8200-17030 GCA_001513185.1 Candidatus Fermentithermobacillaceae bacterium DTU015
CGTTGGGAATGAGCTTCCGCTTGTTAGATTATGGCAATTGTGGTAGTATATTGTCATGAACCGCCGATTGGATTTGATAATCTACGCCATATGCCTTCTCTTGCTTGTGGGAGCCGCCAGCCTGTGGTGGCGCGGCATATTTCCATCAGGTGACGAACTTGTGCTTACCCCTGAAGACAATCCTGCCTGGGGGGATTTGGAGATAGGCCCGGGTCAGCCAGGTCAGGCTGATCACCCAGGTCAGACTGATCAAGCCGGCCAAACAGGGCACCCAGATCCGACGCCTCACGGGGATGTCCAAGGACGCCAGGCAGCCGGCAGGGATTCCCCGGATGCTGGCAGTGCCGGCGATTTGCCTGAAGAAGACGATAATGTGATCTTTGTCCACATAGCCGGCGCCGTAGAAGCGCCAGGCGTGTACAAACTCAAGCAGGGACAGAGGCTTTATGAAGCCTTGGAGCTGGCGGTTCCCCTGGAAGATGCAGACCTGGACTACCTGAACCTTGCGGGTATACTGTACGACCAGGATAAGATATATGTGCCAAAGAAGGGTGAGTTTTCTGGGTCCGGTAGTCCGGTAGCCGGAACAAGTTCGCCGGGACAAGGGTCAGGATACGGAACAGGCGGCTCAGGGTATGGTTCAAGCAGGACAGGGAGCGGCTCAGCTTCAGCGGGGGTATCTTTTCCCATCAACATAAACACAGCAACCGCCCGTGAACTGGAGGCTCTTCCTGGAATCGGGCCCGCAAAGGCCGCGGCGATAATTGAGTTTCGTAGCCAGCGAGGACCCTTTGACCGGAAGGAAGATATCAAGAAGGTATCTGGAATAGGGGAAGCCACGTATTCCAAAATTGAACCTCTGATAACCGTAAGATAATCTACCGGTGGAAGAAGCCCGGTTCCTCTTACGCCTTACGCAAGAAGCCCGGTTCCTCTTACGCCTCACGCCGGGCGGACCGGCCGGATCGGCCGTCTTAGGCAGACGCATTCACAATGCTTTCCTCTGTATGCTACAACACTTACCATAGCAAATGAATGGACATTGAAGAAAACGTTGACAATTAGTATTGTCGATCCATATAATAATCCTCAGTGTTAGCACTCACCAAGGGAGAGTGCTAACAAGAAGGATTTGTCAGCCAATAACATAAGGGGGGTTCATTTTGGTTCTTAAGCCGCTCGCAGATCGCGTAGTCCTCAAACCTGTCCAGGCAGAAGAGAAGACCAAAGGCGGTATCGTTTTGCCTGACACTGCTAAAGATAAGCCTCAAGAAGGAGAAGTCATCGCTGTCGGTCCCGGCAGAATCCTCGAAAACGGCACCAAGCTGGAGCCTGAAGTCAAGGTTGGCGACCGCGTCATTTACTCCAAGTACAGCGGCACTGAAGTTAAGATTGACGGCGAGGAATACTTGATCGTCAGAGAAAGCGACATCCTTGCGATTAGGACCGATGCCTAAGCTTACTTACGAAATCTCTTAAACCAGAGACCGTGCACAGAGATTGTACACGTATACAAGCAAATCTCTTAAGGAGGGAATCGTTAAGTGCCTGCAAAGATTATCAAGTACCACGGTGATGCGCGTAAGGCCCTTATGGCTGGAGTCGACGCTGTTGCAAACGTGGTCAAAATTACCTTGGGGCCAAAGGGAAGAAACGTAGTTCTCGACCGTAAGTTTGGTTCGCCTGTTATCACCAAGGACGGGGTTACTGTCGCAAAGGAAATCGAATTGGAAGACCCCTTTGAGAACATGGGGGCACAGCTGTGCCGCGAAGTAGCCTCTAAGACCAACGACGTAGCGGGCGACGGAACCACCACCGCTACCGTTCTGGCCCAGGCAATGGTCAAGGAAGGGCTCAAGAACGTGGCTGCAGGTGCCAACCCTGTATTCATCAAGCGTGGTATCGACAAGGCAGTTGCCCGCGTAGTCGAAGAGATGAAGAAGTTGGCAACCCCCGTTGAAGACAAGCAGGACATTGCACACATCGCCTCTATTTCCGGTAACGATCCTGAAATCGGAGAGATTATCGCTGACGCCATGGACAAAGTGGGTAAAGACGGCGTCATTACCATAGAAGAATCAAAGGGTACCGACACCACTGTAGAAGTGGTAGAAGGTATGGAGTTTGACAGAGGATATCTGTCAGCCTACTTCGTGACCGATACCGACGCAATGGAAGCCGAGCTGGAGAACCCGTTCATCCTTATCTACGAAAAGAAGATCTCCGCAGTTGCAGACCTCCTTCCCTTGCTCGAAAAGGTAGCAAGAGCCGGCAGGTCACTGCTGATTATCGCTGAGGATGTTGAGGGCGAAGCCCTTGCCACCTTGGTGCTCAACAAGATCAGGGGAACCCTGTCCATCTGCGCTGTCAAGGCTCCTGGATTTGGTGACAGGAGAAAGGCAATGCTCGGCGACATTGCAGCGCTTACCGGCGGACAGTTCATCTCTGAAGACCTCGGCGTCAAGCTGGAGAACGTGGACCTCGATATGCTCGGCGAAGCTGCCAGGGTCCGGGTCTCCAAGGAGAAGACCACAATCGTCGAGGGTAAGGGTACCAAGGAAGCCATCGAGGCCAGGATCAACCAGATCAGGCGCGAACTCGAGGAGACCGATTCTGACTACGACCGCGAGAAGCTGCAAGAAAGGCTCGCCAAGCTGGCAGGCGGCGTAGCAGTCATCAAGGTCGGCGCTGCTTCTGAGACCGAACTCAAGGACAAGAAGCATCGCTTCGAGGACGCCCTGGCTGCTACCAGAGCTGCAGTTGAGGAAGGTATGGTGCCTGGTGGCGGAGTCACATACATCAACGTGATGAGCGTCATCGACGAGCTCGAGCTGGAAGGCGACGAGAAGGTAGGTGCCATGATCGTCAAGCGGGCTCTCGAGGAACCCCTTCGTCAGATTGCCGAAAACGCAGGGCTTGAGGGCTCGGTCGTGGTCGAGAAGGTAAAGAGCAGCGACAAGAAGGGTTGGGGCCTCAACGCAGTAACCGAGGAATTTGTGGAAGTAGCCAAGCATGGAATCGTCGACCCGCTCAAGGTATCACGTTCAGCCCTTGAGAACGCCGCATCTGTCGCGTCCATGCTGCTGACCACAGAGGCGGTTGTGGCCGAAAAGCCCGAGAAGGAGAAGACACCTCCTTATCCCAACCCTGATTTCGATTACTAATCCATCTGCTGGATTTAAGTGGAACTCACCCGGGGGGCCTCCTCCCGGGTGAATTTGTTTTGCAAAGTTGAAGGGGCTGTATCACTACAGCCCCTTCAATACGCTTTTGCCTATCTTGCTTTTGTTTGCCTAGAAGGACTCATCATCCAACTTGAGTGGTCAAGAATATAGGTAGACCCATCTGCTCAATCTGATCCAAGAGCTCTTCAAGCTCGTCCATATGTTCATCTTCGTCGTTTAGAATGTCCTGTAGAAGATCCTTGGTTGCATTGTCGCCTACTTCGGCTGCGAGCTTGATGGCGTCGTTGTAAGCTTTGATCGCCCTTGCTTCGGCCTCACGGTCAAATTCAAGTTGCTGCGGGACGTCTTCACCGATCTTGATTTCAGTAAGTTCGGTTACAATGGGCTTTCCGCCGAGGAACAGAATCCTGCCGATGAGCTGTTCCGCATGAATCATTTCCTTTAGTGCCCGCTTCTCAAAGCTTTCATGCAGCTTGCCGTAGCCCCAGTCCTCAGCCATTTCAGCATGCACTATGTACTGGTTAATAGCCGCAAGTTCGTCAGCCAGCAAAGCGTTTAGGGTTTCAATAAGTTTCGGATCACCCTGCATGAGTAGACCTCCTCTTTCTTCTTGATTATTCTATCAACTATTATACTTATAATGGGCTAAGTCGATATGGCTAAATGCCTGTCTCCTTGTGAAAATTGGTTTATTGCTGTCTTTGCTGTTTTTCACCTCCCTTAAAGAAGCCCCGATTGGATCAAGTGACAACGGTTACTTGGTTATCCAATTCCGAGCGCCTCTTGCCAACCGGTTTGATTGAAGCCTACGAGAACAAAGCCGTCGCCTACGAGAATCGGACGCTTTACAAGCATGCCGTCTGATGCCAGCAGCTCATATTGCTCGTCCTCGCTCATCGACGGCAGCTTGTCTTTGAGCTTGAGCTGCCTGTACTGCTGGCTGCTGGTGTTAAAAAACCTCTTGAGCGGGAGCCCGCTGATTCTGTGCCACTCTTTCAATTCCTCAACTGTAGGGTTGTCGTCTTTGATATGCCTTTCTACGAAGGCCACCCCGTTTTCCTGCAGCCACTTCTTTGCCTTTTGGCAGGTAGTGCATCTCGGGTAACATATGAAGATCATGATGGTCTCTCCCTCTTTCTTTGGAGCGTTAGCCTGCGAAGTTTGCCGCTTTACCAAAGGATCTGGTGAGAAATGTATGATCACAAGTTTCACGAGTTTGCCTTTGCGACGGTTTTCGCCTTGGCTCACATGATTCATTCGGCTACACCATGCGTCTATCCTGCTTCATCCTATCGCACAACTAACCTTTCAGTTGCTACAATTAGTTAGTAAGATCCGGAGAAGGACCGGTTTGCAGGGCTAAGAAGGGTAGCTTGAACCTGATAACGGAGGAAATAGACGAGGTAACAAACGAGGGAACAAACTGGAAGAACCATTCGTCATAGGTGGAAGAACCAGGCGCACTTGAGACCGGCAACAGACCTGATCGTATTGATTATCGTGTTGGTCAGCGGGCTCACACAAACGCCGAGGCATGACCCTAAAGAGACCCTAAAGGGAATATGTATCTACCGGTAGATCGGGAGAGGGGCGATTCCATGGATCGGTTTTGGGAGAAAGGCAAGAAGTGGATTACTATTACCGTCATCATACTTGTGATTGCAGCTGTGGGCTACTGGGGAGTCAAGGCACTTTCCGGAGGTGACAAAGGCAAACTCGTGATGGTCACCAAGCCTGTCATCCGCGGTGAATTGGAAGTGATGGTGAGAGGCTGGGGCAACCTCATGGCTAGCGAGGAGCAGGATGCGATATCCGGAGCCCAAGGTGTCGTCAAGGAAGTGTTCTTTGAACCAGGCCAGCAAGTTTCGGCGGGGCAAGTGCTTGCCACAGTGGACGCGGGTTCACTCGAAATGGAGATAAGGAAGCTTGAGATTCAAATAGAGCAGGAAAGGGTAAAACTTGCGAAAGAATTCGGTGTGTCTCCGGACGAAGTGGCTGATGTAGAACCTGAAGCGGCGCTTGTGGTACGCAGCCCGATCTCAGGCAGGATTGCAGGGCTTACAGCCAAGCCCGGTGCTGCTTCCCCAGGGATCATATGCCGGGTGGTGGACAATTCCGTCCTCAGGGTCCAGCTGCTTTTGCCAAAACCCCTGTTTGACAAGGTGGAAGTGGGCCAGAAGACCACCTTCATGCCTGACAGGTTTGAAGGCATGGATCCCGGTGTGGTGGTAGAAGCCGATCCCACGCCTATTGCCGGTGAGTCCACCTATTACTACGAAGTATGGGTTGAGATGCAAAACCCCGGTTTGCTGAAGGTGGGCGACACGGGAACCTTGCTTATCCACGCTCCTTCAGGCGATATCCAGCAGAGGGCAGAGATAACCTCCTACGGCGTTGAAGAGACTGTATACTCGTCGCTCTCAGGCACGGTGAAAGCAGTGTTTGTTAAGGACGGTGCTTTGGTAAAAGCCGGCGACCCGATTCTCGAGTTCGAACCGGGCGAAGCACTCCTGGCAGCCATGCAAACCCAGCTTGAGTTCAAGAGCCTCCTGCTTCAACTTGAGGAAAAGAAGAGCCAGCTTGGCAGCTTGGAAATCGTCAGCCCGATTGATGGCGTGGTCATGTCTCAGAACGTGCAAAAGGGCCAGGCCATAGCAAAGGGCACTGCCCTGTGCAGGATATCCAATTACAACGAGATGAACTTGCAGCTGCAGGTTGATGAGATAGACCTGCCCAAGATCCAAGAGGGGCAAATAGCTCAGATAGAAGTGTGGGGCCCCCAGGGCAGGCAGCTGGTAGAAGGTGTAGTGTCCAAGGTAGGTTTGTCAGGCAATCCCCAGGATGGCCTGGCAGCTTTCGGTGTTACCATCAAGGTTGTTAATCCGGGATACTTGCGTCCCTATATGCATGCAACCGCTCAGATTTTCGTATCTAAGAAAGACGATGTGCTACTTTGTCCTGTGGAAGCGCTCTACAAAGAGGGCGACAAGTGGTTTGCCGATATCAAAGACGGCAATACTAGGAAACCTGTTGAGGTAGAAGTGGGCGCCATGAACGAAATATATGCCGAGATCCTGAGCGGCCTTGAGGAAGGACAGGAAGTAGTTGTGGCCATGAGCAAAGACCCTGACCAGGCAGGTGGAGGCGGCGGAATCTATCCGTACGGTTACTAGTGTTACCGGCATGGGAGTGGCCTTTCATTAGGAGGGGATGTCGTGAAACTGTCTGACCTTTTCAGTGTGTCTTTGCGGGGACTCACAACGAACAAACTGCGGTCCGCTCTTACGATGCTCGGTGTGATCATAGGGGTGGCTTCGGTCATCGCCCTGGTGTCGGTAGGCGAAGGCGCCCGGAGAGAAGTAATTGAGAGTTTTGAGAGCATAGGGACTAATATCCTCAGGCTGTATGTACAGCGCTGGGATGTGAGGCTTACCCTGGACCAGATAGACGAACTGATGCAAAGGGTGCCTGACCTGGAAGGCGCGCTATGCCAGCTTTGGTGGGGCGGCCGGGTGACTTACGAAGGAAAAGAAGGCTACTGGTCTGTCCAGGGTGTAACTGAGAACTTCCCGCATATACGGAGCCACGACCTTTACACGGGCAGGTTCTTTACCGCGGTTGAAGTGGAAATCGCCCGTCCTGTAGCGGTGATAGGCTGGCGGGTTATGCAAGACCTGTTTGCCGGCCGTAATCCGGTAGGTAAGTATATATACATTGACCAGGAGCCCTTTGAGATCATCGGCGTGTTGGACGAAAAAGGCGAGTACCTGGGTGACGGGGTCGACCATATGATCCACGTGCCGATCACCGTAGCCATGCGGCGGAGGGGCACCGACAGGGTAGACGAGGTACTGCTCAAAGCCAAGAGCAGGGATACCGTCGAGGCGGTGCAGCTTACGGTACAGCGGATCTTCGAGGCCAGGTACGGGCCTGATGCAGTGTGGATCTGGACTCAGCAGTCCATGCTCGAGCAGGTTCAGGAATCCACCAGGACCATGACCTTGATGTTAGGTGCGATTGCCGGAGTGTCCTTGCTGGTCGGGGGCATAGGCGTGATGAACATCATGCTGGTGGCGGTTACCGAGCGTACGAGAGAAATCGGGTTGCGCAAAGCCCTCGGTGCCAGACAATCCCAGATACTGCTCCAGTTCTTGTTTGAGTCGGCTTTCCTTTGCTCAATCGGTGGCATAGCCGGTGTGCTTGCGGGTATTGGAGGGTCCCGGTTAGTTGCCAGGCTCGGACCCAAGACTGCAGTATCTCCCGCCTCGATAGGCATAGCGTTTGGATTTGCGGTGCTCGTAGGCTTTATTTTCGGCATATATCCCGCCCTGCGGGCGGCGAAGCTCCAGCCGGTGGAGGCCTTAAGGAGCGATTAAGATGCGATTGAGAGTAATTGAAGAGCGATTGAGCAGCCCGCATAGGCTTCACCTGTCACACACGACGACTTGTCACACACGACACCCCAGAGTGTGGAGTGGAGCGAGGGCTTGATAGCTTAAGGAGAGGTTGAGAAGTCAAGCAGGCCAGCCAGGGTGGCTTCGTGGCTTCTGACCAGCAGGGCTTCTTAGTGGAAAATCAACCGAGTGGGCAGATCAACTGAGTGGGAAAGCCCGCTCAAGGGCGGCGTGCCCTGCGGTAGCTAAATTAACATAATATGGAAGGAACTCAGGCGGTGCCGTAGAATCTATAATGTCAGATTATGGCACCGCCTGGTTTTTGTGAGACCGGTTTTGGCGATAGTTCGTACTCCTGCTCCCGGCGAGTTGCAATCGGAAGCGGTTCAGGCAGCGGCCCGCAAGACTGTGTGAAACAGGGTTTCCGGCTACAGGTATTGCTCAGGCGACACAGGAGGCCGCTGCTCTGGCCTGCCATAGGCTTCTTGATAGGGGCTACATACCAACCTTTTCCCGTAAAGCCTCTCGTTTGGGCGTTGCTGTTTGTGGCAGTGGTTGCTTGTCTTATCTGGGTTCTTGGAATCAGTCGCAACCCATGCCGCGCTCTGCCCTCAGGCCCGGCCCGGTGCTTCGGGTTTGGGTGCAACATGGGTATGCTTGCCGGTTCAGGACAGGGCGTCGGGATGATCCCGGAGGTGGGTCCTTCGGCGGATTCAGCACCGCGCTTTGGCTTCATTTTGGACCGCCGCCCTTTGGTTGTACTGATGCTGCTTGTAGCCGGCTTTATGGCAGGAAGCTTCCGAGAGTCGCTTTGGGCTAGGAGGATCTCTGACGCAGAATATCTTGTACTTGAGCAAGCCCGGACCGGGTCCCCCATTGTGTTGGTCCGGCTTGTAGATAATCCGAGAGAGACCGACAGCGGCACAAGGTTCACAGGGGAACTGTGGTGCTTTGTCGGCCACAACCTAAAGCACGACTCCGAGTACAACTCCAAGCACAAGGGTTTTCCCAGCTACAACGCCAGGTACAAGGGCCTTAAGGTAAGTGTTTACTTATATGATGGCGGGGCCGGATTGGCGTCCGGTGACTTTGTGGTGGTGAGGGGTAAGTTCAGCATACCGGCGCGTGCCATGAATCCCGGCGAATTTGACTACAGGCGATATCTTATGGGTAAGCAGGTGTTTCTCGAACTTAAGGGCGCAGCAGTGCGGTTGGATGAAGTAACCGGTGAAGCACCTTATCAAGCAACTG